>DAOUHF010000110.1:0-6176 GCA_034428795.1 Dehalococcoidia bacterium
CAAGTCCCTTCCCCCCGATGGGGGAAGGTTAGGATGGGGGCGCCCAAGTCCCTTCCCCCCGATGGGGGAAGGTTAGGATGGGGGCGCCGGCGCTCATTTGATAGCTAATACCGTTAAGCTCTCCTCCGAGATTTCGGCTTTCGCCTCAATGGCCATAACTTGTTCAGAGGTTCATTAGCAGATTGGATTATAATATGCAACTGTCTCAATCGGAATTTGCCGGATTTTCAGAATGTTGATAACCTTGCCAACCGTTTAATCCCCAAAAATCCTGATTCACCTGATTCAGATGAATCATCGGCAGACCCCGGATGCTCATCTGCAATGCGGGCAAGGTTCCCGGGCAAGGTTCCCGGCGAGGTTCAAGGAGGACGCATGACGGAGATTGCCCCCAACATGACCGACTACGAGGAGTCCTACCGGGATGACCGTTTGGAAGTGCCGGAGTTTTTCAACTTCGGGTCCGACATCGTTGACCGGTGGGCCGAAGACCGGACCAAATTGGCCCTGCTATCGGCCGATCCCTCTGGCCTGCAGGCACAGCACCATACGTTCTGGGACCTCAAGGTCCTCTCCGACCGGGCCGCCAACGGGTTCCGCCAGCTAGGGATCCGGAAGGGCGACCGGGTGTTCATCATGCTGCCCCGCATACCGGACTGGTACGTGGCGATGCTGGGACTGTTCAAGCTGGGAGCCCTCCCCATGCCCGGCACCACCCTCCTTACGCCCAGGGACATCGTGTACCGTATCAACCGCTCCGAGGCCGTCATGGCCGTCACCGACCCCGAGAATGCCGCGAAAGTGGAGGAGGCGGCCGCCGGCTGCCCCACCCTCAAGCATCTGGTCTTGGCCGGCGGAGAGCAACGGGGGTGGGTCTCCTTCGGTTCGATGAGAGACGATGCCTCTACTGTGTTGGAGGGAGTCGAGCCGACGAGGAGCGATGACCCCCTGCTGATCTACTTTACGTCCGGCACCGTCGGGTATCCCAAGATGGTGCTTCACACCCAGGCGTCGTACGGCATCGGCCATACCCTGACCGCCAAGTACTGGCAAGACCTGAAGAGCACCGATCTGCATTGGACGCTGTCGGAAACCGGTTGGGCCAAGGCCGCTTACGGCAAACTGTTCGGCCAGTGGACTATCGGGGCGACGGTGATGCAGCACGACGCCCGAGGCCGGTTTGACGCCGCCTTGACCCTGCGCATGCTGGAGAGGTACGGCGTCACGTCGTTCTGCGCTCCTCCCACCGCCTACCGCATGATGGTATTGGAGGACCTGACCAAGTACGACCTGAGCAACCTGCGCCACTGCACGGGCGCCGGTGAGCCGTTGAATCCGGAGGTGATGAAACAGTGGGAGGACGGCGCCGGGCTCGCCATCTACGACGGCTACGGCCAGACCGAGACCGTGCTGCTGGTGGGCAACTTCCGTTGCCTGCCGGTCCGCCCCGGCTCGATGGGGAAGCCGATGCCCGGATTCACCATCGGCGTCGTCGACGAGGAGGGGAGTGAGGTCGCTTCGGGGGAGGAAGGGCAGATCGCGGTCAAGATAAAGCCGGAACGGCCCGTCGGCCTGTTCCAGGAGTACTGGCGCGACGACGAAGCTATGGAGCGTTCTTTCTACGGCGATTGGTACCTGACCGGCGACAAGGCCTACAAGGACGAAGACGGGTATTTCTGGTTCGTGGGGCGGGCCGACGACGTGATCATTTCGGCCGGATACAGAATAGGTCCATTCGAGGTGGAAAGCGCTCTCATCGAGCACCCCGCAGTGGCGGAGTCGGCGGTAGTAGCCACCCCCGACCCGGTGCGGGGCGACATCGTAAAGGCGTTCGTCATCCTGGCGCCGGGCTATGTGCCCTCGGATGAATTGGCGCTCAGCCTCCAGGAGCACGTTCGCTCCACGACCGCTCCATACAAATACCCCCGTGCGGTGGAATTCGTTACCGAGCTGCCCAAAACGGTCAGCGGGAAGATACGCCGGGTGGAGTTGCGGGAAATGGAAGTGGAGCGGGCCAGCTCGCCGGGCGGCGGGGCCTAACAGGACCGATAGAACACAGACCTGCGGGCTCGGAGGAGGGATGGAAAGTTTCAGCGATCGGTTGCGGGCCGAGGCCGCGCCCATTTGGGGGAAGATTTTTGCTCACCCCTTTCTTAAGGACATCAAGGAAGGAACGCTCCCCTTGGAGACGTTCCGGTATTACTTGGCCCAGGACTATCTGTATTTGGAGGGTTTCGCCAGGACAGTGGCCGTTGCTCTCTCCAAAGCGCCCAACGCGAATCTTCTGGAAGAGTTGGGCCACCGGGTCCTGACGCCCATCGAGCGTCCGCTGCACCATAAACTGGTGGACGCCGCGGGCATGACCATGGAGGATGTGCGGGGGGCGTCTCCATCGCCCACGAATACCGGTTATGTCAACCACATGCTGGCCACCGCCGCCCGGCATGGGCTGGGTCCAACGGCGGCCGTGTTGCTTCCTTGCCCGTGGACCTACCACCTGCTAAGGGAGGAAGTGGGACAATCGGAACACCCGCTCTACGGGCAATGGACGAGCTTCTACGTGTCAGGGCTATTGGAAGGGAGTGTCGAGGCCTGGCGGAGCTTCGTCGACCGGATGGCCCGTGACGCCAGTCCGGCTGAGTTGGACGCGATGCGATACGCCTTTATGACCAGCAGCCGTTACGAGTACATGTTTTGGGATGCCGCTTACCGGCGCGAAGGCTGGCCGGTGTAGTCCCGCCGGAATTGGAGGCGGCGGGGCCAATCGACGGACTGGGGCCAATCGACGGACTAATCTAATGGGACAGGAGGAAGTTTATGCCCAAAGCGCAGATCAATGGAATCGAGTTGTACTACGAGTCGCACGGCTCCGGCCCGGCCATCGTATTCGCCCATGGCCGCGGCGGCAACCACATCAGCTGGTGGCAGCAGGCGGCCAGGTTCTCGTCCGGCTACCGCTGTATCACCTTTGACCACCGGGGTTGGGGACAGTCCATCGCCGAGTTCGGCTCCCCTCTGCGGGACAACTTCACCGCCGACCTGGCCGCGCTTCTGGACCACTTGGGGATACAACAAACGTTCTTGGTGGCCCAGTCAATGGGCGGTTTTTGCTGCCTGGAATTTGCGCTGACCAACCCGGACCGCACGCTGGGCCTCGTATTGGGCGACACCACCGGCGGGGTCGCCAGCCCCGGCGTGTTGGAGGCCCTTGGCAGGGCAATGGCGCCACCGGACGGTGTCGCCAGGTCGCTGGCCGGAAGCTTCATCGAAGAACAACCCGCCCTCACCTTCCTCTACCAGCAGATCGGCGGCCTCAATCCGGAACGCGGGGAAGACGGTGTCATCTCCGGGTTCCGGATTGAGGAGGGCCCGGGAGAGGCGGCCTTCCTCGGCTGGCAGACCCCGACACTGCTCATTGTGGGAGAAGAAGACCGCATATTCCCACCGGACGTGATCGAAGAGGTGCATAAGGTCATCCCCGGATCGCGCATGGAAGTGGTCCCGGGCTCCGCACATTCCGCCCACTTCGAGCAGGCAGAGGTCTTCAACGGGCTGCTGGCCGAATTCTGTGCCAAAGCCCTCTCGGCCCAGACGGTCCCTGCGGCGGCGGACTAGATTTTTGCGGTCAACACCGGCGTCGCGCCCCGCTTTATATGGCGGCTCTTCTCTTTTTGTAGAATGCTATTATAATTCGCTACGTGAGAGTCGGAGCCGCGGTGCACCACTGTCGGTTTCAGCCAGGCGAGTGGAGGAACCGGTTAGGCTGGGGACGCTTTAGAGTTCAATAGACTGCGCAAGGAGGAGCCATGCCCATAATCAATAAAAAGGACAACCGCACCAGGGAAGGGTCCAACCCAGGACTGGAAGTCCGCGAAATAGTGGATATTTGGCAAGGGAGTCAGTCCCTCAAAATAGGTGAAGTGACCATCGCAACCAACACTCGGATACCCCGGCACATCCACACCAACACCGAAGAAGCCATGATGGTGCTGGAGGGGAAATTGGATGTCGTGGTGGGCGGGCAACGAATGACCGTCGAGGCCGGCGACACTATTCTGGCGCCGGCCGGTACGACCCACGGGTTCGTTAACCGCTACGGCGGCCCGGCCCGGATATTGTTCGTCTTCCCCACCCACGAGCCGGACCGAGTACTGGCGAGCGTCGATGGCGCCACGTCAGGGTTCCTTTCGGAAGCGGGCCTGACCGGCTATGTTTCGCCCAATGACCGGCCCTTGGAGAACCGGGTCGACCGAAGGGAATTGTACGGGCGCGAGGAGCAGGGATCAGGTAGTTGACGTTTGGATTTATGGTGGTAAAATCGGGTTGGAACAAATACAAGAGGAGGCGTAGACTATATGCCTGAATTCGACAAAATTATCAGAAACGGGACGATTGTCGACGGGAGCGGCGGCCTGCCGGCTTACCGTGGCGATGTTGCCATCAAGGATGGCAAGATCTCCATGATCAGCGGCCGGATCCAAGCTTCCGCCACGGAGGAGTTGGACGCGACCGGTTGCATAGTGGCCCCGGGGGCCATCGACCTGCACACCCACTACGACCTGCAACTGAACTGGGAACCCTACGCCACGATGTCCGGCTGGCACGGTGTCACCTCGGTGACCATCGGGCAGTGCGGTTTCGGCTTCGCTCCCTGTAAGCCCGAAGACCGGGACGCGGCGATGCGGCTGATGACTCGCATCGAGGCCATCCCTCTGCGGACGATGGAGCTGGGCCTCAGGTGGGACTGGGAATCCTTCCCCGAGTGGCTCGACAGCCTGGACAGCCACCCCCTCGGCGTCAACGTGGGCGCTTTGGTGCCCTTCAACACCCTGCGCATGTATGTCATGGGCCTCGAAGAGGCCAGGACCAGGGTACGGGCGACCGACGAAGAGATCGCTACGATGGAAAAGCTCCAGCGCGAGGCCATGGAGGCCGGTGCTTTTGGTTGGTCCGCGATGAAGACTCTGGCCAACCGCCCGGACGATGGCCGCTTCATCCCCAGCCAGGTTGCTTCGAACGAGGAGTTCTTGGCCTTGGCCAAGGTCTTGAACGAGTACGGCGTGGGTCACATCGGCTGGACCAGGGGCCCCGCCGAGCGCCCGTTGCCCCCTGGTGAGCCCGATCTGATCGGCGGCGGCGACCCGGGTCCCACGGTGGCCGCGGTCACCGGCCAGTCGGCCTTGCTGATGGACGCCGTGGAAGGAGACGCCCCCGGCCGGGGCAGGGAAGACTTCCTGATCGAGATGTGTATCGCCTCTGGACGGCCCTTCCAGTGGGGAGCGATTACTTACAACGAGCACGCTCCGAACCGCTACAAGCAACAGCTGGAGTTCTTGGAACGCGCCAGGTCGGAAGGGGCAGCCATGTTCGCCCAGACCACGGCTATGTCGTCGTCCCCGGTGTTCGAGCTTGCGGAGTATAACGGCTTCGACGCCATGCCCGCGTGGATTGACCCGTTCGTTGGCACGCCCGAAGAGCGCATAGCCAAGCTGAGCAACCCCGAAAACCGCGACAAGATGCGTGCCCAAGTCGGCGCTTACGTCGGCGAGGGTGGCGGCGCGGACGCTGCCTCCGACTGGTCGAAGATGCGGGTTGTCGAAATACGGGAAGACCGCAACCTCCAGTACGAGGGCATGAATATCGCCGAGTTGGCGACAGCGACGGGCAAGCACCCCATGGACGCCATGCTGGACCTGGCTATTGACGAGGGGCTGCGGACTGAGTTCACCTTCGATCCGACGACCGGGACCGACCGGACCGCCGTTAAGGAGATCCTGAACCACCCGTTCACCCACCCGTGCGTGTCCGACGGCGGCGCCCACACCCGGTACCAGACCTTGGGCTCCTGGCCGGTCAATATGATCGCTGGCCGGGTCAGGGACGAGGGCATGATGACGCTGGAGGAGGCCCACTACAAGATGAGCAGCCTGCCCGCTGCCATCGCCGGATTTACCGACCGCGGCATCATCAAGGAAGGATTGGCTGCCGACATCATCGTCTACAACCTGGACGAGATTGGTCTCCAATACGACAGCCCGGTATACGACACCGACTTCCCCGGTGGCGAGCGCCGCATTATCCAGAAGGCCAAGGGCATCCGCTACACCTTAGTCAACGGTGAAGTAACCTTCACCGAGGGCACGGTGTGCACCGGCGCCACCCCTGGCAAGCTGCTG
>DAOUHF010000111.1:0-1732 GCA_034428795.1 Dehalococcoidia bacterium
GCTGTGTCACGGGATGGCTCCGGTGGAGGCATAAATTGGCAACAACGCAAAAGTTGGTCCAGGAAGAATTGGAACGACTGTTGGAGGTGTTGCCGCAGCGGGTCAAGGATAGCCTGCTTGAACAGGAAAATCTGGAAGAATTGCTGGAAGTAGTGCTGGACCTGGGTCGAGTCCCGGAGGCCCGCTTTCCCTCCGGCGACGTAACATTGAACCAGCAGGAAGTTAGCCGGGAAGACCTGGATCATCTGGTGCAGCAGGTCGGCGACTTTGGCGACGACAACCGGGCCGGCCTGGAACGCACCCTGCACCGCATTTCCGCCATCCGCAACCGCAAGGGTCAGGTGGTGGGCATCACCTGCCGGGCCGGACGCGCCGTCTTTGGCACCATCAAAATCATCGAAGACCTGGCTTTCGCCAACAAGAACATCCTCTTGCTCGGCAGGCCCGGCGTGGGCAAAACTACCATGCTGCGGGAGATGGCCCGCGTATTGGCCGACGAGGCCGGAAAACGCGTGGTAATCGTCGATACCTCAAACGAGATCGCCGGGGATGGCGATGTCCCCCATCCGGCCATCGGTCACGCGCGGCGAATGCAGGTCGCCACCCCCACCCAGCAACACGGGGTGATGATTGAGGCGGTGGAAAACCATATGCCCCAGGTCATCATCATTGACGAGATGGGCACCGAGGCCGAGGCCGCCGCCGCCCGAACCATCGCCGAGCGGGGCGTGCAGTTGGTGGCTACCGCCCATGGCAACACCCTGGATAACCTGATTTTGAATCCCACCTTGTCCGATTTGGTGGGCGGCGTTCAGTCGGTAACCCTCGGCGACCAGGAAGCGCGCTACCGGGGCACTCAAAAAACCGTCCTGGAGCGCAAAGCCCCGCCAACTTTCGACGTGGTAGTTGAGATTCAAAGCTGGGAGCAGGTGGCAGTCCACGACGGGGTGGCCCACGTCGTTGACCAATGGCTCCGCGGCTACCCCATCGCCCCCGTTGTTCGCTCGCTGGACGAAGACGGGGAAGTCAGCGAGCATCAGGAAGCTCCCCGGCCCAACGCCGACCCACCGGCCCCCTGGGCGCCGGATTTTTCCAACCGGCCGGGCAACTCTTCCGGTTACGACCAACGCCGGATGGACCGCCGCCAGGGACGCCAGCAAGACCGTACCCAGGAACGTAACCAGGAACGTAGCCAGGAATATAACCAGGAACGTTATCCGGCGCCCTCCACCTCCAATGGACGCCCCGACAGCCAACTCGATGGCGGTTACAGTGAGAAGACCGAGGGCGGTGATACCTCCACGGAGGATGCGGCGTCCCGTCGGCTGGACGCCCGGGTGTTCCTGTTTGGAATAAGCCGGGACAAGCTGGAAACGGCCCAGGCGGAAGCCGGTTTGGCGGTGGAAATTGTCAACGAACTGCGCCGGGCTACCCTGGTGCTGACGTCCAAGACCCACTACCGCCGCGGCTCCCAATTGGTACGCGCCGCGGAGTCCAGCGGAACGCCGGTTTATGTGTTGCGTAAGAACACCATGGCCCAGGTACTCGACTTTTTGAGAACCCTGGCCCGGGAGCAGGGGCTAAACGTCCGAGGCGGCGGCGTTAGCGGCGCCGGCGCCCGAACCCGGGATGACGCCGGCTCCAGGGAGGCCCTGCAACTGGCGATGACCGAGGCGGAAGACGCGGCGCAGCGGGTGATGGGGGGCGAGTTCAGTGTCCAACTTAACCCGCA
>DAOUHF010000112.1:0-1841 GCA_034428795.1 Dehalococcoidia bacterium
GGCCCAGAGCAGGTCGGGGTTCTCGTCCGCGCTGGCTGTCAGGGACCGGCCGTCGGCCGTGACCACGTCGGCGGAGATCAGGTTGTCGCAGCTGAGGCCGTAGCTGCCGGACAGCCATCCAATGCCGCCCCCCAGGGTGAGGCCGGCGATGCCAGTATCGACGTCGGTCCCGCCGGTGGTGGCGAGGCCAAAGCCCTGCGTCTCATGATCGAACGCCCCCCACTTCGTCCCGCCTTGGGCCCGGGCAGTCCCGGCAACCGGGTCGACGCGCACGCCGGTCATCTGCGAGAGGTCGATCATCAGCCCATCGTTGCAGACGCTGTTGCCGGGGAAGTTATGGCCGCCCCCTCGCACCGAAATCAGCAGGTTCTTCTCACTGGCGAAGTTGACCGAATTGACCACGTCCGCCGGACCGCTGCAGCGGGCGATTATGGCTGGCCGCTTGTTGATCATGGCGTTCCAGATCCGCCGCACGCCGTCATACCCTGCGTCGTCAGGGAGCAGCGTCTCGCCATGCAGGCTGCTGCGGAAGTCCTTGACCTCCGCTTCGCTTATGACGGTGTAGGCGCCGGAAAGGGTAGCGATATTCAGGTCTGCCATGCGTCTGCCCTCCTGCGTGCTCTTCGGCTCCCGTTGGTCGTTGCCACTCGTTCAGCTGAGGTCAAACCACCCCATGGCCTGTTCCGGGCCTTCCGGGCGGATGAGACACGGGTCCCTGCCCTGACCGTCTTCATCCGCAGGTAAGGGAGAACCCGGTTAGCCCGGCTCCTCCCACTTGACGACCCGGCCGGCCTGCATCACCAGCAGTATGTTATTCGCGTGCTGCAGGACCGTGATGTCGTCCACTGGATTACCCCTGACCATTATGAGATCAGCCAGTTTACCGGGCTCCAGGGTGCCGATCTCGTTGGACCGTTCCAGGAGTTCGGCATTGGTGCGGGTCGCCGAAACCAAGCTGGCCACCGGCCCCATGACGTCCGCCTTCAGTTCCAGCTCAACGGCCTTCAGGCCGTAGTTCTGCCCGAACAGGTCGGCGCCCGACGCGATGTTGACCCCTGCCGCCATTGCGATTTCAACGCTCTGGCGCCCGGCGCCCCTGGCTTGGTTGATCTTTTCTATGGTGACTTCGGAAATCCCCTGTTCCCGGCCCCGTTCCGCGATCAGCTCGTAGACCGTCAGCGTTGGGACGAGGTACATATCGTTTTCCTTCATCAGCGAGGCCGCTTCTTCGTCGATAAAATTTCCGTGTTCGATGCTGCGCACACCGGCTGCCACGCAATTTTTGATGCCCTCGGGGACGTAAACGTGGGCCATGACTCTTTTCTTGACCGCTCTTGCCTCGTAGACGGCGGCCGCTATTTCCTCAACCGTGAACTGGGGAGAGTCGAGAGGGTCGGTAGGCGACGCGGCGCCCCCTCCGGCCATTATCTTGAGTTGGTCGGCGCCGGTGCGCAGCTGCTCCCGGGCCGCTTGGCGTACTTGGGGGACCCCGTCGCAAATGGCCGGCAGCGGCGCCAGCCGGTGACCCGACCTTGGAGCGGCGCGGTCGTGCCGCTGGCGCATGTCGCCATGGCCGCCGGTCTGCGAGATGTAGGCCTGGCTGGTGAATATGCGGGGCCCCGGGATAATTCCCGACTGCACGGCCACCTTGAAGCTGTAATCGCAGCCGCCGGCGTCCCTGATGGTGGTAAACCCGGCCATCAGAGTATCCGGGAGGATGCGGGCTACTGAATAGGCGTAGATTGCGCCGGGATGGTTGTCCTCAAAGTTGGCGCCGAATGAATTGTCCACGGCGCCGACGTGGGTATGGGCATCGATCAGGCCGGGCATGACGGTATGGC
>DAOUHF010000113.1:0-1716 GCA_034428795.1 Dehalococcoidia bacterium
ACCCTATGGATGATGGCGGGCGGTACAGTATTAAGTCGCCGATACTCAGCAATCTTCCGCCCACGCGGCCCACTTTAACTCCGCCGTTTACACTGCTCTCGGGCATCGCGGGAACGCTGCCGAACACTACCTACTCCAGCAGCATCTCACTCACCGAGGTCACCGGCGTTGCGGCTCGGCGGGTGGGGGGTGATCATCGGCGTTACGATGATGGCGCTGGCCTTCTTTCCGAAGGTGGCGGCGCTGCTCATCGCCATACCCGGCCCGGTGATAGCGGCGCACGCCACAGTCTTCCTGGGGATCCTGTTCGTACAGGGAATGCGGATAGTCATCGCCGACGGGATGGATCACCGGAAAGCCACCATCGCCGGGGTGACGTTCTGGGTGGGCGTCGGCTTCCAGAACGGGTGGATTTTCGCCGACAAGCTGGGGGACGGGTTTTTCGCGGGGCTGCTGGGCAACCGGATGACGGCGGGGGCCATCGTGGCGGTGCTGATGATGCTGTTCATGGAGCTGACCACCCGCCGGAACCGGCGGCTGACTGTGCCCCTGAAGAACGAATCTCTGCCGGAGGTGGACAAGTTCGCGCGGCGGGCGGACTGGAACGAGCCGTCAACGGAGCGGCTGGCCTCGGCGGGAGAGGAGACGCTGGGGCGGTGCTGTTGCAGGAGCATAGCGAATCCGACGCTCCGCTGCGCCTGTCCCTCGCCGTCCGCCTGGAGGACCAAGCCGCCGAGCTGGAGTTCGTGACGTCGCTGGAAGGGGATAACGTGGAGGACCACCTGACGTACCTGAGCAAGCTTCCTCCGGTTCCCGATGAGCGCGAGGTGTCGTTCCGGCTGCTGCTGCACTACGCATCGTCGGTGAGCCATCAGAAGTATCATGGGATGGACATCGTTACGGTGAGAGTGCAGAGCGGCCGTCAGCAGGGTCTTTTTCGAAGCTGGGCTGCTGATACGCCGTCCGTTCGTGGTTCGACAAGCTCGCCTTAACTGGACTTTACGCATAATTTAGAAAAAGCATAAAGACAGGGTAAGCTGGCCTGACCCCACTTCTCACGAAAGGTCCAACCATGCTCACCCTGACCGATGCCATTGTATCCATACTCGTTCCCTTCGCAACGCTGTTTACCTACCCAACTTGGCGGAAAGCCCAGGTGCTGCTGGTGGGCGCGATCCTGACCCCGGGCCAGCGCACCGTGGCGGCAGCACTGCGCGTCATGGGACGCAGCGACCAACGGGACTACACCCGTTACCATGAGGTGCTCAATCGGGCGGTGTGGCGTCCCGTGCGGCGGCCCGCATCCTGCTGGCGTTGCTGCTCCAGCACCTGGACCGGAGCGAGGGCCCGTTGGTGTTCGGCATCGACGAGACCCTTGAACGGCGTCGCGGCCCCAAAATCAAGGCGCGGGGCATCCACCGCGACGCGGTGCGTTCCAGTCGCCAGCAACTGGTCAAGGCCAGCGGCCTACGCTGGATCTCCCTGATGTGGCTGGGCCACGTCCCTTGGGCCGGTCGCCATTGGGCCTTGCCGTTGCTCACGGTGCTGGCGCCCTCGGCGCGGTACTGCCGGCAGCAGGGGCGCCGCCACAAAAAGCTCACCGACTGGGCGCGGCAGATGATCTTGCAACTGCGCCGCTGGTTGCCCCATCGGTCCCTGGTGCTGGTGGGCGACAACAGCTATGCCGTGCTGGACCTGCTCCACTGCTGCCAGTCT
>DAOUHF010000114.1:0-6923 GCA_034428795.1 Dehalococcoidia bacterium
GACCTGCTGCTCGTCGATGGAGGGCTGGAAGGCGAAGTCTAATTGCTCCAAGTTCCGCTGGAAGGGGAAGTGGGCCATCTTGGTCCGGGTGGAGCGATAGCGTCCCGGCGAGCGTCCACCTCGACGCCCAGCAGCTGTTCCAGCATCTCGGGATAGGTCAGCTGCTTGCTGGCAGCGGTGTCCAGGGTGTGGTCCAGGACTTTCAGCGCCTGCTTGAGCCCGAGACTCTCCAGGTACTGGCGGGCCTGTTCCAGGGCGATCATCTTGCACCTCCCACGGCGGCCAGTTCGTAGACCTCCAGGGAGCGGCGCTCCACCTCTCCCACCGGGATCTGCACCGCCATCGCCTCCCGGCGAGGCCGGCCATCTCCCATCGGCAGTCCCTTCCATTGGCCGGGCAGGATCAAGCGCTGACCGGAATGCTGGGCCCGGGGATGCACCGCGATGCGTTCATCGCCGGCCCAGATCTCCAACGTCCCCTGTCGCTGTCCCACCTGCACGACGCGACCAGCCCATTTCCAGTGGACACCGTAGCGGGATCCCTCCCAACTGACGAAGCCGTCCCGTGCCACCTTGCGGTCCTCTCGCAGGTACGGTGCCAGGGCCCCAGGGCCTGGCAGCTTGCCCGGGTGAGGCCGCTCCTCAGCCAGCATCTCCCACGGCACCCGGTGGGTCGTCCCGTGAATCCGCCGGTTGGCCACTGTGTCGCACCACTCCAATCCCTGACGGTTGAGGTCAGCATCGTCGGTGAAGCGCATGCTGGGCCACAGGTTGCCCCTGACGTACTTGACGCCGCTCTCGACCTTCCCCTTGGTCCGGGCCCGGTATGGACGGCACAGCCTCACCTCGAAACCCACCCGCATGGCGAAGTCCGGCATCCGCTGGTTCCACACCGGCTGCTGGTCCTCGTCCCGTGCCAGGGTCACCACCTTGGCATTATCGTAGAGGCAGCGGCGCGGCACGCCGCCCAGGTACTCGAAGGCATTCACGTGGCACTGGATGAATGCGGCGGTGTCCGCCCGGCGCACCAATTCCACGTGGCCGGTCCGGGACCAGCCCAAGGTCATCACGAACACCCGGATGCGACGCTTCTTCCCGTCCTGGTCAAGGTGGGCCAGGCGGCCCCAGTCCACCTGGGCCGGTTCCCCGGGCGCAGTCTCGAAACGCATCGTGGTATCGGGCTGCCGGCGTCGCCGGCGCGGCGACACGTGGGACTTCAGGATGCAATAGCCACCTCATAGCCCAGGGCTCTGAGCTCCCGGTGCAGCACCACGCAGTTTTCCAGCCCCTCGGACACCCGCCGGTCAACGTACTCGGTGTAAGCGTCCAGCTTCGATCCCCTGGAAGGCCGGTGTTTCGGCCGCATGGCCTCCGGCGACTTCGGGTATCTCCGCACCGTATTTCCAGCGATGTCCAGTTCCCCGGCGATACCCCGTATGGAGCGACCCGCTCCCTTCATCTCGTAGATCTCTTTCACTTGTCCCACCTTCGGCAAAGTCTGTCGAGCACCTCCACGAAAACTTCGTGAATGATGCCCCAGCATTCAGGTGGGTCAATACCATCCCGGCGTTTTCGCTCATTTACTCATCGGCGATAACAGCAGGCGCGGGAATAGACCTCAACCTACGGAACGGATGGGAATACCGAGTACGGTTCCCCCGCCCGGGCGGGGATGGTTCGGAAGACCGGTAAGGGGTTCTGGTTAGCATGAAAAACCGCCGAGGCCTGCTCGGCGGTTTTCTTATGCTTTGTGCCTGAAAGGTGGGCGGATGGTTCCCTCGGGCCGTGTGTCCTGGTGCCAAGGCACGATCCTCGGCGCACCGGTTCGCGGCGGGGTGTCCCTTACTGGGCTGATATGGCCACCTGGATGGTGGCCGGCGGAGCGTCGCCCAGCGCGTCCCTGTCGATAACCAGTGCCGCCGGCGATGATTACCCGGTTGGGGCGAGGTCATCAAGGAGGTCTGGATGCATTCCTCACAACGGGGGGAAATAGAAGTGATCCCTAACGGGTTCGAGGAAGCGACTCACCCTTCCGTTGCCTCCGATATTCGAATAACTGACCCGGAGGCTTTCGGCAGCCCTGGTTACAGCGACGAAGAAGAGCCGCTTTTCCTCCATGCGTCTGTCAACGTCCTGTTCTTCGACCCGACCCGGGATGATGTCGTCATCGGCGTCGATGATGTGGACGTGACCCCACTGGCGACCCACGGACGCGTGGATCGTGCTGACGGTCAGAGTTCCTGGCTGATGCATAATGCCTGGTTCCCGGTCCTCACCGAGAACCGTGTAAGGAATGCGGCTCGCGTTCAGCGCGGGCAACAACCGGTCTATTGAGGACTGTCGTCGACACAAAATGGCCATATCGTCCCAGGGGCATCCGTATCCGTCATCGTGCCGGGTGCGAAAGTTGGGGAGGATAAAGTTGGGGCCCCGCCCCTCGTGCGACATGCTGAACTCGAGCAGCCAGGGTTCTTCGGTCTGTCCTCTGTGCAACACTCCGGCGTTCGGGGCGGGTAGTGGGATCATTCCTCCCTGGCGAGACAGCTGCCGAGATACCCGGTAGAGCGATTCCGTCTGCCGATAGGCTGTGACGAGGGTAAAGGAATAGAGCCTTGGGTTCTCGCGCTTGAACCGATCCAGGAGGGTGGCGTCAATCCCCCACGGGGAGCCGATGGTCTGGTTGCGGTCGGCAGCCACCGAAATGGGGCCGCCCCTGCCCACCATGAGCTGCAGAAAGCGTTGCTCCGTCTCAGTGATGTTCTGGAAGTCGTCCACCAGGAAGTGGGGCTGCAGTCTTCTCCTCCAGTCTTCAAGCATCTCGGGGTAGCGATCAATGACCCGGATAGCTTCTGGGACCAGGTCATCCATGTCCAAGGCGTTCTGCCGTTGCTTCTCCTCATTCCACCGTGCCATGACTTCGTGCCAGGGCGGCGGGCTGTCCGGCGTGGGGACGCTTGGATGGATGTATTGCATCTTGGATCGATGGAAGCGACTCCACCGGATGATGTCAGGGACATCATCGGAGGTGACTCCCAGGTCCTGGCCATTGGTTTGGAGCAACCGCCTCAGGCCCTCCTCCGACTCCCGCCGGGTCCAGATGCGGTAGGTAGGGGCAACCCCTGAGTCTTTTTCGATGAAGTACTTGATGCAAGAACTGGCGAGTCCGATTATCGTGGTGTGTCTCACTCCGTCAATCGTCTGCTGGCTCACGCCATTGGTCAACCTCAGGGCATGGCCGGGAAACCGGGTTCTCATGGCAGCCAGAGTCCGGTCACTGGAACTGATGCGAAAAATTGCCTGGGGGGATTCGCGCCGCTGCAACATCTGGACGGTTCGGGCGTCCAAGGTCAGGCTTTTCCCCGTACCGGGCCCGCCTTCAATGAGGATGGGGCCCGTGGGCGCTGCGGCGGCACCAGCCTGCATCTTATCCAGCCTGATGTGATTATCCGGATTTGGCGTTACCATGGCGGTCCATCTCCTGCATCGTTGTTCGGGGCCGTTCCGGGGTGCGGGATGCTCCTAGCGCGCGCGGGCCTTTCGCTCCTTTCCAAATCCACTGGGCACCCTGTTTTCCAGGCGCACCAGCAGTTCAGGCCGGATCACGACGTGTTTCAGGTGGTCAATCGGGACTCTCTGCCCGTCCCGGAGCCAGCCGTTCCTGAGGAATTCCAAGGTCTCGTCAAAGGCTTGGTAGCGGGGGATGACCAGCAGAGGGAGGTCGTTGCCCAGTCCCATGTACCGCTCGGCGGCGGCATCGTCCGCTCGCTTGCGTCTTGGATTGGATGGTCCCTTACCAACGACCCACAGGGACGGCCATTCCTCGCCGAGGTCCCGGCACCTGCGGTGATTCCCCAGCCTGGTTTCGGCTGCAGCGCTGCCGAGGGCGGAGCGCTCGACCTCGATGACGTGCCACATGTAAATGCCGTTGCCAATGGGGACAAGCGCCCAGAGGTCGGGCCTGATCTTGGCCCGGCCCCGGCAAGAGATTTCGAGGCGCCAGCCCCCGAATACCAGAATCCCCATTCTCTTGAGTTGCCCGAACAGGTGAGCCACATCACGGTCGTGCTCCCGTTGCTGTAAGCGGTAGGTGGAATCCTCCTCGGTGTAGATGCCCTGGCTCGCGTGGAGCACTTGAGCGCTAAGGCGATCTCGCAATGCTGCGGATTCCCGGCCCTCTCTCGAGAGGAGCACTCCCCCGTCGAGGATCTCGATCAGACCTGCATCCATGAAGTCGTCCAAAATACCCTTCTTACGCTTCTGCTCATCGGACTCCGACCCACGCTTCACGGTCTGGTTTTTGACAGCGCTCGGTGGTTGCCCCACGCCATTAGCAATGGCGTCAACCGGCGAGTTGGGATGCGAATGGACGAACTCGATCACACGTCGTCTGGGAACACCCTGGCTGCTGGCAAAGCCCGGATCACTCATTAGTTCCTTTGCCCTCCTTTCCGGTTCGCCCACAGGGTCGTGGCGCTCCTTGACCGGCACGATCCTCCCCACTGGTGGTACGGGCACCAGTTGTTCTATGATGCATCCTTGGGCGTCGACGATGGCCTTGGGAATGCCGCGAAAGCGCCGCTGGACGTACAGGCCCGCAAGGCGGTCGATCGCCAAGAACAGCACTCCGATTGGGGTCGCCCGCGACTGGCGATAGGGAAATCCTGGAACTGTTTCGATCTCGGCCCAGAAATCGGAGAGGGATTGGGGCCCCTGGCTCTCCCGCCGGCGGGCGACGTGGTGCAGACCCACGGTCACCACCGGGAGGTGAACCTTTTCTCCGTGGGACGTCCGGTACTCCCAGATCCCGTGCAGTGGTACATTTCGGGTGGCTTGTAGCCAGTGGATGTCCTGCAGCGCCACCGATTCGTCGAGGACCAGCTCTCTCGGGTCATCCCCAGGGTCCAAGGCGAGGGAGACGGGGGTTTGGACGGCACCGCTGCGCCAGAACCTGGGCGCCAGCCGGTTGACCACTTCATAGAGCCGGATGCGCTGTAGATTCTCCTCTTGATTCTGCTCAAGATGGTGGGGCTTTAACGGGAGGTCAAATTCGGTTCGGACGAGGTGAACGCCCTTGCTGGTGTAGATGGCGCGACGCTGTATCTCGAACGTCTGCCCGGCCCAAATGAAGTGAACGAGGCCCTCTTCTTCGGCCTTTTGCAGTTGGGCATGGATTTTCTGAGCACTCCTGGTTCCGCAGCCTGCGATGTCCTCGGCGCTGGGATAGATCAGCGCGTATCCTTCGCGCAGGGTCTCATACATCTCCCGGTCGCCCTTGCTTCTGCCGCGTCTCTGCACCATGAACTACCTCCTGGCGGGCTCTCCCGTCGTGCGGTGAGTGTTATCGCTTATAGATATTGTCAACCCGCTCAAAGTCGTTTCACCGCCAGGCGTGGCCCTTGCCTGGTACGCCGTTGGGCTGTGCCAAGTATTTGCAGGTTATCGTCGCTAATTTGCAGGTTATCGTCGCCAACTAGACTGGCTATGACAGTACAACAGAAAACTCAGCCGAATCTCGCAGCACCAGTTTTTCACGTGCCACAAGGCATTGACAATCTGCCTCCACAATTGGACAAGTGACGTATCATGTCCACGCGCTTTTCGACGATATGCCCCTACTGCGGTACGGCCCGGACCAGAAAGAACGGCGTGAGGAACCGTCGCCAGCGCTATTGGTGTCGGGATTGCGAGCGGAACTTTGACCATCCCGATTTCCACCATCCCAGAGGTCGTCGGTTTCAATCTCTTGAAATCGGAAACGCAGTCCGGGAATACTACCTTGGCAAGTCCGCCAGCCAGGTTGCCGCTTCCATGAAAAAGACGCGCTTCGGTTCCCAGGTTTCCAGGGAGACCGTGAACCGTTGGGTGGTCGAGTACACTGGGGCGGCGCTGAATTTCGTGAAGTCTGTTCCCGTCCCGACCGCTAGGCAGTGGCTGGCGATGGATGTCGGAACCTCGGTTATCAATGGTGGCGAATGCCGGGCGTGGTTCGTGGTGGACTCGCGCAGCTCCTACATCCTGGCCTGCCATCTCTCCGGAAAGTGGAATGCTGAAGGGGCGGCTCAGGTGCTGAAGATGGCCGGCCAGGTTGCTGGTGATGCACCCGAGTCCGTGACGTTCGAAGCGGACTCTCCCTACGAGGAGGCCGCAGGCCAGATATTCCCCGAGGCGGACCTACAGGCGTACAACGATGGGAACGCTCCGGTCAGCGTCGTTGTGCCCAAGGGGCTGGCAGAAGCGCTAATAGCGCAAGCGAAGAGAGTTCGCCGAATGAAGGACCGGGAGAGGGCCCTGCTGCACCTGAAGGGTTGGGCTGTGTGCTACAACTTCATGGGAGGGCATGAGAGCATAGTGGAAAGGGCACCATGGCGCGACCTTGCCCCGGCTTCCTACGTGCCCTCTTGGCACTATGTGGTGAGGTCTGTACGCCCGGTTCACCACCGATTGAGTTGATCGATCGTAGCGTATTCGGCATCATTTGATTCCAACAGAACCGCGCTTGTGTCGCAGACTGTCTTGTGCTATTTCCCGCCTTTTCCAGCCGGGTGATTGGGCTGCCCGGACCCATTGTCACGCCGATGAGAGAATGGGCGAAATCGCCGGGATGGTATTGACCTACCGCATGGCAGGGGCATCATTCACGAAGTCTTCGTGGGGGTGATCGACTCACTTTGCTGAAGGTGGGACAAGCGAAAGAGATCTACGAGATGAAAGGGGCGGGCTGTTCCATGCGGGGGGATCGCCGGGAACTGGGCATCGCCCGCAACACGGTTCGCCGGTATCTGAACTCGCCCGATGCCCTGAGAGCCTGTTTACAATCTCTTCAGGATTAGCACCGCGAAGGCGAGAACCACCATTTGCAGACTGGTATTGAGCTTTCTCTCGCAGTTCTTCCAGAGGCGGCGGCACTTCTCCAGCCAGCCGAAA
>DAOUHF010000115.1:0-2226 GCA_034428795.1 Dehalococcoidia bacterium
GTACGAATGATAGTCATATCTGGGATTATTACTGTATAGACCTCTAATATGACCTAAACAAGATTATTGTAGGCATATAATTACGAATATCGTGAAGCACGTTCTTTTCCGCGTACAGCTACCCGAGAATAAAATAAAGCTGACTTTCCACCAAAACGGATCGAAATAGGCTGCAGAACCCATAAGAGGGCAGAATGATGGAGGGTGTGAGGGAGCCGGGTGGAAGATGATTGGGCAGCAAGGGAATCTGTCGAGGAAACGGTAAGCCCTAAGGGCACGCTCTCCTAGACTAAACCAAAGCCAAGATGAAATACGCAGCCGCAGCAGCCGCATCGGTGATGCCTGAGGTATCCACCGTCAGCGTCTCTCCCACCTGGGCCGTGCCGCTCAAGGCTGGCTGTCCGGCTGCAGGCGTATTCTGGGTGCGGGATTCCTCTTGTGCCGGTGCCGGCACGGTGACGGGGGCCGATTCGAACATTATCTTCCCGCCCTCCGTGCAGACTGCGCTGTCGTCGGCGCAGTCGGTGGTGGCCGGCAGCACGATGGTCACGTCGTCATTTCCGTCGGGCCGCACGGTGATCACCCACCGGATGTCGCTGCCCTGGGTCTTGCGCTTTACCCTGATGACCTCTCCCCCGGTCACGGTGATGACGTGGTCCTGCATGATGGTGGCGTTCAGCTCCGGCTCCTCGCTGAAGCTGACCTCTAGGGCGAACCGCGCCGAGCCGTCTCGACGGTCCGGCACCGTGCCGGCGTCGAAGCCGCCAGACAGGGGGGCGGCGGCTCCACGTAGACGGGGTTGCTGGTGACCGTCTCGTCGAAGCCGTCGTCGTCGGTGAAGGACACCTGGACTTTTATCTGGCGGCCCACGTCTTCCGTGACGACGGTGTAGGTGGCGGCGGTGGCGGTGGCGCCGGAAATGTCGGTGTAGCCGGTGCCCGGGTCGCGGAGCCACTGGTAGGCGAGGGCGGCGTCCTCCTTGCCGTTGGGGTCGCTGATGCCCGCGGTCCCGGCCGTGTGGGTCTGCCCCATGACCGGCGTGCCGGCGATGGTGGGCCGGCCGGCGGCGGACGCGTTCTGTACCTCCTGACTCTGGGCTGCCTGCTCCTGCACGAGGATGGTGTAGCTGCCCCCGAAGCCATTGGCTTCTATGACTTTAACGTAGTAGGCGCCGCCCTTGCCCGCCCCAATGGTGTAGGTGATGCGCTGGTTGTTGCCGTCTCCGCCGTTGTCGCTCTCGGTGATGTATTACAACGACGGTTTGCCAAATTTTGGTGTCTGATCTGCTCCCCGGAAACTGGTCCAGTGGAAATGCGAGTCTTGTGGGATGATCTAAACTGGAAAGTCAGGAGGATCGTTCCATGAAGAGTTCCCGGTATTCCCCGGAGCAGGTCGCCTTCGGCCTGCGCCAAGCGGAGGAGTGCACCCTGGTGTCCGAGGTCTGCCGCAAGATGGGAATCAGCGAGCAGACCTTCCACCGCTGGAAGAAGAAGTTCCAGGGTATGGGCGTGGCCGAGGTGCGTCGGCTGCGGGTTCTGGAAGAGAAGAACTGCAAGTTGAAGCAGCTGGTGGCCGACCTCAGCCTGGACAAGCAGATGCTCCAGGACGTGCTGCGAAAAAAGCCCTGAAGCCTGCTCAACTGCAACCCCGGGACGATTACCTCCAGGTGGCCTACCGCGTAAGCGAACGCCGGGCTTGCGAGGTACTGAGCCTGCCCAGGGGCTCATACGGGTACCGGAGTGTGGCGGATGAGCAGGCAGCTCTCAGGATGCGAATCAGGGACCGGACCCCGGCCGAGGTGTTCCACGAGGCCAGGAATGCCACGGGGGATAGTTCAAATGTCACGGAAGGTCCACCGGAACGGGTGTTGGTATCATTGGAATGAGCAGCTGGACTCTCGCTTTATTCCACCCCGGTCCTGTCCAACTAATGGGGTCCACCTCAGATTGACGATGACCGAAAGGACTCCACGGCACCTCATATCACCTTTAGGCCCCAACTGGGTGGGCACCGATAGTGCGGTCTAGCGATATGTACATTTCACCTTGGCTTTAGTTTAGGCTCATCTATTCCATGTATTCCATGCTGCGCTACGGCCAGGAATACGTGGATGCCGGCGCGGAATACTACGAGAGACAGTATCAGCAGCGGGCGTTGCGTGCGGCACAACGTCGGGCGGCTCAACTGGGCTACCGGCTGGTGCCCATGCCCGATGCTCCGGAACAC
>DAOUHF010000116.1:0-21397 GCA_034428795.1 Dehalococcoidia bacterium
CAAGGCTCCCTGCGCCATAATGGTTGCACCTCGTTGGTGATGGATTGGTTTTGTCGCTTACCATCATAGCCAGCTTTGCAGCCGGCTCCAACGAGGTCTTTCTTTCTCTTTTGATGGTGGATTTGGGGGTCTGTGTTCTCCTTTGCGATTAACTCCAGACCCTTCTTCATGTATCCTGTGTAGCCAGTAGATTGACGTTGCCAGAGATTGACGTTTTTAGGAGGCGGGTAATGGCCACCACTACCGCCGGCCGGGTTCGCGCCGCCGAACGCAGGGACTTGGAGGAGATGCTGCGGCAGCGCGTCGCCGGCGAGGTGCGATTCGACCCATTTTCCCGATTGCTCTACAGCACCGACGCCAGCATCTACCAGATGGAGCCGGTGGGTGTGGTGATTCCCCGGAACAAGGACGACGTTCTGGCTGTAATGGAGGTGGCCCGCGACAACCGCGTGCCCGTGCTGCCCCGGGCCGGCGGCACCAGCCTGGCGGGCCAGACGGTCAACCACGCCATCGTTACCGATTTCAGCAAGTACCTGAACCAGGTCGTCGAGGTCAACCGGGAGGAAAGCTGGGCCCGGGTCCAGCCCGGCATCGTGCTGGACCAGTTGAACCGTGAGCTCCTTCCCCACGGCCTGATGTATGCGCCAGACCCCACGACCTCCAGCCGGGCCTGCGTCGGCGGCGGCGTCGGCAACAACACCTGCGGCGCCCATTCGGTGATCTACGGCAAGACCCTCGACCACATCATGGAGCTGGACGTGGTGCTGGCCGACGGCGCCGAGGCCCATTTCCGGCCCCTCGACGCCGGCGAACTGGAGGTCAAGTTAAGCGGCGGCGGGCTGGAATCGGACATTTACCGGGGCGTGCGCCGCCTGGCGCACGACCACGCCGCCGAGATCGCCGCCCGTTACCCCAACATCATGCGGCGCGTCAGCGGCTACAACCTGGACGAGTTTGTGCCTCCCCTTAGTCCAACCGCAGGCAGGGGGGGTGAAGGGGGGTTCAATCTAGCCAAAATGGTAGTGGGCTCGGAGGGCACGCTGTGCGTGGCCACCGAGGTCAAGGTCAACCTGGTGCCGCGCCCCACGATGACCGGCCTTTCCGTGGTTCACTTCGCCGACATCTTCGAGGCCAGCGAGGCGGTGAAGGAGATCCTGAACCACGGGCCGTCGTCAATCGAGATCATGGACAAAAACGTGCTCGACCGCTCCCGCCAGTCGATGGGCCTGTCGACGGCGATGGCCTTCATCCAAGGCGACCCCGGAGCCATCCTCGCCGTGGAGTTCTATGGCGAATCGGAGGCGGAACTCACCGCCAAAACGGAAGGGCTGAAGGCCGACATGGAACGGAGGCGCTTGGGTTATGCCTGCGTGAACCTGCTGGACCGGGCCTCCCAAGCCAGCGTCTGGAGCGTGCGGAAGAACGGGCTCGGCCTGTTGATGAGCATGCACGGCGACGCCAAGCCCCTGCCCTTCGTGGAGGACACCGCGGTCGACCCGGAGAACATGGGCGCGTTCGTGCGCCAATTCGACGAGATCGTCCGGAACCACGGTACCGAAGCCGCCTATTACGGCCACGCCAGCGTCGGCTGCCTGCACATCCGTCCGGTGGTCAGCCTGAAAGACCAGGCGGGTGTCGACAAGATGTACTCCATCGCAGACGAGATCAGCGACCTGGTCAAGGAATTCGGCGGCTCCCTCAGCGGCGAACACGGCGACGGCATTGTCCGGGGCGTGTGGAACGAAAAGATGTTTGGCCCGGAGATCTACCAGATGTTCCGCGAACTCAAGTCCACGTTCGACCCTGACGGCATTATGAATCCGGGCAAAATCATCGACTGTCCACCCATGACCGAGAACCTGCGCTACGGCCCCGGCTACCGGGCCGAGTCCCCGCCAACACTGCTCGATTTTTCCATCGACGCCAACTTTGCCGGGGCGGTGGAGATGTGCAACGGCATGGGCGCCTGCCGGAAGCTGGAGGGCACGATGTGCCCGTCGTTCATCGCCACCCGGGAGGAGGAACACTCCACCCGGGGACGGGCCAACCTGCTGCGGGCCGCCATGTCGGGCAAATTCCCCGAAGGGACCATTACCAGCAAGCGCCTCTACGACGCACTAGACCTGTGCCTGGAATGCAAGGGCTGCAAGGCCGAGTGCGAGTCGGGCGTCGACATGGCCAAGCTCAAGTACGAGTTCCTGGGCAATTACTTCAAGGTCAACGGCCTCCCCCGGCGCAACCGGATTTTCGGAAACATCGCCAAATACAGCGCATGGGGCAGCCGCTTGGCCCCGTTTTCCAACTGGCTGGCCGCCAGTCCCGTTGGCAAGCTGCTCTCCAATCACTTTTTGGGTGTGCACCCCAACCGCTCGGCGCCGGATTTCGCGAGACAGACCTTCCCGCAGTGGTTCCGTTCGCGTCGGCGCGGAGGCGATTCGCGAATAGCCCCGGCGCACACAGTCGTCCTGCTGAACGACACCTACATGAACTACAACTACCCGGGCGTGGGAAAAGCCACCGTCGCGCTTTTGGAGGCCGCCGGCTTCAAGGTGGAACTGGCCGACGCCCCATGCTGCGGAAGGCCCATGATCTCCAAGGGAATGCTGGACGCCGCCGCCGCCAACGCCGCCCACAACGTCTCACTGCTCCACGCCTACGCGGGTCAGGGCATCCCCATCATCGGCTGTGAGCCCAGCTGCCTGCTTACGCTGCGGGATGAGTACCCCCAGCTTGTACCCGGGCCCGAGGCCCAGACCGTGGCCCAGCACTCGTACCTCATCGACGAATTCCTAGTGAAGTTGCGGGCGGAGGGCCGCCTGGAGCTGGAGTTCAACGACCTGGAGAAGAAGGTGCTTTTCCACGCCCATTGCCACCAACGGTCGCTGGCCGGGACCGCCCCATCGCTGGACGCGTTGCGCCTTCCGCCCGGCTACCAGGTGGAGTTGGTGAACGCCGGCTGCTGCGGCATGGCCGGCTCTTTCGGCTACGAAAAGGAACACTACGACCTGTCCATGACTATAGGAGCGCAGGCGCTCTTCCCGGCGGTGAACGCCAAGGGGCCCGACTGGGAAGTAGCCGTCATGGGCGTTTCCTGCCGGCAACAGATCGAACACGGCACCGGCCGCAATGCCCGCCACCTGGCCGAGGTGCTGGCGGAGGCGCTGCCGTAGCAACCCGCCCCTACACCGCCGTGATGGTGATGTGGGACCGGTTCACGCCAAGGACGCGGAGAAATCGCAGAGAACGCCAGAGAACGCCTAGAAACTTGAGAATCCCCGCGAACTCCGCGTCATCTCGGCGGCCTCTGCGTGAACCCCGGCCCCTCCCCTCGACAGCCGCGCCGTCCCAAGTTTAATATCCCATGGGAATTATGGCTCGAAAGGGGCTTGTTATGGCTACCGCTCAAGCACGGACCACCCAGGCACGGACCACCCAGGTAATCCCGGTCAAGGTAATCCCGGCCATAGTACTGGAACGCCAGGACGGCAGCCAATGATCGGCGATTACCTGGCCTACGTCAGCGCCGTGGTTCAGGACGTCGAGGGTGTGGCATCCATCCTGGAGTCCGAGTTTCAGTTGCCGCGCAGCGACCTTACGGTGGGGTCCAGCGGGCGGCGGGCCCCGGTGTTTTCCGTGGGCCAGACCGGGCTGGCGCTGTTCGAGATGGGCGACGAGTTCGTGGGCGGGGCCGAGCGGAGGGGCGTGCACCACTTGGCGGTCGCGGTAGACGGTATGGTGAGCGCCGCCATGGAGGCCGGCAGCTTGGGCGTGCCGTCCCGGTCGGCGGGCCCGGAATGGGGGTTGGGGGGCGCTCAGCGCATGTTGCTGGACCCTCAAGTCACCGGGGGCGTCATCGTCTATCTATCGGAGCGGCTGAATCTGCCGTCGGTCGACGCCGGCCAAGTGGAGCGAATCGATCACATCGGGGTCGCCAGCGCGGACAACAATCTGGCGGTAGAGGTGTTCGCCCGCAAGCTGGGTTGGGCCGTCGAGAGCACCCAGACCGACACCGAAATCAGCCAGCCTTTCGAAAGCTTCACCTCCGACAAATACGGGGTAAGCTACCGCGCCGGGCAGCCTCGCGTTGTGGGCGGCGTCCGGGTGGCCTTCGTAACCATCGGCGATTGTGAGCTCGAGTTCCTGCAGAACATCGACCCCGACTCATCGGCGTCTGTGGAGCACGGGCGTCCAGGGAGCACCAGCCAGGACCAGGGCGTAATCACCCGTTTCATCGAGTCCCGAGGGCCAGGTCTGCACCACCTGGCGCTCAAGGTGAGGGACATCGACGGACTGCTGACACGCTTGGAAAACGCCGGCCTGACGTTGATCGACCATGCAGGCCGTCCGGGCAGCCGCCGCGCCCAAATCGGCTTCGTCCACCCCGCCAGCCTCGGCGGCCTGCTGGTGCACCTGGTCCAGCGGGAGGAGGTGTGAAGGCCGGGCCTGGTTGATTTTCTTCTTGATTGTGGAGCTGTTAAACTAGGAGCCCGGACTTGGGAAACAAGGTATGGTCGGAACCAGAACAGCGATTGGCAGACAGGCGCCACGCCCGACAAGGGCGATGGGAAATCGAGGATATCAACACCCAGTCCGCCGCTCACCAGGATACCGCTCCAAGCCGGAAGTCGAGCGCCTTAAAAAACAGGTGGCAATTTTGTCGGCCCGTGTCGCAGAGTTGGAACGGGAGACAGAGGCCGCGAGAGATATGAAATCAGACAACATAATCGTGCTGAGGGACATCACCAGGGAGCAGGCAAGAAAGGAAATCCTCGAAGCCTTCGCGGCAGACGAACCCTTGGACCACGCCGACCTAGCCGAGGGTCTAAGGCTGGAAATCTCCTTGGTCTTCGAAGCCTGCAACGAGTTGATCGACGAAGGGTTGGTTGTCTTTCATGCCGACAACAGGGACTAACGAGGGCGACAGCCTCCGGGCCGAGAAGGTCGTGGTTTATGCGTTAAAAATCACGCACAAAGGCGTCTTTCGCCGTACGGGTGGCCACAATTCTCAATTTGCCGTGGCCGAGCGGAACGTTGCCATAGCCGAGCGGGACGTTGAACATGTGATTGTGAAGCCGATGGTACGAGCAAAGGGCACGCAGTAAACCTCCGCGCAAAGAGTGCCGGTTGAAAAACTGTGTGCTCTCTGCCCTCTCTGTGGTTAAATTCGCCGCCCCGGCTAGTCCGGTATCTCCTTGATCATCCCCTCCGCCAACTCCACGTCGAAGGCCGTCAACACCTGGGCCACCAGCAGGTAGTGGCCGCACAGCACGGTGAAGTGCAGGGTGTCGTTCTCGCCGAATCGGCTGGTCATTGCCTTGAAAGTCGCGTCGCTGACCTTGTGCTGGCGCAGCAACTCGTGGACGTAGTTGACCAGCAGGGCCTCGTCCCCTTCCAGTCCGGCCGGGGCCGTACCGTTGGCGATAGCCGCGACGGTCGCGTCCGAGACGCCGGCCTCGCGGGCCAACCGGGCATGGGCCGAGAACTCGTATTGCTGTTCCATCTCCTTCGCCGTGGCGATGATCAATGTCTCCTTCAACGCCTCCGGTTGCCCGAACTCGAATCGGACGAACGCCCCGGTGTCGGCCACGCGGGCGGCCAGCTTGGGGCTGTTGAGTAGCACGCCGAAGGGACCCCGGACGCTGCCCCGTGTGCCGACGATTGCATCGTAGTATTGCTGGTCTTCCGCGGAAAGCTGTTCCCGCGATACCGAATCTATCCTCGCCATAATCCGTGCCTCCATAGTTTTTCAACACAGAGCGCACAGAGGCCGCAGAGTTTTCTTTTATTCCTTGATCGCTGTGTTCTCTGCGGATCGCCGTGTTCTCTGCGCCCTCTGCGCCCTCTGTGTTTAACTCGTTTCGTTTTCCTAGGCCACTGGCGCCGGTACGCCGGCGATGTTCACCCGGACGGAACCCAGGTGGTTCCAACTGGTGAAATAAAGGGTTTTCCAGTCGTCGCCGCCGAAGCACAGGTTGGTCGTGGCGTGCGCGCCATGGACTACAACCCCCAGCTTCTTGCCCGACGGGTCAAGGACCCACAGGCCGCCGGAGCCGCCGCAGTAGATGTTCCCCTCCACATCCACCTTCATTCCGTCGGGGACTCCGGGCTCGCTGCCGGTGAGATCGGCGATCACACGGTCTGACTGCCGGGCCAGGCCGCCATTGGGATTGACGTCGAAGGCCCGGATATGGGCACGGCGGGAATCGTTTACGTACAGAATGGTTTCGTCGGGAGAGAACATCAGGCCGTTTGGGATCACGAAGTCGTCGACCAGCAGCGTTATGGAGCCCAGGTCGGGTGTCACCCGGAACACGCCGGAGTAGGGCAGGTCCCATTGCTCCGGCACATGGGGATGAGTCCACGGATCGGTGAAATAGATACAACCGTCGGACTTTACCACCACGTCGTTGGGCCGGTTCAGAGGCCGTCCCTGGAAGCTGGCCGCCACCACAGTTATGCTCCCGTCGGGCTCGGTCCGGGTCACCCGGCGGCTGTCATGTTCGCACGCAATAAGGCGGCCCTGTTGGTCGCGGGTCAGGCCGTTGGCGCGGTTGGTGGGCTCTTGGTCGACGCTGGCGCCCTGTCCGGGCGTGTACTTGATGCGCCGGTTGTTGTGAATGTCGCTGAACAGCAGATAGCCGCCGTCCGACCACCACAACGGGCCTTCGGCCGGTCCGTTAGCCCCGCCGTAGCCGTCGGTATGGTATTCGATGGCCGCTTCGGTGGAAACGATGGCTGACAACTCCGGGGCAAACTGCTCTATCGGCATGGTTCCCTCCTGAAAAATTGATTATTGATTGACGACTACGCGTCACGGGCTGGTGTGTCTCGCGGGCATTATAATACGGATCGGGAGGTCCGGGAGTCCAGGTATCGAGTCTCGGACCAGTGTCTGCCGTTGCTTGACTAGCCTCCGGGTGTAGACTATTCTCCCAAAGACTGACGCCCGGATTCGCCACCGAATAAGGAGGCCTCTTATGGCCATTTCACTTAACCACGTCCATCTGAAATCGCCGGACCCCCAGGCGACCGCCAAATTCTACATCGATACCATGGGCGCCACCAAGATTGCCGACGTCGGAGAGACCGGTGTGCGCCTTGACCTGCACGGCCTGACGCTCAACGTCACCGCGCACATCGCCTCCCAGACCCGGGAGCAGAAGTACGGCATG
This sequence comes from Dehalococcoidia bacterium, assembly GCA_034428795.1. Classification (GTDB taxonomy): domain Bacteria; phylum Chloroflexota; class Dehalococcoidia; order Lucifugimonadales; family UBA3495; genus VXOI01. The sequence goes on from DAOUHF010000116.1 coordinate 7,173, forward strand.
GAACACATCGCCGTGGACACCGATGACATCGCCGGGATGATCGAAATGCTCCGGGCCAACGGGGCCACGATTCTGGAGGAAGCCGTGATCGCCGGCGACCGCCGCGTAGTCTTCTTCGAAGGCCCCGACGGCGTTCAACTGGAGTTCATCGAGCAAAAGTAACCACTCCAGCCCTCTCTCGGTGAGAGGGGCCTGGAATGAGGGCAATCCAAAGCAGGAGAGAGACCATGATTTACGAGTCTCGGGTATACGTAGCCGTTCCGGGCAAGCTGCCGAACATAAACGCCCGGTTTGCCAATCACACCATGGGCTTCTTCAAGCAGTACGACATCGGCATGATGGGCTTTTGGACCGACGAGATCGGCCACAGCAACCAATTGACCTATATCCTCAGCTTCGACAGCATGGCCGACCGGGAAGACAAGTGGACCGCTTTCCAGGCCGACAAGGCTTGGCACGAAGTTAGGGCCGAGACCGAGGCCGGCGGGCCGTTGGTCGCCAAGGTGCTGAACTCGTTGATGCGCCTCACACCGTATTCCCCCGAACCCAAGTTCAACACCGCAGTACAGGAACTCCGGGTCTACGACGCCATGCCCGGCAAGCTTCCCGACCTGAACAACCGGTTCTCCAATCACACCATGGGCCTGTTCGAGAAGCACGGAATCGAGAACGTAGCCTATTGGACCGAGGACGTGGGCACCAGCAACCGCTTGGTTTACATGCTGGGCTACCCCGACCTGGGCGCCCGGGAGAAGAGCTGGGCCGCGTTCCAGGCCGACCCCGACTGGCAGAAGGCTCGGGAGGCGTCCGAAGAAAACGGCTCGCTGGTCCGCGTTTCCCACCATTCGATCCTCCGGCCGACCCCCTACTCGCCCCGATAGGCGAATCAACGGACCGGGTCCGCATTGGCAGCCAGACTTCAGGGGCAACCACACCGGTTGCCCCTTATCGCAGGTGGTCTATTTCATGGACGTACAGAAACTCCGCGACGAAATCCCCGTTCTCGCCAACCTGACCTACATGAATACCGGTTGGTCGGGCCCGCCGCCCCGCCGGGCCGCCGAGGCCATGAAGGCCCGCACGGACCTGGAGATGGAGCGCGGCCCCACCACGGCCGACGTTTACGAGTCCGGTGGACAAATCCAGGCCGCGGCACGGAGGGCCGCCGCTCGTTTGCTGAACGCGCCGTTGGATTCGGTGCTGGTCACCCGGAACACGACCGAGGGCCTCAACATTGTTATGAGCGGGCTCGACTGGAGGGAAGGGGACGAGATCATTACCTGCAACCTCGAGCACGGTTCCGTCCTCTCACCCAGCTTCCACGCTGGACTGCGCTACGGTGTCAAGGTGAATGTGGTGTCCCTGGACCCCCACGATTCTTGGGACACCATAGTCGAAAAGTTCGAAGCGGCCTTCACGGCCAACACCAGGATGGTTTTCATCAGCCACATCCAGTATTCCACCGGCCTGCGCATGCCGGCGGAGCGGCTGGCGGCCCTCGCCAGAGAGCGCGGCGCTCTCATTATGCTGGACGGCGCACAGACCGGCGGCCACATACATCTGGACATGACTGAAAGCGATTTCGACTTCTACTCGATACCCGGCCAGAAGTGGGTATTGGGCTACGAGGGCGTTGGGGCCCTCTACATTCGACCCGGGCTGATCGAGAAGGTACACCCGGCCCACACCGGCGGCCGGGCGATGCTGCACACCGACGACCCCACCGAATTCCAGCCTGACACCGGATCGATCGAGAAGTTTCTGGGCGGCTCAGGGAGCGTGCCATTGCAGGCGGCCTTTGTCGAGGCCGCCAATTTCATAGAAGAAGTCGGCATCAGGAATATCGAAGAACGCAACCTGGACCTTGCCGACCGGTTCAAGGCCCAACTGGCGGAGATGTCCGGAGTGCGCGTAATCGCCCCCATGGAGCGCCGCCAGTCATCGGGCCTGGTCTCTTTCGCCGTCGGCGATCACAGCCCCGACGCCGTGGTCGGCAGCCTCTGGAACAACCACCGGATAGTCGTTCGCCAGGTCGGTTACCCTCAAGGCATCCGCGCCTCCCTCCATTTTTTCAACACGGAGGAAGAGGTTGACCGGCTGGCGCAGGCGGTCGCGGAGACGACTATTAAACCCCGCGGCGTAACCGGTTGAATCAGGATTTACTGGATTCGAAGATTACCGGGATTTCTTCCGATCGTTGAACATCCGCTTGAATTCGAGGCTATCGGCACCGAAGTTTATGACCAGACCAGTTTCGAAATTGTATGCGGCTACATAGTTCTTGGTTTGGGCGATATGAACGTCTTGAAGAGCGGCTTGGGCCTTTATTTCTACGACCACCCTATCACCCACAACGAAGTCGGCTCTTCGTGTCCCAACTACGATCCCATCGTAATAGATCGTTTGCTCCACCTCTCTGCCGAAGGCAATCCCGGCCCGGCCCATCTCTATGGCAAGGCATCTCTGGTAGACGACCTCCTGGAACCCATTCCCAAGAGTGTTGTGCACCTTCATGGCACAGCCAATGATCTTGTAAGTGAGTTCGTCGGTGATCATCCCCCATCTCCGTAGAGGCGTTTTAGAATCAGGACTTAACGTAATTAGAGTATTTTTCGAGATGATAAGGATTTTCCCAGCCCAAATCCTGTGAATCCTACAATCCTGCCAATCCTGATTCAATAGCATGTTGGCACTCCCGGCTGGTGCGTTCCAACAACACGGGCCCGGCGTTCAACCAACCTCAGCCGGGTAGCGCTCCAGCCACCAGCGGGCGATTTCGTCGCGGCGCGCGAACCAGACGCCGGGCATCTGCCGGGCGTATTGCAGGAACCGCTCGACTGCCCGGGAGCGGGCCGGACGGCCGGCGATGCGGCAGTGGAGGCCGACCGACATCATCTTCGGGTGGGTGCGGCCCTCTTCGTAGAGGACGTCGAATGTGTCCTTCAGGTAATCGTAGAAGTCGTTGACGCTGACCAGTCCGCCCCGCCAGAACCGGGCGTCGTTGGTCTCCATGCTGTAGGGGACGACCAGCCAGGGCCGCTCTTTGACCGTCACGTAATAGGGCAGGTCGTCGTTCAAGCCGATGCTGTCGTAGACGAACCCGCCGTGCTCAACCACCAGGTCCCTGGTGTTCACGCTGGGGCCATAACGGGTAAACCAGCCCACGGTGCGCTCCCCGGTGGTCCTCTCCAGTGACTCCACGGTCCTGGCGATGGCATCCCGCTCCGTGTCCCGGTCCATCAGATGGTACTCTTCCCAGCGGTAGCCGTGGCCGCATACCTCGTGACCTTGACCGGGAATCTCCCGCGCCACCCCAGGATTGCGCTCCAAGGCCAGCGCGCAGCAAAAGAAGGTGCTCGCCACCCCGTACCGGCGGAACATGTCCAGCAGCCGCCACACTCCCACGCGGCTGCCGTATTCGAAGAACGACTCGTTGTTCAGGTCCCGGTCGCCCGCGGGCACCGGAGACGGCACCTCGCCGTTGGTCTCGTGGTGGGAGTCGCCGTCCATCGTGGAGTACTCCGCGCCTTCCTCGTAATTCACCACCAGGGAAACGGCGATGCGGGCCCCGCCGGGCCACTCGATACGGGGAGCGTCTTTGCCGTAACCGATCAAGTCCCGTTCCATGTTATTAAATCCTCCATGTTATTAAATCGTCCTGGGAGATTCCGCCGAAGAAAATCAGGCCTGAGGCCAAGTCCGGGATCAAGTCCGAGACCAGGTCCGGGATCAAGTCTATTGTAAACGGGGCCGGCTCGTCCGAGAGCAGACTACAGGGATTCCTATGCTAAAATCGGCGACGACACTATCGCCCGCCGGCAGGAACGTTATATGAGCAGCCCCTTGACCCCCGACATGGTCTATGAACTTTCAGGGGTGGCCGACCCCGTGCTATGTCCCGACGGACGGAGGATGGCCTACGCCAGCTCCTGGGTGGAACGAACCGAAAACGGCGACGCCCGGACCCTCTCCCGGTTGATGTTGATGGACCTCGAAACGGGCCAGGCTCGAGAGTTTACCCAGGGTATTGCCGATACAGGTCCTCGTTTTTCCCCCGGTGGGAAGTCGCTGGCTTTCCTGCGGTCCCCTGAGGAGGGACCCCGCCAAGTGTGGGTGATGGACGCATCCGGGGGTGAGGCCCGCCCCGTGACAAGCAGCCCCAAGGGGGTGGCGGACTTCGCGTGGTCGCCGGACGGCGAGCGTTTGGTCTATTGCGCCGACGTGGCGCCTTCGGCTGGCGGCGGCGAGTCCGGCGGCGGGCCTCAGGTCACGGTGGTAAACCGGGTGCGCTACCGCTACGACTCCATGGGTTGGCGGGGCAATGCCCACCACCATCTGTTTGTCGTGAACGCCGGCGGCGGCGACCCGGTCCAAATCACCGACGGAGACTGGGACGACTTCTCGCCGGTCTGGTCGCCCGACGGCTCGAATATCGCCTTCATTTCCGGCCGTAGAGACGACCGCGACCTCAGGGCCCTCACCGAGGTCTACGTAGTCCGGGCGGAGGGAGGCGAAGCTGAGGAATGGTCCCAAGGACTGTACAGCGTGGGCGCCGCAGTGTGGGCGCCCGGCGGCGACCGGTTGGCGGCAATGGGCTCCGAAGCCCAGGAAGGGATGGCGCTCTGGCAGGGCTGGTTGTACGTTCTTGAAAAGGGCCGGGAACCCCGGCGCATCACCGACGATAGTATGCGGCCCGTTCTGGGATTCCCAGGGGTCAGCCGCAATCCGGATATCAAGTGGACGCGGGACAGCGCCGGCGACGGCCAGGTGTTTTTCTTGGGGGAACGGCACGGCGGGAGCCGTGTCTACCAGGCCCAAGCCGATGGATCGGGCGTGAAAGCCCTGTGGAGCGGGTCTGGCCAAGCCGCGTCGTTGAGCTTGGACCGGGACTCCGAACGAGCTGTAACCGTGGTGTCGACGCCGGATTCCCCGGGGGACATTCACCTCGTCGACTTCGTTTCCGGAGGGTCCCGTCAGCTCACGGCGGCCAACGCCGACTTCATGCAGGAACACCCGCCGGCCCGGTTGGAGAAGTTCTGGATCGAGCGGGCCGGGTATGACATCGAATGCCGCCTCCTGCTGCCCCACGACATGGACGAGTCCGGCGCCTATCCGCTGGTGCTGGACATTCACGGCGGGCCCAACGGCGCTTTCTACGACTCATTCGTCCCGGTGCAGCAGGCGCTGGCCGCCGGCGGTTACCCGGTGTTGGCGGTGAACCCCAGGGGTTCCTCTACCTACGGCAACGAGTTCATGATGGCGGTGCTGCGGGACTGGGGCGGCGAGGACTATCGGGACTTGATGGCAGCGTTGGAGCAGGTATGTGAGCGTCCCTACATCGACCCATCGCGCCTGGGTATCCACGGCTACAGCTACGGCGGCTACATGACCAGTTGGGCGGTGGGGCACGACGACCGCTTTCGGGCGGCGGTAGTGGGAGCGCCGCCCACGGACCTCTACAGCATGTACGGGACCTCCGATATAGGAATCAGCTTCGGAGAACCGCAGTGGGGAGGCTCATCGATGGAGGCGGCCCACGAACTGCTGGCCCGTTCGCCCATAACCTACGCTTCGAGCGTCAACACACCGGTACTGCTGCTCCATGGCGAGTTGGACGCCCGCTGCCCCATCGCTCAGAGCGAAGAATACTTCACCGTGCTGAAGCGCCTGGGCAAGACCGTGGAGTTCGTCAGGTTTCCCGGCTGTACCCACGCCTTCCCCCGCACCGGCCATCCCCACATGCGCCGGGAATACATGGCCCGGACGCTGGAATGGTTCGACCGGTACCTGGGACCTTGCCAATAGAGTTCCCTGTCACCCCTGCTTCTTTGGCCTGGCCTTGGCCCATTCGTCGCCCCAGGGGACGTCGGGAAGGTTGCGGCTGCGCCGCACTTCGTTGATCGTCAGTACACCCCGGTCCAGCATTTGGGACTCGCGGTTCACCCGGGCCGTCTCGCCGTCGCCGAGAGCCTCGATGGCGGTCAGGTCGAACTCCAGTTCGAGGCCTGGATAGCCCAGCAACGGGAAGAGCTTGCGGCTGACCTGCTCCGCCAGGAACTGCATCTCAGGGACCATGGTGTTGCGCCAGAAGAAGCGTTCGGCGGCGTTGACGTTGGAGAAGGTGGCCCGTTCCAGGTCGCCCAGTAACGGTTTCGGCACCCCGTAGGCCCGGCTGACCTCCTCGAGGCTCCAACGAAGTCCCTGGATGAAGTCCATGTCGCGGTGACTCATTCCCAGGGTCTTGATGTCCTTGACGAAGCTGGCCACCGCCGGCCGGTGGGCGTGGCTGGGGCCTCGGAACCTGGCTTCCCACCGCCGGTAGAAGTCCTCGATCTCGTTGTCATTCATGGTCTCGTTGGTTAGCAGCACGAAGTCCGGCTGAGCCGAGTTGCGGAGAAAGCTCCGGTTGAAGCGCAGCCCGTCCTGTCCCATGTCCACCGACATCCGGGCTGGCGCAATGGGCGAGAGGCCCGCGAACTCCTCCATCGGGTTGAAGTAACGCATCCATACCACTTCGTCGGGAGTGTAGGCCACCGGTCCGGTCCTGCCTTGATAGACAAAGCCCCGCACGTGGCTGTCCCGGTCCGGTACGACGCTGGTACGGTCGGGCCGAAGGGGCCAGATTTCCGGGCGGCCGTCCTGGTCCCGTTCCACCGCCCAAAAGGCCGCGCCCCACAGGTTCAGGTAGATTTCAGTTGCCTGCCACAGCTCGGACCGGGAGTACCAACGGTTGACCCGGTCCAGCAGTTGCCGGACCGGGTGGTCCGGCGCCACCAGGGCCCGTTCCCCTGCGCTGTTTCTACGGTAGACCGCCGCAGGGGTGCGAGCCAGGGCGTCCGCCCTCATCTTGATTGCGGCGTAAACGGGAACGGAGGTAGCGTAATATTCCCCGTACTCCGTACGCGACCACCCCCCGGCGGAGGAGGCGAAGGGGAACGAACCCTGGTGGTCGGCATAATCAGCGCGGTTGGCGCGCTCCACCCGCTCCAACTTGGAGGGACGGAGCCAGATTCGGGAAAAGAGGCGCCTGGCCTGCTTACCCAAGCCGGGCACTCCGAGCGGCAACATACGGTCCAATATTGCCGGACGTCGGAGAGAGGCGTTGTGTTTGTCGGTCGAAGAACCTGGATGATGCTTCATGTCCATAACCTCATTCTGTTGGCCGGGCCGAGGAAGGCCAGCATCAGCGCATCGGCCTTGTCGGGAGATGGAAGGCCCCGTTGGCGGATTGAGTCCTTGCTTTCCATCTGAACCCGGCCCTGGCCGTCAAAGCTGTACCGCAGAGCCGCCAACTCTCCCATCAACTGATTGTCGTCTGGGATGACGATGTTCCCCGAGGCGAACCGCTCCCGAAGCTGCCAGTATCCCTCGGCCCGCAGGTTGGCGAAGACGTGTTCCTGTCGCGCCTTGCGAGCTACGTTGATGCCACGCACCTGGAACCCCTGCTCCTTGAGACGGTCGACGACACCGGCGCCGACGCCGATCTCATCGATCGCAACCAGGGAGGGGTTGTGCTCCCGGATTGCGCCGGCGACCCAGCCGGCCAACTGCATGGTGTCCAGGTGGCGGAAGGTCTGCACCCGCTCCACGTGTGGGCCGCGGCGTGTCAGGACCACACTGCGGTCGGAGCCGAACCGGGCGACGTCCACAGCCATAACCACCTCATCATCGACGGCGTCGCTCGACCCGGATTCGCTCCCGGCTCCCGTCACGGACCCTGCCACGGACCCCGTCACGGACCCTGTCCCGGATCCTGTTAATAAACGGCTTCGTCCGGCGGCTTCGATGTCGGTGAGGCTTATGAGGGTGTCCTCGGCCTGCTTGGGAAACTCTCCCAGCACCCGGGCGCGATAGATGGGGTTGTCCTCGCCCCAAACCTCCCGGCGTTCCTCCACCCAACGGGCCGTGGTGAGGCCAGGGACTATCACCTGTCCCGTCTGTACGTTGGGGCTGTCCAAGGCCGAGATGGTGAACGTTTGATACAGGTGGCGTTCTTCATGGAACGCCCGCCGGAATGCCCCCGACACCGTGGTGGGATTGCCGATGAGGAGCAGCAGGGGGCTGGCCGACGTCATTACGGACTCAATAGCCTCGTAGATTTCGTCGCTCACGCCCTCGGCTTCGTCCACCACGATGAACATGTTGGGACTGTGAAAGCCCTGAAACTGGTCGGCGCTCTCGGCGGACAGCCCCATTGCGTACCGTTCGGCGGAGATCTCCCACCGGGTGTCCAGCATCTTGCCGCCCAGCAGCTCGGAGACCGGGCGGTACAGGCGGTGTACCTGCCGCCACAGGATGTGCCGTACCTGGCGGAAGGTCGGCGCGGTACTGAGCACAATCGCGGCGTCCTGGTGGGCGTGGAGGAACCACAACAGCGCCACGGCGGCAGAGAACCCCTTTCCCAGCCCGTTGCCCGACTTCACCGCGACCCTGCGGTGTTCCAGGAGGGCGGAAAGCACCTCCTCCTGTTTGCTCCACAACTGCACCCCGAGAACATCCCGGGCGAAGTCCAACGGGGAGGGAACCGTATCGGAAGCTGCCGACATGGGGATCAACGCCCCCCGCCGTATCCAGATTCCAGGGCGGTGGTCCGGGGCAGGCCGGATGAACGCCCGCCCCGCGCCGGTGCGGGCGGGCTGAAGATGAAACCGCATTCCTGGCAACGAAGTACCTCGTTGTCATCGCGCTGTTTCTTGAGCAGGGGGATGAGGCGAGTCGACTGGCAGCGTCGGCAAATCAAGATTACGCACCTCCTTGGGGCGGTCCGCCAAAGCGGAAAAATATAAGAGGGACAGGCCCGTCATCAGGGTCTGTCCCTCTTATAAAAGCTAGAGAAGCGCTATCCCGGCTGTCAACCGGCCAGCCGTCAACGGACGGCGTTGGGGCCGCGGGTCCCGCGGCCGGGCGGCGGATTTAGCCGGGGTTGTGTTTTAGGACGATCTCGGCGACCCGTGGGTCGATATCGCCAATTTCCACGCCGCCGTCCAAGCGCGCCACACCCAAGTGGGCGGCCCGCTGGAAGTCCTCCCATTCCGGTTCCAACTCGTAGTTGTCACGAAGCTCTTCAAACAGTGCGTCGAGAGAGGTTTTGTCGTACATAACGGCCTGAAATCACCCTCCGTAAAGATGCAACCGGTTCTCAAGGCGGACGCTAGTCTAACGCGTTTCGCCCCTGCTGGCAAGCTCTTTTCCGGCGCGGAGCGGCTGGAGCAGATGAAATTTCGTTGATCACTCCGAGCCGCCGGGATGTGTCTGGCCGGGGTCGGAGCGGCGACGTTGCCGCAAATAATATGCAAGCATCACGGCGACGGGGACCAGCAGTATGAGTACGGCGATGATGGCCACCACCACCCATGGTTGCAGGCCCAATGTTTCGTCAAGCCGGTCTTTGATCCAGTGCAGAAACTCCGGGTCCGCGGAGTCGCCCTGATGGGCCAGGACCGCCCGGACCAGCCGGATGGGTTGGGGCATTAGTCACCCGCGCCGGCAGCCGCCGGTCCCCGGTATTCACCCGAACTTCCCATGCGCTTCAATTTATCACAGGGACCACAGGGCGACCACAGGGGGACCACAGCGGGACCACAGAAACCGCGGAGAATGTTTCTACTCTGTGCTCTCTGTGGTTTACACTAAGGAACCTCTGAACAAGTTATGGTCATTGAGGCGAAAGCCGAAATCTCGGAGGAGAGCTTAACGACCCCCATCCTAACCTTCCCCCATCGGGGGGAAGGGACTTGTTCAGATGTTCCCTAACGCCAAACCGGGACGCCAAATTTAACGTTCAGGGGTGAGACCATGGGATTCAAGCTGGTGATCTGCCCGCCCAATTACCAGGAGCATTGGCCGGACCTGCTCAGGAAGGAAATCCCGGACATCGACGTGCAACTGTGCCCCACAGTGGGCGAGGCTATGGAGGTCATTGGCGACGCCGACGCCGCCTTCGGCAATATCGTGCCGGAGCTGTTCGAACGGGCCCAAAACCTGAAATGGGTCGCTTGTCCCCAGGCCGGGCCCGAGGCCGGGTACTATCATGAGGCCCTCATCGGCAGCGACGTCGTGGTCACCAACACCCGCGAGATTTACAACGACCACATCAGCGCCCACATCATGGCTTTCCTGCTGGCCTTCGCCCGGGGCCTGCAGGTATACATCCCCCAGCAGATCAAGGGCGTTTGGCGGCAGGGCTACGAAACGGTCTATCTGCCCGAAGCGACCGCGGTGGTCGTGGGCGTGGGCGGCATCGGGGGGGAGACAGCCAGGCTTTGCGCGGAGTTCGGCATGACGGTGCTGGGCGTGGATCCCCGGCTGGCGGAGCCGTCGGAGGGTGTGGCGGAGTTGCACCGCCCCGAAAATCTCCTGGATGTGCTGCCCCGGGGAGATTTCGTGATCGTAACGGTCCCGGAGACGCCGGAAACCCAAGGCATGTTCGCCGCCCCCCAGTTCCAGGCGATGAAAAAGTCCGGCGTGTTCATCAACATCGGCCGAGGCGCGACCACGGTGCTGGCCGATCTGACCGATGCGCTGCGGGAGGGCGAAATCGCGGGCGCCGGGCTGGACGTTTTCCAAGTGGAGCCGCTGCCGGCGGGCCATCCCTTGTGGAGCATGCCGGGGGTGCTGATTACTCCCCACGTTGCGGGCGACGGCCCCTATCTGGACCAACGGCGCACCCAGTTGTTCATCGACAACTGCAAGAGGTTCAACGACGGCGCGCCCCTGCGAAACGTCGTCGACAAGGCCAACTGGTTCTAGAGACGTGCTCTAAACCAGGCCCAATCGGAGCAAATCATCCCAATTCCAGCGGGCCTGTTCCTGCAGCATGAATCTCAGTCTCCTAACAGAGTAAGTAGCCCCTGAACGGTGAAAAGATACAGTAACCCTTCTCCCGTCCCGGTGATAATACTGCCGATGGCCTCCGGTCTGCCGTTCCATTTCAAATCCGTCCCGGCGCAACGCCCTGACGATTTGCCGGGCAGTTAACGAGCGCAACCGCGAGAAATCAATCTCGCTCATACAGTTACGGCAACAAGCTCATCTGAAAGCTCCGGTGTTTCAACGGGAATGGTCTCCCCGTGGAAAATCATGCTCTCAAGGGTCATTTGCAGTACTTCCTGGATGTTCTTGAAAGCCTCTTCACGGGTGTAGCCACCAGTGGCCGCGCCCTGCTGGATCAGTGTAGGGCAGAACGCAACCCATTGGTCTTCGTCCGGCTCCACGACGACTCGAAATTGATACGTTTTCATTGCCGCTCGCTCCTTCGGTGCGTACTGGTCCTGTGTCGCAGGAAATGCCCGTCACCTAGCCGCCCAGCGCCGCGGCGGCGTACTGCCCTGCGCTGTTGCCGGCCAGTCGCCCGAAGACCATGCCGGCGGAGAGGCCCGACCCGCCGGGGTAGTTGTGGTAGAACAGGCCGCCCACCATTTCCCCGGCGGCGTAGAGCCCCGGAATCGGCTCCAGGCTGGTGTTGACCACCCGGCCGCGGGTATCGATGCGCACTCCGCCGAAAGTGAAGCTGATGCCGCAGGTGACCGCGTATCCCAGGTAGGGCGGCGTGTCGATGGTCTGGGCCCAGTTGGTCTTGGGCGGCGTGATCCCGACGGTGCCCCGTCCGTCCTTGATCGTGGGGTTGAAGGGCACGGCGGCCTGCACCGCCGCATTGTACTGCCGGATGGTGTCCGCCAGTCCCTGAGGGTCGACGTCCAACCGCTGGGCCAACTCCTCGATGCTATCCGCTTCGGCCATGGTGACCTGCGGGATGCGATATTCGTCCCGCAGCAGGTGCTTCACCTTGTCATCGAATATCTGGAATGCCACCCCTTGCGGTTGGGTCAGCAGCGCCCGGCCGTAGGTGACGTAGGTGTAGTTACGGAAATCAGCGCCTTCATCCAGGAAACGCTCCCCGTTCACGTTGACGATGAGCCCGAACGGATAGGAGTGCTTTTGGAACAACTCCGTGATGGTGCGGTCGCCGAAGGCCGGGGCATTCAGGTCCCAGGCCACGGCGTGGCAACTGCTCCAATGGCCGTGGGGCATCGCGCCGGCCTCCAGGGCGATGCGTATGCCGTCGCCCGTGTTGTAAGGAATGCCGCGGACCTTTACCAATTCCCAGCCCGGCCCCAGGTAGCGGCAGCGCATCTCGGCGTTGGCCTCGAACCCTCCCGCGGCCAGCACCACCGAACGCCCGTGGATATCCGAATAGCCGGCCGGGCCCAGAACTCTGACGCCGTCAACCCCTCCGGTGTCATCCTGCAGCAGGCCGACGGCCTGGGTGGCGTACCGGACCTCAATGCCTTCGGCCTGGCAGACGTCGAACTGCTGGTCGGAGAGGCCCTTTCCGGCCCCCACCGCCTCCACCAGGAGACCGCCCCAAAAACGGAACTTGTCGCCGTCTTTGAACGCCTGGCGCCCGTAGGACAGAACAAAGCGGACCCCTTTTGAACGCATCCACTGCATGGTGGGCAGGGACTGGCTCACCAGGATCTGGGCCAGCTCCGGATCAGTCAGGCCTTGGGTGACGCGCATCATGTCGTCATAGAACTGGTCCTCGGTGTAGCTGCCCACCTCCACCGACTCTTCCTCGGTGGCTGACATATCCGGTATGACGGACTTGATGTCCTCCAAGCCCTCGAAAGCGAAGCGGATGATACCGCCGGTGAAGTAGGTGTTGCCGCCCCGGAAATATTCCGGCGCCTTCTCCACCACTACTACGGACTGGCAGCGCTCTTTGGCGGCTATCGCGGCAGACAGCGCGGCGTTGCCCGCGCCCACTACGATGACGTCATACTCATTGACCAAGGTTCACCTCCATCGAGTCACGTGGGTCGGGTTATCATAGTATTAAACGCAGAGAACGCCGAGAAAGCAAAGATACCATTGGTCCTGGACCTCCGCGCTCCGGGGGCGCTCCGCGTTCAATCTAACAAGAGCGTGCAAACAAGGACGTAAGATGTTGGAAAGATGCGGTTGGGCCGGCAGCAAGCTCGGGATGCCCTATCACGACGAGGAATGGGGAGTGCCGGTACACGACGACCGGCTGTGGTTCGAGTTCGTCACCCTGGAGGGCGCCCAGGCGGGATTGAGTTGGGAGACCATCCTGCGCAAGAGGGACTCCTACCGCGCCGCCTTCGACAACTTCGAGCCGGCCGTGGTCGCCGCATATGACGACGCCAAGGTACAGGCCCTGCTTGCCGACCCCGGCATAATCCGAAACCGTCTGAAAGTCGCTTCCGCCATCACCAACGCCAAGGCCTTCCTGGAGGTACAGCGGGAGTTGGGAAGCTTTGATACTTTCATCTGGAGCTTCGTCGGAGGAAGTCCTCAAGTCAACGCGCGGCAATCAATGGACGAAGTCCCGGCCACGACGCCCGAGTCGGACGCCCTTAGCAAAGAGCTGCGCCGCCGCGGCTTCAAGTTCGTGGGCAGCACCATCTGCTACGCCCTGATGCAAGCCACCGGCCTGGTAAACGACCACACCACCAACTGCTTCCGCTACGATCAGGTGGGTTAAACCGCAACGCACATCGAGAATAGAGCAACGGACCCTCCCCGTCCCCAGCGCCATTTACGTTAAGATATGGGTTGTGAAAATTCTTAGCGCTCTTAGCGCCATTAGCGTATTGATGCTGGCTCTTACGTTCCTGCTGGCAGGCTGCGCCGGAGAAACCGCAACCCCAGTACCCGTCGCCACCCCGGACCTGGAGGCGACCGTTCAAGCCGCCGTGGCCACCGCGTTGCCCACGGCGGCGCCTACGCCAACGCCTGACATCGACGCCACGGTGACGGCAGGGATCTCGGCCACACAGGCCGCCGCCCCAACGCCAACACCGACACCGCCCCCGACACAGGACATCAACGCTACGGTCGAGGCCCGCATGGCAGCAACCATCGCCGCCATGCCCGCGCCCACGAATACCCCAATTCCAACCGCAATACCCACACCCACGCCGGTCCCGACCGCTACGCCCCAGCCGACCGCGACTCCCACGCCCACGCCGGTCCCGACCGCTACGCCTCGGCCCGCTCCCACGCCCACCCAGACCATATCTCCGGCAGCGCTGTTGAGCGAGATGGTCAAGCGGGTAAGGCCCGCGGTGGTAAGAATCGAAGCTGGTCCCGGAACTGGATCCGGGGCAATATTTGAAACCCAGGGCCGGACCGGATACGTCATTACAAATCATCACGTCGTGGAAGGATATGGGCAGGTTAGCGTCACCGTGAACGACACAACC
>DAOUHF010000117.1:0-2094 GCA_034428795.1 Dehalococcoidia bacterium
GCCCAGCAGATGCCGGACGAACTCTCCGAACACTTCAAAAGGGTAATCCTGGAAAACAAAACCTACGGCATCCAGGTCCTCTGGATATTCGAGACCGGATGCCTACAGGGCCCCCTCATCGACATAGACGACCTAGCGGAACAATACCCCGACTGCGACGTGGGGTACTGACGCACCTCATCGAATGGACGGCTGATTGTGTGGGGAAAAATATGGTGACACGAACGTTGCGATGTTTTACATCCTGGTCAAGAACGGCCCGGATCCCACTCACACCGGGGGCCGGAGAAATCAGAATGGAGTAAACAAATGGTAGACGTAAGATTCAACACCAATGACCTGCTGCCTGCTTGCCAATGCACCTCTGGCTGTGTGTGCGAAAGCCCGGCGGATTGCCCACGCGATGAGGGCTGCGAATGTTATCGCGAGTCTCAAGTTGACGACTCGGCCGACAACCATATAAGGCGCGGCATTGCCGATAGGCTGGGCTCCGAGAAAGGATGGACCATTATAGGCAATGATGGGCCGTATACCGTGGTCAGGCTCGACCACCCCGTGGACGGACTGTGTTCATGCGGATACGCAGACTGTCGCTAGTAGGCGCAATAGCCAAGCCCACACCGCCATTCGCCGGCGCGGCGATTCACCACAGAATCGGCCTGGAAGCCGCAACCAAGGCCAGGATGGAATACAACCGGAGCAGCCCGTACCATAATGGAGAAAAGAAACTATGACCGTCCGTAAAGTTCTTGTCGCCGATCTCTTCTGCGGAGCCGGAGGATCGTCGGCCGGCGCCGAAAAAGCCATCGCCGGCATCGGCGGAGAGATGGAGCTGGTGGCCGTCAATCACTGGAACACCGCCGTCGCCACCCACGCCGCCAATCACCCCACAGCCCGCCACCTCATCGAGGATGTGAGCATCGTCGACCCCGAGGCAGTCGTGAAGGAAGGGCGGCTGGACCTGCTCATGGCATCCCCCGAATGCCGGTTTCACTCCCGGGCCCGCGGCGGGAAACCGATCCACAGCCAGGGCCGGACGAACGCATGGGTTGTTCATAATTGGCTTACGAAACTGGACATAAAAGCCGTTCTGATCGAGAATGTCCCCGAGTTCGTCGAATGGGGGCCCCTCAACTCCGAAGGACGGCCCGACAAGGCCCACAAGGGAGAGCACTTCCAGGCGTGGTTCATGACGTTCCAAGCGTTGGGCTACCACGCCGAATGGCGAATGCTAAACGCCGCCGACTACGGAGACGCCACCACCCGCACCCGGTTCTTCCTAATGGCGCGGAAGGACGAGATGCCTATCCTCTGGCCGGAGCCGTCCCACGCGAAGGGCGACACCGGCATGTTCCCGGGCCGGCGCCCCTGGAGAGGAGCGAGAGAGATCATTGACTGGTCGAACCCGGGCCGCTCCCTGCTGGACGACCCCAAATACCGCAAGAAGCCACTCAGCGAGAAGACCCGATACCGGATCGCCCGGGGGCTTGAACGCTTTGGCGGCCCGTTGGCGCCACTCTATATCCGGCTGCTGGACCTGCCCAGCGAGGAGCCGGACGCCGCGCATCAGGCCTCAGACGCCACCTGGCCTCAGGCCTCAGACGCCGGAACGGGGGCCTTCATTCTCAATCGCCATGGGGAGAACGGGGGCCCCCGGATCCATTCCGTCGAGAAACCAATGCCCACGGCCACGACGAGCGGAGCAGGCTACCTCGTAGCGCCGGAGGCGAGGGCCTTCCACGGCTCGGACCAACAGCACACGGCGCCGCGAAGCACCTTTGAACCGATCCCCGCCGCAACCGCCGCTCACGGCAGCGGGAGCTTCCT
Organism: Dehalococcoidia bacterium; assembly: GCA_034428795.1. Taxonomy (GTDB): domain Bacteria; phylum Chloroflexota; class Dehalococcoidia; order Lucifugimonadales; family UBA3495; genus VXOI01. The sequence continues at coordinate 1,828 of DAOUHF010000117.1, forward strand.
GGTGGAACCCAGCACGGAGTCCTTCCTGCTGGGGTAGCAGAGCGGGGGAGCGCCCAGGTCAACGGACCAACCGGCCCCCACGGTGGCAACCGACGGATACATCACCCTGGTCCAACCGGCGGTCATAGAGTGCTACGGGCAGAGCCACACCCGGGCGGGGGACGACCCCCTCTCCGTCATCACGCCGATGAACAAGCATGGCCTCGTCAAGGCCACGCTCGTGGAGTATTACGGCCGGAGCGGCGGAGCCGACATTGACGAGCCCCT
>DAOUHF010000118.1:0-2585 GCA_034428795.1 Dehalococcoidia bacterium
GGAATCATTATCCGAATCGAGCCGGACATAGGCGACGGCAAGGGCCGCATCAGCTACGACCTGGACGCGACCGCCGCCGCCGCGATTGACCTGGCCGCGACCGCCGTGGGCCAGACACGCGATGAGTACCTGCAAGCGAGCATCCGCCGGACGCTAGCCAATCTCAAGGAACTCAAGGCACGGGCTGGGCGGGGGTAGGGCGCTGAGGACCTGGACCAGAAGTGAAAAGGAAACGCCGCCGGGAATACCACGCCCCGGCGACGCCTAGATCGAATTCTCCCGCGCCGCTAACCACAACAAACACTGGAGACAATTGCATTGTATCAACCGGACGGCATGATAGCCACACCCGACTACAAAGGCATCTTTCCCCTCTTGCCGCCCATGTTCGACGATCGACCGTTTCCCGTGCATCCGTCAACCAAAGTTCCAGCGGTGGCGCACTGGCAACGACCACGGCGGCGCGGCGGCGGATGGCGCCGGAAGCAAACCGAGTACCAACTCCGATTCCCCGACTACGCCATGGGGCTGCGCCTGGGCGAGGGACTCTGCGGCGAGCTGGCCGTCATTGACGTGGATCACCCCGAGGAACTGACAGACCATCAGCAAGGCGTAATCGAGGGCTGGCCCTGGTTGGTGGCCACGCACCGTGGGCTACACGCCTACGGGCGGCCGTCGGGCCAATGGGTGAAGTCAGTCAAGCAACTACCTTGGGGAGACTACCTGGCTCATGGCTCATTCGTCGCTGGGCCGGGGAACGCGCACAGGGACGGCGGGCGGTACATGGCAATGCCGGGCTGGGGGGTTGGGCCAGGGCTTCGGACACCCGGAGTCCGGCCCGCCACTGTTCCAGCATGATCAACCTGGCCCTGGGGTTGGGGGCGGCGGCGATGAGGGCGTTGACCTCGTCCCTCTCCAGGTACTCCGGCAGCTTGAAACCATTCTTCCGAAGTGATTGTTGCAAATTGCGCCCTTTGGAGTTGATTCCCCGAGGGTGTCTCGTGCTCAGCGCGGTGGTGCTCATGGATCCAAGTGCAACGAAAGCGTTTCTCAATTGTTCCTTCCGTGGGATGTCGTTGCCGGACTATTTCGTTTGCACGACTCCCTGACCACATCCACTCTGTCCAGCAACGTGCGCAGGTCCTTTTCCACCATCTCTCTGTGGTTCATGACACTTGATAGGGGAGCTCTGTAGGCAGGTCTAGTCTTGCCAGGCTGTACTGGCTGTAGACGTCCCCTTGGATGGCGGGGCGGAAATCGAACCCCGGGTCAGCACGGGCGGCGAGAGCAATCAGCATGTCGACATCCTCAAGGTCCGGGCACCATTCTCCCTGGGCGTAGACGACCGCCTTCAGCGCATCTTGTATTGCGAGGAAAGCCTGAGCCCCCACTTGGTGGTCCGTTGACTCACCTTTCAGTTGACGATCCAAGAACAAGTTGAGGTGTCGCTTCGCCCGCCCGATGTGGTAGGAGGTTTGGGCGCGCCGGGACCAAGTACCATAGTCTGTGGAACTATTGGAGAGGATTATTCCGTGGTCAATGGCCCGTGCCGCCACTCCGTTCACGCGGCGCCTGCTCATCTCGAACTCTTCTAGAGGGATCCAGATCACTTGCACCGGGACCCAATAACCCCGGTAGAGGGACGCCGACAAGGACTGGGCACGCAGTTTTACTCTCTGATCCTGCTCCTCAGTCGGAGGTTGGTCCTGCACCATCAGGATATCCAGGGCTCGGAACGGCCAGGGGCGTAGCCGCCCCGAGCCCTGGACCCGAATAGGACGGTCAGGGTAGGGTTTTCAGACCGGTGCAGTTCTTGGGCAATCCGGAGGGCTTGCGGGTCAGGGTTGCAGAAGGTCGTGAGGGCAGGCATGTGGTCTTTCTACTCCGCTTCTGTGGTTCGGTCGGTTGCAAGTCATCCGTTGATTCACGCGCCAGGGTGTGTCGGACTCCGTCATACCGTATCTCTTCTCGTTGGTTCGTTCCTCAAACCAGGCCTTCTACAGCCTCTTCACCCAGTCGTGGTGGCCACCCGCCAGCTGCACGTATCGTTCCGTCTCCGCCAGGGAGTGGTGTCCCAACCACTGCTGGAGCACCGGTGTGGGGACGCCGTTGAGGATGGCGCTCCGCCCGTAGGTGTGCCGGAGGGCATGGGGGTGGGCCCGTGCGGGGTCTAACCCCGCTGAGACGGCCGCTTCCTTCATAGACTTGCTGACCCACTGCCGGCTGACGTCAAAGAGCGACCTGGCCCGGTCTTTCGCGTGGACCGACGCCAGGTCCCCCAGGCTTCTCCACCAGGTCGTCGGGGATGGGGACCTCGCGGCCCTTTTTACTTTTGTTCCCCGTCACCTCGGGCCTGAGGGAGATGATCGGGGGGTCCTGGTTAACCCGGAGGTCCGCCGGGGCCGGTCTCTTCGCCTGGAGTAACTCCCCTCGCCCGCATATGCGTAGTAGTGCTTACCCGTGGGCACTTCGGGGCTTCGTTGCTGGAGTATTTGGCGTCGTATGTGCTCATCTGAAACCTCAGGGTGAAAGGTCAGGGAGCCCCGGTAGATAGTTCACCCTCAGACTACGTGAGACTTCAGGCC
>DAOUHF010000119.1:0-6462 GCA_034428795.1 Dehalococcoidia bacterium
CAATACGCCCAGAAGTACGGCGCCATCGCTACCCACATGGCCAAACCCTTCAGCAATCGCACCGGCAGCGGCGGGCACATTCACTTTCACCTGGAGGACACGGTCACCGGCGAAAACGTGTTCCTGGACGAAGAAGACCCCCGGGGACTTGGGTTGTCGGAGATGGCGTACCAGTTCATTGGCGGGGTCATTGACCATGCCCCGGCCCTTTGCGCCGTCATGTCACCCACCGTGAATTGCTACAAGCGGTTGCAGGTGGGTCCGGCCCTCATGGGCTCGAATTCCGGCTTTCTGTGGACCCCGGCCTTCATATCCTACGGCGACAACAACCGCACCCAGATGATACGCACGGCGGGCCCGGGGCATTTGGAAGACCGGACCATGTCGGCTGCATGCAACCCCTATCTGTCGATGGGCGCCTACGTAACCGCGGGACTCGACGGCATCCGGCGCAAGCTGGACCCCGGCGAGCCCTACCTGGGCAACATGTACGACCTGGGCCTGGAGGAGATCCGGCGGCGGGGGATCAGGACATTGCCCCAATCGTTAGCCGAAGCGCTTGAGGAGCTCCGACAGGACGAGGTAGTGCAGGGGTCTCTGGGCGTCATCTACGACGAGTTCGTGTCCTTGAAAGAGGGGGAGTGGCGGGAATATCACCGCCAGGTGAGCCAATGGGAGTTGGACCGCTACCTGACCATGTTTTAGGAACTAGATGTCCTTCCTCCTGAATCGCCCCAACTGCGGGGACCGCAACGTTAACGAATTCCGCTTTGGCGGCGAGGTGACTGCGCGGCCAGCTCCCGACGCCGGCCCGGACCAGTGGGCCGACTACTTGTATTCCCGCAACAACATCGCGGGGGTCTCTCGCGAGTGGTGGATCCATCGCTTCGGCTGCCGCAAATGGTTCCAGGCCCTGCGGGACACCACCGGCAACCAGGTCCAGGAAACCTTCTGGCCGTAACCGATGCCCAAACAAAGTCGTAGTCCCCGATTGCCAACCGGACCCAGTGAACTGATCGACCGTGGAACAGCGGTCGAATTCCGGTTTGACGGCAAAAAGATGACCGCTTGCCAAGGCGACACCGTCGCGTCCGCGCTTCACGCATCTGGCGTTACTATTCTCAGCCGGGGCTTCAAGTACCACCGGCCCCGGGGGTTGCTCTGTTGCGCCGGGCGGTGCCCAAACTGCCTGGTAAACGTCGACGGCGTGCCCAACGTCCGCGCCTGTATTCAGCCGGTCGAGCCTGGTATGCGGGTCCGCTGCCAGAACGCCTGGCCTTCGTTGAAGTGGGACTTCCTGTCGGTCCTCGACCGCCTGGGATGGCTAATGCCGGTGGGCTTTTACTACAAAGCGCTGCATCGGCCCAAGCTGCTCTGGAACCTGGCCCGCGGGGTCATCCGCCGTGTAGGCGGCCTGGGCAAGATCGACATCAATGACGTTCCCGAGACCACCTACCAGCACAAAAATTACCACGCCGACGTAGCCGTCATCGGCGGCGGCCCCGCCGGTATGTCGGCGGCGCTGGCAGCGGCGGGACAAGGGGCCAGCGTTACGCTGGTCGACGACCAACCCCGCCTGGGAGGACACCTTCGATTTAATCCCCGGGAGTTCGCCGACGTAGCCGGGTTCCAGGGCGCCGCAGGCATCGAAATTGCCGACAGATTGGCCAAAGCTGCGTTGGACACAGCCGGACTGCGAGTGATGAGCGGCGCTACGGTCTTTGCCAGCTATCAAGACAACCTGTTGGGTATTTTAAGCGGGCAAGACCTGGTGAAACTACGGGCCAAACGGGTTGTGATAGCAACGGGTTCCTTCGATGTGCCGTTACTGTTTGAAAACAACGACCTGCCCGGCATCATGATGGCAAGCGCCGCCCAACGCCTGATCTGGCTTTATGGCCTCAGGCCGGGCAGCAGGGCAGTGGTGGCGGCCGCCAGCGACGAGGGTTATCAAACGGCTTTGGACCTGCTGGGCGCGGAAGTGGAAGTCGTTGCCGTGGTTGATTCCCGGCCCGGATCAGCCGCGAATCCGGAGGCTGTGCGGGCAGTCGAGGCCGCGGGGATCCAGATTCTGACTTCCTGCGCGGTTACCAAGGCCAAGGGTAAGACCAAGCTCCGGGAAGTGTTAGTGCAGCGCGTGGAAGCAGTGGAGCCGGGCGGACCGATCCGGAAGTTCCGCTGCGACCTGCTGTGCATGTCGGGGGGCATTCAACAAGCCGACGGATTGCTCTATCAGGCCGGCGCGAGGCGGGAGCACAGCCAGACCCTGGGCCGCCCCGAGCATTGGATACTGCCACCCGGTTTTCACGTGGCCGGAGACGTAACCGGGTCCCAGGACCTTGCAACATCGCTCTTGCAGGGAAGATTGGCCGGCCTGGAGGCCGCGCAATACCTTGGCGCGGCATCGTCAGCGTTGCAAACCGAGGTAGATGCCGCCCGGCAGCTGTTGACGGCAGCGCAGGGCCACCACGATGAGGAACGTGTTCTTTCCGGACCCCGCAACGGGCCAATGGGCAAGAAAGAGTTCGTCTGTTTCTGCGAAGACGTAACCGTCAAGGACATCTCAGTCGCAGTGGCGGAAGGGTTTGACGATATCCAACTGCTGAAGCGGTACAGCACTGCGACCATGGGCCCCTGCCAAGGGAAGATGTGTCTAAAGGCGCTGGTTGGACTGTGTGCTCAATACACCGGCCAAAGCGTGGAGACCACCGGAGTCACTACGTCGCGCCCTCCTCTGCATCCGGTGCCGCTGGCCGCTCTGGCGGGCGCTTCTCACATGCCCTTAAAGCGCACGCCGATGGACAGCATCCACCGGGAACTGGGGGCCGTTATGGTGGAAGCGGGACCGTGGCAGAGAGCCCACCGCTACGGTTCGCCCGAACAAGAGTGCCTGGCAGTACGTCAGCGGGTGGGGATAATCGACGTTAGCACCCTGGGCAAGCTGGACGTACGGGGGAAAGACGCCGGGGCCTTGCTGGACCGGGTCTACACTCACCGTTTTTCCAACCTGCGGGTGGGAAGGATCCGCTACGGGGTTTTATGCTCGGACGATGGCACGATCCTGGATGACGGCACCGTCACGAGGCTGGCAGACGATCACTATTTCGTCACAACCACTACAGGGAACGTGGACCTGATCGAAGAGTGGTTCAAGTGGTGGAGCGCCGGCCAAGACCTGTGCGCCCACGTCACCAACGTCACCTCGAACTATGCGGCGGTGAACGTGGCTGGTCCCTATGCCCGGCAAACCCTGACCAAGCTCACCGATATTGATCTGTCCCCCTCGGCGTTCCGTTACATGCGCTTCGCCCAGGGTGAGATCGCGGGCATACCCGGCATGTTGCTGCGCATCGGCTTCGTCGGCGAGTCGGGATGGGAGGTGCACGTCCCGGCGGAGTACGGCGAGCACCTGTGGGAAGCCATTGTCGACGCGGGCAGCGAGTTCGGAATCGCTCCCTTTGGCCTGGAGGCGCAACGAGTCCTGCGCCTGGAAAAGAAGCACATCATTGTCGGTCAGGACACCGACGCGGTGTCTAACCCGCTGGAAAGCGACATGGACTGGGTGGTCCGCTTCGACAAGGAGGACTTCATTGGCCGCGGCGGTCTCCGCATCATCAGCGAACGGGGTCTGCGTAACAAGTTGGTGGGCTTCGTTATGCGAAACGGCCTGACGCCTGACGATGGGGTTCCGGTGGTCGCCGGTGGGGCGCCCATCGGACGTGTCACCAGCGCCAGGCGGAGCCCGACGACAGGCAAGGGCTTCGGGCTTGCCTGGGTACCGGTGGAGATGGCTGAGGAAGGTCGCGAAATCAGTATTCTGATCGACGGGAGACCTTTGCCAGCCGAAGTCACCTTGCGCCCCTTTTACGACCCTGACGGCAAGAGATTGCGGGAGTAACTATCTTGTCGCTCAGTCCGGTGAAGAAAAGCGCATTTCACCACAAGCAGTTGGCTGTTGGGGCCCACATGATCGATCGGGATGGCTGGCAGCAGCCCGCCCACTATTCGAGCGTTGACCAGGAAACCCGGCTATTGAACGCAGGCGCCGGTGTTTTCGACATTAGTCCATTGGGAAAGTTGCTGCTGCAAGGCAACGATCTGGGTGGGTTCTTGAGAAATATCCTCCCGGCCGATGAGGCGCCAGTCATCGGTGAGGTGCGCCGGGTCTCACTTCCCGCAAGTGGACGGCTGGCCATGTTGGCCACAGACGAATGCCTGGTGCTCTGCGAGGCCTCCGAGATGCCAAAATGGACTGCAGCCCTCGGCGAAAACCCTCCTGATTGCGTCCACTTGTTGGACCACACTTCAGGACTGGCTGGCGTGCGTCTCACCGGTCCCAGGTCGGACCAGCTGTTGAGCAAGCTCTCGGAGCTGGATACAACCCCTGCGGCCTTCCCAGATCTAAGCTGCGCCCAGACCAGGTGCGCCGAGATACACGGCACGTTGATTCGGACCGATTCAGGTCCGCTGCCGAGCTACGAACTGTTCTTCCCTCGCGAGTTCGGGGAGTATATGTGGGACGCAATATTCGAGGCCGGTGAAGAATTCGGTGTGGCGGGCGTCGGTTTTGAAGCTGCAGACCGGTTCCGGTCCTGACACTCGATCAGCCCGGCAATGGCTAAGAACTAGACATGCTCCAGCTATTTCAAAAGAATCGAATGTGGCAGAAGCAGCCGCTGAAGGACCGCTACGAGGTGGTGATCATCGGCGGGGGAGTCCACGGCCTGTCTACCGCGTACTACCTGTCCAAGCTTGGCGTCCGCGACGTGGCGGTGCTGGACAAGGGGTACCTGGGAGGCGGCGCCAGCGCCCGGACGACCGCAATCATCCGAGCCAACTACTTGACCCCCGAGGGAGTTCCTTTCTTCAAAGAAAGCGTCGAGCTATATGAGGGGCTCGCCAGGGAACTGAACTTCAACTTGCTGTTCAACCAGATGGGGCGGCTGGACCTGGGTCACAACGAAACCGCGGTCTACGGGCTCAGGATGCGGACCGAAATCAACCGGTTGCTGGGGGTAGACAGCCGCATGATCGGACCGCGAGAAATCAAGAAGCTCGTCCCGGCCATGGACATGCGAATAGGAAAACCCTTCCCCATAGTTGCCGCTCTGTACCATCCGCCCTGCGGGGTGATTCGCCACGATGCGGTGGTCTGGGGATACGGCCGAGGCGCCAGCAGATACGGGGTCGAGTTGCATCCGTTTACTGAAGTAACCGGAATCGAACGGACCAACGGCGCAGTGACCGGCGTCGAGACGGACCGGGGGCCGGTCAAGGCCAACACGGTGCTGAGCGCCACCGCCGGATGGACTTCCACCATCGGTCGCATGGTGGACCTGGACTTGCCGATTTCAACCCATCCGCTGCAAGCGATGGTTACCGAACCGCTAAAGCCGTTTCTGGACAAGACCATTTCGTCCGCCAATCTGCACGCCTACGTCTACCAGACCGACCGGGGTGAGGTGGTCATCGGTGGCGGTGTCGACCCTTACACGAGCTACAGCCACCGTTCCACGATGCAACCGCTGGAAGAACTTGCGGCCCACACCCTTGAGATGTTTCCTTGCTTGAGAAACGTGAACGTGTTGCGCCAATGGACAGGGATTTGCGACATGACTCCCGACTACGCTCCCATCATGGGCACGGTCGATGGACTGGACGGCCTTGTGCTCAGTTGCGGTTGGGGCAGCTGGGGTTTTAAGGCTGCGCCCGTGGCGGGGAAGCGCATCGCCGAGTTGATCGCCACTGGTACGACACCGGACCTGATCAAACCTTTCGCTCTTTCCAGATTCAGGGAAGGTCGGCTGGTAAACGAGAGAGCCGCCGCGCCGGCTGCCGCCATCCACTAGGCAAAGCCATGAAAAGAGCGCTGATCATCCGCCACGCCGCTCCTGAAACCCTTGCCGGCAACTTCCGGTCCGTGCTGTTGGACCAGGGGTTTGAACTGGAGTCGCTAAACGTGTTCGAGTCGGCGCCCGGATATGAACAGTTTGCCGCGCCGGACTTGGCCGACATTTGCATGGTCATATCATTGGGCGGGCCGCTTTCCACCTACGACGACCTCCCCGCGTTACATCAAGAGCGAGCCTACTTAAGAGAGGCGTTCGACCAGGAAAAACCGGTATTCGGCGTCTGCCTGGGCGCCCAAATGATGGCCACTGCCCTGGGAGCGGGAGTGGAACCCAGCGGCGGCTACCAAATAGGGCTGAAGAAGATTTCGGTGACGGCCCAGGGCAAGGCCGATCCGGTATTCAGCGAAATTGAGATTCCACTGGTGCCGACGCTCCATGGCGACACTTTTGCCATCCCGGAAGGAGCGGTGAAGCTGGCCGACGCCTTCATGTTGTGCCGCGACGGGACCTACCGGCGTATCAACATGGCATTCCGCTACGGCCGGTCCTACGCCTTCCAGTTCGAACCCCAGCTGACGCTGGAAGAGTTTCGAGTATGGGACCGAGAACT
>DAOUHF010000120.1:0-39184 GCA_034428795.1 Dehalococcoidia bacterium
GGGTCGCCGGTGATCTGTTCAACACCGAAAAGCTGAGGCTGGCGCTGGTCGGACCCCAGGGCGGGGTCAAGACCATTACCAATCTCCTGCGGTTCTGACCCTAGGTCCACCCCCATCCTAACCTTCCCCCTGAGGGGGAAGGGACTTTTGAGATAATTTCTTAATCCGCCGGGTCCGAAAGAACCTCTCAAAGCTTAGAGAGGTTGAATTTATGACGCGATTGCCCTGGGGCCTTGGTTCGCACGGCCGCCCCGCTTGTAATATAATCTCGTCTTGAGTCCGGTGATTGACCCTTGACGGTAGGGTCGGCGTCGGGCCTTAGGAGGCATACCTTGCCAAGAATAACGATAATCGGCACCGGCCTCATCGGCACGTCCATGGCCCTGGCGCTGAAACAGTCCCAGTTGCGCGATTTGGAAATTGTCGGGACCGACTACGACGGCGCAGCTAGGTCCGGCGCCCAGAAACGAGGGGCTTTCGCCCGCGTGGAAACCCGCTTGGCCGCCGCCATCGACGGGGCCGACATCGTGGTGCTGGCGACCCCGGTTATGGCGATGCGCGACCTGATGGAGGTCCTGGGACCGGAACTTCAGGAGGATTCCGTCATTACCGACGTCGGCAGTTCCAAGACCACGGTCTTGGGATGGGCCGAGGAACTGCTTCCGAAGAAAGTGAGCTTCGTCGGCGGGCATCCAATGGCCGGGCGGGAGACCTCCGGTCCAGAGAACGCCGACGCCAATCTTTTCAGGGACAAGCCGTACTGCATCGTACCCCGCCCCTACACCAACCAGCAGGCCGTGGCCACCGTGGCCACGATGGCGGAGGCCATGGGCGCCAAGCCCTTCTTCATCAACCAAGAAGAGCACGATAGTTTCGTGGCGGCGGTGAGCCACCTGCCGTTTTTGATGTCCATCGCGCTGATGGAAACGGTCTCCAAGAGCGCCAACTGGGACGACATCGCCCAACTGGCGTCCACGGGCTTTCGGGACGTTTCCAGGCTGGCCTCCGGCGACACCGTAATGCACCGGGATATCTCCCTTAGCAATAAGGAGCCCATCGTTAGTTGGATCGACTCTTTCATCCGGGAGCTCTACGAAATTCGCAACATGCTGAACGCCGAAGACGGCCCGAACCCGGCATCGGTGCAGCAGGTGTTTGAACACGCCTCCACCGAACGGTCCCGCTGGCAGGCGGGGCTGATCTCCCCGGCGTCCCGGATGTCCGTGCCCCGCGCCGAGATACCCTCCTTCGGCGAAAGCATGCAGGAAATGCTGCTGGGACGAAAGGGAATGGAAGTCCAACGACGCTTCTTCCGCGGTCTTAAAGATGGCGGCCGCGACTCAAGGTAGGGCCCTCCGCCGTCCCTCCACTCTTTCCGGGCAACTTGCGGTTCCCGGCGATAAGTCCATTTCCCACCGCTCATTGATCCTGAACGCGCTGGCCGAGGGACGGGCGCTGGTGCGCGGCCTCTCCCATGGCGAAGACGTGCTTTCCACCATGGCCTGCCTCCGCGGCATGGGTGTTCCCATCGAACCGGGAGAGTCCCCCGGGGAATACACCGTCGATGGCCGGAGCGCCTCACTGGAAGAGCCGGCCGACGTACTCGACGCCGGCAACAGCGGGACCTCGATGCGTCTTCTATCCGGCCTTTTGGCATCCCAGCCCTTCGTCTCTGTCCTGACCGGAGACGAATCCCTGCGCTCCCGTCCCATGGGCCGTATCGTTGCTCCGTTGAAGGCGATGGGGGCCGAAATCATGGGACGGCGCTCCGACTCGCTGGCGCCGCTGGTGGTCCGCGGCGGCTCCTTGAAGGGGATCGAATACGACCTGCCGGTGGCCAGCGCGCAGGTGAAATCGTGCATCATGCTGGCCGGACTGGCCGCCGACGGCGACACTGTCATTCACCAGCCGTCCCTGTCCCGCGACCACACGGAACGCATGGTCACGGCCATGGGCGCCCGCGTGGAGACCGACGGCCTGGACCTGGTGCTCCACCCCGGACCTTTGCGGGCCGTGGACGTTCTGGTGCCGGGTGACATCAGCTCGGCCGCCTTCTGGATGGTGGCCGGCCTGTGCCATCCCAATTCCAGGGTCCTGGTGCGGGGCGTCGGCCTCAACCCCAGCCGCACCGGCATCATCGACGCCCTGGTTGCCATGGGCGCCGGGCCCGGGTTGCAGCTGGTGGAAGAACGGACCGAAGGCGGTGAGCCGGTCGCCGACTTGCTCCTGACTCCAACCGAACTCAGGGGCGCCGAAATCGCCGGAGACTTGATTCCCCGGATCCTGGACGAAATCCCGGTGTTGGCCGTTGCCGCCTGTTTCGCCGGCGGCGACACTGTCATCAGGGACGCCGCCGAATTGCGGGTCAAAGAATCGGACCGCATTGCCACCACGGTGGAAGAGCTTCGACGCCTGGGCGCCAAAATCGAGGCCAGAGACGACGGCATGGTGATACACGGCGCGGGAAGGCTCACCGGGGCCCACGTCTACAGCCACGGCGACCATCGCCTGGCGATGGCGCTGGCCGTGGCGGGGCTGTTGGCCGACGGCGAGACCACAGTGCACGGGGCCGGCGACGCCTCGGTGTCCTACCCGGAATTCTGGGCCGACTTGGACTCTCTCGCTCAAGGCACGGCGCCGTCCCCTTAGGCCCAGGCGGCCCCGGAGCAGGATTGGCCGGAGTTGAATTTGACGTCACAAATCCCCGAAGCCAACGAGGCCCCACCGCTGCTGGTGGTGCTGTCGGGACCCTCCGGGGTCGGCAAAGACGCCGCCTTGGCCGAGCTCAGAAAACTCGACCGCCCTTGGCGCTTCGCCGTTACCGCCACCACTCGCCCCATGCGGCCGGGCGAGCGGGACGGGGCCGATTACATCTTCCTGGACGAGGACGCGTTCCAGAAGATGCGGGAACGTGACGAATTCATGGAATGCGCCGAGGTCTACGGCCGCTGGTACGGAGTGCCTCGAAGCCAGGTCCGGTTGGGACTGCACTCGGGACGGGACGTGATCCTGAAGGTTGACGTTCAAGGCGCGGCGACGGTGCGGGCAATAGCCCCGGAGGCGCTTTTCATCTTCATGCTGCCCGCGTCCATGGAAGAACTGAGCGGCCGTCTCCGGGACCGTATGACCGAGTCGGCCCCGGACCTGGAAATGCGCCTTCAGACCGCCGTTCATGAGATGGCCCAAGTGAGGGAGTTCAATTACCGGGTGGTGAACGCGACCGGCCGGTTGGAACGGGCGGTAGCGGATATAGACGCTATAATAGCCGCCGAGAAATGCCGCATCGACCCGCGTATGGTCCAGTTGCTATAATCTATGCCTATGACTGATTCGACGAACAATCCATCACCGGCAACAACCCAAGCCGCCTTGAGGCCGCGCTTGCCCGACTGGCTCAAGGTCCAGATGCCTGGCAGCCCCCGTTATATCCAGCTCAAGGAGCTGATGCGGGGGCAGGAACTGCACACGGTCTGCGAGGAGGCCCACTGCCCCAACATCGGAGAGTGTTGGAGCCGGGGCACCGCCACTTTCATGGTCCTCGGGGATATCTGCACCCGCCGGTGTCACTACTGCGCCGTGACCACCGGCCGTCCCACAGGCATCGACCTGCAGGAGCCCAAGCGGTTGGCCGAGACGGTCCAGGCGATGGGCCTGCGCTACTGCGTCATCACTTCGGTCAATCGCGACGACCTCCCTGACGGCGGCGCCTATATCTTCGCCGCGTGCATCAACAGGATCAGAGAGGTAATGCCGGAGTGCCGTGTCGAAGTCCTGATTCCGGACTTCGCCGGATCGTGGGACGCCCTCAAGCGGGTCATCGACGCGCGGCCCGCCGTGTTGAACCACAACATCGAGTCCTCCGTTCGGGTGTTCCCCAGGGTGCGGCCCAAGGGCAATTACCGGCTGTCGCTGGACCTGCTGGCCAATGCCAAGGAGATTGACGCGGCCACCGTGACCAAGTCCGGCATCATCGTGGGCATGGGCGAAACGGTGGAAGAGGTCCTGGAAACCATGGCCGACTTGCGGAGCGTGGACTGCGATCTGCTGACCATCGGGCAATACCTGCGTCCGTCGGCCAAACACATAGCCATCGACCGGTTCTACAAGCCGGACGAGTTCGAGCAATTGCGGCAGGCCGGCCTCGACATGGGTTTCAAACACGTGGCATCCGGCCCCTTGGTACGCAGCTCCTATCACGCCGACGAGCAACACGACGCCGCTTTCATGTCATAAGCCGGTCGTAACCCGGTCGTAAGCCGGGTCCATCACCTTCCCACCGGCGTGACCCTCCGCCCCGCGGCAGACCGCCGGTTGTCGTCTACGGACCATTTTCTGGTATCGTGGGCCCATGCCGCGCCCAACCTCCCTCGACCTGTTGCTGGTGAACGCCAGGGTGATAACCATGGACCCGGCTGTGCCCGCGGCGCGGGCCGTGGCGGTCTCCGGGGACAAAATATTGTCGGTGGGCGGCATCGACCAAGTCCGAAGTGCGGCCTCCGGAAATGCACGGGTCATTGACTGCCGGGGCCGGGCCCTCTTGCCGGGGTTCATCGACGCTCATTGCCATCTGCTTGCCACGGCCCGGACCTTTCAGAACTTGGACTGCCGCCCGGAGTGGGCCGCGACGATCCCGGCCCTGAAAGGACTGGTGCGTTGCCGGGCCCTCACGACGCCGTTAGGAGATTGGGTCAGGGGCTTCGGCTACGACGACCTGGCCCTTGCCGAAGAGCGCCATCCCACCCGCTGGGACCTCGACGCGGCGGCGCCGGACCACCCGGTCCGTTTGGACCACCGGAGCGGACACGCCACTGTTCTCAACAGCCGGGCGCTTCGACTTGCCGGAATCGGCAGGGACACTCCCGGTCCGGTTTCCGGCGTAATCCACCGCGACCAAAGCTCCGGAGAACCCACCGGCTTGCTGTTGGACCTGGCGGACTATCTGCGGGCCCGGCTGGGCAACACCCGGGATCGAACCGGCTTGGGAAATGCGGTGGCGGCGGCCTCGCAACGCCTGTTGAGCTACGGGATAACATCGGTCCAAGACGCCGGGGCCGAAAACGGCATGGAACGATGGTCAACCCTGCGGCAGCTCCAGGAGTCCCACGCCCTCCCCCTCCGGGTCACCATGTTCGCCGGGTCATCCAGGATGGACGAGCTTGTCGAAGGCGGACTGGCCTGGGGCGCCGGGGACGCCCGGCTGCGGTTGGGTCACCTCAAGGTTATGTTGACCATGTCCACCGGCGACCTGTCTCCCCAACCCGAGGACTTGGACCAACTGGTGAGAAGGGCCCACCAAGCCGGATTCCCCGTCGCCATTCACTGCGTCGAGCAAGAGGCAGTCGCCGCAGCCGCCGAGGTCCTGTCCGAACACCGGAACGACTCCTTCGGGATCCCGGTCCGCGACCGCATCGAGCATTGCGCCGAGTGCCCTCCGGACTTGCTGGACGGCGTTCTTCGAAGCGGAGCGGCCGTGGTCACCCAGCCGGGCTTCATCTACTGGAATGGGCCGGAATACCGGCGGAGAGTCGAGGTTAATCTCCAGCCCCACCTATACCCTGCGGCGGCGCTGCACCGCGCGGGCGTTCCGGTGGCGTTCGGCTCTGACGCGCCGGTCATCGACTCCAATCCCTGGCCGGCCATTTATAGCGCCGTTACCGGCCTCACGCGCGACGGCCGGCCCATAGCCGGCGACGGCGACTACAAGGGCAGGGTGGTGGCGGTCGCGACCGCGCTCCGTATGTACACCCTGGCGGCAGCCGAGGCAGACGGCGCCGCCGCCCACAAAGGCTCAATAACCCCCGGAAAGCTGGCCGACATGGTGCTGGTGGACGCCGATCCGTTGGCGGTGGAGACGGAGGCGCTCAAACACATTCGCCCGGTGCTGACGGTGTCGGGAGGAATGGTGGCGTGGGAGGCCGAATCTCCCGGCTTATAACGCGACTTCCGTAGCCAGCTCCTTGTAGCGGCAGAAGGCGTTGGCCAGTTGCATCTGCCGCGGGGTGCGGCACTCGGGGGCGAACAGGGCGGGGGAGGCCACTAGGACGCATACGCAGCGCGCCCGGGACGTTGCCACGTTCAGGCGGTTCAGGCTGTACAGGAACTCCATGCCCCGGGGCGCATCCTCCGGGGTTGACGTCGCCATCGAGTAGATGACCACCGGCGCTTCCTGCCCTTGGAACCGGTCCACCGAGCCGATTCTCGCCCCCGGCATCCGGTCCAGCAGTTTGGCCACCTGGGCGTTGTAGGGCGCGATGACCAGCACGTCGTCGTTGGTGATCGTACGAGTCTCGCCCTTGGCGTCAACCCAGGCGGAACCGCCGCCGGTCAAACGCCGGTACAACTCTGCCACGCAGTCCGCTTCCTCTGAGGACGAATTGCGGTTCCCTTCGTGCGTCACGTTGAGCAGGCGCAGCCCCGTACCGGTAACGGGGCCATTGGATATGACCCGCTGCCGCTCCATTCCCCGGTGGGGGCTTAGCTTGTCTTGGTAAAAGACCTCGGAGGTGAATTCGCAGACGTCGGGATGGAGCCGCCACGTCTCCTCCAGGAACAGCCCGCGGTCTTCCTCGATGGTCTGGCGGCCGTCCAGAAGGTGGGCCAGGGCCGAGACGCCGGCGCCGTCGGGGTGGGAGCCCTTGGTGGGCTGCTCCAACTGTTGCGGGTCGCCCAGCAACACCAGGCTGTCGGCGGCCTGGGAAACAGCCAGCACGTTGGCCAGCGACATCTGCGCCGCCTCGTCGACGAAGAGAACATCCACCACCCCCGCCGCCTCCGGCGTGGTCCACAACCAAGCGGAGCCGCCGACCAGCTGAGTACCGTCGTCCAGGGCATTGAACACGGCGGAATTGTTTTCGGCCAACCCAATCCGGCCTTGCCCCGCCACGAAGTCTTCCAGCGGGCAACGCTGGATGGCTTTTACCGCGATCGCCCGCTCATCGGCGGCCTCGATTACCTCGTCCATCAGGTTGCGTATGACCTTGTGGCTGTTGGCGGTGATGCCGACGCGCTTTCCGCGGTAGACCAAGTCGGCGATCATCCTGCCGCCGGTGTAGGTCTTGCCGGAACCCGGCGGTCCCTGAATGGGAAGGGTAGTGGAGGACAACAGCGGCGCTATGCGCAGAGCGGCGTCCAGGGCGGTCTCCTCGTCCTCGCGGATGGGATGGCCGCCGAGCCGGGGAGGTTGACGCAACAGCAGATCGCGGGCCGCGCCGTAGGCTCCCGACCCGGCTATGCCGTTCCCGGCAACGTGCTCGCCCAGCCGCAAGAGGGAGTCTGCCAGCCCATCGGTCGGGTAAATATCGAAGCCGTAAACGGCCTCGGGATGGACTTCGGCGCTGTCCTGGCGCTTCTTGATGTCCACCGTGCGGGCCTGCGGGTCAATTTTTACCAGTTTGCCCAGCGGGCTTCCGCCGGCGGCCCGGAGTGATGTTTTCCCTCGCAGGTCGGTCTCTTGGTCTTCGTACCGGTAGCGGTGAATCGGGACCCGGTCCGTGCCGCCCACCCGTTCCACAAAGGAAAGATTCGCGACCGCCTGCCGCTCGTCCGCCAAGTCTTCAACCGATAACTCGGACAGCCGGTAGTGTTCCCAAAAAACGACCTTGTCCTCTCTCCAGTGCCAATCGAGCACGTTGGCCAGCACCCACCGGGCGTGCTGCTCCTCGCTGCGCTCATCCCGGTCCGCCGGAACGCCTTGCGCGATTTGTTCGGCGAGGGCCTGGAACTTTTGCCGGCGTTCATTCAGCGGCTCCGACGGGTCGCCGTCCTTGGAGGCGGGGCGTTCTATCTGCTCGCCTCCGTCTATCAGCCCGGTCCGTATTCCCTCCAGCCAATCGCGCAACCGCAGGGTGGAGATACAGTCGTCCCGGTTGTAGCCCTCAACGGCCCTCTTGTCTTCTTCGGTTATGCCCGGTGCGTCGGCCAGTTCCAGCGCCGATTCGACCTTGTACAGGGAATCGTTGGCGTCGTCCAGGTCCACAAAACGCTCATACTCGTAGAACGCTTCCAGCTTCTTGATGGAGTAACTCTCGACGCCGGCGAGGATGCCGTCCCGCACCACCCGGTACAGGTCGACGAACAGACCGGCCCGGAGCATCCGGTCTACTTCATCCTCGCGGGTGGCGTAACGCCCCATCAGCCGTTTCATCGCCGACGGCTCGTAGGGAGCGAAGTGGTAGACGTGCATGCCGGGATGGCGCCGCCACCGCTCCATCACCCAATCGACGAAATGCTGGAAGTTGGCCCTTTCCGCCTCACGGTCGAGCGCCCACAGGCCGGTGTACTGCTGCCGGCCGGCGTCATCGTCGTACACGTAGCCGAACAGGTATTCCAGTCCGCCCTCGCCGGCAAACGGGTCGCCCTCGAAGTCGAAGAACACGTCCCCCGGCGATGGCTTGGGCAGACGGGCGAGGCCGCGGTCCGGCTCCAGCGCCAACGTCTCGCAGACCGGCTTCTTTTGCTTACGGCTGGCGATCTGCACCCGCGCCTGCTCCCGGACCCGCTCGTAGCTCTTCGCCGCTCCGCGCTCGGGCCGCCAGCCGAGGGGCAGCGGTTCCACGGCGAGGGCGGCGGTGGCGCTGATGGCGCGAGACTGCAGCTCCCGCGTTTGCGTCCCGGATATTCCGGCCACGAGGCAGAGATGGTCGTCGTCACGCCGGCGGGCGTCGCATTCCTGACGCCACCGGCAGACGTCGCAGTGGGGCTTGGGGTCGGGGTAGGTGCAGTCCGGAGCATTCTGGGCCAGCGAACGCTCCAGGCCTCGCCGCACCAGCCGGTAGTAGGCCGCGTAGTCGTCTATCCGGAACCGCTGGGCTTGAAACTCGGACCAGGGCGGCACGACGTACATATGCTCGGGCGGACACCCCTGGACCGATGCCACCAGCGCCGAATACAGCGAAAGCTGGAGGATGGTCCCGCCCTTGGTCTCACGGGAGAGCTTGGTGTCGTAGACCTCGTATGACCAGGCCCCAAGACCGCTGGGCGCATCGACCCGACGAAGGATGTCGGCGCGGCCGCTCCACCGCCCGTCGGTCAAGGCCCCTTGAACGATGACTTCGGCCCCGGCCCGCATCGCGGCGACCGTGTCGTCCACCGGCCCGGCCTGAATCGCCGCCCCATCAATCCGGGTCACCTGGAGCCCGGCCGCCTCCAGATGCTCGATGTAGCTTCTCTCGTGGGCCAGACCGCGCTCGACGAGCAACTCCAACATCCGGTCGCGCCGGAAGGGCGCTTTCCGCTCCCGCGCCGCGACCGCCAGATTGAGCGTCGTCAGGTGGCGGCAAGCCAGGTGGTTGACCAGGTCGCTGGCGCTAAGCTGGAGTTGGCCGTTCGTCGTCCACATGTTTTGCTTCAATCGCCTGGAAATTAAAAGGGCGCCGACCGCAACCGTCCGGCGCCCCTCGATCCGTCATTGCTGTCTCTGTTTCTAACCTTTGCCAGGCAACATAAGTCGGTTCTTATTCTTTGGAATCAGCCCGACCAGCCTTCTCGGACAACTCCGCATCGACTGGCCATTTCCCTCCCGGCGGCTTCCTCGACTGCCATGCCTTGGAAGGCATCTCTTTGGGAGCTGGTTCCTTTCTCGTGAATATCTTACGATTGGTAGTCTGTCGATCGTCGGACGCCATTTATCCCCCAAAGGATAGTCAAGGGAAAGCCCCTGGTTGACTATATTATACACCGTGGTCCCGCTCCAGCCAGCCGAAGGCGAAGAATCGTTGGCGTCAGACCTCATCCAAGACGGCCCACTGCAAGATGGGCCACTGCAAGAAATCGCTCTCCATATCCGCAAATGCGGCCTTATTTCGCCAGGGATTTGCCACCGACAGGCTTACGAGACCCCTTCGGCTTGGGAGGAGCTTTGCGGGGAGATGTGCCGTTCTTTATTACAGGCCGATTCTCATCGTTGCTTGACTCCATACGTCCCCCGAGTCCCGGTCAATCTGACCGGCTTATTGTTGGTGAATATTATACACCGTGGTAGCGCCCCAACCTTCCGGTGTCTGGAGACCCTCGGCGTATTTAGGGTTGTGGAAATAGGTGTAGATGACAACCGACTCTACATCCCGAGGGATCACGAACTCGCAGGGTTCCAAATGGCGCTCCCCCGGCTCGATAATCCCTCCGCTTTTGCTCCAAGTGCGTTGAACCTCGTCGAGAGTTGGCCACTGGAGGTCGACTTCCTCGTTGTCGGCGAACACCTGCGCGTAAAGGCGTTCTATTTCTTGGTCGGACATCGGCGCGATCTGTTGAACCCGCAGGAACCCGTCGCGCAGCGAAATCTTCACCTTGGAACTATTATACAAGGAAACGGTCACAGCAATATGCGTGTAACTTTCCCCAACGGGACGATGGGATACCGAATGCGAGATGCTCAGGTGGGGCGCGAAGTCCCTGAATACCTGAAGCTTGTACGCCGCGTAAACTCCGCCCACCAGGACCGCGGCGGCTGTAACAACCGCCTGAAGGATGCCGGCGAGGTCATTCGCCCGGCCGACGTCATCAAATAGCCCGTCCAGCCCCCACCAGGCCGCAGACAAAACCCCAAACGCCAGGACAACAAGTAATGTCCCCGACCCTGCCCGAGCAAACAAACTGCCGCCCCTCCGCGCTGCTCCCGGTTGTACCCATCGCAATAATGCCAGCCATTGCATCACAGACCGCGGGCATCGAGAAAGGCGCGAGTGTCATTGCCGGAGAGACCGGGCCGGAGAGACCGGTGTTATCCTCCGATTCCCAGTTCGGTCTGCAAGTCGGCCACGGCCTGGTTGCGGGTCTTGCGCTGCCATTGAGGGCGGGCGTTGATGGGCTCGTTGATGACCTCAGGGTCGATTTTCAGCGCCACGAACACTGGACCGGGCTGGCCCAGGATCCCCTCGATCTGGTTCGTGAAATCCTCCAGGTTGTCGATGGAATAGGTGGACGAATAGCCGCAACCCTGGGCCACAACATCGTAGGCCATGACCTCGGCGTTGGGCACCGGCTGGCCGCCGGTGGTGGCGTACACGCCGTTGTCCAGCAAAAAGTGGTACAGGTTTCGGGGGGCTTTCTCCGCGATGGTGGGCAGCGCGCCCATTCCCATCAGCACGTCGCCCTCCGAGTCGAACAGGACCACCCGCTGCTCTGGCAGCGCCAAGGCCAGACCCAAGGCGAAGGACGCGTGGCCGCCCATCGCCGGATCGCCCAAGGGAAGGTCCCGGTTGGGCTGGTCGCTCATTCCCACCCAATGCCGGCCGCCCCGGCCGGGTATCACGATGGCGTCGCCGCGCAGCCGGTTGAAAACTTGCAGCATTTCCGCTGTCTTCATTAAATATTCACTTCCGCATAACCGTCATTCCAACTTTCGGTGAAATGACGGGAGAATATCGGAGCAAGCCTGGTTCATTAAAGGTCCCCTCTGGGAGACGGCGAGGGAGAAGGGGAAGGCGAGGGCCGGTCCCCCTAGCGGCTTACGTTGAAGCCGTGGTACTCGTCGCCTACCAGCACGGCGACCGGGCGCTTCTCCCGAGCGGCCTCAGCGAAGGCCACCGAAATACGGTCGGCGTCTTCGTCCGACTCCACCAGATAGTAGTTGACGTTGAAGGCGTGCAGGAACCGCTCGGTGTAGAAGGCTGCCGTGTCGCTGATGACTCCGTGGCGTGTCCATCCCCGGTAGCCCACCATCATCACCACAGGGGTGTTCATGCCGATGCCCCAGCCGCGCAACGAGTCTCCCGACTCCATCATGCCGGTGTTCTGGATGAGGATGACCGGTCTCTTGCCGCCGGCGGCCAGGCCGGCCGCCGTGGAGAAGGCGTGGCCCTCCCGGCTGACGGGCACCAGGTCCAGGGTCGGGTCGTCGCGCATCAGCACGTACAGGAAATTAGTCTCGCTGTCGGGCAGCCAGACCACGTGGGTAACCCCGTTCTTCTTCAACTCTTCCAGCACCCGGCCAGGGCTCAGTTCGGCCATAGTTGGTCCTCCCTAATCTCACCCGATAGCAAAAACGACAGCCGGAACGGTAACCACCAACATGCGGCAATCAACGCCAGGTAAAACACACCAAGGGAACGGGAACGTTGCACCGAAAGGCAGTATAGTACCCCTGTTGGTTATCACCACTTTCCCGGGCAAATCCCCTTTGCATCGAAGCGGATATTGCCTTATGCTTCATCTACGGGGTGAAGGGTGGAAGTGAGTGAAGGGTGGAAATATACTTCAACACCAACCGGCTACGGCGGAACTACGAAGAGTCGGCTCGGGCCATCCGGTCATGGGGGCCGGAAGGCGGCCCACGATACGTCACCCGCATCAACGAACTGCGCAGAATCAAGGACTTTAACGAAGTATACAACATCCGGTCGATGCGCCTACACCCTCTCACCGGAGACATGGCGGGGAAATTTTCCATTTACCTATCCGGCGGATGGCGGCTCATAGTAACGAAGGGGGACACAGAGCGATCCGTAATCATAGAGGAGGTTAGCAACCACTATGGCGATTGAGAAACTTCGCACGTTGTCTGACCTGCCGATTCCTCCAGGAGATATATTGGAGGAGGAGCTGGAAGCCCGGGGAATGACCCAGAAGGAATTGGCGGCAAGGCTCGGCAGGCCGGCCCAAGTAATAAACGAGATCGTAAATGCCAAGAAAGCAATCACCCCTGATACTGCCCTCGGATTGGAGAAGGTGCTCGGAATAAATGCGCAGATCTGGAACGGCCTCGAAGCCGACTACCGCATGGTATTAGCCAGGAACCGGGAGCGGGATACTCTCGCGGCTACCCTGGACTATCTGAACGCCTATCCGATCCGGGAAATGGTCAAGAGGGGTTGGCTGGAAGCCGGGCAGGATAAGCTCGGAAAATTGAAGGCGCTGCTTACTTTCCTGGCGGTCGCCGATGCCGAACCCCGGCTGTACCAGGAGGCCGTGGGTTTTCGAATTACGGAGGCTGCGCAACAGCGTATTTCTCCCGGAGCCCTGGCAGTCTGGCTCCGAAAGGGGGAACTGGACGCCGGAAAGGTGAATACGGCCGACTACGACGAGGAAACCTTCAAAAAGGCGCTGCTCAGAATCAGAAGTTCCACCGGGGACTTGCCGGCCAAATTCCTGCCGGAGATTCAATCTCTCTGCGCACAGGCGGGGATCGTGTTCTGCATGATCCCTGAACTCCCCAAAAGCGGAGCCAACGGAGCCACCCGTTGGCTCACCGACCGGAAGGCCATGATTCAGATGAGCATTCGAGGCAAGTGGGCCGACATTTTTTGGTTCACTTTCTTTCACGAGGCGTGCCACCTCCTGGAACACAGAACGCAACGCCGAATCGTGATAGACGGGCTTGGCGCTGACCCGGACATGGCAGGCATCGAAGCGGAAGCCGACCGCTTCGCCAGAGACTTCCTCATCTCCCCGGAGGACTGGGCAGAGTTCTGCGAGCGCGGCCAGTTCACATCTGCCTCAGTGCGAGAATTTGCCCATTCGGTCGGAATAGCCCCCTTTATAGTGGTCGGCAGGCTGCAAAAGGAGCAACTGATTCCTTACAGCCGTCTTACGGATTTGAAACCGCGGTATCAATGGACAACCGAACCAAAGGGTTAGACCCTACTGGTAAATCTCTTCTCCGCGTTGCAGCCTTTGGGCTATCTGGTAGGTCTGGCCTTCGGCCCTGGGCGTGGGGGAGTGGGCCGCCAAGAAGCGAGAGAGGCCGATCATCACGTGGCGGCCGGACTCCGAGGCCTGGCGGGACTCGAACTGCCTGAAGGCCGCGTCGACGATCTGGAAGGAGTGGAACCCGGCGTCTTCCCGCAGCATCATGCGGCCCATGGTGGCCATGAGGTCCTGCCGGTCGCCGTCGCCGGCCAGGTAGCCGGAAACGGCTTGGGCCGATTCCTCCACCTGCTGCCGCAGGTTCACCATCTCCAGCAATTCCGAGAGCACGCCGGCGCCCCCGGCCCGGCTGGAAGCGGCGTCGGGCAAGCGTTGGGGCGGCATGTTGAGGAAGCGGTCCAGGTAAACGCTCATGGCGACGTCGAAGACGCCCCGCAGCAACTCGACGGTGGGAGCCCGTTCCAGCGCCTGGTGCAGCGCGTTGGCGGCGGTCAGCGTGTTGTGCACCGTGTCCCAGTCCCGGAACTCGTTGGACGTGTGGAAGTGGGCCATGCGGAGGAAGGCCGCGTGGGCCACGGCGCCGCCCAACTGCTCGGGAGTGGCGCCGTCCGCGACGGCCTCCTTGATGGATGCGATGATTTCGCCTGGAGAATCGCCCAACATGCTCGACGCCAAGGCGTCGGCATTGTCCCATGCGTCAGGCCATCTGTCAGGCCGTGCGTCAGGCCGTTCGCCGGCGCGTTGACGACCCTGCTGGTAGAGTTCCGGCAGCTCGGCCCTGGCCTGCCAGACCATGGAGGCGATGTCGATGGGATGCCGCCACTCGCTGAGCTCCTGGCTGCGGCGGGCCCCGGCCATTCCGTGGACCAGGCTCGGCAGCACCTGCCCGGCCATCTCCCAGCCCACGTGGTCGAGAAGCTCGAAAGCCTTGTTGGCGGAGTCCACCACGTGTCCCGCGTCCAGGTAGATATGGTCGGTGCCGGCCGCGAACACCATATCGGCGATCTCCCGGGGAGAATGGCCCAGTTCGATGGCGGTTATCAGACATCGCTCGGCCCCTTCGTCGTCGCGGACGTCGATGAAATTGCGGAACCAGCCGGCGAACACTTCCGGGCGGGTCTCGCCGGTGGGCAGCGGGTCCACCGTGAACCTTGGGGCTTTGCCGGCGCACTCCCTGGCGACGTGGAGGAGACCGTGGTACAGGGCCCTAGGACGGTCCTCTTCATGCAGCCGCGGCAGCATGTTGGCGGTGCAGGTCAGGATGCTCATGGCGGCGCCCCAGCCGTTGGCCGAGTAGGTCGTACCGAAGTGGGCGCCGATTCTCAGCGGCTCCCGGTAGTCGCCGCCCGAAGCCTGCATCCCCAGCACCGCCTTGGCAATAACCAGCCGCAGATTGTGCTCCAATCCGTCCTCCAGCCGGCCCCGCCAGTGGCTGGCTTCGTCGCGGACCGGCGGCTCCGGGTCCACCCACACCTCGCCGTCCACGACCTCCACGGGAAAGCTGCGAACGTCGTCGGCGAATGGGTTGAAGGTGCCGCCGCTGGAGAGATCGAACCGGGCGTGGTGCCAGTGGCAGGTGAGGATGCCGTCTTTAACGCTGCCCCGGTCCAGGGGAAAGCCCATGTGGGGACAGCGGTTGTCCACCGCGTAGACGTTGCCTTCGTGGTAAAACACGGCGATGGCGTGACCGCCGCCGGTGACCACGGCGCATCCCCGTTCCTTGAGTTGGGCCAGCGGCCCGACCCCGATACGCTCCTTAACGTGAGTCGCCATATTCAGCCTCCCCGTGCTCCAGGAAATGCGGAAAGGGCTCCGGTAGCAGGAGCCAATACGGGATTTTCCAGCTTTGGCGAAGCCCCATTTTTTGTCAACCTGCGGGAGGGTCAGGAATGGGTCGCATCTATCCGAGCGACGTCGGCCTCTAGTAAGCCGACCCTTGCGAGGAGCTGATTCATTATCTCACCGCGTTCTTTTGCGTTTTGCTCCATCAGTCCGGACTGCTCCTCCGTCCGTCTGGCCTGCTCCTCCGTCCGTCTGGCCTGCTCCTCCGTCCATCTGGCCTGCTCCTCCGTCCGTCTGGCCTGTACATCCACCCGTCCGGCCTGCTGCTCCATGAGCCTTGCCCACCTAATCTGCAATTGAGCTATGGTCTCAAGCTGCTCTACACGTTGCTCCATTTCGTCCTCACACCGATTCCCCAGCCTGGTTGTTCCACAAAGGGTATACCAGTAGGATTGTCCCTGCGACAGCGGTTGTCAAGTTCAGATGCTCCTTAAATTATTAAACACAGAGATCGCAGAGACCACAGAGAAAACCCAAAAAATCTCTGCGCCCTCTGCGTAACCTCTGCGCCCTCTGCGTGAAAAACGCCCTAACTTGACGATTAGATGTTCCCTAGACAGTACGAGGTTGCTGATATGAGATTTGGGTTCACTAGCCGGCTGCTGGCGGCTGCTGTCCTCTGGATAATCCTGCTGGCGGCCGTTGGCTGTCAAAACAACCCTGCTCCCACGCCGCAAGCCACCGGCGAGCCGGCCGGGGAGATCGCCACTCCCACGCCGCAAGCTACTCCGGAAGCCACCCCGGAAGTCACGTCGGAGCCGCAGCCCGACAGCGCGACGGCGGCGCAGTCGCGGGGGTCCGCGGCGACCCACTCCGCGCTAACCGGCACCGTTACCTACCGGGAGCGTATCGCCCTCTCCCCCGGCGCGTATCTGACGGTGGAACTGCAGGACGTGTCCCTTCAGGACGTCACATCCACCCTCATCGTCCGGCAGGTCATTCCCAACCCGGGCCAGGTTCCCATCTCCTTCAGGATCGAATATGCCGCGGCGGACATCGAACCGCAGAATACCTATGCGGTGCAGGCCCGGATTAACCACCCGGACGGCAGCCTGGCCTTCATTAACGATACGGCCTATGAGGTGCTGACCCAAGGCCGGCCCAACAGTGTGGATATGGTCCTGGTAGCGGTAAACCCGCCGCCCTCGGCAACGGAGCCGGGTTTGGCAACGGCGGCTCCCTTGCCGGATGCCTCCGCCGGCGAGGCGGAATGGGTGGAGGTTCCCACTCCGATCAGGGGTGTAAAGGTGGAGAAGTACGAATCGGGCTACCTGCTGCGGGTAACCTACTTCCTGCCGGGGGACGTCGATTGTTCCCGGCACAGCAGCGTTATAGCCGAGCTGGTTGGCGTCAACATCAAGGCTGTGGTGAACAATCTGGAGAAGCGCGCCAGCGACGGGTCGCCGGTCTGCGCTTCCCAGCCGCGGGAAGGGGAAGTGGGGATACCAATAGAGGGGCCGTTCACCCCGGGAGAAATCTACCGGGTGCGGGTCAACGACCGGGTAACCAACGCCTTCACGCCGCCGCGCCAGGGCTTCCCGGAATCCCACGTCGCCCCGTCGCCCATCGAGGAGTCCGAGTTGTTGATCCTGGAGATTTTCCCGCCCCGATACCAGGTGCGGGTTGTGTCCGCCCTGCCCAGGGGCAGCAGTTGCTCCCTTTTCAACGGCTTCGACGTCGAGCGTTCCGCCGCGCGCCGGATTGACGTCCTGATTACCCATCATGAGGTTACCGCCAGGAACATTGCCTGCACCGAGGATTATCCAACCGTGGAAACGTCCATACCCCTGGGCGCCGATTTCGAGCCAGGCCAGGAATACACCGTAAATCTAAACGAAGAAGTCCTAACCTTCACAGCCCAGTAACCCCCTACCAGTGGTCAGTGGACAGTGGTTAGTGGACAGTGGTTAGTGGACAGTGGACAGTGGTTAGTGGACAGTGGTCAGCCCCCGACCCCCCGGGGACGTGGGCCCCGCCCCCCCCCCCCGTCATTCCGGCGAAAGCCGGAAACTACGCGCCCCCTACCAGTGGACAGTGGTTAGTGGACAGTGGCTAGCCCCCCAACCCCGGGGACGTGGACCCCGGCTTTCGCCGGGGAGACGGGGTTGGGTCGCCGGGGACGTGGACCCCGGCCACTAACCACTAACCACTAACCACTAACCACTAGCCACTAACCACTAGCCACTAACCACTAGCCACTGACCACTGACCACTGACCACTGGTGGGTGCCCCGCTATCGAACGGCCTTCACTTCGAGCTGGACGCCCTCGTGCTGCTGGATACGGCTGATGACCTCGAAGAGGTTGCGGGCGTAGGGGTTGCCAGCCGATCCGAACATACGCATCAGGCTTTTGGGCGGCTTGTTCGTGAGAGAGCCAAGCTTCTCGAACCCAATGGTTGCGTTGATGTAGTCGCGCAGTACGATCTTGCCCGCATCGACGTCCCCGGCAAGCAGGCACTCGACGCCTTCCTTCAGCAACCCTTCGCGGAATGCCGGGTCACGCTCAGCGCGGGCCTGCACGGTCTCCTTGAAATCACGGGTGAGCGGCATGGTTCATACCTCCTGTTGCTTGCGACGCTTGTATTCCCGCCAGAGATCGCGGGCATCCTCGATGTCCCGCTGCTGGCGCTCCTTGGTCCCACCGCCGAGCAGGACTATCAGGGTGTCTCCGTCCCTGCCGAAATAGACTCTGTAGCCTGGGCCGACGTGTATGCGGCACTCCAGCACGCCGCTCCCAACGCCTCTCACGTTGGACAGATTCCCCGACTCCATGCGGGCGAGGGCCGTCCTCACCCTGGCCGCTGCCCCGGCGTCGAGACCGTCGAACCAGCGACCGAATGGACTGCGGCCTCGGTCATCGACGTATTCTCTAGATGTCGATCATGTCGATATGGTAACGGTATAGTTACCATGATACAAGGTCTGGGGGCCCACCCGTCTTTCCGGCCCCCCCCACCGTCATTCCGGCGAAAGCCGGAAACCACGGCGACCAGTGGACAGTGGTTAGTGGACAGTGGTCAGTGGTCAGTGGGGGGTGTTTCACGCAGAGGGCGCAGAGAGGGCGCAGAGGGCGCAGAGATTACGATTTAAACACAGAGATCGCAGAGAACACAGAGAAAAAATATAAAAACTCTGCGCCCTCTGCGTAATCTCTGCGTGAAACCCGCGCCGCCTATTGCTGTATAATTCCGTAGAATAGGCTTTTATAGTGCCTATCGCTTGGAAACATCGCCCGCAGTTCGCAGTTGGGAGTGACCTGAACGATGAAGACCATTGTGGCGATACCCTTGCTCGCATTGCTGGTGGCCGCGCTGGCCGCCGGCATAGCCTTTGGCCCTTCCGCGGCGAATGCGCAGAACCCCACCGCCAACTACACCGTCACCCACGTCAGTGTGAACGGGGCGCGGGACAGCGTCCAGGCGGTCAAGGACGCCAACAAGACCGCCACCGGCGTTTCCAGCGGACACCATGCAGTCGTTCTCGACGCCGACGCCACCGACGCTGCAATCCTGGCGGCGGCCAATGCCCTCTCCACCCACACCATCACCACCGGCTCGCGCTACATCGACGCCGCCGGCGAGGTGCATAACTTCCAGAGCGGCAAGAGCAGCTACTGGCTGATCGCCAGGCAAGCCCCTTCCCCGGCATCCACCTCGCCGCCCAGCCCGGTGGCCGGCTACACCGTCACCCACGTGAGCGTGGACGGACCGCGGAACAGCGTCCAGGCGGTTGAGGACGCCAACAAGACCGCCAGCGGCGTCTCCGGCGGACACCTTGAGTTCACCCTCGCCCCCGGCGCCGCCAACGCCGAGATTCTGGCGGCGGCCGATGCCCTCTCGCTCCACGCCATCACCACCGGCTCGCGTTACATCGACGCCGCCGGCCAGGTGCACAACTTCCAGAGCGGCCGGAGCACCTACTGGCTCATCACCAAATCCGAGGTCAACGTCGCCGAGCCGCCGGCCCTTATTACGGCCCCCCTCATTACCCCGTCGTACATCGGCGCCAACACGCTGGCGCTGGTCGGGCCCATCGCCGACCAGAGGCTGACCAAGGACGTCCTGTACACCAGCGCGGTCGCCTTCCCGGCGGCGACGGGCATGGACGGCACGGTCATCTACTCCGTCGCCGACCTGCCCGACGGCATTACGCTGAACGCAAGCTGACCGGCACGGCCACGGCGCTCCTGACCCAGACGACGTTGACCTACACGGCGACGGACACCGACACCGACATCGCGACGCTGACCTTCAAGATCAGCGTCAGCGTGGCGGGCGACTACGACATCGACGACGACGGCCTGATCGAAGTCGCCAACCTGGCGCAGCTCAACGCCATGCGCTGGGACTTGGACGGCGACGGCGCGGCCACTGGCGACGCACTCGCCTACCTCGAAGCGTTCTCCGGCGACGCCGACGACAGGGGCTGCCCCACCAACGACACCGACAACGACGACAACGACTGCACCGGCTACGAGCTGACCGCCGACCTGGACATGGACACCAATGACGTGGACGGCGCCGACGCCGGCGACACGTACTGGAACGGCGGCGCGGGCTGGGCGCCCATCGGCCACGGCACCGAAGCCACTGAATACTACAACGCCGAGTTCGACGGCAACGGCCACACCATCAGCAATCTGTTCATCAGCAACGCCGCCGCCACGGCCGCCGCCGGCCTGTTCGGCATCACCGGCCCCGACGCCGACATCAAGCGGGTGGGCCTGAAAGACGTCAACGTCAGCCTGGGGGCATCGACGGGGGGACCTGACGTGGGCGCCCTCGTCGGGACGAACGGCGGCACCATCAGCTACTCGTACGCCTCGGGCTTGGTCAAGCAGAACGCCACGGGCGCCTATAACGCCGGCGGCCTGGTGGGGTCGAGCACGGGCGACATCACCGGCAGCTACGCCCTCGTCCAGGTCAACAACACCTCCTCCGGCCCGGTCGGGGGCCTGGTCGGATTGACCAGTGGCGCCGTCAGCTACAGCTACGCCACGGGACAGGTACTTGTCGGCAACAATGCCGCATCGGCCGGCGGTCTGGTGGGCCAGACGGCAAGCGGCGTCACTATCCGGTACAGCTACGCCGCCGGCGCGGTGGGCGGGACCGGCGGCAACAATGGCGGCCTGTTGGGCGGCGCGTTCAATACACCCACCATCACGGCCAGCTACTGGGACACGACGTCCTCCGGGAAGGCGGACACTGGCACCACCAACGGCGTGGGCAAGACCACCAGCGAGCTGCAGTCGGTCACGACGTCTGCCAGCGGCAACATATACGAACACTGGGGCGCCGCGTGGGACTTCGGCACGACGTTCCAGTACCCGCGCATCAAGGCGGACTGGGACGGCGACGGCACGGCCACCGCCGCGGAGTTCGGCGAGCAGGACGCAAGCTATGACTAGGACTACGACCTTGACGACGACGGCTTGATCGACGTCGACAGCATCGCCAAGCTGAACGCCATCCGCTACGACGCGGACGGCGACGGCGCGGTGTCGAGCGGCAACCAGTCCAAGTTCGACCTGGGCTTCCCCTACGGCCTGATCTCGCCCAGCTTGGGCTGCAACGAGGACGCCGCCGACGACGCGGACAAGGTCTGCAAGGGCTACGAGCTGACCGCCGACCTGGACTTCGACACCACCGGCGACGGCGCCGTGAAGGAAGCCGACCACGACGGCGCCTGGTGGGACGGCGGCAAGGGCTGGGCGCCCATCAAGGACGGCAGCAGCAGCTTTGGCGCGGAGTTTGAGGGCAACGGCCACACCATCGCCAACCTCTTTATCAAGCGTACGTCCGCCGGAAGCGGGCTGTTCGGGACCATCGTCTCCACCGGCAAGATCCGCAACGTGGGGCTTACCGGGGTCAACATCACGGCCCGCAACAGGACGGGCGCGCTTGCCGGGACGAACGGCGGCGCCATCACCGCCTCCTACGCCGAAGGCAGGGTGCACGCCACCCACACCACCGGCAATATCAGAGCCGGCGGGCTGGTGGGCTTCAACAGCGGCACGATTACCGGCAGCTACGCCATCGTCAATGTGCACGGCAAGGCCGCCGCCGGAGGACTGGTTGGCGAGGGCACCGGCAGAATCATCGACAGCTACGCCGCCGGGAGCGTCAGTGGCCACGGCACCGGGAGCGTCCAAGGCGAGTCCGGCGGCCTCGTCGGCAACCTGGACAGCGGCGGCCGAATCGACACCAGCTACGCCGTGGGCCCGGTGTCGGGCGTGAACCCCGGCGGTCTGGTGGCCGTTGCTCACAGTTCCGCCAGGGCCAACAACAGCTACTGGGACGAGGACCTCACCGGGCAGTTGGAAGGCGAGGACCCCAACACCGGGCAGTCGACCAGCGAGGGCGGCACGGGCAAGACCACCGAGGAGATGCAGGCGCTGCCGCCGTCCTCGACTGACTGCGCGGACGACGCGTATGCGGGCGACAAGATGTATTGCTCATGGGGCGACCGCTGGGACTTTGGCGACGCCAACCACTTCCCGCTGCTGAAGGCCGACTGGGACGGCGACGGCACGGCGACCGTCGGGGAGTTCGGCAACCAGGACCGGGAGCCGTCCTTTGCTGACACCGCGACTATCGCCAACTTGGTGCTGACGCAGGACGTCGCCTACAACACCACCACCCCCACGGCGCTGCCCGAGGCCAGCGGCGGCAACGGCAAGCTCACGTATTCGATGTCCACCTTACCCGACGGCCTGACCTTCGACCCATCCACCCGCATCCTCAGCGGCACGCCCACGGTGTTCCAGGCCAAGACGGCAACCGCCTACACGGTCACGGGCACCGACGACGGCACGGACACCATCAGCTTCACGCTGGGCATCGCGCCCCCGGCGACGACGCTGGCCGCCACGGCGGGCAACGCCAACGTGAACCTCAGCTGGACAGCAATCGCGGGCGTCGCCGGCTGGGAGTACCTGCAGAGCACCGGCAACTGGACGGCCATCGCCGGCAGCGACGACAGGACCGCCAGCCACCGGGTGACCGGGCTGACCAACAACACGGCGTACAACTTCAAGGTGCGCGCCTTTGTGGGCGACGACAGCGCCAGTCCATCCACCCGCGTTGACGGCGTGGAGTCGAACGCGGAGACGAAGACGCCGCTGTCGACGCTAGACAATCTCCCAACGATGGCGTCCATCGCCAAACAGGTCTACCCGCAGGGCGCGGCGATTACGGCCCTAGTCCTGCCTGCGGCCACCGGCGGCGACGGGCACCCCAACTACGACTACGCCCTGAGCCCGGCCGTCACAACCGTCGGCCTGACCCTGGACAGCGCCACGCGCACGATTTCAGGCACGCCATCGACGCCCAAGGCCAAGACGGCCTTCACCTGGATGGCCACGGAACAGAGCGACCCGGACGGGACCGTGGACTCGGTCAGCAGGGTTTTCAGCATCGGCATCGCGCCCAAGAAGCCGGCGGAGTTCGCCGCGGCGGGCGGCGTGGCGCAGGTTGTGCTGTCGTGGGACGCCATCGGCGGCGTGACGGGCTGGGAGTACAAACAGGACAGCGGCTCTTGGACGGCGATCTCCAACGTGTCCAGCAGCAGCCACACGGTCACCGGCCTCACCAACGGCACGGAGTACAGCTTCAAGGTGCGGGCATACGTGGGAACCAGCCCGACGCGGGTTGATGGTGTGGAATCGGACGCGATAATGGTGACGCCGTCGGATGACCTTGCTCCCTCGCTGGCGGCCATAGATGACAAGCTCTACGTGCAGGGTGAGGCGGTGAACGAAACGCTGCCGGCAGCCACCGGCGGCGACGGCCATCCCAACTACGACTACACCCTGACGCCGGCCGTGTCGGGCATCGGCCTGACCTTCACCGAGTCCACGCGCACGCTTTCGGGAACGCCGAGCACGCCCCAGGCCAAGACCACATATACCTACACGGCAACGGAGGCGACCGACCCGGACGGCACGACCGAATCCGGCACCACGACCTTCACCATCGGCGTCCATCCGCGGAAGCCGCTCAACTTCACCGCCACGCCGGGCAACGCCGAAGTAATGCTGAGTTGGACGGCCATCGCTGGCGTCGACGGCTGGTTCATCCAGATAGATGAAGGCAATTGGTTTACCATCCCCAACAGCGACGCGACCACCGACAGCTACACCAGAACCACCGGGCTGACCAACGGGACCGAGTACACCTTCAAGGTGGCGGCTTACGTCGGCACGGGCGACGCGGAGGTCATCGGCCTCGCGACCGACGCCGCGACGGCGACCCCCGCCGCCGTGTCGGGGCAGACCAGCGCTCCGAGCATTGTGACGGTGACTGGCGGGGACAGCTCGCTCACGGTCACCTGGAGCTGGAGTGACGGGACCAGCGGCGCCTGTCCGCTGAATGACGGGGTGGGGCAGTCATCGGGCTTCGAATTGCAATACCGGCAGACGGGAGCCGTATGGCGGTTCCCCTTCGCAACTGACCCTCCTGACCTTCCCGACCACAACAACGCGACCAACGGCGGGTTCGAGTTGCACGACGGATCGAAGAGGAGCTTCACCATCGATGCCAACGCGAGGGGGGCGGCGTGGCCGGAGCAGAAGGGCGTGACGTTGACCAACGGCACGGAGTACGAGGTGCGGCTGATCGCCTACAGCGACGACGATGGCTGCGCCGAGAAATACAGCGACTACAGCGCCACGAAGTCGGCGACGCCGATGACAAGCGACCTGGTACCGGCGCTGACGGACATCACCGACCAGACCTACACGCAGGGCGCGGCGGTGGACTTCGCCCTGCCGGCAGCCACCGGCGGCGACAGCCATCCCAACTACACCTACACCCTGACGCCGGCAGCCTCGGGCAGCGGCCTGACCTTCACCGCGTCCACGCACACGCTTTCGGGAACGCCGGGAACGCCCAAGGCGAAGGACACCTACACCTACAAGGCAACGGAGTCCAGCGACGACGACGGAACGACCGAGTCGGCCACCAAGACCTTCACCATCGGCATCGCGCCCCAGAAGCCAGCGAGCTTCACCGCCACGGCGGGCAACACGCAGGTAACGCTCGGCTGGACGGCCATAACCGGCGTTTCCGGCTGGGAGTACCAGCAGGACGGCGGCGCATGGCTGCTCATCACCACCAGGGACGATGCCGATGGCCACCTGGTGCCCTTACTGACCAACAACACCGCGTACACCTTCAAGGTACGCGCCTTTGTGGGCGACAGCAGCGCCAACCCGTCCACACGCGTCAACGGACTGGAGTCGGAGGCCCTGACGGTAACGCCGGCGGCGGACCTCGTGCCGACGCTTCCGACCGTGGACAACAAGCTCTACACGCAGGGCACGGCGGTGGATGAGACGCTGCCAGCGGCCACCGGCGGCGACAGTCCTGGCAGCTACACCTACACCCTGACGCCGGACGTGTCGAACATCGCGGTCGGGCTGGCCTTCACCGGGTCCACGCACAAGCTGACAGGAACGCCATCGGTCCCCAACGCGAAGGTTACCTACACCTACACCGCCATGGAGACGAGTGACTCCGACGGGGCTGGCGAGTCGGCCAGCAAGACCTTCACTATTGGCGTCAAGCCCAAGAAACCGGAGAACTTCACCACCACGCCGGGCGACACCGAGGTCACGCTGAGCTGGACGGCCATCGACGCCGACATATCCGGCTGGGAGTACCGGCAGGACAGCGGCGGCTGGACGGCAATCACCAACAGTGACAAGACCACCAACAGCCACACCGTCACCGGCCTGACCAACGGTACGGCATACAGCTTCAAGGTGCGCGTCTTCATCGGCTCGGGCGGCCAGCGCGTCGACGGCGTGGAGTCCGACGCCAAGACGGTAACGCCGTCGGATGACCTCGTGCCGACGCTGCCGACCGTGGCCGACCAGCTCTACACGCAGGGCGAGGCGATGGACGTCACGCTGCCGGAGGCTACGGGCGGCGATGAAGGCAGCAGCCATCCCGCCTACACCTACTCGTTGACACCGGACGTGTCGGTCATCGGCCTGACCTTCAACGCGGACGACCACCAGCTCTCGGGAAGGCCGGGAACGCCCAAAGCGAAGACCACCTTCACCTACACGGCAACGGAGACCGGCGACTCCGACGGGACTAACGAGTCGGGCAGCAAGAGCTTCACCATCGGCATCCGGCCGAATCAACCAGACAGCTTCAGCGCGACGGCCGGCGACGCCGAAGTGTCGCTGAGCTGGAGGGCGATCGCGAGCGTTTCCGGCTGGGAGTATTCCAAGGACGATGGGGCGGCGTGGACCGCCGTTCCCAGCAGCAGCGCGTCCACCACGAGCTACACCGTAACCGGTCTCACCAACGACACGGCATACACGTTCAAGTTGCGCGCCTTCGTGGGCAGCGGCGGTACGCAGGTTATCGGCGTCTCGTCCGACGGGGTGACGGCAACGCCGGCGGAGATCACAGCGCCAACCTTCATCTTCAACACCGCCTACCATTTGGACGATTGGGTTTTCACCCAAGATGGTGAATTGGCCGTTATCATCTTCCCCAGGGTGATACCCGGCCACCCGGACAACTCCGCATTCAGCCACAGACAACTCCGCCACCTCCTGAGTCCGGCGGTCCCAAGCGGGATGGTGGTAGACACCGGGGTGCCGCCTCTGCACAATATGGGCGGTTA
Source organism: Dehalococcoidia bacterium (assembly GCA_034428795.1). Taxonomy (GTDB): domain Bacteria; phylum Chloroflexota; class Dehalococcoidia; order Lucifugimonadales; family UBA3495; genus VXOI01. The sequence continues at coordinate 26,067 of DAOUHF010000120.1, forward strand.
TCCCGATACACCGATGGCCAAGACCAGTTACACCTACACCGTGGTCGAGAAGAATCCCGATGACGGGACCGAAGTGGGCAGGGTTTCCTGGGATTTCACCATCAGCGTCAAGCCCAAGAAGCCGGAGGGCTTCACCGCGACTGCTGGCAACACCGAGGCGACGCTCAGCTGGACGGCCATCGCGGGCGTCGACGGTTGGGAAGTCAAGCAGGGCAGCGGCAGTTGGACGGCCATCACTGGCAGCAGCGAAACTACCGCCAGCCACATCTTAACCGGCCTGACCAACGGGACGGCCTACACCTTCAAGGTGCGGGCCTACATCGGCACCAGCGGCAGTCGGGTTGACGGCGTGGAGTCGGCCACCGTGACGGCAACGCCAAGCTAACGAACAAGCGCCCGACCCACAGAAGCCGGAACGCGACGCGCCGGCCGGAAGCAATGCTTCCGGCCGGCGCGTCGCGTTCAAAAGGACAATGGGACCCGGCAGAATAACCGGACTAACGGTCAGGCCAGTGGCAAAGTGTCCTCGAGATCACCGAAGAAAACCAAAAAATCTCTGCGTAATCTCTGCGCCCTCTGCGTGAAAAATGCCCCCTAACCACTAACCACTGTCCACTGGCCACTGGCCGACGTGGTTTCCGGCTTTCGCCGGAATGACGGGGGGTGCGAAAGCCGCGGACGGTATGATAGTTTGGGTATAATGACCACTGTCCACTAGCCACTAACCACTAGCCACTGACCACGATATGCTATTTGCATCCGACATCAGCAAAGTCTACTCAAACAGGACCCTGTTCAGCGGGCTCACTCTGAGCATAGCCGCCGGGGACCGTATCGCACTGGTAGGCCCAAACGGCTCCGGCAAGACCACGCTCATGGATATCCTGGCCGGCGAGACCGCCCCGGAAACGGGGACCATCTCCAAGCGGCGCAACGTTACTATGGGCTATCTCAAGCAGGAACCGGCGTCGTTTACCGGCAAGCCTCTGCTCGAAGAGGTGTTGGACGCCCGCTCCGAGGTGAACGCCCTGGTCGTCAAGATTTCCGACGCACGGGAAGCGCTGTCATCGGAGACCGACCCCCATCACCAAGGCCATCTGCTGGACCGCCTCAGCAAGCTTGACGTGGCTTTGGAGGCCGCGGGCGGCGACGACCGCGAGCACGAGGCCAAGGCGATCCTCTCCGGCCTTGGCTTCAAGCAGGGTGACTTTCTCCGGCCAATGCGTGAGTTCAGCGGTGGTTGGGTCATGCGGGCCGGCCTGGCCAGAATTCTGTTCCGGAAGCCCAACCTCCTGTTCCTTGACGAGCCAACCAATCACCTGGACCTCGACGCAAACTTGTGGTTTGAGAAATACCTGGCCCATTTTCAAGGCGGCGTGCTCGTCACGTCTCACGATCGCGCTTTTCTGAATCAGACCGCGACCAAGGTCCTCGCCATAGAGCCGGATGCGGTGGAGCTTCACACGGGCAACTATCACGATTACCTCGTTGCACGCGAGAGCACGCTTCAGAACAAGCGGGCCGCCTCCGCCAGGCAGCAGCGCGAGATCGATAAGCAAATGCGCTTTGTGGAACGGTTTCGCTCCAAGGCGACGAAGGCCAGCCAGGTGCAAAGCCGTTTGAAGCAAATCGAGAAAATACAGATTATCGAGTTGCCAAGGGCCACCAGGAAGGTCCGCTACTCCTTCCCGGAGCCGCCGCGCAGCGGTTCCGAGGTCATAACGCTGACCAATGTAAGCAAGTCCTACGGCGATAACGTGGTCTACCGGGGCGTTGACCTGACGCTTTCGTGCGGCGACCGTGTTGCGCTGGTCGGACCGAACGGCGCCGGGAAGACCACCATGTTGAAGATACTTGCCGGCGTCGTTCCGGTTGATGCGGGGGAAAGAAAGACCGGCCCCAACGTCGTCACTACCTATTACGCCCAGCACGTGCTTGAACTCCTCAACCCGAACAATACACTCATCGAGGAATTGCAGCAGTCCGCGCCAACGGAGTCGGAGCAGAACCTGCGCACGACCCTCGGCGGCTTCCTGTTCAGCGGCGACGACGTGCGCAAGCCAATATCCGTGCTGTCCGGCGGTGAAAAGGCCCGGGCGGCCCTGGCCAAGCTGCTCCTTCAGCCAACCAATCTGCTCCTCATGGACGAGCCGACCAATCACCTTGACATCGCTTCCAGGGAAATTCTCGCCGACGCCCTTGGCGATTATCACGGCACTATCTGTTTCATAACCCACGACCGCACTCTGATACGTCAGGTCGCAAACAAGATTGTGGAGATCGACGGCGGCCGGCCCACGGTTTTCCCCGGAGACTACGACAGTTATCTCTACCGGAAGCAGACCGAGACCGATGAGAGGAGCGCCAACGCAAGGGACAACGCAAAGGCCAATGGGACGGCCAACGCAAGGGCCAATGGAACGGCCGGAAACGCCGCAGAACGACGCCAGGCGGTGAGCCGCTCCGGTCAGCCGCCCAGCGCCGAGGAGCAGCAGCACCGGTCGCTTACCAAAGAGGCCCGCAGACTCGCGACGGAGATAGAGAACATAAATGTCTCTCTGGTTGACCACGAGGCCCGCATTGCGGAGTTGGAGGCCATGTTCTCCAGCCCCGGCCTGTTTGCCGAGCCCACCCAGATTGTCTCCTCAGGAGAGCAATACCGTGTGCTCAAAGAGGAGGTGCAGTCCCTCTGGGATGAGTGGGAGAGGTTGACGTTGGAGGCGGAGGACGTCGACAGCAAGCTGACAGCCCTCAAGGCCGGCTCAACCCGCGCCAAAGGCGCCAATGCCGGGTGAAAACGCCAGGCTCACCATTGCCGCTCACGCAGCAGTAGGGCTGTTTGCCGGAGACGGCTTGAGTCCCCAGAACCGCCGCTGGAGTTGGCGCAAGCAGACCCCATCCGGGCCTGAGATAGTTTGGGTAGCGCCGTGGCCCGGCGCCTACTACGTGACGGTACGGGACATCGCCGGACAGGCAGGCTCTTACACGGTTGTCCAGCCTCCAGACAAGACCTCGGCCTGCTCGAGAACGGTGGCAGTCGCTTTCTCCTGCTTGTCCGGCGGGTAGCCGTGCTTGCGCAGGATGCGCTTGACCATCGCCCGGAGCCGGGCGCGGACGTTCTCCCGAAGCGTCCAGTCGATGGTGACGTTGCTCCGCACGGTGTCGACCAGTTCACGGGCTATGGCGCGGAGGGTTTCGTCGCCCAGCACCTGCACCGCGCTGTCGTTGGTTTCCAGAGCGTCGTAGAAGGCCAACTCATCATCGCTCAAGCCCAGTTGCTCGCCGCGGGCGTTGGCCTCCCGCATGTCCTTTGCAAGCTGGATAAGCTCCTCGATGACCTGCGCCGCCTCTATCGCCCGGTTCTGGTAGCGTCGTAGGGTCTGCTCCAGCATCTCGGCGAAGGAACGGGCCTGCACCACGTTCTTGCGCCGGCGGACGGACAACTCGCCCCTGAGCAGCTTCTGTAGCAGCTCCACGGCTAGGTTGCGGTGCGGCATTCCGCGCACCTCGGCCAGGAACTCGTCCGACAGCACCGAGATGTCCGGCTTGTCCAGTCCCGCGGCGGTGAAGATGTCCATCACGCCCGCGGACGCCACCGCCCGGGAGATGATCTGCCGCACGGCCAGGTCCAAGTCCTCCTCGGGGCGGGCCTACTCCCGCCGCCCGCTTCGACAGCGCCGCCCTCACCGCCTGGAAGAATCCCATGTCGTCCCGAATGCGAAACGTCTCCGGGTGCGGCACGGACAGCGCGAACGCTTGGGATAGCTCGCGGACGGCGTTCAGGCAGCGCTCCTTGCCGTCCTCTTGGGCCAGGACGTGCTCTTGGGCGGGCGGCAGCAATCCCAACCGTTCCTGCGCATTGCCCGCTGTCCACTTAGTCCAGTCGAAGCCGTGGAAGAGGGCGCAGCAGACCTCGTGCTTCTCCAGCATCACCGCCACCGCTTCGTCCTGATCCAGCGCCGTCCGCCCCGTACCCCCGCTCTCGGTGTAGGTGGCCAAGGCTTGCTTGAGGTCCTGGGCCAGCCCCAGGTAGTCAACGACGAGGCCGCCTGGCTTGTCCTTGAACACGCGATTCACGCGGGCGATGGCCTGCATCAGCCCGTGGCCACGCATCGGCTTGTCAACGTACATGGTGTGCAGGCTGGGAGCGTCGAACCCAGTCAGCCACATATCGCGCACCAGCACAATCTGGAGCGGGTCGGCGGGGTCGCGGAAGCGGTTCGCCAGCGCCTCCCGCCGGGCTTTGTTCCTGACGTGCGGCTGCCAGTCCAGTGGATCGGAGGCGGAGCCGGTCATCACCACCTTGATGGCGCCCCGGCCGTCATCGTCGTCGCGCCAGTCGGGACGCAGGCGCACGAGTTCGCGGTAGAGGTCGATGCAGATGCGACGGCTCATGCAGACCACCATCGCCTTGCCTTCCAAGACTTCCAGTCGCTGCTCGAAGTGGGCCACGATGTCTTGGGCGACCAGTTTCACCCGCTTCTCCGCCCCCACGACCGCCTCCATCTGCGCCCATCTCGTCTTGAGCTTCTCCCTGCGCTCCACCTCCTCACCCTCGGTGGCCTCCTCGAACTCTGGGTCGATGTTGGGCTTTTCATGCTCGTCCAGGGCCAGCTTGGCGAGGCGGCTCTCGTAGTAGATGGGCACCGTGGCCCCGTCCTCGACGGAGCGTTGGATGTCGTAGATGCTGATGTAGTCCCCGAACACAGCCCGGGTGTTGGCGTCCTGTAGCTCAATGGGCGTCCCCGTGAAGCCCACGAAGGAGGCGTTGGGCAGGGCGTCCCGCATGTGGCGGGCGAACCCGTCGATGAAGTCGTACTGGCTGCGGTGGGCTTCGTCGGCAATGACGACGATGTTGCGCCTCTCCGAGAGCGTCGGGTGGGTGTCGCCCTTCTCCTCCGGGAAGAACTTCTGGATGGTGGAGAAGACCACTCCTCCGGCGTTCACGGAGAGCTTGGTTCGCAGGTCGGCGCGGTTCTCGGCTTGCGCCGGCGGCTGGCGCAGCAGGTCCTGGCAGCGGGAGAAGGTGCCGAAGAGCTGGTCGTCGAGGTCGTTGAGGTCGGTGAGGACGACGATAGTCGGGTTCTCCATCGCCGGCTCGCGGACGATGGCCCCGGCGTAGAAGGCCATCGTCAGGCTCTTGCCCGAACCCTGGGTGTGCCAGACCACCCCGATGCGGCGGTCGCCTGGGTCGCCGCCCGGCTTGCGTCCCGCCTCGTAACGGCCGCGTTCCTCGGCTGTGCGCTTGCGCCGCAGCTCCGCCGCGCGGAGAGTCTCGTCGACCGCAACGCGCACCGCGTGGAACTGGTGATAGCCTGCCATCTTTTTGACCAGCGCCCCGCCGCCATCGTCCTCGAACACGATGAAGTCGCGGACGAGGGAGAGGAAGCGGACCGGCTCGAAGACACCCTCCAGCATCACCTGCAGCTCGGTCATGCCAGGGTCGGCCAGTGTCTCGCCGGTGATGGTGCGCCAGGGCTTGAACCACTCTCTGCCGGACGTCAGCGTGCCTAAACGGGCCTCGGTCCCATCGGAGACCATGAGCGCCTCGTTCATGGAGAACAGGGTGGGCAAATCCGCCTTGTAAGTCTGGAGCTGCTGCCACGCCGTCCAGATAGTGGCGTCCTCATCAGCGGGGTTCTTCAGCTCGATGACGCCCAATGGCAGCCCGTTGACGAACAGCGCGACATCCGGCCGGCGGGTGTTCCGGTTTCCGTTCGTAGTCTCGGTGACGGTGAACTGGTTGACCGCCAGGAGGTTGTTGTTGGCGGGGTCGTCGAAGTCGATGACCTGTACCTGCGCGCCGCTAATCCGCCCATCACCGGCTCGATACTCAACCGTCACGCCGTCCACGAGCATCCGATGAAAGGCGCGGTTGCGGGCCTCAAGGGTAGACCCTTCGGGGTGGGTCAGCCTGCGGAAAGCGTCGTCCAGCGCCGAGGCCGGCAGGCCGGGGTTCAACCCGGCCAGAGCGTCCCGCAGCCGACGCTCCAGGACCACCTGCCCGTAGTCGCCGCGCTCGGCCCCGGGCGCATCCGGCGCGATGTCCAGCCCGTGGGCCACCCCCCAACCGATGTTGGCAAGCCACGCCAGCGCGACGGCTTCAACGTCGGCTTCGGTGAGGGTGGTCATCTGTCACTCTCTGATGCGAACCCTTTCATCTTCCACTATCCACAGCAGCCCTTGAAGCGACGTTCCAGGCAGCATTCTGAGAAATCTTGCGGCAACTCCGAGCAGATGCCGCGGACCCTGCCTGCTGAGCCGAAAGACCACCAATCCAGGATAGCGCTGGGGTGGGTAGGTCCTGATATCGGCAAAGTCCGTGTCCAATGTCACCAGTGCACGACCTTCGTTGAGGCAGACAGACGCCACGCGTGGATCGCTTGTGCCAGTCATTCCCTGATCCATGATGGTGACAGCGTCGTGGCCGGCCTGAATAAAGAGCCCAGCAAGAACCCCAGGAAGGTTCTCGTCCAGCTTAAACAGCACAGCGGAATCCTACCTGGCCAATGGCGCTATGCGTTCCTTAGCCAGCTCGGCAGCATATAGCAGGGTCGCCTGCACCGCCTCGCGAGACACGGACGGGTAGTTCTCGACAATCTCCTCGACCCCCAAGCCTTCGGCCAGGCTGTCCAGGATGATAGTCACCATGACCCGCGTGCCTGTAACGCAGGCCTTGCCGTGGCAGATCTCAGGACTACTGGATATGTAGTCTTGCCATCTCATGTGTTTCTCCTACCTAGCTGCAACACCCCAACACCAGCCGACGCTCCGGGCCCTGGGCCACCTGCCAGCCAAGGGCGGCCAGCCACGCCAGCACGGCCGCTTCGACGTCGGCTCCGGTGGGGGTGGAGGGTCATAGAGATGCTCTTCGTTCGCTGTGATTCTCATTGTGCATCATGTTTTCACCACAAGCCGTTTTGTGTATCACGGCAGGGCCTTTGGTAATGGACAAAGCATAGCCCGGGTGGTTATGGGTCCGACGGCCGAAGTCTTGGTGTGGAGATATCGTTCGCGGCGGATGCCTTGTAATGCCGTACCCGCGGCTTGTCTGCCTGCGCTTGCAGGAACTTCGGCAGGATGAAGGATAGGATCCGCAGTTGCTCGCGTCCGCTCATTCGCCCGCTCGGACGATAGACCCAGATTGTCCTGATCGCGCTGGTTTGCAGATGCACCTGATGCTGCCTTCTCGCCCTGTCGTCCGCGTGAACCCACACCGCTTGGTTCGCACGACACCAGTCGATGATCGTAGGGTCTTGCTCGCCCTTTGCTCCGACGGTGAAGTCGTAACCGACAAGCACGAGGGCCGAGGCCACCGTGGGATCCAGCGACTCATCCAAGCGGAAGCGGACGCTAGGCCGCGTGGAGGAGGGACTCCCAGTCATACGCCGCTTCCACTTCGCACATCGAGATATCGTACGCATCCGCCACCCATTTGGGCGAATCGCCAGCCTCGACCATCCCGAAGATGGAGCGGGTGGGGATGCGGGTGCCTTTGATGCAAGGGGCGCCGAATTGCACCAGCGGCGAGAGCAGCACGCCGAATTGCGGCTCCCACGAAACGGCGACGCCCGATTCACCGCTGAAGGCAAGGCCGCTGACCGGGATTACGTACTCGCGGAGCAGGTCGAACGCCGCTTGTCCGTGGCGGCTTCCGGAAACAAGGTTCTCGGCCCATTCGGCGAACAGGTCGCCTTGCCCCGTCCAGAGGAGCTCGGTCGCGAAGGGATGGGGGGTTCTGCGAGCGTCACGCAGCCACTGCTCCGTCCGGCGTATCTCCCCCCACGGGACGCGGCTGGCGCGTAGAGCGGCGATGACGCGCATGGAGATGAGGTGCTCGAATTCCAGGAGCAACTGCCGCCCTGGGGCGTCGGTGAGATCGGGCCAGGAGAGGCCGTTTCTAATCCAGCGGATGAGGGTGGGAGGGCGGAGACCATCGCGCTGGGCGGGGTGGCTACCGGCGCGGAGGTAGCGGGCGGCCTCGGGAAGGTCGTAGATGCCGCGGAAGGCGGGGCGAGCGAAGGGTCCGTCTATGAGAGTGGGCATAGGGCTGCCTCCCAACGTGGTCGTGCAGCGAGTGTACCACGCCACACCCCCCGCCCAAGCCCGCGCAGCCACGCCAGCGCCACCTGCCCGTAATCGTAGAACTCGGCGTTGGGCGAGTCCGGCGCGATGTCCGGTCCGGGCCCTGGGCCACCCGCCAGCCAAGGGCGCGCAGTCACGCCAGCACGGCCGCTTCGACGTCGGCTCCGGTGAGGGTGGAGGGTCACAACGCTTTCAGGATTCGCTCAAATTGGTCGGGGTCAGACCACCGAGCGATTTCGGACTGTTCCCCCACCAGGTTGAAGTTCTGTTCCCGCCAAACATCTAACAGGTCATCGAACAGAGAAACGAAGGTTATACTGGATTGGTTGGCCTTTAGGTGGCTAAGGTCGATGCATCCAGCTAGGACATGCTCTGAAATCCGACGGGCGCCGCTACGGGAACCAGTGCTAAGCAAGAAAACCAGCGACGTGCGGTTATCGGTATGCGTCTCAAAATCGACGGTCCAGTTTTGGGTAGACCTGCCTTGTTTCGCCACCTGGCGCTCGAAGCGGATTTGCTTTTCGCGCAGCCACTCGTCCACTTCGTCCGCAGTCGTCTGCAATGATTGGCTGCGCAACGCGAACCAGAGGTCGGAGACTCGCACGACTGCCTGGGCGACGCGAAGCGTCGATTCCCCCACATCGCCCATCGTTACCGACCGGAGCACCAACTGGCCTCCGAATAGTTCAATACGGAGAGTTTGGCATACGTCTTCGGCCAGCAATTGTTGTTTCGGTGACAAGCGCTGGCTCATTGATTGCAGCCCAAGCCATCCCAGCGCATCCCCATAGTCAGTCACAATGTAGCCGCCGTCGCATTCCAGAACGAATACGTCAACAACGCCGCCGTCCGGGTACAGCATTGGGGTGCGTACCCGCACTCCTTCTTGCGGAGCCGGCGAGCACACAAACAAGGGCGGTAATGACCGGCCAATAGAGGCGCAAAGTTCGTTCACGTTCATAACAACATCGCACTTTGAATTGCGGGGGCCTGCATTGTACCCGAGTGTCTGAGATTTGCCTCAGCGCAGAATTGATGCCACACCTCTACCGGACGATCCCATGTCTCGGTAATGTCCCCCGGCACGTAGGCCCATTTATCCCGGCTGCCTGGCGACCAGTAGTTTTTGTGCTTCTCACCCATAGATTGTCCGTTGGGGTTTCTATGGTCAGCCCCCAAATCAAGACCGTAGATTCGGCCCACGCTCCGGTGGACGATGGAATAAGACAACTTGCCGGAGGCGGATTGTACCAGCCCTTTACGAATATGGGGTATCCATCATCGGAGTCAACATCGATTCTAAACTCCCGGGCCGGTGAGTTGTGGAGGCCTTCCCATACAATGTTTCCGGCAATGACCTTGGTATGGTCGGCAATAATAGCATCGTACTCCTGCTGACTTAGGCTCATATTCCGGTCGTCTCCCCCACTCCCGAACCTCCCCCGACACCACCCCCACCACCACCAACGCATCCCGCTGGACGCCGAGAGTGCGGGCGCCCTAGACTACTGACGCCGTTGTAAGGTGTGGGTAAGGGTCGGCCACCGACCCACCCCCCAACCGAGGCCGGCCAGCCACGCAAGCGCGTCGGCTTCAACGTCGGCTTCGGTGATGATGGTCATGGAGATGCTCTTCGTTCGCCGTGATTCTCATTGTGTATCATGTTTTCATCACAAGCGCTGTTGTGCATCATGGTAAGTGCTTCTATGACAGACAACTCGCGTTGTCTTCAATAGGTGATACGCAATCTACTCGCTGCCTTCCGCCAGTCGGAGGAGCCTGGCAAACGCCAGGAGCGCCGGCCGACTCCCGCGACCTTCACTCAGTACGGTCAACATGTCGCTGTCGCGCAGAACCCTTAGTATTCGGGATGCCGTCGGGGTGGGAATCCCGGAGTTCCCTACAAAGTCGGATGAGCGGAAGATAGGCTTCTCAAAGATCCAGTCAAGCGCACGAACGCTGTACTGGGAATGCGTCCGGTCAACCACCCATTCCTTCAGTTCATTGTAAAGGGTCAAGATACTCCTGGCTCTGACGAGGTTGACGTTCGCCTGTTCCGTCACTGCCGTAAGGAAGAACTCAGACCAGCCAGTCCAGTCATCGTCGCGGGAGACCGCTAGCAACCGCTCATAGTACTCGTCGCGGTGTTGTTCCAGAAAGCCGCTGATGTAGAAGTGTGGGGCCTCCAAGAGGCCTTTTGCGACCATGTAGAGCGGAACGATCAACCGTCCTATCCGTCCGTTTCCATCCAGGAAGGGGTGGATTGACTCGAATTCGGCGTGAACGACTGCCAGTTGAACCAACGGGTCCGGTTCATCCGAATGGATGAACCTTTCCCATGCATCCATAGCGCCCGACAGATGCTCTACCGGGCATGGCACAAAGTCCGCGCTCTCTATGGTTGAACCAGGAGGGCCGATCCAAACGCTGTCGGGTATGCGGCGGTATTCGCCCGGCGCTTTGTCCTGCCCCCTGACGCCACTCATCAGGGTGCGGTGGGCATTACGAATGAGCCTCAACGACAACGGTATCTGGTCCAGCTCGCGGGTGGCGATATCTAGAGCAACTCTATAATTGATAACTTCGTAAGCGTCCATACGCTTGACCCGATCGTCAACGGGGAGGTTCTCATACGCCTGAAGGGTGAGAACCTGAGTCAGCGTCGTCTGTGTGCCCTCAATACGGTTTGAGTAAACGGCCTCCTGTGTCGCAAGGGGCGAAATGAGGACCTCTGTGTTTGGTATGCTCTCAAGCATCGCGCCGTATGCAGCCACTGCGGAGTGCGCACGTCCGATGGCAGGCACAAGCCGAACCCAATCCAAATTTCTGGGAGGGAACTTGCCAAGGTGGTATCGCGTTGCCGACATATTCATTTCCTTCCCGCCCCCAACTCTCCCAACACCAGCCCCACCACCACCGCATCGCGCTGCTCGGCGGGGGTGCGGGATGCTTTGCGATTAGACTCGCTTCTATCATCAATGGGTTCAGCCGTAAAGTGGGATGCGGGCCAACAGCTTGCTGGAGGGAGGGGAAGCAAGTGGGGATGCAATGCGTCAACTTGGACACGCTGTCGCCCCGACGTTCCCGTCATGCTCTGGATGGCGTGCTCTCGAAAGGCTTGGTGTCGTGCAAGGAGATATGCGTATCTTGGCCGAACGGAGTGGATTGCACGCATGACTATGAACTCGGTTGAACCCCAGCCGAGGCCGGCAGCCACGCCATCGCGGCAGCTTCAACCTCGGCTTCGGTCAGGGTGGTCATTCAAATTTGCTACTCTTCTGGTACTACCGACAGGTTTCGCGGGTTGTGCAGTTCATACCCTCGGCCCGACGGATGGACGTCCGCGTCGAGGCTGACCTGCATCTGGTCTCTGAATGCGTTGATAACCGTTTCGTAAACCGACTGCTCGAACTCAACATTCATCCGGGTAAGACGCCCATCCCACACTGACGCAATCGTTGCCTTTCCGTCGAATTCCAGCGGTTCTTTTTCCAGACGGACAACCAGACCTGCAATTTGCTCGTCGTATGAAGGCTCTCTGCGGCGGAGGGATTTCGCCGCTTCCATCAAGATGTCGGCAGAGGCGGGGGAAAACCGAAAGCTGGAATCAGGTAAATTGGAAGGACGCACACCAGCCCAAGTCAAATCAATTGCAATTCCATCGCCTTGCTTAGCCAGTTCCGCCAGTGAATCACACAGATTGGCGCTCACCCCGGAGTCCACTGCTTCCCTGAAGGGTTCCAGCGTATCGTTAGAAACGACCCGTTCCAGCGCCTCGCTGGAATGCCGAAGCCCCTGGGCAAGTTTGATAGTAACGAGGCGGGAGAAGGGAGCATGAAAGTCGTCTCCCAAATCTTGCTGTCTCTCGAATCCTACAGGCACAGGCGAATGCAGCGTCAGGGAGTAACCTTGAGCATAGCCCGGCAGCGGATGCACGCTGTCGAGATATTCCGCTACGTCAGCGCTCAACTTTCCCCGGTAGATGGCGCGGGGCTTTTCCGCGGCCCTGGCCCCCGCCTCCAGCATTCTATATGCATCATTGAGCATGCTAGCACTCTGGCGCAGCGACAATGATTCTCTAGCCCTCCCGTTGGCCGAGCGAACCTGAATCACGTCTGCGCCAGTGCCAGCTAGGTCGTAGAACACGTTGAGCTCCGAGCGTTCCTCTACCGCGGCCAGAACCGCAACCGACTCGGCCATGTTTTCGGCGTAGCCACCCATGGTGTCCCGGTGGGGAACCAGAATCTCCCACCTTCTGCCCTCATGTTCCTTGGCAAAAATAGTGATGGGCCGTTCTCCCCAAATCCCGGCATCAGTCCAACCGCGAGAGTTCAGGTAGGCACGAACGCTTACTATCGAAATGGAAGATAGGGCGTCGCGGTCTCGTATTTGAACTATCACAGCGCACCGGTCCTTTCAGTCCTCTGCATCAGGTCTACGAGTTGAGCGCTGTTGAATAAATTGCCCAGCGGTAAACGGACTGTAATCTTTCACTTCTTCCACCTGAAATCCGGCATGAGAAGCAATGGCTTCAATGTGAGCCAAAGAGAATCGGGATTTTTGAGTATTCAGGTCCATTAGTCCAGAAATCCCCCATCCACCTTTATTTCCCCCGACGCCAGCCCCGGCACCAGCGCATCCCGCTGCTCTGCGAGGGCACGGGATGCGCGCTCGTTCGAGGCGATGCGCTCATGGAGCGGCCGGGAGCAATGACCGGGCCATGCGCCACTTGCCAGCCGAGGCCGGCCAGCCACGTCTGCTCGTCGGCTTCAACGTCGGCTTCAACGTCGGCTTCAACGTCGGCTTCGGTGAGGGTGGTCATTAGGGCGTCCTCAAGTCAAACGTGACACCAAGCCCACGTAACATGCCGATCGTGTTGCAGTAATCAACATCAAACTGCCTGCACCAGGGCAATCGCGTCTTAATCAGAACCTTAGAATTGTATAAAATGGAGGAAATCGGTTAAGTGCGGGGTGGTGGTGATGATGAAAGGGGAGGGCGCATCGATTATGGCCTGTTTTGCTTCTTTGGAG
>DAOUHF010000121.1:0-68089 GCA_034428795.1 Dehalococcoidia bacterium
GCGTTGAAATTCAGGGTCTAGGACATAACGATCCTGCTTAATCCTCCGTAGCACATCGTCGACGGTACGGCTTTCATTCCTGATGAGTACTGTATCGAGCGGATAGTCGCCCCAAGAAGAATCCTCATCAGGACCGATGCCTTCTGGTTCCTCGATTTCGGAATCGACCCGTTCCGTGGTCATCAACGCCACCTCACTAATCGTGCCTGTCCTCATATTTTATCATCAAGGCAACTGTAAACCGAACCATGGGTTTACGCCCACCTCCTGGGCCATTCCATTCTCGGGCAGCATAAGCAATGTCCAGTAGGGCGAAAGCTTCGGAGACATGAGCATTGTAACGGCGCTGAGCCGCTGCCTTGGTATGGCTAGGCCGCCAGACTGGACTCGAACCGCATCTCCAGGAGATTAGCTTCAGCCGGAAGCGCCGAGCCGTGCCTCCACCGTGGCGTTAACCACTCCATTTCTGCCCGTCGGCTGGGATGCGAAGGGACGTCAGGGGCTCCCATCCGTCTGATTTTCCCGCACCAGCTCCCGGACGCGAGCCTCGGCTTCGGTGGGGCAGCCGTATAGCAGCCCAGAATATTGCCGACCCTTTCCGGCAACTGCGGCGTCATCAGCGAGGCGGCGGACGAGGACTTCAGGAGCAGCCTGCGCAGGAAGTCGCTGCGGCCCGGCGGCGAGGCCCGCTTTAGCGCCGCCTTTTACCTCCAGTCGTAACGAGGTCTCCAGCCCAGCAGTCGCTGCGCCTTTTCCGTACTGATTACGCTGGCGGTGCCGCTCAGCCCTTCCCGTATCTCCACCCGGTCGCCAAAGTTATTTTTGACAAGGTCAATCGTAGGCTCTTCGAAACGGCTGGAAGGCTGGGCGATCATGAAGGCTTCATACTCTTCTATCTCCACGTCCAGCGCCAATACGTGGGCCTCGGCGACGTCCCCAGCCTCGGCGTGGGCCCACATCACCAGTGTCAGGGGATTCTCCGGTGTGGGGGCCGGCCAAGGGAACTCCGCCTGGACTTCCGGAAGCGCCACATTGGTAAACCGCAGGCTGACGACCGTGGTGGCCGAATTGCGGGCGATCATTCTGCCGATATCCTCGCCAACCTGCTTGGACAGGCCATAGGGCTCGAAAGGCAACATGGGATGCTCCTCGTCCAATGGCAGGTACAGCGGCACGAAAGCGTTCCCGTCGTGGGCCCATCCCATGCCGAAGGCGCTAGACGAGAACACTACGCGCCGCAGTCCCAACTCAGCCGCCGACATCATGACGTTGAAGTCGCAGGAAACGTTATTTTCGAAAATCACCCTTGGGTCTTCCCGCAACGGCCCCGGAATCGCGCCCATGTGAACGACGGCTTCCGCTTCCTTGAGAATGCCTTCCACTGCCTTCCGGTCCATGAGATTGCAACGCACAAACTCCGCTGGAAGGTCATCGGCGGCGACCTGGTCTGTCGCCAGGACTTCTTTGTTTTGGTCCACCAGCAACTGCACCACCCGGCGTCCCAGCCTTCCTGCCGCTCCGGTTACTACTATCATCTTTCCTCCGGCATCTTTTGCTCCGGCTACTTCCCTTGAGTTCGTGGTGGATGCGAGAGATTCTGAGCCGGTTTCATAACGCGCTCCGCATCTCTATACTCGACATGTCGCCACCTCTTCGGCGGCAGTTGGACTATAACCCGATACTACCACGCCTCTTGTGGGCAAACACTGACAATCTTCCGGAGGACAATAGATGCCTGATTTAGACGACCTGCTGGACCAAGTTGATGAACTGCGCGACGAGATTGTGGCGCTGGAGCGGGACATGGTCCGCATTCCCACGGTCAACACCGGCTTCATGCCCACTGGCAACGAGACCGAGCTATGCCGGTACATCGAGAAATGGCTGGCCGAAGACGCCGTGGCCTGCGAGATTATCGAGTCCGCTCCGGACCGGGGCAACCTGATCGCGCGGCTGGAAGGCAGTTCGGGAAAGGCCGGGCTCATGTTCATGTCCCACCTGGACGTCGTGCCGGTGGAAGAGGAGGAGAAGTGGCGGTTCCCTCCTTTCAGCGCCACGGTGGCCGATGGCCGGGTCTTTGGTCGCGGCGCGTCGGACTGCAAGGCCTTGCTCACCTGCCAATTAATCGCCTTGCGAATTCTCAAGCGGAATGGCGTCCAACTCAAAGACAGCCTGATTCTGGCTTCCTGCGCCGACGAGGAGCATGGCGGCCGCTATGGGTTTGGCTGGATGGCCGAGAACCATCCGGAGAAGCTGGCGGCTCCTCTGGCCGTGAACGAGGGCGGCGGTGTTCCCATCGAAGCGGCAGGGAACCTCACCTATCTGCTGGGAGTGGGAGAGAAAGGGCGCTTGCAGTTGGAGATTGAGGTCCGGGGCTCCAGCGCCCATGCGTCAACTCCGTGGCAGGGCACAAACGCCCTGTTCGGCTTGTCGGAAGTCGTGAAGCGGATTGAAGCCTACGAGCCGGAGCGTGACACTTCCACCAGCTTGTTCCAGCATCTGTCGGTTTTCGCCATTGAAGACAGGCCGTCGGCGGCAAACATCGACCAGATTATCGCGGACACCGAGGATGGGAACCCCCGGTTCGCCTCAATTATGCGGGCGCTATCGCGGATGACCATCACTCCCACCATGATTCAGGGGGGCATCAAGTCCAACAGCGTTCCCGAGTCGGTCCGCCTGACCTGCGATGTTCGGACGCTGCCCCATCAAGACGAAGCCTACGTCCGGCAGGAGTTGGGCAAGATACTCGACGGGATTCCGGGGGTGGAGATCGATATCGACTATATGTCGATTCCCAACTCCTCTCCCTTTGAGACCGACTTTGCCCAGCGAATCCAGATCAGCACCGCCAAGGCCTTTAACCGGGACGACATCCAGTGGGTCCCCTCGCTGAGCACCGGGTTTACCGACTCCCGCTTCACCCGTAACCTGGGGACCACCACCTACGGCATGGTCGGCTCCCACCCCGACGACGACCCAATGATCGCGAATGTCCACGGGACCGACGAATCGGTGGGCATTCAGAGCCTGATGAGCGGCACGCGAATCATGCTGGCGCTGGCCTACGACATCCTGGCCGTAAAGTAGGCGCTGCTGCGCTTGAGTCCTACTCCAGCCAAGAGGACCCCAAAAGGACCCCAAGAGGACCCAATCAGACGCAGAACGAAAATACCCGTCACCTTGGGCGCCGCGTTCCTCGCGGCAATCCTCCTGCTCACCGCGTGCCAACAGGACCAGCTCGCGCCCGGGCAGGACCAGCCCGCGCCTGGGCAGGACCAGGCGCTGCTCCAAGGACAAAAGATCTTCGGGGCCAACTGCGCCGTCTGCCACGGGCAAGGCGGTGAGGGACAGCCCAGCTGGCACGTCCGGAAATCCGACGGCGCCTTGCCTCCTCCGCCTCTCAACGGGGACGGACATACCTGGCACCATGGGGACGGAACCCTCTACACCTATGTGAGCAAGGGCGGGGCCGCCTACGACTCCCCCAGCTATAAGAGCGCCATGCCCGCCTTCGGAGACAAACTCTCCCACGAGGAGATAGTCGCCGTCATCAACTACCTGAAAAGCCTCTGGGGGGACAGGGTGGCGGAGGGCTTGGGGGTCGTGAAGAGGGAATCGCAAGCCTCGGCCAGCGAGAACGACCCGTTCCCAAGCCCCCCGCCATAAGGAAGCGAAACGGGCGCTGGGACTAAGGTTCGATCGAATGACCTGTATTGCGACCCCAGTAGTGCTGTACCGCACCAAGAAATCTGTTAAAGGACTTGCAGAGCGGGTCCAGCAGGACTTGGTTGATTTGGAAGCTGAGGGGCTAGATGGCTAGACCGGGCCCAAGCGCAGGGAGCGGACCTACAGGCTCACATGGCCAGCTTGCTCTCTCCCTTGATGGGGGAAAGGCGCCATCGGTATTCCGTAGCCTTTCTCCCGCACGCCCAACGGTCGTTTGCGAGACTTACTGGAAGTTTGCCGTTGAAAGGCAAGAAGTCTTCTTTCGTAAGTTGAATGGGTGCCCGCCTCCCTGGACCGATGACCCCGTTATCGCGCGGCACAAGTTCACCAACCCCTATCGGGCGGCTGACCGAGTTAGTCAATACCTGATTCGCCATGTTATCTACGAGGGCGACCCATCCGTTCCAGAGGTCTTTTTTCGCACCATCCTCTTCAAGCTCTTCAACAAGATAGAAACGTGGGAACTGTTGAAGTCCGAGCTGGGTGAGATTTCCTGGGGAGGTTATTCCTTCGACCAGTTCGATACCGTCTTGGCCGGCGCCCTTGCGTCCAAGACGCGGATATACTCGGCAGCCTACATCATGCCCTCGGGAAATACGGCTTTCGGGTACCGGCGGAAACATCGGAACCACCTCAAGCTGCTTGAGCGCATGATGGAAGATGAGGTGCCGCACCGGATAGCAGGAGCGAAAAGCATGAGGCAGGGCTTCGAAGTTCTGCGGTCGTACCCGATGATCGGCGATTTCCTCGGGTACCAGTTCATCACCGACCTGAACTACAGTGAGATATGCGACTTCTCAGAGATGGAGTTCGTAGTACCTGGTCCGGGGGCTCGTGACGGGATCCGCAAGTGCTTCAGCGACTTGGGCGGGCTGAGCGAGCCTGACATCATCAGGCTGGTTACTGACCGTCAGGAGTACGAGTTTGAACGGCTGGGGCTGGAGTTCCGCTCATTGTGGGGGAGGCAACTGCAACTGATCGACTGCCAAAACTTATTTTGCGAAGTGTCCAAGTACGCCCGGGTAAGGCATCCTGACGTCACCGGAGTGAATGACCGCTCTCGCATCAAGCAGATTTATCGGGCATCGGGAAACCCCTTGGAATTCTGGTTCCCGCCGAAGTGGGGTATCAATCACTTGCTGCCTAAGAATTCATGAAGGAGCACTCTACACAATGCGGTCCCAGGTTAGACGATAACTCCAGAGGGAGGAACCCACGGTGATTTTGAGTGGTGAAGCAATCCGAGAACGTCTCAAAGCTGGGCAAATTTTTAAGCAGGCCACTTGGGCTGAAGAGTCGATTATGGAAGCGTCATATGCGCTCAGAATTGCCAACGATGGACTCTTGATTGATGGCAACTTTTACGACCCCGGAACAACTTTCCGCAAGAATTACATCGAGATAGGACCCGGGAAACTAGCGATTCTTTCAACCATCGAGCGCCTAAACATGCCGGGCGATCTCTTGGGAAAAATCGGAATACGGTTTGATCAGACAACGCAAGGGTTGACCGGCTTAATGGGGATACAAGTTGACCCCCTGTTCGGGAGCGAACAAGACGATGAACGGCTTTTCGTCAGGGTCGCGAATTTGGGTAACGAGTCGATAAGGCTTTTGCCCGGGGACAAAGTCTTTACTTTCGAGGTTCATGAAGTAAGGGGAGATGTCCAACCCCCTTCAAGTGGCAAACGGCCTATATGGACTCGCCTGAAACGGCGTCTGGGGAATCAGAACAATGCAAGCTGGACCTACATCACACAGGTAGACTATAACCTATCGAACGAAACCCAAAACATCAAAGACTATCTGCAACCTCTTGTTATGTTCGGCGTATTCTTGGTTGCGGTAACCATTTTGGGAGTTGCAGTCACCATGATTTTGAGCGTGCGGGACACTCCAGAAGTCATGGTGCCAAATTGGGTTACTGACTGGGCTTGGGCTTTAGCGCTATCGACTATAACGTTGGCGACGCTGGCCATAGTTTGGGTGGGATTCATCGCAGGTTGGCGTGCATGGCGTCCGTATCGGGCCAACCAAACAAAGCCAAGAAAAGAGGCTCGTTGAGAGATGTAGCCATTCCGTGTTTCACCAAAGAACTAGTGAGACGGTTCACGTCCTGACTCCGTGAATGTAACCATTCTGAAACGAGGATTGACCATATTTTCCTTGAAACTCATTCCACTAACTGAATCGTACCCTGCTCCAAGTCGGCGTAAATCTTCCCCTTTCCATTGGCCTTCACGTGACGCCAGATGTCGAACCCCGTCATGATCGCCCGCTCCCATTCGCCCTCTGTGCGGACGCTCACTTCCAAGTGAGACGTCATGTCCTTTATTGTGCGCAAGAGGTCATAGTTGACGCCTTCAACTCCGTCCAGGAAGTTCTGACGCTCGGCGTAGCTGAACACCATCGCGGAGATTCCCTCTTCAATGACAATGGCCCGGCCGCCATCTTCAACTTCATCCACCTTGCGGACGCTCTTTCGTTTGCGTCGCAGCAAGGCTCTCAGCGTTGGGGACCAGCCGAGAATGCTGGCATAGGACAGGTGGCAAATGTCGTGGAAGCGGTAGCCGTCGTCCTCGTAGCGGTTATCCGTCAGCGGATCTCCGTACTTAGCTCCGTCAATGGTTGTGATGGCTATCCCAGATTCTTCTTCTATAGAGATGTCCATCTGCCTCGGTAGGCGCTCGGACAGCGGAAAGCCCTCATCAAACAGCTTTCTCGTCCCTTTGTCCGCGCCGGCAGGGTGCCATCGCCTGCCTGTCTTGCTGAGGTTAAAATCCGCTACCCCTTCCAGCGTCAGCCCGTGCTTGGTCGCAACATTGGACAGATACCAGAGGAGGTCGCCCAGCTCTTCCTTGACCCGTTCGGGGAACAACTTGTACGAGTCGCCATCCCTGAGCCACTTCTTGTGCTCGCCCAGCAGTTCCCCCACTTCTCCTGCCATTCCCAAGAGTGGCACCAGGATACTTCGGGGGTCGGTATCGAAGTTCCCCGTTTCCGGCTGCTGGTCTGTCTGATTGGCAAGGCGCTGGTATTCGTTAAGTTCCAATTGCCCTTACCTCCAGCCAATCTTCGCATTTCTGGTTGCAGATCCCTCCACGTATTCACATCCACAGTTAGTGTAGAGGACTTCCAGTGGACACAATATACAGTATTTGTCAATGTGCAAGTGTCAGTGGCGCGGGTTGATTCTTCCTGAGTTTGCACCTCATAAGTCATTGAGCCGGTCCCGGCACGAGATTCCCTACAATCTCCCCCAAGTGTTCCAGGGCGGCTCTGAGGTTTTCGAGGACCCCGACGGCAATGCCGACGGACGGGAGGAGGGCGCTCCGTCCTCTATGCTTTCGTCGCGGAGCCAGAAGATGGTCGAGGTTGGCCTTGTCGCGCTTGCCTGGGTTCTCGTAGGCGAAGCAACGGAAGGTCGTCTCCGTCCCCTCGCCCCTGAGTCGGTTCTCCGCGTTGCAGCAGGTTACAAAGTCGTCCAAGTCGGCACTGGTAAGGGGGTTGGTCTTTAAGGGGAAAGCGGCGGTTGGTGTAGAAGGATGGTGGGCCCGGCAGGGATCGAACCTGCCACCAGCCGGTTATGAGCCGGCTGCTCTACCACTGAGCTACGGGCCCGTTAGTCTAGCCTACGCCCGGTCTTTTCAGGGTGTCAAGGCAAGTGGACTGTCCCACGGGAAGGGTGGGGTCTTGGCGGCAGCCGGTAATGGGGTCGCAGGCTTGGGCCGCGGCGTTGCCGCTTACAGGCCCAAACGCTGGCGGTAGTCGGGGTCCCAGGCGGCCAGTGTGCCTCGTTCCAATGCTTCGAGTTCCGGCGCCCGCGGGGACACTTCTCCGGTCAGCGGCACCGTGGCCACGATGGCTTCTTGGACCAGTTGCTGGTAGTTAGCCTCGTCCATCCCCAGAAGCTCTTGCAGAATCGGGCCGTTGTGCTGCCCGAAGGTGGGGCTGGGACCGTGTATCCGCAGGTTGCTTTTGGAGAATTTGTAGGGCCGGCCGATGAAGGGCCGTGAGCCCATGCCCCGCTCCGGGGGATAGTCGACACGCTCCAGGAATCCCCGGCTCCGGTAGTGTGGGTCGAAGTGTACGTCTTTGCCGGTCAGTACGGGGCCAGAGGCGATTCCCAACCCTTGAAGGGCGTGCATCAGGTCGTAGCGGTCCCGCTCCGTTGTCCATGCACTGATGATTTCGTCCAACGCGTCGTGATTGCGCCGCCGCGACGGCAGGTCGAGGAAGCGGGGGTCCGCTTTCAATTCAGGCTGGCCCATTAAATCGCAAAACGCCAGCCATTCCGCATCGTCGGCCACCGACAGCGCAATCCACTGGTCGTCGCCCAAAGCCGGATAACACCCTTGGGGCGCCCGGTGGGGATGGCGGTTGCCGATGCGGACCCCGTCCCTGCCGTTGGCCACGGCGTCCACGATGTATTCGGACAGGAACATCACGCCGGCCTGGTACATGCCGATGTCGGCCCACTGTCCCAACCCGGTCTTGTTGCGGTAGCGCAGCGCGGAGCCGATGGCGAACAGGGCAGTCCAACTAGACAGGAAGTCGACGAAGGACGCGCCGGCCTTGGCGGGACCGCCGTCGGGGTAGCCCGTGACCCAGCAATGGCCGTGGGTCCCCTCCTGTGTCGTGGCTTGGGCCGGGTAGCCGGAGTACGGTCCGCCGCCGTGGCCGTAGCCGGTGTTGGACACCATGATGATGTCGGGCTTTATCTTCCGGAGGTTGGGGTAGTCGAGCCCCCAGTTGCGCATGACCCTGGGGGTGAAGTTTTCCATCACCACGTCGCTGACGCCGACCAGTTGCCGGAACAGGTCCCGCCCCCGTTCGTCGGTCAGGTCCAGGGTGAGGGACTGCTTGCCGCGGTGGATGAGATTGTAGGTGGATGGGCGATTCCACCAGTCCTCCCCGGCATCGTTCTCGGGGAAGGCGCCGGAATAGCCGCCGGTGCGCGTGATGTCGGGGCGGCCCGGCCCCTCGACCTTGATAACCTCGGCGCCCATGTCGGCCAGCAAGCCGCCGGCATAGGGCAGGGCGAACACGTAGGTGGAGTCGACCACCCGTATGCCTTCCAGCGGCAGCCGCGGCATCAACCTCGCTCCGGTGGACAGTTCGGGTCTTGCATCATCAGATCGCGCCGGTCTGGCGGAGCCTCACCAACTCCTGCCGGGTATAGCCCAAGCCGTCCACGTAGATTTCGTGGTTGTGCTGCCCCAGGGTAGGGGCGGGAGCGATGTAACGATAAGGGGTCAGGCTCAGGTTGAACAACACCGCCGGGACCTTGATCTTGCCAATCACCGGGTGATCGACTTCCCGGTAGAAGTCCCTGGACTCCAACTGGGGGCAGTCCGCCAACTCCGAAGGGGTCTGCACCAAGCCGAAAAGCATCCTTGCCTGGGCCGCCTCGGTGAACAGGTCCCACTTGCCGCGGTCTTTGATGGAGTCCAGCACTATACGGTCCAGCTCCTCGCCGTTCTGATTGCGCTGAGCCGTCTCCGCGAACCTGGGTTCGCGCAACTCCGGCGGGCCGAAGAAGTCGGCGATGGTCTCCCAAGTGGCGCCGCCGCCGGTTTGAACGATTATCCAACCGTCCTCGCAGGGCATGGGATGGCCGAAATTACTGCCGGCGGGCCGGCGGCGCGGTTGCGTGCCGCCCATGAATGGGTACATGGTCTGGGTGGCCATCATGGTCGAAGCCACACACTCGGTTACCGAAACGTCGATATGCTGGCCTTCGCCCGTGTTGTCAGCCATGAACAGGGCCATCGCGGTGGCCGCGGCGCCGTTCAGGCCGCCTTCGTACTGGGCCTGGAATCCGCCGTGCTTCAGGGGCTCCCTGTCTTGAGAGCCGCTGATGCTCATGATCATCCCCATGGCGTAGCTGACAATCTCTTCCCCCTTGTACCCGCTGTAGGGCCCGGTCTGCCCGTAGGGGGTAATGGACGTCATAATCAATGAAGGGTTCAGCCGTTCGAGACCGTCATACCCCACCCCGAGTCCGTCCAGATACCCAGGCCGGAAGCTCTCGACGACCACGTCGACGTGCGGGACCAGTTGCTTCAGGAGGTCGCGGCCGGCGGCATTTTCCAGATTCAGGTTGGCGCTCTTCTTGTTCAGGTTCAGCAACAAGAAAAACAGGCTTTTTTCGGGATGAGGGTCGTCACCGAAAAAGGGAGGCGTCCTGCGCAGGGCCGAGCCCCCCACCGGTTCCAGCTTCAACACGTCGGCGCCGTAGTCGGCCAAGAGACGGGCGCAGAAGGACCCGGCGATGTCTTCGCTCAGGTCAAGGACCTTGACGCCGTCCAAAGGGCCTAAGGGGAGCGAGGGCGGCAGGGCTGGGGAGTCGGCCAAAGTACGTATTTACTCCAATGTGGAAATATTGGTTAAGCCTAAATGGGCCCGGCGGCAAAAATCAACCGGCGGATCTGGCCGGCGGATCTGGCCGGCGGATTTGACCACTCTCCGAAATACCGCTAACCGAAGTTCTGTTCCAGGATGGAGCGGAACTGTTCTTGGGTGTAGCTGTAGACTTGGGTTCCTTGGGACTGGACGGCGTAATGGCCGCAGATGTTGCCCATCTGCACCGCCCGCGCCGTGCCCCGGCCCTCGATCAATCCCTTGATGAACCCGCCACGGAAGGCGTCGCCCGCCCCTGTGGGATCGACGACCGCCGCCGTTGGCACTCCGGGAATGGTCACGACGCCGTCGGTGGATAGAATTTCCGCCCCGTGCTCGCCCTTGGTAACGACTATGTATTCGACGATACCAGCCAGTTGTTGGCGGCTAAGGCCGGTGCGGTTGCAGATCATCTCGACCTCATAGTCGTTGGCGACGAGTACATTAGACTCCTCTATGCTGTGGACAAGATCGCCGGGCTCCCAGATGGGTAGGGACTGGCCGGGGTCGAAGATGGAAAAGATCCCCAGCTTCCGGTGGCGCTCGGCGAACTCGGCCATGTCGGCAATGTTGCCGGGCGCGACGATAGCGATCGCATTTCCGGGGTCCGCTACATCGAACTTGAACCCTGCCTGGTGTTTCATCGCACCGGGGTTGAAGCCGGTGATCTGGTTGTTATCGACGTCGGTGGTGATGTAGGCGCCGGCCGTGAGTTCCTCATCAACGACGCGGATGTCGCCGGTGGCCACGCCGTTTTCTTCCAGCCACTGGAAGTACCGGTGATAGTCCTTCCCGATGGAGGCAACGACCCTCGGTTTCTCCCCCAGCAGCGCCAGCGAGTAGGCGATATTCCCGGCGGTGCCGCCGAAATTTTCGGTCAGGCTGTTAACCGTGAAGCTCACGTTTATCACGTGAATCTGTTCCGGCAGGATGTGTTCGGAAAACCGCCCGGGGAAGTCCATGATCCGGTCGTAGGCCAAGGAACCAGAAACCAAAATCTCCATGTGAGCCGTTCCTCGCTTCTCACTCCCGGCTGCCGCCGGTGGGTGGGAGTGAATAATATCAAATGTCAGCAGCGGTACTCGCCGGCAATGGCGCCGCCGAACTCGACGGTGTTTCCGACCTGCATATCGGCCGCGGCGCCGGCGTTGACTTCCAGCACGTACTGGATATCGGCGCGCGGCCTATAGCGTTCCAAGTCCGAGCTCTTGGTCCCTGGGGCGGGAGGCGGAACGTTCCTTGAAAAATCGACCAGCGTGCAGTCCGCGCCGATCCACAAAATATCCAAAGGGAAATGCATGTTCTTCATCCAAAAGTCCAAGACCTTCGGCGAATCATAGACGAACAGCATCCCGGCGCCCGGGTCCAAAGAGGGCCGGTCCGAGAGACCCTGTTGTTGCTCGTCGCCGGTGACGGCCAACTCCACCGAGAAGGTTGCGCCGCCAACCGATACCGTAGGCGCGGCGGCCGCCGGTGTGGCCGATGGGCCCGGGCTGGGCGTCACTGTAGCGGTGGCGGGGGACGCCGTAGGCGTGGAGGGGCGCGCGGTGGCAGTAGCGGGACGCACGGTAGCGGTGGCCGGGAGCGGCGAGTTTGTCGGAAGCGGCTTGGCAGTGCCGGTTGGCGGTGGAGTGTCCGGAGCCGGGGTGGCAGTGCCGGTTGGCGATGGAGTGGCCGGGGCCGGGGTGGCCGTCTCTACGGCTGGCGTTGCCGTCGCGCCGGCGCCGTCTCCGCAACCCACCGCCAATAGAATGACCAACAGGCCCAATGCCACCCAAATTGCACGCGGCACACCCGGGCGACTTCCCAATTCGACCCCACGATAGTTAGCTACGTTATCCCTTCCACTGCCACCGTTGCGTTCGTTTCAGGCCCTGGCAGCAGCCCAAGGGGAATGTTATCCCAGCGCCCAAAATTCGACAAGCCGAATTGACGAAACAACAGGGCTGGAGTAGTCTGGGGGCGTCAATCCGCTGGAGGAAAACGACGATGACTCAAGAAGCCCGGCCTGACACGCAGTCGGCGCTGACCCCGGAAGTCCGGGCAATGATCGGTGTCGCCGGTGACGTGGTGGAGTCTTGGGGCACCGTCGATGAAGAGTACCTCCGGAGGTTCACCCAAGCGGTCATGGACCCCGACCCCAGGTATTGGGACAAGGAGTTCGCCAGTAAAACCCATTACGGCGGGATAATCGCGCCCCCGATAATGGTGAGCTACATGACCAGCCGCATCCGCCCCGACCAGGACGACCCCATCACCAGGGCGTTCGAGGAGAACCCGGAATCGGACGGCATCGGCAGCGTGGAGCGGCCCGGAGCCTTGCCCCCCGTTCCCACCCATTTGGTGCGGGTGTTGAACGCCGGGAACGAGATCGAGGTCTATCAGTACCCCGGCATCGGCGATAAGATTTACTTCCAGAACCGCTATTCCGACATCCGGGAGCGCGTGGGCCGCGAGGGCAACCCGTTCCTGATCATCACGGTGGAAACCAGCTACCGCAACCAGAAAGAAGAACTGCTCTGCATCACCCGCCAGTCGTCCATTCGCCGCTAGGGGCGATGGCAGCTCGGCCGCCATTTTCCGGCATAGGATATGACGATGAGCGCACCGTTGGAAGAATTGCTAAAGATGGCCCCGGAAGAGATTCTGGAGCATAACGAGAAACCGTCCGGCGACCAGCTCCGGTACAAGGAGCAAATTTACTACGACGACGTAGCTGTCGGGTTGGAGTTGCCCAAGTACATCTACTCCCCCACCCCGACCCACCTTTTCCGGTGGAGCGCGGCTATCGAGAACTTCCACCGGATCCACTACGATCTGGACTTTGGGCTGAACCACGACAAGAACCCCAGCATCTTGGTCCACGGCTCCTGGAAGCAGAGCGTCGTGCCCCAGTACATCAAAGACTGGACGCTGCCCAAGGGCTGGCCTTGGAAGGCCCGCTTCGAGCACCGTGCGATGCTGGTGCCCGGCGACATTCTGATCATGTGGGGAATCGTCACCGGCAAGCACGAGAAGGGCGGAATGGGCTTCGTGGACTTGGACATCGGCATGAAGACCCAGGACGGCATCGAGAGCATGCCGGGCACGGCCACGGTCGTCCTGCCCCTCCGGGGCGGACCCGACATCCCCTACCCCTTCGTGCCTCCCGGCGAAAGTGGCTAGGGGTTAGTGGCCAGTGGCTAGTTGTCAGAGGATAATCACCGACCCCAGCGCCAGCCAACTAACCACTATTCACTAACCACTGACCACCGGCCACTGACCACCAAAAGGAGACGGCATGGCCAGGTTTCTTGCTACCCACACAGTCTCCGGACTCACCGAAGAGGAATTCCGGGAAAAGCTGGGGGCTGTCCGCAAATGGCGGCCAGACCGCCGCACCACCATCCTCAAGGTTTACGCCGACACCCAGAACGGCAAGCTGGTCACCGAATGCGAGGCCGCCGAGCAGGCCCACTTCGAAGACTGGATGAAGATGGTAGGCTGGCCCGCCGAGTCCATCTACGAGATAGACATGGTCTGCCAGGTGGGCAACATCTGGAAGCTGTAGGGGTGGGGCCGTTCAGGGCGTTGGATGATTCCACGGGCTCCGATTTATGTTGGAGAGACCCTTGCGAGTCCGCTCTTTGTCGTCCCTCCTTTCGTGTTCAAACAGGCGATGAAGAGCTTGAGCCTGCCCCGTAGTCTGCCAGGGAGTGCTCCCAACGATCACAGTTCTCCTTGGGCCCGTCTTCACTGATTGCTGTTCTATGCCGACCCTACCATATCTATCAATTATCAAGCGCAAGGTATGGCCAATCAGTCGTGCGTCTATTTTTTCATCGATGTACTCTTGCGAGAGAACGAGTCCGTTGGGATAGGTGATACTTAGTTGGTAGGTCTTAGGGAATAAACCGGAGCGCATGATTGCAGATCGCCGTGTTACTGGAGATGAAACGAACACAGCGAATGGCCTGAAATCTGCCGCGAAATTTTGGAATGGTACATATTCCGCTTTGTCTCCCGACTCAAGGTCCTCTAAAGTTACGTGGGCTGGAAGCCGGTTCAGATACAAAGGAGAATAGGAATCCGTGTAGCTGTAGCAGGCGCCCATGCTGATCCCTACCAATTCCAGGTCCGGAGTTCCAGCGAGCGCGGGTAGCAACTCCGCGGCGGTGATAACTTTGTCAGAACCGAACCAATTTGACAGGTTCTTACGGAATGACGGTAACCTGGTCGGGCCTCCAAAAAGGATGATCTTATCGACGTCCTCAGCCATGTGATTCCGGGTTAACTGCCAAACGCACCTGACCGCCCCGGTAATGTTTCTTGAAATTATTTCGCCGATGGGAGGGTCATCTTCACCGTGACCGCGTTTCCACAGCGTTTTTGCGCCAATATATGCGTCGTGGGCCGTCGAGAGCGACTTTCTTGTGAAGCCACGCGCTTCCAGCGCTTCTTCCACATCGTTCAATGTGAGAACGACTTGGCCCAGAGACACGGAGGGATTTACGTCAGTAAGCTGTTCTTTTGCCTTCCGTAGCAGGTCCGGTTGGCCACGATAGCCCTTTTTCTTGGTCAACCACTCATCCAGGTCGGACCCTCCCAACAAAGGGTGTCCGTCCGCCCCGTAGACTAACATTTGGTCTTCGTCGACCTCTACGAGGGCGCAGTCGAATGAGCCGCCTCCGAAATCAAAGACCAAATACGAGCCGTGGCCCAGGTCTCCCAGCCTGCGGGCGAGAGTTAGAAATAGAATTGGCTCCTCGGAAACCCAATCGACGTTCCCCTTGCCAGTAACGTCAGATAGCGCTTGGGCCAATCCTTCCCGGTAAGACAGGTCCGCATGTACCGGGCAACCTGCGCGCCATTCAAATTCACCCTCCAAGCGGGCGCGGCGGAATCCCTCAGCCAAGATCCCACGTATCAGTTGCCATACTGGAAATTCGTGACCCCATGCCTGAACACAACCATTTTGTGGGCTCCACCAAGTTGGCGGCCATTGCGGGATTTCCTCTTGGGAGTTTCGAACTCCCAGGTGCCATGCTACATAGGCGTCGGTGGACAAGGCAATTCTCTTGATATTCCTTATCACCAGAGTTCTGTTGTCTTCGTCCTGCAGGGCATCAGCCTCCTCTCCTACGACGACAGAGATTTCGCCGTCTGTCTCTCGCCGCAAAGCTACGACCGCTGGCATAGTCGTAGTATTCTGGGCGCCGATGAAGCTCGGTTGAGGGGGAAGGTCCTGCTCGGAATCCCAAGTCGAAATCCTGACATTGATCGTACCGAAATCTACACCGAGGCCTTGCATTTACTCGCTCTCCGATTGACGTATCACGTTGGCCTTGAGGATCATACGATCACCAAACGGTCCCCCGCGAACGATCACGCCCGGAGCTACCGTCAGCACTAAGGTACCGCTGGGAATTTCCCCCGCTGAGTAGTGTAACGCCGGGTCGTATATCACCGTTTCGCCGACCGTCCCAAGCGTCCCGGCCCCGCCCTCCCGTAGTGCGATTGGTAGACTGTCTATGACATTTTCTAGTCGGGCTTGAGCACTCGTTTCCGACTGGTAGGCCCGCTGGAGCGTGTCACCGACAGCGAGCAACATACCCTGGCGGATTTCGAGTCTGGATTCCTCGCGGCCAGAGGCCATTTGAGCACGGAACGCTTGCACCTGCTGGCTTAAGCGTTGTTGTTCCCGGCACCTTAGTCTCAACTGATCCTCGTAGTATGTACTCTTCTGTTCTTGGTCCGACCGCTGTTGCTCCAATCGGCTCTCGTAAGATAAGCGCTGCTGTTCGAGCTGACCCTCGTAGGACAGGCACAGCATTTCTCGTTCCTGCTGATGTTGTCCCAGTTGTGTCTCATAGTCCGCGCGCTGCTGTTTCTGATCCAGCCGCTGCTGTTCCAGCCGCTCCTCGTAAAATCTCGACCGCTGCGCGCCCAATTGACCAGATAAAGCCCCCGCCAGAAACTTGGATAATCCTGTCTCTTCGGTGTGTTGAGACAACCGGCCGAGCAACTCGACGGTCTGCTCAATCAAATGTCTATCGGAATCCGGCCACGTGCACCCAATCCATCGCATAGAGGCCCGGCTCACCGACTCGAGCCAGCCCGCCGCCACCGTTGGAGGAGTGCTATCTGACGTCAAAATCCCTCGGGCCCCCCATATCGTCCGGTCTAAGGCCGGCCCGATTGTCTCGGCAGGCCACTTATCGAGAGCGCCGCATACTGCCTTCGTCGGCGAACGCCCCGGTGGAGGTTCAGCAATCTCGCTTAGTAGCCACCTCTCCCAGTCGGATACCGTAGCTGGTTTCGGTTTCGGCGGCGGTGGCGCCAGGGGTTCCATTGGCACGTCGTCAACATCGACGCCGAGGTTGAGACCGATCTCGTTGATCGCGTTTTTCTTGGTTCTGACGGTCTTGAAATACTTTGACCCGCCAGCGGCCACCCTTACCCGTTCCCACCAAGAGTTCCATTTCACGGTCTCACCAAAGACATGGGCTTGAAGCTTTCCCTTGATTTCGCTGGCTTTGGCCGTGCCGCCAATATCCGCCAAGGTTGCGGCAAGGAGTTTAAGAGGCGCATCCTCTACCCAGGGCCGAATCTTATCCGGGCCGTCCCAGATCATCGCCTCAAGGCCGTCGTCCGGAAGCGCCGTCAAATGACGGGCCACTGATAAGCTCATCTGGCGGGTTTCGCTGGTCTTGAAATCGACCGTAACGCCGCCGGATTCATCCCGCCCGATGACCCTGCCTACTCCCAAGCTATTGTGGCGGACAAACGTCCCTGGCTGAATCCTTGTGCTCGTCATTCCACTTCCTGTCTGTCAGTAGAGAAGTTCAATTTCCTTGGCCAGCCAGAGCCGTTCCAACCCTAGCGACTCCAGGGGAACAAGGCGGGCGTAAATTACGGCGTTCTGGACGATGCCCTGTCCGGCCCGAATTCGTGGCGCAAGAAAAGTGTAACTTAGGTAGTCTATCGCCGATTCATCATCCGCCAACTCGTCAACGTGAACGGTGATCTGAACGGGGTCGGCGTCGCCTATTGCCCTCGTCAGTTGCTCGAATCCCATGGAATCCCGTCCGATGTTGAATCGCCGCGCCAAATCGGGTTGGGACCGCTCCCGCACCACCCCGGTTATCTCCTCTGCCGACGACCCCAACGGATCAATCCTCATCGTCTCTCGCACGAGGTTCCGGCTTTCGCGGACGCGTTTCGTTATTGCGGGGACGATGGAGTCCCTGCCGCCACGCAAGCTTGGCAAGAGATCGTAGGCGCCTTGGCGACCGCCCGAGATGTTGATTCCGATAGTCGCCCCCCAGCTAGAGGGGCCTGCGTAAGGCGTCCCGCCGCTTTGCCCACCGGCGGCTGGCTGCGTCTGGCAATCGTGGAGTGGCCAACCGTCGCCGAGTACGTCGAACAACACCCGAGAGCCGCAATCACATGAAAAGAAGAAGATCCTCTCTCCACAATAGCGGCAATTCAACGGGAAGGTGTTCGTTTTGCAGTGAAGACCATGAATCATAGACACCGGTTTTCGATCGCGGTCCGAGGGAGGGCATCACCTAAACTAACAATTGGGAATATATTGTATCCGACAGGTGGGCAACATCTGGAAGCTGTAGGCGGCGGGGGCCGAGGCAATCGCTAGCCGGCTGTAGTTGAGGGTACAAGGTTTCGTCTGAACTGCACGTATCGCGTATCGGGTCAAATTAAGTGGCCAGCACCTCACGCAGGTCATCGAAGAAGATATTCAGCGAAGCTACATTTTGCCGGGCCCGGAAGAGGCCATCGTACCGACAATATCATCTGCATATTCCGCGCCGTTCAGCAAGGAATCAACCCCTCCTTCTCGAAAAAGCCTTCTGAGTTGCGTTTTCAAAGATGCGCAATCGCAGCCGGCCGGTATCGGCGGTGTGGTATTTGCTTGGGCAACGGTTCTAATCGCTTCCTGGTCGGCCAGATACCAAGCCTCTATGCAGGGGTTTGGAGCCGCAATTACCAAGGGGCCTAAATAACCGTTGGCATTTCGCAGCAGCGCACTCTTGGTTTCCGGTACTCCCCGGCAGTCGGTATCCTGAGCTGCTACCACCATGTCGTATCCGGCATAACCCGATTTCAGGTAGTCCAAGACATATCTTCGGAATGACCCCTCCATGCTGGGTTTCCCACCGGTCGCGTTGCGTGTATCGAAATCGATCACTTCTCCGGGAATGATTTGGCTGGCGGCCTTACGTATGAGACTTGTGATGTCCAACGTCCTCGAGAAACAGCCCTATTCTCACCGGTTAGCCACCTAAGTCCCCACGGATAATCCTCTCGTCTAGCGCCGTGTCGATGTCTTCTGGCTTGAACATCGGCGCCTTCAGCGGGAAGGGAGTGAACTGCGATCGGTGCCCATCGCGGTACGCAACAACCAAATCAGCGTTTTCAAAGTACTTGGGCATCAGTGGAGAATGGGTCGTAACGAGTAATTGTTGGCTCATCGACCGGGCTCTTTCCGACAATATTTTGGCGGTTAGCTCGATTCTCCGGGGATGGACTCCATTTTCGGGCTCTTCGAAACCGATAGTAGTATTGTCTTCTTGGGACGACAGGATAGCCAATAAACCCAATACTCTCAGGGTGCCTTCGGAAATGACTCGCGATGAATAAAAAACCTCGCCCTCAACAATCAACAACTCCACGAACCCTTCGTCGGTGCGTCGGACGTCCAGGCCGGAAACCGCTGGAACGACCTGCCGCAGAGTCTTAGACAGCGCATCGAATTGTCTAGGATTCTTGGCTTTCAGATTGAAGAAATAACCCGCCAAATCCTGACCGTTCGGTCCGATCGCCCGCACTTCCTTTAGCGGCGTATTCTCCCGCATGAGTATTGGATCGAAATAGTAGAAACTCCAGCGGGCCAATTCCTCTTTGAATGCAGTAATATGCGGATAATGCGGCGCGTATAAAGGCTGTGAGCCGATAGTGTAAGGTAGTCCGACATCGTGCATAGTCGGATGTGCCTGCCCTTCCATTCGTAGCGAGAGTTTGTCACCGGTTCGTTCGAAGAAGGGGTTTCTACTCTTCCGCTCGCTCCCGTCTTTGTTCAACGCTACGAGCCGCTCGTCAGCCACCCTCAACACCGCAGTCTCCGGCAAAAACTCAATCGCTAGAGAATATCGCAAGTTGAGTTCAGTAACGTGCCTGGTGCTGGAGGTCGTTAGTCCTTCTCGAAGGTCCCTAATTCGTTTCTCCGTTACGTTAACCGCTTGGTCAGAAAGAGAAACATCAGCGGTTATCCTGAGTTCGAGTTTTGGCTGGTCAAGCGAATGCTGAATGCCGCGTTCGGTGAAGAACGCTTCCACTGGAATTCCGCGGTGGGCGTCAAAAGCAGTCTTCAGGTCGGGTTGGGTCACCATTGCGCTTAAAAGGCGGAGAGCATCAAACATATTGCTCTTGCCGGAGGCGTTCGGTCCGACGAACACAGTGAGTGGACGAAGCGTCAACTTGACGTCGCAAAGCGATTTGTAGCCGGAAATTTCTACTTGGGTAATCATTGTGGCTTATATTCTATCATTATCACGCTCCTCCCCTCGCTATCCTATTGTGCTGTACGGCATTGCCCTGGATAGAACAATCTACCCCACCAACCCCCACGCCCCCACGGGCCAGCAGCGCAGCCAAACTCGGCCTATGATTTGGTCGAACGACACCGGGCCGAAGGCGCGGCTGTCGTCGCTGTTTTGGCGGTTGTCACCCAGGACGAAGACCTCCTCTGGACCGTTCCACCAGGTCTGTCGCGGCTCGGCGTCTACACCCGGATACCCCAGCGGCGGGGCCATCAGGTACTCCTCTGGCAGCAGCACGTCGTCGGCGTAGACCCTCCCCCCGGCCATCTTCACTTCTTCGTCGGGAAGGGCCGCGATCCGCTTGATGTAGATTCCTTCGGGCAGACCGGGTCGCCGCAGCACCACCACGTCGCCCCGTTGGAGATAGTTCCAAGAGAAGACCGGGCGCACCACCAGGACCGACTGTCCGTGTTCCAGCGTGGGGCTCATGCTGTTGCCCTCCACCTTGAAGCGGGCGGAAAACAGCAGGTTGAGGAAGTTCTGGGCCCAGGAGAGGGGCGGGCCCGTGGGCCGTAGCGAACGTCTGGTAGCCATGGGAGCCCCAGTATTCTAGGTTTGAACCGGACTGAGCCGCAACCGGCGGCGCGGTCCCGCCGGTGCCCCCATCCTAACCTTCCCCCATCGGGGGGAAGGGACTTGTTCAGATGTTCCCTAGACTAACCACCGGCGCTAACCTACAATTCCGGCAGCAACTAGCCGGCAGCAACTAGAAAGAAACATCGACTAACCACCGCAGGAGGCAACGATGGAAAACGGCTTGATCCGAATCGGCTTGATCGGCGCCGGGGCCAACACCCGTCTCCGCCACATTCCCAGTTTCCGGGAACAGTCCGGAGTGGAAATCGTCGCCGTGGCCAACCGGAGCCGCGAGTCGGGTGAACGCATCGCGAGCGAGTACGAAATCCCCAAGGTCTACGACAACTGGCTGGAGTTGATGGAAGACGACAGCATTGACGCCGTCTGCGTCGGCACCTGGCCTTACATGCACCGCAACCTGGTGCTGGCCGCCTTGGAAGCCGACAAGCACGTACTCACCGAAGCCCGCATGGCCATGAACGCCCAAGAGGCCCACGACATGCTCGACGCCTCCAGCCAGTTCCCTCACCTGGTCACCCAGATAGTGCCCGCCCCCCAGACCCTGGAGGTCGACGCCACCGTCAAGGAATATGTGGCCAACGGTTACCTGGGCGAAATCCTGGCCGTGCGGCTGCGGGTCTGCGACTACCACGGCCGCAGCAACCGGGCCGACACCTTCATCGACACCGAAGCGCCGTTGCACTGGCGGCAAGACCGCACTCTGAGCGGCTACAACATCCTGGGCATGGGCATCTGGTATGAGGCTGTCATGCGGTACGTGGGTCCCGCCACCCGCGTTTCCGCCATGACCAGGGTGTTCGCCAACAGGCGCCGCGACGAGAACGGGGTCGTGCAGGCGGTGTCGGTGCCCGACCACGTCAACGTCCTGTGCGAGATGGCCTGCGGAGCCCAGGCCGATTTTAGCTGGAGCACCGTGACCGGGCTGCAGACCGGCACCGATTTCTGGATTTTCGGCGCCGACGGGACCATCAGCCTGCAGGGACCGCCCTTCAACAAGGTCCTGGGCGGCAAAAGAGGGGCCGAGCAGCTTGAGGAATTGCCCATCGCACCGGAGATGAGGGGCAAGTGGCGAGTGGAGGAGGAGTTCTGCAACGCCATCCGCGGCACGGAGTCCATCACCCACACTCCCTTCGACATCGGCGTGCAATACATGGAGTTCACCGAGGCGGTGACCCGGAGCGCCCAAACCGGACAGGCGGTGTCGCTGCCGCTTTAGGCGGAAAAGGTTATGGGAGAGTTTACTTGGCAGATCAGCGTCTGGAGCGCCGACCGGAGTGCTTAGAAACGGTGGCCGCGCTGGTTGATACCGGCTCTTCGTATTCAGCGTTTCCCCGGACTATGCTCGAACGTCTGGGGGTTGTGCCGCGTTTCCTCCTGCCGTTCGAAATGGCCGACGGCAGCATCATCCATAGGGATGTCGGCTTGGCTATGCTGGTGATTAACGACAGCGAGAGCTCCATGCGCGTCATATTCGGTGATGACGACGCCGAGCCCTTAATCGGCGCCAACGCGCTGCAAGAATTTTTGCTTATGGTAGACCCGGTTGAGGAACGGCTGGTTCCGCGGACAGGAAGAATGAAGCCTTTGGGGAGGGGAAAGCCCCCATCCTAACCTTCCTCCATCGGGGGGAGGGGACTTGTTCAGATGTTCTCTAACTCGAACCGGCCACCGGTAAAGGAGAATAAACATGGCTAGCGAAGGTATACGAGTCGGCCTAATCGGGGCCGGCCGGAACACCCGGGACCGCCATATTCCCGGTTTCCACGAGGTAAACGGTGTGGAGATAGTCGCGGTGGCCAACCGCTCCCGGGAATCCGGGCGTCAGGCGGCCGACCAGTTCAACATCCCCACCGTCTACGACAACTGGCAGGAGCTGCTGGAAGACCCCACCATCGACGCCGTCTGCATCGGCACCTGGCCCTACATGCACCGGGTGTTGACCATCTCGGCCCTCGAGGCTGGCAAGCACGTGCTCTGCGAGGCCCGGATGGCGGCCACCGCCCAAGAAGCCCACGACATGCTCGACGCCTCGCGGGCCCGCCCCGACCTGGTCACCCAGATCGTGCCGTCCCCTCTTACATTCAAGGTGGATAACCTGTTGCAACAGAAGATCGCGGAGGGTTACGTGGGTGACATCCTGGCAGTCTCGGTCCAATCGCTGGCCCCGGCATTCATGGAGGCCGGAGGGCCGATGCACTGGCGCAACGACCGCGACCTGAGCGGCTTTAACATCCTCAACATGGGTATCTGGTACGAGGCCATGATCCGTTGGGTGGGGCGCGCCAATAACGTAATGGCGATGACCAGCATCAACGCTTCCCACCGGACCGACGAAGCGGGCAGCCGCGTGCCGGTCAGCATCCCCGACCACGTCGACGTTCTGGCCGGGTTGGCCAACGGGGCCCAAGCCAACCTGCGCTTCAGCGCGGTGACCGGCCTCGCCCCCGGGAACGACGTTTGGATCTATGGCGCCGAGGGCACTCTGCGGTTGGACTCGGGGTTGAACGTCTGGGGCGGCAAGCGCGGCGAACACCAACTGACGGAAATTCCCAATCCCTCCGAAGGACAGGCTTACTGGCGGGTCGAAGAGGAGTTCTGCCGCGCCATACGCGGCCAGGAAAGAATCACCCGCACCCCCTTCGACGTCGGCGTCCACTACATGGAGTTCACCGAGGCCGTCACCCGCAGCGCCCAGACCGGCCAAGCGGTAGGCCTGCCGTTATGATGCTATCGAAGCGAGGGAACGAATGGGAACGTTCAACTGTTCGGTCAGGCTAACCAGCTTCGATGGCGAAAAGTCCGTAGACGTGGAAGCGCTGGTCGATACCGGCGCCAGCTACAGCGTGTTTCCTGCCAGCGTGTTGGCCGACCTGGGGGTTTCGCCGGGCGAACGCAGCGAGTTTGAACACGGAGACGGTCGGCGCGCCGAGTTGGATTCAGGTCAACACTGGATAACGGTCGATGGTCGAAGTACTGTCACTTGGTCAATATTCGGCGAGGATGAATCGACATTCCTGTTGGGGTCCTACGCGCTTGAAGGGGTGCGACTTGGCGTAGATCCCTACTCCCAGAGGCTTATCCCGATCATCGGGTTGATCAAGTAAAGATACACCCTCTACCTGTCCAGCAAATGCCGCATCGCCTGCGGGGCGGCCGTGGCGGCCCGTTCCCGAAGCTCAGGAACGGTCAACGTGACAATAGGGTGGTCGATGATAGCCAAGCCGTAGTCCGCGTCCCCCCGCATCCGGGCCATGGCGCGGGCTTGACTCACGAAGGGCTTGGTGGTCAACACTGTGGAGGCCACTCCCAGCAGCTCCATCTCCATCGCGTCGTGCACACTGCACGAGGTGCAGGAGCCTCATTCCGCCGTGGCGTGAATCATCACGTCGCAGCGTTGGGCCAAGTCTTCCAACGCGCTGCGGTCGGCGGGCCATTGGTGGCCGCCCTTGTTGTATTCCACCACTTCCTTCAGCGAATACCGTTCGCCAATGGTCTCGGCCATCATGCGCAACAGGTCCTCGGAGTGGGGCTTGTTGTTGGACAACAGTCCCAGCACCCGGCCATCGAGGCTGGCCGGGCGGGCGGCCAGCACGGCCTGGGTTGGCTGGGCGCGGTCCCGGGGGTCAAGGGTATAAATACCTCTTGGTGATTCCGGCATTCCCGATTTCCCTCCGGTGGCTCCCGGTGATTTTTACCGGGGGACCGTGATTTCCCTTGTAACCGAACGGCTGCTGCCCCAAGACGTAATGGCGGCCATGAACTCCCCCGCATCCCCTCCGGCCGGCGCCACCGTGATACGTCCGGGTTCTGAGACGATACCGATAAGCCTCTCCCGGTCCGCCGCCGGCCCCAGCCGGTCGATGCGCCGCCACCGGTCCCACTCGCCGGCGGGCAGCCGGGTCTTTTCGTAGACAAAGGCGGCGACTTGTTCCCGGGTCCAACCGGACGCGGCGACGTAGGCCATGAGCTCCTGGCTGATCACCAAGACGACTTCCGAGACAGACGGTCCGAGGCCGAGCATGGCATGGGACGCGGCGGTGAGGAAACCTTCCGGCTCCCGGTCACCGTGGGTCTCCAACTGCAACGGCGCGTTGGCGGCGACCATGGTGACGGTGCTGGAGCCTTCGTGGAAACCCTTGGCCTCCGCCAATGACCCCCAAGGGCTGGTATCGACGTCTTCAGCGAAGCAGAAGCTGTATTTGCCGGGATGACCGAAGGTGCTTTTGTCCATGTCTTGAGCGACCGAGCCGTAGTGGTTGGCTTTGACCAGGTTGATCGCTCGTCCGATGGCCGCGTTGGCCCGGTTCGCCTGCCCCATGAGGTTGACTCCCGGGTTCATGCCGATGTGGGAGGCGTAGGGGCCGCTCACCATCACGAGGTTCGCGATGCCGTTGGTGGAGGTGCTGCTGGCGTGCAGGTTATAAGTCCGGTCGCAGACCGCCGAAATTGCCGCCGCGACCACCGGAAAATGCTCCGGCAGGCAGCCAGCCATCACCGCGTTGACCGCCACGCTCTCAGCCTGAAACGTCTTGCGGCGAATGCCCTCGACACCCAGAACATAGTCCGGAGCAAGGCCGCAATGTTCCAGCATTGCCGAAACGCGCTCCGGGGTGGGCGGAACGATTGGCAGGCCGTCGGTCAGCCCTTCCCGGAAGTAAAATTCCTGGGCCTCTTCCCAATCGTTGAAGTGAAAATGCTCGGACGACATGACGCCACTTTAAGACACAAGCCGCCCCAGGCGCAATTGACGGTAATCTCTCCTCCGGTCCCCCTCCCCCGGTCCCCCTCTTTTGGTATCCAGGAGGGCCCAGGTCGGAGAAGAGCCTGCCAAAAAGACCCAGACCGGCCGTACCGCGGCGCCGCGCCCCCTACTCCCCCATGTATGCAGACGGGCGGGCCGGGCACGGTCGGTCTGGGTCCCCGCCCTGCGGCCCCGAGGTGTTGGGGCCCTTGAGCCGGAGGGCGGGGAGTGGAATCCCGGTGAACGGTCGCTGCTAATTAGTCGTGGGCCGTTCCAGGATCACCAGCGGGATGCAATATATCGCCTGGGCCATCGTTGTCTGCCTCCTGGAGAATTCTTCCCGAAGCGTCCTAAGACAGAGCGATAGGCAGATAGCGGGTGAGACTGTCCAGGCACCGGCCCCAACCCTGTTGGTGTTCCTGGCGCATGTTTTCGTCGGGGAACATTTCGTGAGTGAGTCTGACCTCGGTCGACCCGTCCCGGTCAAAGAACTCGATGGTAACCAGGGTTTCGGTCGGCGCCCAGTCCGCGCCGTAGGGCGGCGGCCCCGCCTCCCATTTCCAGGTGAAGACGAGCTTCTCCGGTGGAATGATCTCTCTATATACCCCGCTTACAATGAAAGGCTGTTCTTGATCCGGGACCTGCATTCCCAACCGATAACTGCCGCCGGTCCGCAGGTCGACCTCCGCAATAGGCACGGTGAAATCCTCCTGCACGGCCCACCAACGGTGCAAGTGCGCCGGATTGGTCCATGCCTCGAACACCCGCTCCCTGGGGGCGTTGATGGTGCGGTTGATTACCACTCTGAAGGTCGGGTCCGGGGTTGGCTGGGTCATTTGGGAATCCTTCTACCTGGGGTCTTGCGACAGTTGATTTGCGCTTGGCGCCGGTGGGGCATCCTCCGGGATAGTGTCTTCCAGGTAGCTGGCCAAGGACTCCAACTGCTGGTCCCAGAACCGCCGGTACTGTTCGATCCACTGGACTGCGTGTTGCATCGGCGCTGTTTGCAACCGGCATCGTCTGACCCTTCCATCCCGTTCTTGGGTGACCAACCCTGCCCTTTCCAGTACGCGCAGTTGCTTGGAGATAGCGGGTAGGGAAACCTCGAATGGTTCCGCCAGAACGGTGACTGGCAGAGCTTCTCGTGAGAGGCGCTCCAGCATGGCCCGCCTGGTGGGATCGGCCAGCGCCGCAAAGGTCTGATTCAGTGTCTCGACGGCATTGTTAACCATTTGGTTAAATATGTAACATCCGGCCCTCCGTTGTCAACCCTCGCGCGGCATCCAACAAAAAACCCGCGCCCCTGAATGGGGCACGGGTGTGATCGGGGACCGGCGCGCCGGTCAGGCCGGTTGGCTATGCGGCCGGTGTCAGGCGGGGGGCCGGTGTCAGACGGGGGGCCGGTCTTCGTCGATTCCTCTTATCTGGGCGAACGCGCCGGCGGCCATACAGTCAGCACTGTTCCGGTTTATCCAGGGATCAGACCTCCAGCGGAGTATCATCGCGGTTGGCCCATTCACCCATGGAGGCGTCGTAGTTTTTCGTCTGGTTGTAACCGACCAGTTGGAGGACGAACACACCGTGCGCCGCACGGATCCCGCCCTGTCAATACGTGTAGACTTTCTTCTCGGGCGTGATGCCGGCCTCCGACAGGACTCGCTTGATTTCGTTGGCTGGCTTGAACCGGTGAGTGCCCCGGTCCATCACGTTGAACCATTCCAGATGAACCGCCCCAGGAATGTGCCCAACACGCTGGTTGCCCCGGGGATCGCTGCCGTCCCATTCGGCGTCGGCCCGCACGTCCCAGATCACGGCGTCGGCCAGGCCGCAGGCCTCCTTCAGATCATCGACCATCACCAGCAACGACTCATCCCGCCGCGATGTGAAAGTAGCGCCGGCGGCCCCGGAGGAGCGATCGACGCCGACACCGTTCCCGGCGGCTATCCAACTCCTCCAGCCCCCGTCGAGCACTTTGACGTTGGCATGCCCGTAGGTGTTGAGGGCCCACCAGAGCCGGGCGGCGTAGAGGCTTTGGGAGTTGTCGTAGGCGATTACCAGCGTGTCGTCGCCAACACCAAGCCCCTCGCACGTGGCTTTGAATTGTTCGGAAGACATCAGGTGGACCCGGCCGGTGTCCGGGTCCTTTTCGAAGTTGTCGGGGACTATCACCGCGCCGGGAATATGACCGCGGTTGTAAGCGGCGTCGACGTCGCAATCGACAACCACGACGTTCGAGTCGTCCTTGTGGGCGGCCACCCATGCGGCGTCGACCAGATATTCGGGATGGGTGTAGTCCTCGGTCGTCATATTCCCTCCTGCCGGCCGCCGCCGGCCTCATCGCGGCAGCATGCGGCATTATGACTATCGTTTCAGGAATTGTAGGCCACCGGCGCGAACACGGTCAACGCGGGCCGGGCGCTCCGGCGTCCGTTTGCCTTGCCGTGCCCCAATCCTGAAAGCTAAAATGCGGGAAAGCCCGCCGGCCCGCCCCCGCCCAGAGACCGGGGCGGGCCGTCTTGTTGGAACGCCGCCCCACTAAATAGAGCCGGGTCCGAGTAGGGCCGGGTCCGAATAGAGCCGGGTCCGGGATTGGCCGACGGCCAATGAGAGGTAGTGAAGCGGGGCCGATTGAAGCGGGAAGGCCGGTCCCATTCAATCTGGCTCAACCCGGTCACAGGAGAGGTTCAATCCATACCTCGACACGCTGAGATTGATGACATTCTAGCCCGCAATATATGCCGTAAATTATCGATCCCTATTATTGGCAGGGAGTAACAGGAGGGCCAACATGGTACAGCAAGGACAGATCGACCATCTGCTCCAGGAGACCGGCGAAATTGCACCGCCGGGACCGCTGGTGGCGCAAGCGACCCTCCAGGACTTCGAGGGCGCTTACCGCGACTCCATGGAGTCGCCGGAGGTGTTCTGGGAGGGTGTGGCCTCTGAGCTGGAATGGTCCCGCCGGTGGGACAAGGTCTTCGAGTGGGATTACCCGACTTTCCGATGGTTCCTGGGGGCGCGGTGCAACATCACCCGGAATTGCCTTGACCGTCACCTGACCAACGGCAACAAGAACAAAGCGGCCTTCATCTGGCTGGGGGAAGACGGCTCGGAACGAGTCTACACCTACGGCAGGCTGGCCCAACTCGTGAACCGGTTCGCCAACGGGCTCCGGTCCCTGGGAGTAGGCAAGGGCGACCGCGTGGTCATCTACATGCCGCTGACACCGGAAGGGGCTATCGCGATGCTGGCCTGCGCCCGAGTCGGCGCGGTCCACAGCGTGGTGTACGCCGGCTTCAGCGTCGGCGCGTTGCGCGACCGGATAATCGACGCCCAGGCCAAGGTGGTGATTACCGCCGACGTTGGCTATCGCCGGGGCAACGAAGTGGGCCTGAAGAGCATCACCGACAAAGCGGTGGCCAACCTGGACGTGGTTGAGCACGTGGTGGTCTGGCGGCGCAAAGGCGGGGGCGACGACACCGGCCAGGATCCCCGGGAAGTCGATTTCGATGAGTTGGTGGCCCGGGGCGGCGTAGACTGCCCGGCCGAGGAGATGGACTCGGAAGACCCTCTCTATATCCTGTACACCAGCGGCACCACCGGGAAGCCCAAAGGGGTGCAACACGTACACGGCGGTTACATGGTGGGCACCTACTACCACTTCAAGACGTTCTGGGACGTAAAAGACGACGACGTTTTCTGGTGCACTTCGGACATCGGCTGGGTAGTGGGCCACAGCTACATCGTCTACGCCCCCCTCGTCGCGGGGGCCACCACCGTGTTCCGCGAAGGCGCCATCGACTACCCTCATCCCGGCGTGTTCTACGAAATCATCGAGAAATACGGGGTAAACGTCATTTTCACGGCGCCCACCGCCCTGCGCATGCTGATGCGCTACGGCGAAAAATACCCCCAGGGGTATGACCTGCGCTCCCTTCGGTTCCTCACCTGCGCCGGCGAGCCGTTGAACCCCGAGGCCCTGCGCTGGACCTACGAGCATATCTGCGGCAGCGGCCGGTGGGGCCACGTGGTGGACAACTGGTGGCAGACGGAGACCGGCGGGCCGTGTCTGGGCACCACCGCCACCATGCCGGTGAAGCCGGGCCGGGTCGGCCGGCCGTTGCCGGGGGCCGAAATGGACATCGTGGACCGGGAGGGCCAGCCCATCACCGAGCCGGACAAGGGCGGCCTCCTGGTGATTAAACGGCCCTTCCCCCATTTCTTCCGGACGGTGTTCGGCGACCCGGAGCGCTACTCCCAGGACTGGAACACCATCCCCGGAGTGTACTTCACCGGCGACGTGGCGCTGCGGGACGCCGACGGCTACTACATGGTGGTGGGCCGCGCCGACGACGTGCTCAACGTGGCCGGACACCGCATCGGGTCCGCCGAGGTGGAGAGCGCCCTGGTGTCCCACCCGGCGGTGGCCGAGGCCGCGGTCATCGGCAAGCCCGACGAGCTGCGCGGGGAGTCCATCAAGGGTTTCGTGACCCTTCGCGCGGGCAACGATCCTTCAGACGGCATGGTGGACGCGCTGAAGCTGCACGTTCGAAACGAATTGGGCCCCATCGCAGTTCCCGCAGAGCTCGAATTCACTTCCACCCTCCCCAAGACCCGCTCCGGAAAAATCATGCGCCGCCTGCTAAAGGCGCAGGAATTGGGCTTGGACCCCGGTGACATCACCACCCTGGAGGAGTGAGCAACAGATTCATTTCGGCAGTCGAGCCCAAAGGTGAATCCACCAGGAGATGAACAACAGAGAATTTATCCGGCGGGCGCGCCGCTACGCCAGACGCAATGGATTGGAGTTCTATTTGGACCCGACCCGAGGTAAGGGCAGCCACGGAACGGTCTACGTGGGAGACCAGCGTACATGGGAGACCAGCGTACAATAGTGCAGCACGGCGAAATTGGCAGGGGAGTTTTGTCTACTATGCTCAGAGAATTGAGAATTGATAGACAGGGGTTCTGAACAATGAAATACGCTTACTCTTGCAACATTGTTCCCGACGAAGAAGAGGGAGAAGGATTCGTAATAAACTTTCCCGATGTGAAAGGAGCGATTACCGGCGCCAAAACGTTTAAGGAATCGCTGGTTAAGGCCGAGGACTGCCTGCTGGTGGCACTGTGCGCTTACGTTGACTGCAATGAAGATATCCCAATCCCCAGCCCTCCAGGCACGGGTCAGGAACTCATCGCCGTGGAGCCCCTCCCCGCGGCCAAGCTGGCCCTGTACTCCGCAATGCGGCGGAAGGGCATCACCAAGGCGGAACTATCCGACCGTACCGGCCTCAGCGAACCCACAGTCCGCAAGCTGCTGATCCCGGACCGCTACTCCCACATCAGCCATGTTACCAGGGCCCTGGACGCCGTAGGCTGCCGCCTGGTGGTGGAAGACTTGGTGGCATGACGGCGGCAGTGCGGGACACCCACAGCCTACGGGGGCGAGGTAAGCGATGCGCGACGTA
This sequence comes from Dehalococcoidia bacterium, assembly GCA_034428795.1. Classification (GTDB taxonomy): domain Bacteria; phylum Chloroflexota; class Dehalococcoidia; order Lucifugimonadales; family UBA3495; genus VXOI01. The sequence continues at coordinate 30,537 of DAOUHF010000121.1, forward strand.
ATTGGGCGCTACAGATTCAAAGAGGAGCAGCACCGCGAGATGGCGAAGTATGGCATGTTGCCCAAGTCATACGATGCTGGAAATGTGGACGATTCGACCCACAGGTTCACCGTCGACGAGTTCGTGCGGATGGCGGAAATAGGCATCCTGGATCCGGATGACCGGGTGGAGCTCATCGACGGGGTGATAGTGGAAATCGCGCCTGTCGGCAGACCGCATGGAAATCGGGTAAGCGACGTTGCCAGAGCCTTTTGGGAGCACGTGCCAAAGAGTGTGCGAGTGTACATTGGTTCAACAATTCGCCTTGACGACAGAATCGGGCCGCAGCCCGACCTCGTGCTCCTTAATCCACAAGCGTCGGCGGACGAAGAAACCGTCCCCCGACCAGAAGACATATTACTTATCGTTGAAGTATCGGCTTCGACCCTCCGAACCGACAGGGGCGCCAAGGCGAGGCGATACGCCCAGAACGGTATCCCCGAGTTGTGGATTTTCGTCTTGGCGACCGAGCAAATCGAGGTCTGCCGTCAGCCCACTCCGGAAGGCTACGCTGAAGTACGGCGATTCAGCCGTGGCGACACGCTGACCATACAGGCTCTGCCCGGCATCAAGATTTCGATGGATGAGCTGCTGGCCTGAGCAACAAATGAGGGGCAATATCATGCTGTTGGAACCTCTGATTTCAGTGATCGAAACGCTCAAGAAGCGTATCGCCGTTCACGGAGCGTCTCTACGCGAAAACGAGACTCGCACGCGAATGGCGTTGATAGACCCGCTGTTGCAGGCCCTTGGCTGGGACATTGCTGACCCAGCGATGGTACTGCCAGAGTATTCCGTTTCCAAAGGAAGGGTAGACTACGCTTTGCTTGCTCCAAGCGGCAAACCTTCCACTGTGCTGGAGGCCAAAAGACTCACCGAGGGATTGGAAAATCACAGCACTCAGATGGTTGCTTATGCCTTGGAGGATGGTGTTGCTTATGCCGGGCTTACTGACGGTGATCGATGGCATATCTACGACGTATTTAAACCCGTCCCCCTTTCAGACAAGCGAATACTGGATATTTCCATCTCCAGCACCTCGGCCCATGAGACAGCTCTGAAACTCCTGCTGCTCTGGCGGCCAAACCTAGCGTCGGGGCTACCGGTAGCGGCCAGCGAGCCGATTTTGTCCGCGCGGTTGGAACCTGCGTCAACCCAGGCATTTCAGTCGGTGGATACGCCATCAACCCCGTCTCAGACGAGACCTTCTACACCCTCTTTGCAAACTCCCATTTCAGTTGAAGCGGGTTGGAACTCTCTCGTAGACGTCACCTACCAGCCAGGTGATAAAAAGCCGACTGGTATCAGGTTCTCAGGGGCCGATTTGAAGGACATCAAGAGCTGGGCAGATGTGTGGTTCGAAGTTTGTGAGTGGCTGACTCGCGATGAAAAGTTGACTGCCGCAAATTGCCCAGTGCCAAGCTCGAGAGGCAAAGGTGTAAGGGAGCTTGTGAATACCACAGGTCAACATCCACCATCAAGCAAAAATCCAAACGGAAATGAATTCGCTCAGTCAAGGAAGACTTCAACGGGTCTCTTTGTTGAGACCAACTATGCTCCAAAAGATTTGATCGGCAACGCGAAATTCCTGCTTGATAGACTAAGTATCCCTGTCGAAACCGTGGAACTGCGATTCGCCTGAGCGCGACGCAGCCACAGCTGGGCAGTAGTAGGGAACATCTGAACAAGTCCCTTGATATAGAATACTGTAATGGAATGCCAACTAACCCGCCCTGCGCCCGGCGCGCGGGCTGAATACAGGCCGGTGGACTTTCCGAAATGGTTGCGCTGACGCCAGACCGCCCCCGCCGCACACCGGCAGAGCCGCCCCACGTTGACCCGGCGCCCGACGCCGGGCGGCCTCTCGTGCCTCGGATAGTACGGCTTTTCCGCCCCTACCGGGTCCAAGTCGCCATAGTCGTGTTGTTCATCCTCGCAACCTCCACCTTGGGCGTGGTGAACCCGATGCTCATCCAGGTGGTCTTCGACGATGGGCTGGGTGTGGCGTCGGAAAGCCCCCCCAACATCGACCTTCTTTGGATTCTCGGCGGCGTGATGATCGCCATTGCCGCGGCCAACGCGGCCATGGGGATCTTCCAGACCTACATGACCAACAAGGTCGGGCAGCACGTCATGCGAGACCTGCGCGACGCCGTGTACGCCCACCTGCAGGGGATGTCGCTCCGGTTTTTCACCGGGACCCGCACCGGAGAGATCCAGTCCCGTGTATCCAACGACGTCGGCGGCATTCAGTCGGTGGTGACCACCACCCTGAGCGACGCCATAGCCAACGTCGCCATACTGGCCAGCACCCTCGGCGCCATGGTTTTCCTGTCGTGGCAGTTGACCCTGGTGGCCGTCGCCACCGTGCCTCTCTACTTCTTCATGGCCCAGTGGGTGGGCCATAAGCGGCGGGAAATTACTTCCCGCACTCAGAAGTCCATGGCCGAGATGACCGTCATCACCCAAGAAACACTGTCGGTATCGGGAATCATGCTGGCCAAGCTCTTCGGGCGGCAGCACGAGGAGATGGCCAACTTTCGCCGTCACAACCAGGAGCTGTCCGACCTGACCGTGCGCCAGCAGATGATCGGACACTCCTTCTTCGCGGTGGTGATGGCCTTCCTCTCCGTCAGTCCCGTGGCCATCTACCTGCTGGCGGGTTACATGATGTCCGGGGGCGGCCCGTCGGTGGTTACCGCGGGCACCATCATCGCCTTCACCGTCCTGCAAAACCGCCTGTATTTCCCTGTGGGACGCCTGCTGCAGGTATCGGTGGAGCTTCAGTCCTCCCTGGCGGTGTTCGAGCGCATCTTCGGCTACCTGGACATGAAACAGGATATCGTTGACTCGCCGAATGCCCGTTCGCTGCCCGCCGATAAGGTTGCCGGGGCAATAGCCTTCGACTCGGTGCGGGTAAACTACCGTCGCGCCGAGGGCGAAGAGCCGGAGGACGCCGACGCGGAGGGCCTGGACGGACGCCAGTGGGCGCTGGACGGCGTGAGCTTCCGCATTCCGCCGGGGCAACTGGCCGCCTTCGTCGGCCCCAGCGGCGCCGGCAAATCTACGATCGCCAACCTGGTCCCCCGCCTCTACGACGTGACCGAGGGAGGGGTGAGCATCGACGGTCTGGACGTCCGGGACGTCCGGCTGGCCGATCTGTCCCAAATCGTGGGGTTCGTCACTCAGGAGAGCTACCTGTTCCACGCGACGATGGAGAAGAACCTGCTCTACGCCCGTCCCGACGCGACCAGAGCGGAAATGATCGAAGCGGCCCAGGCCGCCTTCATCCACGACCGCATCGTGGAGTTACCGGACGGGTACGACACGGTAGTCGGCGAACGCGGGTTCCGCCTGTCCGGAGGGGAGAGACAGCGGCTGTCCATCGCCCGGGTGATTCTGCACCAACCCCGCGTTCTCATTCTGGACGAGGCCACTTCGGCATTGGATACCACCAGCGAACGCTACGTTCAGTCGGCCCTCCAGCCCCTGATGCGGGAACGCACCACCCTGGTGATCGCCCACCGCCTGTCGACGATCATTGCGGCCGACGTGATCTACGTGGTCGACCGCGGGAGAATCGTCGACTCCGGGACCCACGACGAGCTCCTCGCCCGCGGGGGCCTCTACGCCAACCTTTACGTCGAACAGTTCGGCGGCGGTCTTATCGAGGCCCGCTGTGACGACGGCGTGGTGTTCTCCAACGGCAGCATCTACCGCATCGAGGCCCAGGAACCCGCCCTGGCGGGAGCGGGAGCGACAGCCGCCACCGGTGGACGGGCGCCCCGGGATGAGGGCCCCACACCCTGGGAAGAAGCCTAGCGGAGGGGCGTCGACCGGGTTGACCGTGTTGGCTCCCGGAGCAGCTCTGGACTCTCTCTGGCCAGCCCCCTGCCGCGCCGGGAAGTTGCGGGTGATGACCGCGCGGGCCTCTTCCAGGGGGATGTTGGCGGCTACGGCGCAGGGGGCGGTTTCGGCGAGGATCGCGTCGGTGTCGCCCAGCAGGGTGTGCTTCTTGAACTGGTCTTCGTGCTCGATGCCCAAGGCCCGCCCCACCAGCGTCAGGTAGTGTTCCACCCGCACCGGGAAGTCCGCCTCCAACCCGCACATGTGCCGCTGGCAGCCGTGGTATAGCGTGGCGAACGTGTCGGCCCCGGCGTCCACCGCCTGCCGCACCGAGTCCCGGGCCATCTCGTCCCAAACCTCCGGCCCGACCTCCTGCCGCACTGCGGGAGTGCAATGCCTTCCATAACGCTCGTCGGTGCCCAGGTCCAGCGCCGTGACTCCGGGAAGCTTCGACAGGAGAGTCAACGCGCTCCGGGCCTCAGCGGCGGACTGCGGACGGCCGGAGTGGTAATGGAGCGAGAGCGTGGTCTCCGGTTGAGGCTGGAAGTCCAAACGGTCCAGGTTCTGCACCAGGAATTCCGTGACGTACTGGAAGGTGAACTCCTCCCGCATGTCCATGATGTCGTCGTAGAAGAAGATGCACGACGGGCACCACATGACCACCTGCTCCGGGTCGAACTTGCGGAAGTTGGCGGCGGTGGTCTCAGCCACGGACCGGGCCGAAGCCTTGTCGCCCCGCTGGAAGTGCTGGATGCCGCAGCAGTAGGACGCCCCTCCCACGGCGGTGAAATCGACGTCCAGCAGCTTGAACACGTCCATCACGGTGCGCACCAGATGGGTCGTCCGCAGGACGTTGCAACCCAGGTAGAGCACGATTTCCGAGGGCTTGACGTCGCCTTTGGGCGTGGTCAGCAGCCAGTCCCGTTCCTCGGGGGCTGACTGCAGCCCGTGGAGAACGTCGATCTCCCGGTAGTAATCCCGGTAGAAGCTGCGGTCAGAGCTCGATTGAGTCACGTTGTCCTCCCCGCCAGGGACTGCTACCAGCCGACGACTGCGCCGTCTTTCCTGGGTTCGGTGCCGCCTTGGAGCACGCCGGTATCCAGGTCCCGTTGGATCACCTGCGCCCCGCCGATGGATACCCGCTGGCGGCCCGTGATCGCACCCAGCTTGTGGCCGCGGGACTGCAGGTCGCGGGCCACTTCCGGGTCCAGTCCTTCTTCGATAATCACCTGGTCGTTGCCTACCATGAACCGGAGGGCGTTGATGGCCTGCTGGGGGTCCATGCCGTGGTCGACCATGTTGCTGATGAGCTGCAGGTGGCCCTGGGGCTGCATGAACGCACCCATCATCCCGTAGCACCAGCGAAGCTCGCCGTCCACGGTGACCATTCCGGGGATGATGGTATGGTACGGCCGCTTGCCGGGGGCAAGGGCGTTGGGATGGTCGGGGTCCAACGAGAAGAGGGCCGCCCGGTTGTGCAGCACGATGCCGGTACCCGGAACGACCATCGCCGACCCGAAGTCGTTGAAGATGCTGTTGATGAACGAGCAGGCGTTCCCCTGCCCGTCGACCACGCTGATGTATACGGTGTCGCTGCCGCCCTGGACCTGGCCGTATGGCGCCGTATCCATGGCTTTCCGGGGCTCGATCAGTTCGCGCCGGCTGGCGGCGAATTTCTTGGATATCAACTCCTCAGTAGGTACCTCCACCTTGCGGGGGTCGGCCACGTAGCGAAACGCGTCTGCGAAGCCCAGGCGCATCGCCTCGATGAGGTGGTGGTAGGCGTCGGGCGACTGTGCGCCCATGCCCTGGATGTCGAATCCCTCGGCGATGTTGAGGGCCTCTAAAGCCGCGATGCCCTGGCCGTTGGGCGGACATTCCCAGCAGGTGAAGCCCCGGTAGTCGATGGAGATGGGTTCGTCCCAGTCGGAAGTGTGTCCGGCCAGGTCCTCCAGAGTCAGCCAGCCTCCGTGTTCCTCGACGAAGGAGGACATCTTTCGGGCCAAGTCCCCGTGATAGAAGGCCTCCGTGCCGCCCTCGGCGATAGCCCGCATGGTGCGGCCCAGGGTGGGCAGGCGCATCAGGTGGCCTTTGACCGGCGCTTGACCGTCCACCAGGAACTCCTGGCCCGACGGGAAACTCGATATTTTGCGCAGGTTGGCGTCCCACTGGAAGGCGATGATTTCGGAGACCGGAAACCCCTCTTCCGCATAGCGGATGGCGGGCGCCAAGAGCCGGTCCAAGGGCATTGAGCCGCATTCCCGCCGCAGGGTCTCCCAGCCGTGGACCGTCCCCGGAACAGCGACGGAATAGGGGCCGACGTTGGGCATGGAGTGGTGGCCCGCGGCCCTCAATTCCTCCAGGTTGGCTTGCGACGATGCGCGGCCGCTGCCGTTCAGGGCCCGCACCGACTTCTCTTGCTCATTCCACGTCAAGGCGAACACGTCGCCGCCCACGCCGGTTGAGTTGGGCTCCACCACGTTCAGCGTGGCGGCGGTGCAGATCGCGGCGTCCACGGCGTTGCCGCCTTCCATCAGCACCTGCAACCCGGCCACAGAGGCCAGGGGTTGGCTGGTGGCCACCATTCCGTTGGCAGCCAACACGGTCGAGCGCCGGGAGTCAAAATACATGCGGATCGCGCTCCCAAAGGGAAAATCAAGCCGGGCAAGCCTCTTCCAACGCGGCCGAAAGACGCCGGAATTGTACCATAGCGTCTGCTGGGAAGCGGATGTCCGTCAGCCTGTCCCCCGGCCTGTTTCGCGGCCTGTCCCCCGGCCTGTTTCGCGGCCTGTCCCCCGATGCCTCAGCCGGACCGGTCGAGGCGGTGGAACTGCGGCGGCGGCTCCAACTTGACAACACCGGCGGCTGAGCCCATGATTGGCTCAGCGTTTGGGACAAAACGACGCTAGGCGCGGCGTCACACGTTTACAATAGAATAGCCCGCACAACAAGATCCAACGATGGAAGTGCCCTTCCCAGGGCTTGAACGGGGAAGCTGGTCAAAGTCCAGCGCTGTCCCGCAACGGTAGGTCCCGATTTATCGGGGCGAGTCCGGTCCACGGCTCCCATCGATGTTCTTACCTTCGAGGAAAGGTACTGGCATAGCCCGTTAGCCGCAACAAGCCCTGTTCCTTCCTTGAGTAAGCGTTGGAACAGGGCTTTTTATTTGTCCGCGACCCATACCAATAAACCAGGAAACGAGGAAACAACGCGTGATCAGGATTCGACTTATCCTCTGTGCAATAGCGTTGCTGGCCGTAGCGGTGCTGGTTGCAGCGTGCTCGGCCGCTGCCCCCACAGCGCCGCCAGCCCCGACAGTCGCCCCTACTCTGCCGCCGACGTCAGCTCCGGCCTCGCCGACTATCGTCCCTGCCGGCGGGCCTGCCGGCGGGCCTACGGTCGAAGCAACCGCCGCCCCGACCGCCGCGCCCACCGCGCCGCCGGCGGCCACCCGGCCCGCGCCAGAACCCACGGCGGTCCCGACGCGGCCACCCTCGCCCACCAGCACTGTCGAGCCGACGGCCACGCCAGCCCCGGTGGTTGTCACGGATACCAACGGCAAACCGGTCCAGTTCGACACCCCGCCGGAGCGCATGGTGGTCTACGACGGGGCGGCGGTTGAGATGCTGTTCGCCATCGGCCAGGGGCATCGCGTCGTTGGAACCCACAGTTACGTTACCTACCCGCCGGAGACGGCAAGCATCCCCAAGATTGGCGACGCTTTCAACATGGACATCGAGGCCATCGTCGCCTTGGAGCCGGACTTGGTGTACGTGTTCTACGACCGTTTCAACGGGGACCTGGAGCGGGCCGGTTTGAAGGTGCTCTACATCAAGGATCTGTCCCACGGCTTCACCGAAGTGGCCGACCTGATACGGATGTGGGGCCTGGTCACCGGCGCGACCGGGGAAGCCGAGAAGCTGGCCGGCGAGTTCGACGCGCGGGTGGCCGCCATCGAAGAAAGGCTGGACGACGTTGAATCAACCAAGACCGTCTACTCCCATGGCCTTGAATGGTGGACGCCGGGACGCAAAACCCTGGTCAACGACGTGTTCGAGCTGCTGAAGCTTCACAACATCGCCGACTTCGAAGGCTATCAGCAAATCAGCCCCGAGGTGGTGGCGGCCGCCAACCCCGACATCATCATGGGGTCGATAGAAGACGTGACCGGGGAGCCGGCGCTGTCCGGCCTGCCCGCGGCCGGGCCTGACCGTATCTTCACCCTTAGCGAGGGCAACTCCTTCAGCGTGGCCGGGCCGCAGTTCATAAACGCCGTGGAAGAAATGGCCGCCTGGGTCTATCCCGACCGGTTCGAGTAACCCGTGGCAGAGGACTAGCAGCAGTGGCCGAAAGGAGCAGCAAGCCCCCCCTACACCCCAGCGGTGGGGTTACAAGGGGGGAGGGACCAGCGGCCTTGGACCTCGGCAGGATCGCCGGGGGGTTGGTCGGCCTTCGCTACCCGTGGTGGCGGCTGGCCTTCGGCGGGACCGCTTTCTTAGTGGCGGCGGTATTCGCGGCCAGCCTTGGCTCCGTCGACATTCCCTTCCTGGCGACTGCCCAGATCGTGCTCTCCCGGCTGCCCGGCATTGACTCCCCGGCGGATGCTCCGGCGGCGTGGGACACTATTGTGTGGCAACTCCGGCTGCCCCGGGTAGCCTTGGCCGGGATCGTGGGTGGGGGCCTGGCGATGGCCGGCGCCGCCTACCAGGGGCTCTTCAAGAACCCGCTGGCCGATCCCTACCTCGTGGGGGTCGCGTCGGGGGCGGGGCTGGCGGCAGTTATCGTTCTGCTGACCGGAGTGCCTTTGTTCATCGGCGGGTTCAGCTTCCTCCCCGTCGCGGCATTCCTTGGCGGCGTCTCGGCGGTGGCGGTGGCCTATTCCGTCGCCCGCAGCTCCCGGGGAACGCCCCTGACCACCCTGATCCTGGCGGGGGTGGCCATTGCCTCACTGGCCGGAGCGGTAACCAGCCTGCTGATGATCCGCAGCGATCCAGAGCTCCGTCCGGTCATCAGCTGGCTCTTGGGCAGCTTCATCTCGTCGGAGTGGAGCGAGTGCGCCATCGTTCTGGCCTACCTGGCCCCCAGCATGGCGGTGCTCCTGGGGTTCGGCCGGGTGTTGAACGTGCTGCAGTTGCGGGAGGAACACGCCTCGATGCTGGGCGTCGAGGTCGAAAAGGTGAAATTACTCCTCATCGTGGCGGCCACCATGACCACGGCCGCCGCCGTATCCTTCACCGGGCTCATCGGCTTCGTCGGGCTGATCGCGCCCCACGTCGTGAGGCTGCTCTGGGGGACCGACTACCGGTTCATCCTGCCCATGTCGGCCATTCTAGGGGCCACGTTCCTGGTGCTGGCCGACCTGGCGGCCCGCACTGTGGCGAGCCCCGGCGAACTGCCCGTTGGCATCGTCACCGCATTCTGCGGCGCGCCATTCTTCCTGTACCTGCTCCGGCGCCGCGGCGCCGGTATGGTCTAGGGATAGGTGTGACGTGAGCTCGAACGGCCGCACACCGCTTCCCGCCACGGACGCCGTGGACGCCCTGGACGCCATCGATCAGGGCGGCATGCAAAACGGCGCGGGGCCCGCACACCACGAGGTTGCCGGAATCGACGTTTCCGGGGTCTGGGCGGGGTACGGAGAACGGCAGGTGCTCTCCGGAGTGGACTTGGCCGTGGAGCAGGGGACGCTCATCGCCTTGGCCGGCCCCAACGGAGTCGGCAAATCGACGCTCCTTCGATTGATCGCCGGAAGCCTGCGGCCGCGTCAAGGCTGCGTCACCGTCATGGGGACCGACGTATCGACCCTCTCGTCCCGGGAGAGGGCCAAGCGGGTGGCCGTGGTGCCTCAGGCCCCCGAGCTTCCCCACGGCTCTTCAGCGTTGGAAGTCGTGCTGATGGGACGGAACCCTCATCTGGGGATGCTGGCATGGGAGGGCCCGGAGGACGTTGAAATCGCCGTGCGGGCCATGCGGTCGACCGTCTCGGAAGAGTTCATGGACCGGCCCGTTCAACAGCTTTCCGGCGGCGAAAGGCAGCGGGTCGCGGTGGCGATGGCCTTGGCCCAAGAGACTCCCGTCATACTTCTGGACGAACCGACGGCCAACCTCGACCTCGCCTTTCAACCCGCGATAATGCGGTTGCTGCGCGACCTGGCGGCGTCGGGCAAGACGGTGGTGACTGCGGTCCACGACCTGACCCTGGCCGGCCAATTCGCGGATGTCGTAGCCATGCTGGGAGACGGGAGAATTCACTCGATCGGCGCCCCGGAAACGGTGCTGACCGCCGCCAACATCAAACACGTCTACGGGGCCGACACCGTCGTGATGAAACACCCGGAAACAGGCAAGCCGGTGGTGGTAAGTTCGAACTAACGGCACTCACACCCGCTCGGGGCCTATACCAACCATTACGCCCGTTCCAGTCCTATCGCCACTACACCACCGACCCCTCTCCCCACGCCCAAGGCATAACGTCCGACACTACGCCTCTGATGGTACCGGGAACGCGCCAAGGGTATCGAGGTTGAAAAATTCATGGCAGCAACCCTACCATAGTAATATGTCTTCGGACGTGGGAAGGTGACCAACCTTGATCCACGTATAAATCTAGGGGTCGGCGACAACGAAGCCGTGCAGAACCACGGCCTCGTATAGTATGAACGAAGCTACAGCGCGGCTAAAGATTAACAGGCTGCTGGAGAGGGCCGGTTGGCGCTTCTTCCCGGAAGCGGCTGGGCCCGCCAACATCCGCCTTGAGCAGGGCGTCGAGATCAAGCCCTCCGACCTCGACGGGCTGGGCGACGACTTCGAGAATGCCGGCAGGGGGTTCGTCGATTACCTCCTTCTGGACGTCCGGGGATTTCCGCTCTTGGTGTTGGAGGCCAAGTCCGAGGGGAAGCAGCCTCTGGCCGGGAAGGAGCAGGCACGCCGCTACGCCCGTTCTCAAAACTGCCGCTTCGTTATTCTCTCCAACGGGGTCCTGCACTACTTCTGGGACCTGGAGCGGGGCAATCCCTACATCGTCACTTCGTTTCCGACGCCGGAGTCGGTTACCGGCTATAGCAAGGTCACGCCGGACCCCAAGCGCCTGGTTGAAGAACAGATCCAGGACGATTACATCGTTCAGACCCAGCGGCCCGGCTATGCCTCTGAAGCGGCATGGAAGAACGAGGTTGAGCGGCACGGTTTCATCCAAGCCAACAACCTGCGCTTTCTGCGGACATACCAACTCCAGGCAGTTCACGCGTTGCAGCAAGCGGTGAAAGACCGCAACGACCGCTTTCTGTTCGAAATGGCCACAGGCACCGGTAAGACCCTCACCGCCGCAGCCGTCATCAAGCTGTTCCTCCGCTCCGGTAATGCCTCGCGTGTGTTGTTCCTCGTGGACCGTCTTGAGCTTGAAGAGCAAGCCCGGAAGGTGTTTGCGGCCATTCTTTCGGCAGACTACACAACGGTAATTTACAAAGAAAAGCGCGACGATTGGCGTTCGGCGGAAATAGTGGTCACTACCGTCCAGTCGCTGCTGTTCAACAACAAATACCAGTCCCTTTTCTCTCCCACCGACTTTGATCTCGTAATCTCCGATGAGGCCCACCGGTCCATCAACGGCAATGCCCGCTCCGTGTTTGAATATTTTGTCGGTTACAAGCTGGGTCTTACCGCTACCCCCCGAGACTACCTGCGAGCATTCAGCAATACCGGCCGCAACGTCCGCGATCCTCGTGAGGCCGAGCGGAGGCTGTTGCTTGACACCTATCGCACTTTTGGGTGTGAGAGCGGGCAGCCCACGTTCAGATACACGCTGGTTGACGGTGTGAAGGACGGCTATCTGATCAATCCTACTGTGGTAGACGCCCGGACCGAAGTGACCACCCAACTGCTGGCAGAGGAGGGCTTTGTCGTTTCCTTCACTGACGACACCGGGGATGAGCACGAAGAAACTTTCAAGCAGCGGGAATTCGAGAAGCGGTTCTTTTCCGATGCAACTAACCAGGTCTTTTGCAAAACCTTCCTGGAGAATGCGCTGCGCGATCCCGTCAGCTCCGAAATCGGCAAATCGATAATCTTCGCCGTGAGCCAAAACCACGCGGCGCGGCTGACGCAGACCCTCAATGAAATGGCCGACGTCATGTTTCCAGGCAAGTACCGGTCGGACTTCGCCGTGCAAGTCACCTCTCAGGTGCCGGCTGCCCAGCAGTTCACTATCAATTTCGCCAACAACACCCTGATGGGTTCAGGCAACATCCTCCCCTCTTATCGGACCAGCAAGGCAAGGGTCTGTGTTACCGTCGGTATGATGACCACCGGCTACGACTGCACCGACATCCTGAACCTTGGCCTTCTCCGGCCCATCTTCTCACCGACGGACTTCGTTCAGATGAAGGGCAGGGGCACCCGAAGGCACAACTTCCTCGATCAGCTTACCGACCCCGTCATCGCGGCGGGTGTGGCCCAGCCGAACAAGAAGGCGTTCAAACTCTTCGGCTTTTTCGGGAACTGCGAATACTTCGAGACAGAGTTCAACTACGACGAGATTCTAGAACTGCCCAGATCCCAACCGGTTGAGAACCCCGGAGACGGTCCGTCGTCGGCTTCCAGCTACGAACACCTTGGCGCGGACATACTTTCGAGCATCAAGGAAGAGACTATCGGCAACCAGGGGATGAGGATCGACCGGATGTTGTTTGACCGGTTCGCGGACACCGTGCGCGGAGACGACGCCATCAAAGAGGCCGTCGAGGTCGGGAACTGGGACCGTGTCCTCGACTATGTACACCGAGAGGTCTTTGACAAGCCGGAAGAATTTTACAATTTGGAAAAGTTGAGGAGGGCCGCCGAAGTGGACCGCCGCCTCAGCTTGCGGGAAATAATGGAACGGGTCTTCGGCCTGATCCCGCGTTTCAAGTCTAAAGACGAACTGCTTGAAGAGGAATTCTCCAAATTCGTCGCCGGCCACCAACCGGAACGGCCCAACTCGGTCCCGGCGATCAAGACCTACTTCAAAGCCTACGCCACCAACGGTTACCTGCGCGGCATCATCGACCAGCGCCGGTTCGCAGCGCTGGCCACGAACCCAGTGTTCAGCCGCGCCGATTTTAGCGCGGTGCCGGACAGATACCGCCGGTTGGTCCCCGAGTACATCAAGGACTATGTGTCCTTGAACCAGTTTGTCTGAACTGTGATTCGTTTGATTAAGGGATTGGTGTGATTAAACGGGAGCATCGGCACTCGGAATTGACCGCAAAGGTGATCGGCTGTGCTATGACGGTCCATTCCGCTCTGGGGAATGGGTGAACAAGTCCCTTCCCCCTCGACGGGGGAAGGTTAGGATGGGGGTGCCGACGTTCATTGCATAGCTGACCTCCCTAATCTACCCGCTGATTAACTTTGGGAGCCGGAGCCTTGAGTTTAAAAGAGTTACTAGCAGGAAGTTCCGGCAAAAGAATCAGGGTAATCCAAGAAATCAAACGAATCACAGTTCAGACAATCAAGAGAAGCACGAATGTTAGACGCCGACACCAAACGCCGCATCGACACCGCCCGCGACATCCTTGTGGGCAAGGTGCCGGACCCCAAGAGCCAGGTCGAGCAGATTACCATCGCGCTCATCTACAAGTTCATGGACGACATCGACGCCGAGAGCGAGGAGTGGGGCGGCGAACGCGAGTTCTTCGCTGGCGACTTCGCCAGGTACGGATGGGCCAAGCTGATGCACCCCAGCCTGGGCGGGCACGAAACCCTCACGCTCTACGCCGAGGCGCTGAACCGGATTCCGGAAAACCCCGGCGTGCCGCCCCTGTTTCGGGACATCTTCAGCAACGCTTACCTGCCCTACCGCGACCCGGAGACTCTGCGGGAGTTCCTCAAGGTCATCAACGACTTTTCCTATGCCGACTCGGAGCGGTTGGGCGACGCCTTCGAGTACCTGCTCTCAGTTCTCGGCGCCCAAGGCGACGCCGGGCAGTTCCGCACCCCGCGGCACATCATTGACTTCATCGTATCTGTCGTAGACCCCAAGAAACACGAAACGGTCCTCGACCCGGCCTGCGGCACCGCTGGTTTCCTTGTATCGTCCTACAAGCACATCCTGGCGGCCAACACCGGCGACGGCGGCCAGAGCACCCTGACGCCCGACGAGCGCGGCCGGCTGGCCGAAAACTTCAGCGGCTACGACATCTCGCCCGACATGGTCCGCCTGTCGCTGGTCAACCTTTACCTGCACGGCTTCGCCGACCCGCGCATCCACGAGTACGACACTCTCACCAGTGACGACCGTTGGAACGAGTACGCGGACGTTATTCTGGCCAACCCGCCCTTTATGTCGCCGAAAGGCGGCATCCGGCCCCACAACCGCTTCTCGGTCCAGTCAAAGCGCAGCGAAGTCTTGTTCGTAGACTATATGGCCGAGCATCTAACCGCCACTGGCCGGGCCGGAATCATTGTCCCGGAAGGAATCATCTTCCAGAGTCAAACCGCCTACCAACAATTGCGAAAAATGCTGGTGGAGGAATGCCTGGTGGCCGTGGTCTCCTTGCCTGCGGGGGTGTTCAACCCCTACTCCGGAGTCAAGACATCGGTGCTCATCCTCGACCGGGCACTGGCCAAGCGAACGGACCGCATCGCCTTTTTCAAAGTAGAAAACGACGGCTTCGACTTGGGTGCCCAGCGTCGGCCGGTCGATAAGAACGACTTGCTCCGGGTGCGGGTCGAACTTGCCGAATGCTTTCGCCTTTTGAGGGGTGAAGCCGCGGGCGATTTCCGGCCCACGTTGGGCCTCGTGGTCAAGAAAGAAAAGATTGCCGAGGGCGGATATTACAACCTGAGCGGGGAACGGTATCGGGAGAATGTGGCTACGAGTACGACATGGCCAATGACAACTATTGGGGTAGTGTGTCAGATAAATCCACAAAACGTGGACCCACAGGAATTATATCCCGATTCGTACTTTAACTACATCGACATATCCTGTGTAGAAAACGAGTCCGGCAGGTTCCGAGGCACCAATAAAGTAGAAACTGTAGATGCGCCGAGCAGGGCAAGACGACTTGTGACACGTGGGGATGTCTTGATTTCTACGGTGCGCCCAAACTTGCGTGCATTCACTGTCTTGACAAATCTGCCCGATCGGGCAATTGCGTCCACTGGCTTCGCGGTTTTGCGGCCGAATACCCAGCAACTGCTACCAGAGTTCCTCATATGCTTGATCCGAGACGGCAATTCAGTTGACCAAATGGTCAACCTGATGGGTCGGGGATCTTATCCTAGTATCAACCAGAAGGATGTCGCGTCAATCCAAATACCCCTGCCCCCGCTGGAAGTGCAGCATGAAATTGTGGCAGAGATTGAGGAGTGTCAAAGGGCCATTGACAACCATCAACAGCAGATTAGAGGATTGGAGGATAGTATCCAGGCCGCTATAAGCCGCGTGTGGGGGGAGGATAGCGAGACAGAATGGGATCAATCAAAGCGATGGCCATGATTAGCTTGAGCACGGCCGCATTGGCATTGGCCCTATCGGTGTCATGCCAGCAGGAGCCGCCCCCTCGACCGATCCCAACCAGCGTACCGGTCGAATGGGTGTACGATCATTATCAGAGCGAAAAAGAGGCAAATCCCACTCGGCTTGAACAACGGGTTGATAACGGAGAGGCGGTTGCGTTCAGAGGGGTCATTACCAAGATCGAGGATTCAAAAATACAATTCCTTAACGAAGACCGGTTTTTGGAACATGACAAATATGTCGAATGTAAATTTTCGAGCAAACAAAACATGTTACGTCTAAGTAAAGGGGACACCGTTATGGTGTACGGCAAACTTGACGGCGTGAATAGCGCCGTCAAATTCAAAGGCTGTGTCCTTCTTTCGTCGTGAAGCTCGCCGGTGCGTTTGACAGTGGTAGCCGCCGATGGTACGGTGCGATTCGAGTCGCGACCGAGTAGAAGGGGCCAACACAGCGGGTCCCTCGTTTCCTAGCCTACAACCATCGGCAATCCGCTCTGGAGTACCGCAGGCAGCCCTGCCTAAAATGCGTCACCGTCCCACGCCTTTTCCGACGTCCTCGCGGCGATCAACCTCCGTGTCTCCCGTGCCGCCGTGGCGGTAGCGCGCGCGGGCCGGGCGGCGCCGGGGAGCCGCCGGGCCGGCTCGTGGTTCCGCGGCCTCACCCTCGTTACGTTCATCTCGGTTTTCGCATTGGTCGTGCTGGGGGGCGTGGTCCGGGTGACCGGGTCCGGGCTGGGCTGCCCCGATTGGCCCCTCTGCCACGGCGGCTTGCTGCCGCCCCTTGAGACCAAGGCCATAATCGAATTCAGCCACCGTTTTGTGGCCTCGATTCTGGTGGGGCCGCTGATCATCGTGACCTGCCTTTCGGCCTGGGTGTTCCAACGGAACGAAAGGTGGCTGATTGTACCGGCAACCGCCGCCTTGGTATTACTGGTGCTCCAGGCGCTGCTCGGCGGCTATACGGTGCTGAACGAGTTGCCGGGTATCATCGTTTTGGTCCATCTGGCCGTGGGACAGGGGCTGTTGGGTTGTCTAACCCTAATGACGGTGGTAGCCTACCGGGGGCCCTTACGGGGCGGGCCGCGGCCGTGGACCGGGGGAAAACTCCGCAGGTTCCCCTCACTGTCCATCGTCGCGGCAGCGGTGGTGTTCGGCCTGTTGCTGTCGGGTTCGTGGGTGACTATTTCCGGGTCCACCGGCGCCTGTTTGGACTGGCCCCTGTGTAACGGCGACGCCTTCCCCTCACAACGGCTCCAGATGATTCACATGGTCCACCGGTACGTGGCGCTGGTAATAGGTCTGTTGGTCTTGTACACGTTACACCTGGGGTTCAGGGGGAGCGTCCAACCCACACCCGTCAGGGCGCTGTCGCTCGCCGGGGCCGCATTGTTTGTCGGCCAGGTGCTGGTGGGAGCCGGCGCGGTGTGGACCGACTTTTCACAAGAATTTCGCGCCCTTCACCTGGCGTTGGCCACCGGTGTCTGGGCCGCAGTAGCCGCGCTGGCCTTCGTGGTCTACACTGAAAGCGCTAAAACCGGAAACGCCGAAACCGGAAGCGCTGAAGCCGGGGGGAGCCCCGCACGCGGGCACACCTCATCCACCAGGACCGCTAATGGCTGATCAGATCGGGGCCGATCGAATAGACCTGAGCAAACCCGCCGCCGGCCGGGCCGCGGCAATAGGCCGGGTGGCGGCCGATTACCTCACCCTCACCAAACCGCCCATCATCTCCCTGCTCTTGGTCACCGCCGTCGGCGGGATGTTTCTGGCCGCCCAAGGAGTTCCCCCCATTATCACCCTGCTGCTGGTCTGTGCCGGAGGGGCTCTGGGGGCCGGCGGGGCCAACGCCATCAACCACTACCTGGACCAGGACATCGACGCCCTGATGAGCCGCACCGCGCAGCGGCCGGTGCCCGCCAACCGGATAGCGCCGGCACGGGCGCTGGCCTTTGGCATAGGGCTGAATGTGGCGGCTTTCCTGGTGTTGGCCGGCGGGGTCAACATGCTGGCGGCGGTCCTCACCCTGGGAGCCACCCTGTTCTACGTGCTGGTCTATACCCTGTGGCTGAAGCGCACCACCCCGCAGAACATCGTCATCGGGGGTGCGGCCGGCTCAATACCTCCGGTGGTTGGCTGGGTGGCAATCACGGGGTCCTTCGACGTGTCAGCCCTGTACCTGTTCACCATCATTTTCTTCTGGACCCCGCCCCACTTCTGGGCCCTGTCTCTGCTGATACAAAAGGACTACGAGCGGGCCGGCGTGCCCATGCTCCCAGTGGTGGCAGGCAAGGAACGCACGGTACAGAGCATCTTCGGCTACACCCTCGTGCTGGTGGCCCTCACTCTGGTGTTCACGGCGTCCTCCACCCTGGGGCCGGTCTACCTCGGAATGGCAGCGGTACTGGGGGCCGTCTTGGTGTGGATGGCCTGGCAGTTACGGCGAGAGCAGACAGCCCGGCGGGCGCGTCACCTGTACCTGTATTCGCTGCTCTACCTGGCGGTGCTGTTCGTAGCGATAATGGTCGACAGCGTACTGGCATTCTGAGATACCGAATCGCCGGGAATATTGCCCGCCCGCCCCTCTTCAAATACGTTGACAGTGCCGACGGCGCTGTGATAACGTCCCACCGCAAACAAGCACACCGCGCAGGCGGCTGTCGCTTTAGGGGAGTCCGAATATGGGGTTGATGCCCTCGCGACGGGCAGGTCCCCCCCACCACGAAACCGGTAACCCTGAACGGTCCGTCCAGCACCGAAACTGGTCACGAACAGTGGTCTTTTTCGGTACCTTGGCGGCCCTTTTATTGCTTGCCGTGGCCTGCAGCCAGGGAAAGCAGTCCACTTGGGAGGCCGTGGGGCCGGTCGCCGAAAAACAGCTCCTGCTGTTTAAGGTGCTGCTCTGGACCATGGTAGCGGTCTTCGTGCTGGTGGAGGGAGCCCTCCTTTACACTCTGATACGCTACCGGCGCCGTCCCGGGCAGGAACGGCCGCCCCAGATCCACGGTCACACCGCGCTGGAAGTCATTTGGACCATCATCCCCACGATAGTGGTCCTGGGGCTGGGAATCTGGTCGGTGTTCACCCTCTTCGAGTTGGACGAACCCCCAAAGAACGGCCCCGAGGTGCTCGACGTCGTCGTCACGGGCCACCAGTGGTATTTCGAGTTCGAATATCCGGACGCCGGCGGCGGGAAGAGGATAACCACCGCCAACGAGCTCCGCATCCCCGTTGACCGGCCCGTCCGCCTGGACCTGGAAAGCGACGACGTGCTCCACAGCTTCTGGGTGCCCAAGCTGGCCGGCAAAGTGGACCTCGTGCCCACCCGCACAAATCACCTTTGGTTCCAAGCCGATAGGGACAAGATCGACGAAGCACTGCCAGCCACGTTCTACGGCCAGTGCGCCGAGCTATGCGGCATCTCCCACGCCCTGATGCGGTTCCGGGTGATAGTCATGGACCAAGACGATTTCGACTCCTGGGTGGCCGACTACGGGCCCCCGGCGGCCGTCACCCCGCGGGCCCAGCAGGGGCAACAGGTCTTCAACATCAACTGCGCCCTTTGCCATACCGTCAATGGCGCGGAAAACGAGGCGGTGGCCGAAACCAGGCTTACGCAGTTCCTGAGCGGGGGGGATATCGTCGCGGTGCCCGGTCCGAACCTGACCGACCTCCGGCACCGGAAGACCCTGGGCGCCGGAATAACGGACCTTTCGGTGGAGAACCTCCGGGCCTGGATCACGAACCCGGAGAAGTTGAAGCCCGGCAACTGGATGTACGACAAAGCAATCATGTACCAGGACGGCGGCGATGCCAATCTCAGCGATGATGACATCGATGCTGTGATTGAGTATCTGATGAACCTGCGCTAGACTAGTCTCGGAAAGGAAAGGTCCCCCCGCGGAAGCGGGACGGACCGGCTTAGAAGAGCAATGGCCACACTAACTGACGTAATTGCCCGGCCTACCGGTTACTCCGGCATCTGGAGCTGGATAACGACCGTTGACCACAAGCGCATCGGCGTCTTGTACGGCACAACGGCGTTCATCTTCATGCTGTTCGCCGGAATCGAGGCGGGCGTCATCCGGGTACAACTGTCCCAGCCAGAGCTTGGCATCGTCAGTCCCGGCCGCTATAACGAAATGTTCACCATGCACGCTACCGTGATGATTTTCATGGTGGTTATGCCCTTGTCGGCCAGCTTCTTCAACTTTGTCGTGCCTCTGGCAATCGGGGCCAGGGACGTCGCGTTCCCCAGGCTGAACGCCCTGAGCTACTGGATTTTCCTGTTCGGCGGCATCCTGATGCACGTCAGCTTCGCCGTGGGCGAGGTGCCCGACGCCGGCTGGTTCTCCTACGCCAACCTGACGGAGAAGCCTTTCAGCCCCGATCGCGGCCTGGACTTCTGGTCCCTGAGCCTGCTGGTGCTGGGGACCTCCTCAGTGGCTGCCGCCCTCAACTTCGTCGTCACCATCGTCAACCTGCGTGCCCCGGGCATGACGCTCATGCGTATGCCGGTGTTCATCTGGATGACTCTTATAACTTCCATCCTGCTGGTTTTGGCCTTCCCGGTAATTACCGTGGGCCTTATCGAACTCACGATGGACCGCAACTTCGGCACCCATTTCTTCGTCCCGTCGGGGGGCGGCGACCCCATATTGTGGCAGCACCTTTTCTGGGTGTTCGGGCACCCTGAAGTCTACATTCTCATCTTGCCGCCCATGGGTATCGTCTCGGAAATACTGCCGACCTTCACGAGGAAGCCGTTGTTCGGGTACCCGTTCATCATATTCTCCGGCATCGTTATCGGCATGATGGGCTGGGCGGTGTGGAGTCACCACATGTTCACCGTGGGCCTCGGACCCGTGGCGAACTCGGTCTTTACCATCACGACCATGCTCATCGCAGTGCCCACCGGCGTGAAGATATTCAACTGGATGGCCACACTGTGGAAAGGGTCAATAGAATTCTCGCCCGCCATGTTGTTTGCTCTCGGGTTCATCTCCCTGTTCATCATCGGCGGGCTCAGCGGGGTCTCCCACGCGGTGTCGCCGTCGGACTTCCAGCAGCAGGACACCTACTACATAGTGGCCCACATCCACTACGTGCTGTTTGGCGGCTCGATGTTCGGCATATTTGCCGGAATCTATTACTGGTACCCCAAGATCACCGGGAAAATATTGGCCGACTCCTGGGGCAAGATCACCTTCGCGCTAATGTTCGTAGGCATGAACCTGACCTTCTTCCCCATGCACTTCGTCGGGATGAACGGAATGCCGCGGCGGATCTTCACCTACGCCGAGGAGTTCGGCTGGGGCAACCTGAACCTTCTGGCGACCGCCGGCTACTTCGTTCTCTTCATCAGCATTCTCACGTTCATGTACAGCGTCTGGCAAAGCCGGAGCTCGCGGCCGGTGAGCCACGACCCGTGGGACGCCCCGGGGCTGGAATGGAGCATCGCCTCCCCGCCCCCGCCCTATAACTTCGCGGAGATCCCCAGGGTCGAGGGACGGGACCATTACTGGATCGTGAAAGACCGCGCCCGCGAGGAAGGCAACCCCATCACGGGCCCGGAAGCTCTCGTTGATCCGGCTTCGATTCACATGCCCAGTCCCTCGTACTGGCCCATTATCACAGCCGCGGGAGTAGCCCTCATCGGCGGCGGGATAGTGTCCCACTACGGAATCAGTTTCCTCGGCGGTATCATAGCGTTCCTCGGCGTCATCGGGTGGGCCAACGAACCCCCGGCCGCGATTGAGGAAGGCCACGCCGGGGCACACCGCTAGGAGACTGTAGACGTTGGCCCACCCACCCGAATCGGCGCCCCTGGACCACCATTACACCACTACCGGCCTGAACCACCGGAAGCTGCTGATGTGGGTGTTCCTGGGTTCGGATTGCCTGTTCTTCGCCTCACTGATCGCCACCTACATGGTCTACCGGGGACAGAGCCTGGTGGGGCCATACCCCAACGACATCATAGACGTCCCCATAACCACCATCAGCACCTTCGTTCTGCTGATGAGCAGCTTCGCCATGGTCCGGGCGCTGGCGGCCACCAATGCCAACGACCAAAGGGGAATCAAGATCTGGTTGCTGGCCACGGCGTTGCTGGGGGCGGTTTTCATCGGCTTCCAGATCTACGAGTTCAACGCCTTCAAAAACGAGGGATTGACGCTGGGCACGAACCTGTTCGGCGCTACCTTCTTCACCCTAACCGGGTTCCACGGAGCCCACGTCACATTGGGAATCATCTGGCTGGTGGGCCTCTTCATCCTGTCGTTCAAGGGCCGCCTCGGGCCCGCAACGGCGCTGGACGTGGAGCTTGCCGGCCTTTACTGGCACTTCGTAGACATCGTCTGGATCGTGATATTCACTCTTCTCTATCTGATCGGCGGATTCGACGTGGGTCCCGCGCTCCCGGCCGGCTAGCCGGCCGCCTTATTTCCCTGTGCTGTCAGGAGACCCCTAGGAGAACCTTCAATTGGCCACGACCCACGAAGCTGAACACGATGTTCGCCACCCCACTATCAAGCAGTATGCGGCGATTGCGGCGATCCTTTTCGCCATCACCATCGTCGAATTCATCCTGATCTGGCCCACCGCCGGGATAGACGACGATCTGGGGCTGTCCAAGATACCCCTGCTGATTTTCCTTTCGGCCATCAAGTTCGCCATCGTGATCCTGTTCTACATGCACCTCAAGTTCGACCATCCCCTCTTCTTGAGAGTGTTCATCGCCGGGCTGGCCCTGGCTTTCATGGTGGGGCTGGCCCTCATGGGCCTGTTCACCGCCATCAAGGGCGAATCCAGGGCGTTCGCCGAAGAACGCGCCGTTCCGTTCGTTCACGAAGGAGAACACGTGGAGGCCCATCCGGCGCCCACCACCGTTCCCCAAGCGCCGCCGACCCCGATACCAACACTGCCGCCGTCGCCCTTTGAAACACTGGTTCCCACGGCCGAGCCGGCCCCGGCAGGTGAGGAGACTCCGGCGGAATCCGTGGTGCTTGGCCCGGGCGCTCCTCTGGGTTTAGGAGTAAATGGCGACGTGCTGGAATTTGATGCCTCGTCGATGTCGGGGTCAGCGGGAGAAACGTACACACTCACCCTGACCAACACGTCGACAGTCAACTCCCACAACTGGGTGTTGGTCCAATCGGGGACCGGTGAAGAGGTGGCCACCGAGGGAGCCAACCACGCCGCCTCCGACTGGGTCCCGCCCGGCGACTCCAGGGTATTCGCCAACACCCCCCTCATTGCGCCGGGCGCCACTGGTGAAGTCACGTTCGTGGCCCCGGGTGCGGGTGCTTACCAGTTCGTCTGCACGTTCCCGGCCCACCAATTCACCATGACCGGGACCTTCACCGTCAACTAGCCGCGCATGGCCCCAGGTCCAGCCTGGAAGCATTCCCCAGCTCCGGCGGCCTGACAAACCCAGCCTCACCTATTATCATTGGCTAGTGACCGGAAGGGAATTTTTGAGGCGCGCCAAGCGCTACGCCGCGAGTTCTGACTATGCGTTACGCTTTCCCGTGCGATATCGTTCCTGACGATTTGGAAGAAAGGGAAGCCTATGTCGTGACATTTCCCGACGTATACGGAGCCACAACCGGCGGTTGGTCGTGGAAAGAGTCCGTGGAATTGGCCGAAGACGTATTAGGCGTCGCCTTGGCGGCTTACGTCCGATTCGACCAGGATATCCCTGTCCCCAGTTCCCTCGAAGAAGGCCAGGCGCTGATCCCGGTACCGCTCATCGTGGCGGCCAAGCTGACCCTCTACACTTCCATGCGCGAACAAGGAATAACTAACGTCGAACTCGCCGAACGTTTGGGGCTCAGCGAAGATGCGGTTAAGAAGTTGGTCAATCCAAGGCGCCACTCCCACGTTACCCAAATCGACAATGCCCTGCGGGCAGTCGGACGCCGCCTGATCGTCGAAGACCAGGCAGGCGTCCCGCCGAAGCCTCGTCAAGCTTACCAGCGGTCAGAAAGCGTGTTTCCCGTCGGAGCCGAGGCGTAAGCCGCGGACCCGCACCACCGCGTCCAGGTTGAGCTTGCCGTAGATGTGCGGGTATTCTTCACCGGAGCGGCTGGGCTCGTACTCGACCCGCGCCCCCAGTTTCTCCACGTCCACGTCGACTACCCGCAGGTCCCTGCGGCCCTGATACAACCGCTCCGCCACCCGCAGCAACTGCGGCTCGTCTATGGAGCAGTGGATGAACCCCTCCTCGGCCAGGCTTGGGGCCTCGTATTCGCCCAGGGGTTGCGCCGCCTGCCAGGCTTCCTGACTGGTCAGATGATAGATGATCGCCATATTGCCGTCCCTCGTTCTTGCTGCGGTCTCGCCGGAAACGCTTGGCCGGAAACACTTGACCGGAAACGCTTGACCGGAAGCACTCGAATTGTACCCCTAACCACCGGGTGTTAGGATGTTAGCCGTGACTCGATCCCAGGGGGCCGACATGCAGGGCGAAATCCACGAAGGGCCGGGGCTTAAATACCTGACGGTCCTGCCCGACGGTTATGACCCGGAGGCAGCCTACCCCGTGGTGATCATGCTCCACGGGTTCGGAGCCAACATGCACGACCTGGCGGGCCTAGCCTCCGCGATCAATTCCACCGGGTACGTGTACGCGTGCCCCAACGCGCCGATCCCGTTCAACCTCGGACAGGGACATGCCGGATTCGGCTGGATGACCCCTCGGGGCGGTTCGACTCCCGAGGAGGTGGCCAACTCCGAGAAGTTACTGGACGACTTCTTCCAGGAGGTCTTGGAGAAATTCAGCGTGGGACCGGGCAAGGCGTTGCTCTTGGGCTTCTCGCAAGGCGGCGGGATGACCTACCGGTGCGGTCTCGGCCGGGCTGAAACGTTCGCGGGACTGGCCGCCCTGAGCGCCACCCTGCCCGGAGCCGACGAGTTGGACCCGCGTCTGCCTGCGGACCGGTCCCAGCCCATCTTCGTCGCGCACGGCAGGTACGACCAAATGATCGCCGAGTCCACCGCATACGCGGCGAAGGACTACCTGGAAACGGCCGGATACAGCCCCGAACTCCACGTCTACGACATGGGGCACGAAATCAGCGGCGAGCTGCTGGGGGACCTGGTCCCGTGGATAGCTTCGGTACTACCGCCTTTCGGCGCCTAGTCCTCCACCCACGACATAATGCGGGCCACGGTAATCTCGATGAGAACCAACCGCGACTCGGCCAGCAATTCCTCGGCGTAAGCGGGTCCGCGCTCCGGGCCATCGTACTTTACGCAAAGGCGATTGACCATAGATTCCACACCGTCGCTGGTCACCGATGCCTGGCCCTCCACGACCACGTACGCGAAGGGGCGCTCCGAGGTGGCCACCGACAACGCCACGTCCGGATTGTTCCGGATGTTGCGAATTTTAACCGCCTGGGCGTCGGCTATCACCCATGCCTTGTCCCCGTCCCAGAGGAACCAGACCGGGGCTGCGTGAGGCGTTCCCGCCGCACGTACCGTCACTAGATGACCAATCCGGGGCTCGCCCAAAAAGGACCCAATCTCTTCTTGCGTAAACGCGGCCACAGCGGTCGACTCCTTCTTCAAATGCGGCGCCCCAATATAGCACAACACGTAACCACGTTCTTGGCCCTGCTCCCCGCTCTCGTCCTGGCCACCGCCTGCGGGGCGGCAACACCGACCCACTCGCCCGCCCCGGCGCCGACGCCTACGCCGACCAGCTTGCCCACCCCCACGCTTTCACCACTGGTGTCGCTGCCCCAAGACGAAGCTCCCCATGACGCGCCCGTCGAATGGTGGTACTTCAACGGGCTGCTCACCGACGCAGCAGGCAACGAATACAGCTACCACTTCGTCGCCTTTAAGGGCCCGGCCCTCGCCAACGCCGTCCCCCACCTGATGCACGCCAGCCTGGGCGACCACCAACGCGGCGAGCACTTCGCGGCCGAGACGCCGACCCTTTCGCCGGTCGCCGTCGACGCCGACGGCGTTGACGTCGCGGCCGGCGGCTGGACCATGCGGGGCGACGGCGCCGCCTACCAACTCCGCTTCAGTCTGGGCGGGCGCACCGTCGAAATCGAGGCTGTCCCCCAACGGGAGCCGGTGCTGCACGGCGGCACGGGCCTGATAAGCCTCGGACCGGTTGGGGACACCTACTACTATTCACGGACTCGCCTGGAAACCGCCGGTTACATCGAGGACCAGGATGGGCGTCGGACGGTCGGCGGCACGAGCTGGATGGACCACCAATGGGGCACCGTATCCGGCCGCACCGTAGGCTGGGACTGGATGAGCCTGCACCTCGACGACGGTGCAGACCTGATGGCAGTCGTCGTACGGGATCCCGGCACCCGCCGATTATTCGCCAACTACGGCACTTACGTCGGTCCCGGTGGCGAGGTAATCCATCTGGACGGCCAAGACGTTTCCATTACGCCAACCGGCTCTTGGACCAGCCCCGCCACCGGCATCACCTACCCCATGGGCTGGAAGCTGGAAATCCCGCCGCTGGGCCTGAGCATAGAGGCAGTACCCGTGCTGGAACAAGCGGAGTTCGCCGTCAGCGACTTCATCGCCGCCGCTTATTGGGAAGGAGCGGTCAATGCGTCGGGAACGCTGGCCGGTTCGCCCATAACCGGCGCGGGATTCGTGGAACTGGTAGGATACGACCCGCGGCAACTGGAGACGCCGGAACCGTCACCGACTCGTGAATAGTTGCCGACTCGGCGAAAGAGAGATAGTCATGCTGATGGATGATATCAAACTGTGGGCCGTCGACGACTCGAACGGCGCCGTCCCCGTGGCGGCAGCAGACCGGATGGAGTCGGAGCGTCTGCTGGAAAAAACGCTGGTCGACAACCCGGACTTGCTCATGCCCGGACTGACAATCGTAGGACGCCAGGCGCCCACCGACGGGGGCCCGCTGGACCTTCTCGGCGTGGACGAGGACGGCCGGCTCGTGGTATTCGAACTGAAGCGCGGCAGTTTGACCCGTGAAGCCGTTGCCCAAATCATCGACTATGCTTCCGCGCTTGAGTCCAAGGGCGACGGAGCCTTGGCCCAATTTATCATCGACAAGTCAGGACAGCATGATGTGCCAAAGATAGACGATTTAGAAGGATGGTATGAATCGAGGTGGGAAGGACAGGGTTTGAGCGCGCTGCTTCCGGTGCGTATGGTTCTCGTCGGTCTGGGCGTCGATGAACCGACCAACCGCATGGTGCGCTTCCTGGCCAGGAGCGGCGTCGACATATCTCTCCTGACCTTTCACGGATATACCTATGACGGCAAGACCCTGCTCGCCCGTCAAGTGCGCGTGGAACCGGAAGAGGCCGCTGAATCCAGCCCCAGAACCTCAAGGGCGCGACCTAGCCAGCGGGAATTGATTGAGAGAATCGAATACCGTATCCAACAACAGAGAGACCAATGGGAGGAGGGCTATAGCGTGTGGAATGCTGCCCGTCAAATGCTCCGGGAGAACTTAGCTAACCCTCGCGAAAGATCATCCAGGGCCGATACAGAATGGGCTAGACATCGCATCAATTTCTGCCTTCGGCTGTCAGGAAGAAGGCACTATGCCGGGGTCCAACTCAACCCATTGAACCAAAGCGTAGAAATAATTTTCTTCCCGGCCGCCGTCCAACTTTGCCTTGAGGAATTCACAGAACTGCGGAAGAAGATTCCGTACTTCACTTACCCCGAAGACGACCCCGCAAAGGAAGAAGGCGTCATAGAGGTCAAGTTCGTAATGAAATCAATGATCGATTGGGAGACCCACAAAGAAAAGCTGGCTTCCGCAGCCCGGTCCGTTTACGGGGCGAACAAGGCGTGATCCGTTTACGAGGCGGCCGAGGCGCAGCTTCGGAGCGACGACCAGGATGACTGCTGACAACCTGCGCACTCCCCTGTACGCCACCCATCTCGCCCTGGGCGCCCGTATCGTGCCCTTCGGCGGGTGGGACATGCCGGTGCAGTACCCCGGCGGTATTCTGGCCGAGGTCAACTCGGTGCGGACCGCTTCGGGCATGTTCGACGTTTCACACATGGGCCGCGTTTACATTTCCGGTCCGGGCTCCGCCGAATTCCTGGACTGGGTGTTGACCGGCTCGGCGGCGGCGCTGCGCGTGGGGCGCGCCCGCTACTGCCTCATCTGCAACGAGCGGGGCGGCGTCATCGACGACACTATCTTCTACCGCTTGGCCGACGACCGCTTCCTGCTCATCCCCAACGCCGGCAACCGCGAAACTGTGGTGGCCTGGCTGCAACGCTGGATTGACGAGAAGTTCCCAGGCAAATGCACCCTGGACGACCAGACCGCGCAGACCGCCCTGCTTGCCGTCCAAGGCCCGGCCGCGCCGTCCGTCCTGGACCGGTTGTGCGAGAACCCGGTCTCCGGGGTGCGTCCCTTCGCCTGGACCGCGGCCCGGCTGGCAGGCGCGGACGCGCTCTTGGGGCGCACCGGCTACACCGGCGAAGACGGCTTCGAGATTCTCTGTGGCAGCGAGGACGCCGTGAACGTCTGGACCGCCCTGCAGCAAACCGGGGTCACCCCC
This sequence comes from Dehalococcoidia bacterium, assembly GCA_034428795.1. Lineage (GTDB taxonomy): Bacteria > Chloroflexota > Dehalococcoidia > Lucifugimonadales > UBA3495 > VXOI01. The sequence continues at coordinate 58,462 of DAOUHF010000121.1, forward strand.
TGCGGCCTCGGCGCGCGGGACGTGCTTCGCCTGGAAGCGGGCCTGCCCCTGCACGGTCACGAAATCGACGAGAACACGACCCCCATCGAAGCGGGGCTTCATCGCTTTGTCCGGTCCGACAAGGAATACGTCGGCTCCGGGGTACTGCTCCGGCAACGCGGCGAGGGCACGGAGCGGACACTGGTGGGGCTGCAATTGCCCGGACGGTCGGCCCCCCGAGCGGGCTACGCGCTGTCCCGCGAAGGGGTCCCGGCGGGAAGCGTTACCAGCGGCAGCTACTCGCCCACGCTTGACACCAGCATCGGCATGGGCTACGTTTTTGTGCGGTACGCCGAGCCGGGCACGTTGCTCGACCTGGACATTCGTGGACGCACCGCTTGTGTAGAGGTCGTACCACTTCCGTTCTACAAGCGCCCCGCTTCAACTCCTTGAAGGAGGCCGGACCCCGTGAGTCCCGACGATAGAAACTACACTCGCGAACACGAGTGGATAATGATTGAAGACGCCGCCAGCAAGCGCGGCCTGGCCGGAATCACCCACTACGCCCAAGAGCAGTTGGGAGACATTGTTTACTTAGAGTTGCCCAAGGTGGGCGACACCGTTTCCCACTTGGGCAAGATGGGGGAGGTCGAGTCGGTGAAGGCGGTCTCGGACCTATACTCCCCGGTGACCGGCGAGGTCATCGAGGTCAACCCGGAGCTGGTCCAGCACCCCGAACTGGTCAACGAGGACCCCTTTGGCGCGGGATGGCTGATCCGCGTGACTCTGGCAAACGTAGACGAGGTCAACGGCCTGATGTCGGCCGGCGAATACGACGCTTACACCGCCGGGCTCTCATGACGGCTCCCCGGACGGCGCCGGCTGCTCCCGGCAGCAACGGGCACTTCCAGTCCCACTACATTCCCAACACCCCCGATGAACAGGCCGCGATGTTGGAAACCCTCGGCCTGGCCTCTATCGACCAGCTTTTCGACGACATTCCCGCCGAATTCCGCAACCCCTCCCTGGGCTTGCCGCCGCCGCTCTCCGAGTTGGAAATTCAGCGAGAGTTGGGGGCCTTGGCCGCCCAGAACCGCCCTTTGGGCAGCGGCCCGTCGTTCTTGGGCGCGGGATGCTACCACCATTTCATCCCGGCCATCGTGAAGGCCCTGATGACCCGCGGCGAGTTTCTGACCGCCTACACTCCCTACCAAGCCGAGGCCAGCCAAGGAACGCTTCAGGTCATCTACGAGTTCCAGACGCTGGTCTGCAACCTGTTCGATATGGACGTTGGCAACGCCGGAATGTACGACGGCGCCACCAGCCTGGCGGAAGCGGCTTTGATGGCCTGCCGGGTGACCCGCCGCAACAAGGTGATTGTGCTGGACACGGTGTCCCCGGCGTACAACGAGGTCATTCACACCTACTGCCGTCCCCAGAACATCGAAGTGCTCACCGCCCCGGCCGAATCGTCCGGCATCGATGATGAATCAGCGTGCGTCGTGGTCCAGTACCCCAACTTCTTCGGCTATATCGAAGACTTGGCGGGACTGATGGACGCCGCCCATTCCCACGGAGCGTTGGGCGTGGTCTCCTGCGACCCCATCGCGGTGGGCATGTTCCAACCACCAGGACACTTCGGGGCCGACATCGTAACCGGCGAGGGCCAGTCCCTGGGCATTCCGGCCAGCTTCGGCGGGCCGTACCTCGGACTCTTTGCGACCAAACAGGAATTCATCCGCCAGATGCCCAGCCGCCTGTCCGGGCGGACCGTTGACCGCAACGGCGAGACCGGGTACGTATTGACGCTCCAGACGCGGGAACAGCACATCCGCCGGGAACGGGCCACCTCCAACATCTGCACCAACGAGGCCCTCTACGCACTGGCCTCCACGATATATCTGGCCGCCTTGGGCAAGAGCGGCCTGAAGCAGGTGGCAGAGTTGTGCTACCACAAAGCGCACTATGCCGCATCTGAGATTGCGGCCCTCCCGGGCTATTCCCTGCCGTCGCCGGGGACCTTTTTCCAGGAATTCGTGGTCCAGTGCCCGCTGCCCGCGCCGGAGATAAACCGGAGGCTGATGGAGCGAAACATCCTGGGCGGGTTGGACGTCGGGGACCGCTGGCCCCACGGCATGCTGCTGTGCGTCACGGAGATGAGCGCCAAGGCCGAAATCGATGCCCTAGTCGCCGCCCTGGCGGAGGTGTCCTGATGCGACAAGGCGGCAATCGGGAGACTTCCCAACTGCTGATGGAGCGCAGCGTACCGGGCCGGGTCGGGTGCGTGCTGCCCGGCTTGGACGTGCCCGCGCAGCCGCTCCCGGACGCCGCTTTGCTGCGCGACAAACTGGCGCTTCCGGAGATTTCCGAGCCGGAGGTCGTCCAGTACTTCACGGGACTCAGCCAGCGCAACTTTTCCATCGACACCCATTTCTACCCCCTGGGCAGTTGTACCATGAAGTACAACCCCAAAATCAACGACGAGACCGCCTTCCTGCCAGGCTTTGCGGGCATCCACCCGCTGCAGCCCGCCGCGCAGTCCCAGGGCGCGCTGGAATTGCTGTACCGGCTGCAGGAGTTCTTGGGCGAGATCACCGGCCTGCCTGCCGTCAGCCTGGCCACATTGGCCGGCGCCCACGGCGAGCTGGCGGGCATGTTGATGATCCGGGCGCATCACCAAGCCAACGGCGACACCGGCCGGGTGAAAGTGGCGATTCCCGACAGCGCCCACGGCACCAACCCGGCCTCGGCCGCCATGGCGGGATTCGAAGTCGTCGAGATGCGCTCCAACCGCGACGGCAACCTTGACCTGGACGCGGTGCACGAGATCGCGGGACCGGACTTGGCGGGCGTGATGATTACCCTGCCCAGCACCCTGGGCCTGTTCAACCCCAACATCGTGGAAGTTTGCCGCATAGTCCACGAGGCCGGCGGGCTGGTCTACGGCGACGGCGCAAACATGAACGCGCTGTTGGGCCGGGTGAAGCTGGGTGAATTGGGCTTTGACGTGGCCCACCTGAACCTGCACAAGACCTTCAGCACACCCCACGGCGGCGGCGGCCCCGGTTCGGGGCCGGTCTGCGCCAACGTGACTCTTGCGCCGTACCTGGCCGCGCCGGTGGTGGCGCGGGGCGAAGGAGGCTACAACCTGGCCGCGCCGGAGAACAGCATCGGCAAGCTGGCCGGCTTCCACGGCAACTTCGGCGTGCTGGTGCGGGCCTACACCTATATCCGGACGCTGGGTGCGGACGGCATCAAGTCCATCAGCGGCAACGCGGTCCTGAACGCAAACTACATGATGGAAGCACTGAAGGGCGTCTACCGCCTGCCCTATGACCGCACCTGTATGCACGAGGCGGTCTTTGCCGCCGACTGGCAAAAGGCCCGCGGCGCCGGGGGCCTGGAGATCGCCAAACGCCTGCTGGACTATGGCTTCCACGCCCCTACGATGTACTTCCCGCTGATCGTCCCCGAATGCCTGATGATCGAACCGACGGAGTCCGAGACCCAGGAGACTATTGACCGTTTCGTGGAGGCCCTGATCGCCATCGACCGCGAGGTCACCGAAGACCCCGACCTGGTCCGCAACGCTCCACACACCACCCCGGTGGCGCGGCTGGACGAGGCACTGGCAGCGCGCCGGCCGAATTTACGCTGGATTGGGAGTTAGGGGGTTAAGCGGTATTGACTGTTAAGTCCTGTCCTACACGGGTCAAAAACTCGCTCTGCCCTTCTTTGTCGTCCCAAGAGTAACTGCTGTACGATGACTTTTCCCCGGCGGCTGCCAGCAGCTTGGCGGCTGGTTCCTGAACCCAGTCTTCTCTTCCAAAACCGTAGACCATCCTGACGCCGATTTCACTGCCGTTGTCAACAGACCAGGCGAGGTCATTAGCAACAGCAATCGTCTTATCTGCCTTATCCAGCGGCTTCGTTACGTCCAGGTCCACAGCCAATATGTAGACTATTTTGCCGGAATCTTCCTTGCTTCCCTCGAAAGGCGGATAAGTAGTAGTGTAGCTCAAGTCGACCCAGTGCGACCTGTTGGTTAAGCCGCGAACAGTATGCTGCGGCACTATTACGTGGCTGAACCCCTCTTGAACCAGCCTGTTCGTTAATTCACGTGCCGTTCTTCCGACTTTTCGCGCTGCGTTGGCCCTCTGCGGAGTTGGAGAAGAAGTCGGAATCAATACCGGGACCAACGCTATTACCCGGGCCAGTTCCATCAGCCAATACCGTAATCCGTCTTCAGTTGTTTCTACGTTGACTAACCCTGTTTCAAGGTCTTTTTTCAGGGCGGAATCGGAAAGCAGCCGCTGTACCGCCTCCCGGTCCGGCCTCGTTGGCCCATTCCGCCTCGATTCGAATAGCAATGCCGAAATGTGGCCGCCATCATGAATTACAATGTGTCCGTCGCTCTCGGTAACGTACACGGAGATGACATCCCCACTAGGCTCCAGTAGCGGCAGAGTCACCTGACAAACTTCGTCGCCTGTGACCATCGGGTGCAATGACACTCCCATCCACTCAGAAAATTGCCGGTCGATCACTTTTTTCAAATACTCGGGATTCATTGTTAGCCTCCGGACAGCCTCCTTTGCTGCTCAACAGGGTCCCCAACGAGATTGATTTCCGCTGCAAACACCGTAACGGCATCACGCAGCGAAATCGATTCAGGCACGTTCCAATTGTATACCCTCGTTCTAGCGCTCCTGCTATCAATTACGCTGAACACCGTCGTAGGAAAGTGAATATGAGGCCCAGAGAAGAGCGGGCCATTGTCAGGTTCTTGATGAGGGCCGCCTATGTGCGCACGCCGCAATAATCTATCTCCGTGCCAAAGTCTGATAATGATTGCTCCTCTGAGTTCCTGATATGCTCGTACAAGAAAGCTTCCCTCTCGTTCTATTTCGTCGTTTGGCTCGGCAAGGCGCAATTCAGATTCGTAACCATCAGCAAATTCGGTGGAAGAGGGTAGTTGATGGAGCACTCCCCATCTCTTTTCAGCCGCAACCGCTCGCTCCACGGCCGTTTGCGTCTCCTCTCCGCTTCTCCAATGGTTTTGTCGCTGAACCACAATCCTCCTGTCAAAGGACGCTGTTCAGGCTAACAGCACTACCCGCTGCCCGCGTTCCGCTCTTCCTCCAGTACGGCGTTCAACAGTGCCTCGTCCACGCGTACCTCTACTCCGGAGCGTTCCTCCTGCAGCAGCATGGCGACGCGCGAGTCGCGGAGGCCCCAGCCCCGGTTTAGAGCCTCGGTCATTTCCTGGAGCGTTAGCTGGGCCAGGCGCATAGGGACGTCGTACTCGCGGCCCACCCCGACGGCCAGGTCGACGTCTTTGCGGGCGAGGCGCAGGGCGAAGTCGGGCGGATCGAACTTGCCGGGGAGCAGGTGTTCCGCCAAGCCCTCGAAGACTCCCCGGCGTCCTACGGCGCCCTTCCGCACCGCCTGCCACAGCGCCAGCGGCTCCACGCCGGCCTTCACGCCCATGGTGAACACTTCCGCCAGCGCCGCCTGCACGATGTACCCGGTGCAGTTGTGGACCAGCTTGGCGATGGCGCCGCAGCCGATGGGCCCCACGTAGTAGGCCTTGTCGCCGATGCTGTCGAGCACCAGCTTGCAACGGTCGAAGACGTCCTTGTCGCCGCCGACCCATATCGCAAGGTTGCCGGTGCGAGCTCCCCTCGGCCCTCCGCTCACGGGAGCGTCCAGCACGTGGATGCCCCGAGCTGCCGCTTGTTCGTGAATGTGGCGGATCAGGCCCGGTGTGCTGGTGCTGAGGTCGAAGTAGACCTTGTTCTCGCTGAGACCCTCCAGGATGCCGTCCTCGCCCAGCCCGACCGCCTCCACCTCCGTGGGGCCGGGCAGCGAGGTGAAGACGATCTCCGAGGCCTCCGCGACCTGCCGGGGGGAGTCCGCCCACTCCGCGCCGGCCTCCAAGTGCTGGGTGGCCGCCTCGCGCCGAATGTCGTGGACGACCATCTCGTTGCCACCCTGCAGGCAGTTGTAGGCCATGCTGGCCCCCATGGTGCCCAGTCCGATAAATCCAACTTTCATGTCGGCCTCCGTAGGTGTTAGTCTTCAAAAACGGCTGTATTTAACCACAGAGAGCGTTAGAGAGCACAGAGCGATCAATAAACTTGTATTCTCTGTGGTAAAAAGGATGGTCGAGGAACGGAGGTCGGGAAATGGCGGAACAGCAAGAGCAGCTCTGGGAATTCGACTCGGTGGAGCCGGGGCAGGCGGGTGCTTCGACTGTAGTCGACATCACTGCTGAGAACATCGCGGAGTGCGCCCGGGTATCGTTGAACGACCACCCCCGCTACCGGGCCGATGACGGCCGAAGCATACCCATGCCCACCATGGTCCTCAGCTATGCCCCATTGCTCCGGGACGAAATAGCGGAGGCCAACGGGTTCGTGGCCTTGGAGCAATCCAAGACGGCCCGCCGCCAGACGCCCTTCGCCAAATGCGAAATCCGCTGGGAGCGTCCGGTAAAGGCCGGCGACTCCATCACCGGGACCCGCCGCGTCCTGGAGAAGTACGAGAGACGGGGCAGCAGGTTCGTCACATTCCGTGTGGAAGCGTCAAACCAGGAAAGGCAGCGCGTCGCCTCCTACGAGTACACCTGCATCTTCGAGTACGCCAAGGGCCAGCGGGAGACGCCCGAGACCCCGGATTCGGCCTCCCCTGCCCCGGGAGGACCGGCGCATCAGGCCGCTGCCAGACCCGCTTCGCCCCGGTTGCTGGACTACTCGACCGCCGCCGAGGGGTTGCAAATGGCGCAGCTGTCCATCACCGAGAGCCAAGAAATTATGAACCGCAAGAACGGCTTCCGGTTGGCCGGGCGGGCCAATGAAAGCAACATCCATACCGACGAAGAGTTCGCCAGGCAGAATATCTTCGGCGGCACGGTGAACTCCGGCCCGGCAACGATGTCCTACGTCGACCAGATGTTGCAGCTTTCTTTCCCGGCGGAGGCCTTCTACAACGGCGGGAGGCTGCTGATGCGGGCGATAACCCCCTTCCGCAGCGGCGACACGGTCGCGTTCCAAGGAGAAATCAACGGCAGACGGGAGGAAGGCGGCCTGGGCATCGTTGAGTGCGGCGTCCGCGGCGTCAACCAGCGCGGCGAGTTGGTGTGCCTGGCCGATGCCTCGCTGGTACTTCCTCGTTGATACCCGTAACAGCAATTCGTGGATAGTCCCTACGGCCGAATTGGCCGCCGGTCCGTCCGGCCTTAGCCCCGAACTATCCCGTAAACCCGCTGGGGGGTTACCAGCACGATTACGGCGTCCTGCTGCACCATCGCCACGTCGTACTCTTCCCAATCGGGGTGGTCTTTGTCGCCACAGGCGCGGAACACCTCGCGCAGTTCGACGCGCATCGTTTCGGCGTCGGTGTTGTGGTAGTCCATGAGCGTGGACGTGCCTTCGACGGCGGCGCAGCTCCGCCAGTCCTCGCTGACGGCCATGACGGTGCAACGGTTGTCGCGGCGCAGGTTGCCCACCTTGACCGAGTTGCCCCGCACGATGACGAAGGCCGCCTTGCCCTGATACGCGCCGCAGACCACGATGCTGCCGTGGCCCGCGCCGTTGCGCCGGTAGGTGGTGATGACCCCCCGATGATTGCTCTTGACGAAATTCTCGTAGTCCTGAAATTCCATTTCGATACCTCCGGGCCGTGGCCCGCAATGATTAACTCAACTGGTATAACATACCCGTCATTCCTGCGGAAACGCCAGCTGGAACTGAGAGGAAAGAGCGATGCAATACAAAGAGCTGGGCAACTCCGGCGTTATGATACCCGAAATCGGCCTGGGCACGTGGAAATACCGGGGCGGACCCAAGCCGCTGCAACGCGGCATCGAGTTGGGGGCCAACTTCATCGACACCGCCGAGATGTACCGCACCGAGGACGTGGTAGGGGAGGCGGTCCGGGGTATCCGCGACCGGGTGTTCGTTGCGACGAAGGTGTTGGCCAGTAATCTCCGCTACGACGACGTGATGCGGGCCGCCGAGAAAAGCCTGCGTCTGCTGGACGACGACGTCATAGACCTCTACCAGATTCACTGGCCCAACCGGTCGGTCCCAATCGCCGAAACCATGCGGGCCATGGAGGAGTTGGTGGCGCGGGGGATGGTCAGGTATATCGGGGTGAGTAACTTTTCGTTGGATGGACTGCGGGAAGCGCAGGGGGTGATGACCAACAATCCCATCGTTTCCAACCAAGTGCTGTATAACCTCAAGCGCCGTCACATCGAGCGGGACTTGGTACCATACTGCCAGGAACACCGGATAACGGTCATCGCCTATACACCGCTGTCCGACGGGACACTTGCCAAGGACGACGGGGCCGGGAAACCGCGCCTGTTGCCCCGGCCGGAAGCTGTCGGTATTGCAGGACATCGCCAGGGAATTGAACAAGACCCCGGCGCAGGTGGCCCTGAACTGGTGCGTCTCCCGCCCCTGCGTGGTAGCCATCCCCAAGACCAACAGCGTGGCCCGCACTGAGGAAAACTGCGGCGCCTCCGGGTGGCGGCTGACCACGGAGCAACTCAAAAAGCTGGAGGAAGCGTATCCAGCGTAACCGGGTTGACAAAATTTCTCTCCCTGACTACGGTTAGGCCGAAGAAATACCACAGCCGGGTGCTTGGGAGTGGGAGGCTGGGGACGTAGACAGGCTGTGACTTGGGGTGCCGCCAATGGCTGCTGAAAGCTCCTTACCTGCCGCCGCAACCAACGGAACGAGCTATGAAAAACAGCCCTACATAAAAGTCAATTCGGTCTGGAAGGTGTTCGGCAAGGACCCGGAGAAAGTCCTCGCCCCCCAGTATGCCGGCAAGGACAAAGCCTACTTCCAAGCTGAATTCGGCAACGTTATCGGTCTTCAGGACGTTTCCTTCGAAGTCAATCAAGGGGAAACGTTTGTCATCATGGGTCTCTCGGGCAGCGGCAAGTCCACGATGGTGCGCTGCCTGACCCGCTTGATCGAGCCCACCGGCGGCGAGATCGTCATCGACGGCGAAAACGTCACCGCAATGTCCGAGAAGCAGCTCATAGCCTTCCGCCGCAACAAGATTGCGATGGTCTTCCAGCACTACGGCCTGATGCCGCACCGCAACGTGTTGGACAACGCCTCATGGGGGTTGGAAGTCCAAGGCGTTGGCCAAGAAGAACGCTACGCCCGCGCCCGTGAGATATTGGATATGGTCGGGTTGGGGGATTGGGAGATGTCCTTCCCACGCCAGCTTTCCGGCGGTATGCAACAACGGGTGGGCTTGGCCCGCGCCTTGGCGGTAGATACCGAAATACTGCTGATGGACGAACCGTTCAGCGGCTTGGATCCGTTGATCCGCCGCCAGATGCAGGACGAATTGTTGCGCCTGGAAAGCGAGCTCCAAAAGACTATCGTTTTCATCACCCACGACCTGAACGAAGCGCTGAAGCTGGGCGACCGTATCGCCATCATGCAGAACGGCCGCATCGCCCAAATCGGCTCGCCTGAGGACATCGTCCTGCGACCGGAGGACGAATACGTCGGTGACTTCACCCAGGACGTTCGGCTGGAAACGGTCCTGACCGCCAGCAAGGTGATGGTGACCCCCAAAGCCACTGTCATGGAGCACCAAGGCCCGCGCGCCGCGCTG
>DAOUHF010000122.1:0-1577 GCA_034428795.1 Dehalococcoidia bacterium
GGGGCGACTGCTGGTGCCGGAGGACTGCGCTAACTTTGGCTTCGGCGACAGCGACTACCGCACCATATATTTCACGGCCCGCTCGTCGATTTACCGGATGCGGGTGGAAATACCCGGTTTACCCACTTACCCAATCCCCGGGATAAGCAGTTAAACTCCGACCCGGTCGCCCCGCCTGAGCCGGTCGAAGGAAAATAGCGGTAGTTTGGAAGAGCGGTAGTTTAGAAAGCGGTAGTTTAGACCATAAATGGGAGACCCGGCCAAATAGACTGGAAACAGGAGAAGTCCATGACCTGGAAATTCGAATTGATTGCCGGCCCTTACGGTAGTCCCACAGATGGTCCGGTTTGGGACGGCGACGCCTTGCTGTTCACTTTCACCCCCTTGCCGTCCAACTCCATCAACAACAAGATTCTGCGCTACGACCCCAGATCCGGCGAAGTGTCCGATTATCGACGCTGGACCAACCGGGTGGTCGGCCTCGCCTTCTCCGCAGACGGAACCCTGTACGCCTGCCAGAGCGGAGCCAGGAGGATATTGCGCTACAACGGGGACGGTTCCGCTTCGGTCATGGCCTACAAGGTTGATGGCAAATTTCACAACCAGCCCAAGGACCTGGCCATTGACCGCCAAGGCCGTATCTGGTTGGCCGATCCGGTTTGGGGGCCCCCGGTAGTGGGCGGGTTGCGTGACTATGAACTGGCGCCCTACTCCATTGACTACCGAGCCGTACTGCGAATCGAATCGCCCAACAAGGACGCTCCCCTGCGCCGGATGACCCACGATACTACCACGCCCCTGGATGTCCTCCTGTCCAAAGACGAGGATGTCCTTTACGTAGCGGAGAGCAGCGACGACCCGGCGGGCAAGCGGGAGTTGCGCGCCTATCCCATCAAAGCCGATGGGACGCTGGGCGATTATGCGGCGCTGCACAGCTTTGGCGCCGACTACCGAGGCGTCCACCGGGGTATCAGCGGGATGTGCCTGGACACCGACGGAAATATCGTGGCCTGCGCCGGCGGTGAACACAGCGGCCCCGGCCCGATGATTTACGTCTTTTCCCCCACCGGCCAGGTTCTGGAAACCCACCCGGCCCCGGCGGAACCCACCAACTGCGCCTTTGGCGGCCCCAACCAGACCGACCTGTACGTCACCACCACCGAGGGCCACCTGTACCGAGTCGCAGACACCGGACGGCAAGGGTATGTGCTGTACCCTGCGGTGGCGTAGGAAAGGGTTAAAGCGTAAAGTTAGCGCCAGCCGCTCGCCCCGAGCTTGTCGAGGAGTCGCCGGTCAATGGCTCGACAGGCCCACCGCGCGGGGAACAAAACAGGACACTGGCAACAGTCGAGCGGCTTCGGCTCCAGCCACCGAACGGTGAATAACCATACCATAACCATCAGGAGGCGCCCATGGTAACTGAGGCCTTCTCTTCGGATTTCCGGCGGCTTGTTCCCGCGGACGCCGTCTTTTCCAAGGTTGCCAGCGGTTTGACTTTTACCGAGGGGCCGGTCTGGAATTACCGGGAAGGCTACCTGGCCTGGGTGGACATCATCGGGGATACCATCTGGAAGTGG
>DAOUHF010000123.1:0-1689 GCA_034428795.1 Dehalococcoidia bacterium
TACCGGCCTCGTTTGGCTCAAAGTCCACGAGTTCGCCGCCGGCCTTGTCCCAGACCGCCTTGCTGCGAATAACCGCCTCGTTCTGGTTGGTACTCAGCCAGCTGAGCATCACTGGCTCCGGTTCATTGAGGTGTAACACTATCTGGTGGACGTCCGGGCCGTCCGGTGTTTCAATGCGGTTCAGGAGCTTCCTGGTGGTCGGCGCCCGGTTGCCATGGGCGTCCATACGCTGCCCCTCGGTGAGTTCCTCCCGGTGGCCGTCGCCCACCACTACTGGTTCGGCGACGTTCCCGTTGCCATGAACTTCCACGACCACCGGCTCCGGCTCGGCCTCCGCCACCGGCCAGCCGTCATCCACCAGGACTCCTCCGAGGCGGCCTCGGCCTCCTTGACCTGGGCGAAGACCGCTTCAACCGTCTCAGCGTCGTCCTCCTCGCCGCTGAGGATCTTACGGGCCCGGGCGCCAGCATCAGGTCGTCCCCGTCATCGCCGTAGGCGGCCAGGGAGCTTTGCAGCTTCTTCGCCGCCAGCTTGAGGGCGTCTCCCTGGAGGGTACTGCGGCAGGCCATGAACACTACCTTCACCGGGCGAGTCTGCCCGATGCGCCAGGAACGCCGGGACACCCGCCGCATGGTGTACACGCTGTAATCCATCCCAAACCAGCAGTTCTTAGGGAAGTCCACGAGATCCGATCCCGTCTGCACCAGCCTGTAGCCGCAGATCAGCACGTCGATCCCCTGCTTCACCTTGTCTGCCATCCAAACCTCCCGCCGGTCCGGGACCACGGCGTCGGCCTTCATCGCCGTCATCTTCATGGCGAGGTGGCAATCGACACGGAAAGCTGCGGCACTCGCGGGAAGTGAACCTTCACGGCCTCAAGTAGGCCGCAAAGCCATGTATGGTCCGCCGCACGAGATGCTCCGGTGGCATCGCCGACCGAGCCCTGGCGCGGGACCGCATGAGTGGCTGGTTCGAGTCCTGCTTGGTGGGCCAAGCGTTACTGTACTACAAACTTTTGACTGGGTAGTTGCACTTTAGCCGATGGGCCGTCTTGTCTAATCGGTCTCCAGACCACTGTTTGGGGGAAATGTCAACCTCGTTCTCGTTAGCAGCATCTCGCAAAATGGGTCGTGTTTCGCCTGAAGTCGGCGTTACTATGTAACCTTTGTCGAGATTTCCGATAACCCACACCACGTTGCTCTGCCGTCTCCACTGTAAGGCGATTATCAGGCAGAGCGCGGCGTGAATCTTGTCTTGGTGGCGCTTCTTAGGCTTTCGAGGCGAATCCCATGGCTTCACCATCACACTAGCCCACTGGGAGAGCGATTGAAGATGGAACTCGGCCGAATAACTTTTGACAGTCTCACAGATCAACCCCGAGTCATCCAGGGAGAAATTGCCCTTGGAGGGATCGTATCTTGCCGCATACCTGCGTTTCTTACCCTGAATCCACCGATGGACCCGGATGGACGGCGTGAGGACAGCGGAAGGGGGGTGAGGGAGTTACCGGCGCGATGATCCGGACTCGAATTCGGGTAGACGGGAGGTTGGCGGCGGTCTGCAGGCGCTTTTGGGGGCGCCGCTGGCGGCCTGCAGTGGCTGTCAAGGGCGGCGGCAAAACATACCACTGTGGCTGTCGCTGTTCAGGATAAATGTCCGGCCAAGTGTTCAGCATAAATGTCACTTGGT
>DAOUHF010000124.1:0-6293 GCA_034428795.1 Dehalococcoidia bacterium
CCATATACACCAGGCCAATCGAAGTCAGAGGCGGCATCAGGGCCGGGTCGAAACGGGGCTCCTTCGGCTCCAGCTGGTGGGCCCAGCGTTGGCTCCAGACCCTTGAGGAATTCCAAATCGGAGCGCGCCTCGGCCGCGGTCGCTCCTACGCCCGCCGGGGACAGGTCATGTCCGTCGACGTCCAGTCCGGCGGCGTCACGGCCAAGGTGCAGGGCTCCCGCAAGCGTCCCTACAACGTGAGAATCGAGGTCCGGACCATCAGCCCGCCGGACTGGGAACGCCTCCAGGCGGCCATGGCGGAACAGCCCATCATCGCCGCCAGCCTGTTGGCGGGCCGCATGCCCGACAACATCGAGGACACCTTCCGGGCCGTCGGCCTGTCCATGTTCCCCGACCAGCGGGATGACCTGGAGACGGATTGCTCGTGCCCCGACTGGTCCAACCCATGCAAGCACATCGCCGCGGTCTACCTGCTGCTGGGCGAGGAGTTCGACCGGGACCCCTTCCTGATATTCCGGATGCGGGGCATGGACCGGGAGGACCTGCTGGGGCCGGAGTTCCGCCGCTCCGCCCGGACCCTGGAAGGACCCACCCTGCCTGCCGAGCCCCTGCCGCCGGAACCTGGCGAGTTCTGGTCCAACCCGCTGACGGCGATGCGGGAAAAGGACCACGCCGGCCCGGCCACCATACCCGAGCTGTCTGCCGCCCTGCCCCAGCAGCTGGGGCGGTTCCCGCTCTGGCAGGGCAACCAAGAATTCATCCCGGCCATGCAGGAAATCTACCGCACAACCTCGCAACGGGCCGTCGACCTCCACATTGAGCCGGCGGAACCGCCTGACAACACACCAACAGAGTGAGAGGCGGAACAGGCGCTGGGCGTTCCAGAGGCAATGATTGCCCGGGCGCAGGCCTCGTAGTGGAGGGCCCCACCAGCTTCGACCATCCGGTGGTTCGGCTGATGTCATTGGGAGCTGTTGGCCGGTTTTCTGGCTAGGAGTCTGTCAAAAAATTCTGAGAGACTGTCTGGCTAGTTGGGCGTGCTGGCGATGGCTGGCACTGCTCAGTGCGCCTGGCGGAACTGTGGTTCATGACGCTGCTGCGCGATCTGGTGGGCTGGGGAAGAGTGCTTGGGGTAACCGGCACGTGAATGGCCCACAGAGAGCCACACGGTCTGTCGTTTCCATTTTCCGGTTCCACCCCCCGGCCACAGCCGAGCCAGTAAGGGACATCAGCGTCTATGAGGCGGAACGCAACCCAGCGGCGGCCGCCGCTGGGTTGCGTTTCACCACATAGGACGTCAGGGTGAAACTTCTCCGACTCTATCCTGACACTTCACCTTTGACCGAGTAGTAGACACAGTGCACAATATTCGCGAAGGATCCGGGTGAGAAAGGCGGAAAATCCGATAGACTTCCCGCGCGGTACGCCTTGGAAGATGCAAAGCGGAGAGCTAACCGGCACAATCACCGACCGGAAGAGAATGACCGGCAAAATCGGCGGAAAGGCGGCACCATATCCTCACCTGAGAACTCACGGCACTCCCACGACAGGATCACCGGAACGGGAAGAGAAGTGAGCAAAGTAAACATACAGGAAGTACTCTTCACCCCGGCAGACGCCGCGGAAGCCCTCGAAACCATCGCATGGCTGGAACGCGACGAGCGCGGCAGCATCCCCGTCCGTTTGATGTACGACGACCCACACCAGCCGCCCCACTGGTGGCACGTGAGACACATGTTCAACCTCACGCTCCTAGCTCGCACCGTGGCGGCCCAAGAGGGAACCGCACCAGCGCCCGGCAACCCGCCCCTGATAACATTTGCCGAAGACCCCGTCACCAACGGGGCCGCACTAATCCGGCTGAAAGCCAAGCTCAAGCAGTGGAAGGACGGCACCGAACCAATCCCACCTGCCATCCTCCCCACCTACGAAGGACAGACCTGGATCGACATCGACAGGCTGAACTACAGGTTCGACCGGCCGGAGCCCCATCCGAACCCGGAATTCCACCGGGAAACCCGGTGGAAGATGCAATCCAACCTGAGCAAACTGCTGGAAACGATTCACCCCACGGAGGAAGTGGTCCACGGCTCCCGCTGCCACATTTGCTACGACGAATCCGACCTCAACATACGGATAGCGCCAGACTACTACTTCGCCAAGGACGTGCCGGGCCGGGGAGTCATCGCGACCGGAGTGTACCTGCAGTGGGTAGTGGGAAAGCCGCCGGACTTCGTCCTGGAAATGGCGTCCCCGGACAAGGTGCGCGAAGACCTGATCGACAAACGGAGACTATACCAAGGGATCGGAATCAAAGAATACTGGCGCCTGGACCCCACTGGAGGTGACCTGTACGGTACTCCCTTGGCCGCAGACAGGCTGGAAGGCGGCGTCTACGAGCCCATACCTCTGCACAGGCTGGAAAAGGGCAACGTCTGGGGCCACAGCAAAGCCACAGGAATAGACCTATTCTGGATGAACGAAATCTTCGTGTACCTAGGACCTGACACGGAGAGGTAGCATCATCGCATACCGCTGCCGGGAAACCCCGAACCGGAGCAAGACGCCATCACGGCCCGCCGGGATCTCTCGGTCCGAGGTGTAAACGCGGGGGCTCGGGAAGGGAGCTTTAGAGCGGTTTCTCTAGCCGGGCCTCGCCGCTTCCGTCGCGGTGCGCAGGCACCGGAGAGGGCGGCAATGGACCGGGCGCATTAGACCCATTGCCGATGTTCGTGGCGGCGGCGGTGAAGCTGCTCTTGCCGTGGGTCACGTTGCGCGATGCCGGATACAAGGGGTCTCCGGCGATGCCCCCCCGCTCTACTCCAAGCTCTGCTAGGGCTGCCGGACGTCGGTGGTCCGCTTCCGGTTTGCAGTCCCGATTTCCCGGTGGCTCGTGTGCCGTCTGCTTGTGGCAAGTATCACTTCAGAGGTTGGGTTCAGCCCGGGACTTGGCCTGAGCTGAAGAGGTACAAAGCGATGGCTAACGCGGTGCCGGCTGCGGTGAACAGGACCAGCGCGAGCTTGGCGCTGCGCTTCTGGGTGTGTTCCTGCTGGACGCGGAAATCCTTGGGGACTTGGACCGCTCGCGCTCGCCAGAGGCCTTTACGTGTGTCCTTGGCGTAGGTCTCGGCTGCGGTGTAAGCGTCCGCGTCGGCCGCGGCGAGCATGTAGCAATGGGCATGACCGCCTCTGACCATCTCGTAATTGTAGCTCTTGAGGCGGTCGCCCCGCTTGTTGGAAATGACGCCGACGGTACGGCCGTACTGGTCGGTGGCCACTGCTTCCAACCAGATCTTGGTTCGTGCTCCTATGATCTTGCCCAGGTGCTTGGTGGCGTCGTCGCCACCTTTCTGGGAGCTCTCCGGAGCGTCGATGCCGTAGAGCCGGATGCGCTGCTTGGGGCCGGTGGAAAGGAACCCGCCGCGGCGTTGCACCTCCACGGTGTCGCCGTCGATGATTCTGAGGAGCGTGACCTGCTCCGTCTGGGCGGTCTTCATCTCTGTGTTCCCTCCGGACTCACCGCATGGTAGCGGGTGACGTCATCAAGGGGTCAAGGTCGGAGCGGAGCCTCATGGGGTGGGTGGAGCAGCGCGCCCAGGGCGTCGTAGGTGACGGTCCGGCGGTGCGTGGCGTGTGCGACGAGGGCCAGCCAGGCCTGGGCCGACCGGGTGTACTTGTCTCTGCGGCCTTCGTCGCAGCGGCGGGGCATGGCCGGTACGGGTTTTCCTGCCTGACTGCGGATTGGGACCAAGGTGTGTCGGGCATACTACCGGACTCCGGGCCGGGGGAGCCACCGGGACCTGTCAGTGATGCCGGCGGCTCTCCCTCTCCGCCCGGTCAGGCGATGCGGGCCGAGTAGCCTGCCCCTTATTCTTCTGCTCCCCTTCGTGCCAGTTCCGCCTCCAACTCTTGGACACGGGCCTCGGCCGCTAACCTGGCCTCTTGTTCGGCCAGCCTGCCTTCCTCTTCGGCCAGCCTGGCTTCCCGCTCCTGCTCGAAGGTGGGTATTTCCTGCCCGGTCCCGGGGTCGTGCCAGCGCAGCTCCCCGCGTTCCCACCGGATGAACAGGTTCAGGACTTTGCTGTAGCCCTGTAGGACTCCGTCTTCGACGGTTTCGATGGGAATCGGCTCGTACCGGCCCTCCACCAGCCGGTCTCCGGCCAGCCTGGTCCTGTGGAACTCGCCCGTCTCGTCGAACCGCCAGTACTCGGGGATGCCCAGTTGGGCGTACCTGGCCGGTTTGTCTTCGATGTCAATTTCGCCGGTCCTTCTTGAGGCTATTTCCATGACCAGGTCGGGCGGCTTGCCCTGCCGGGAGATGACGTAGCTGTTGTCCTGGCGGTAGAGGGCCGGATTGGCGTTGAATGCGATGAGCAGGTCGGGCGAGATTCGCTGGTTGGACGGCGTCTCCGGCGTGGGGACGATGAATCTTTCTCCCGACACTATGGTGTTATCCGGGTTGCCGAGGTACTTGGCTAGGTGGTGCATGTTGCCGTTTTCGCCGAGGTGTTGGACGCTGGTCATATCGTCTGGCTCGTGCTCCGGCGGATCCGGGATTGGGAGGAAAGTTTGACGTTTGGTGGTCATGTCTGGCCTCTCGGGCTCTGGCGGTTCTGATGGATGGATTCTAGCCTGATTTCGCAGGTGGCGTAAGTACGGCCAGTCTGAGGCAGACTGTATTTATCCGTTTCCGAGCCGGCCTTTCCCCTACATGCGGGCTGGGTTGATCGCCGGATTATAGGCGAACCACCCGGCCCAGTCCTGAACACCTACGTCTTCGCCGTCTGGGCGTCCTTTACGACTCCGCTCCTGTCGGAGAGAGGCACATCGGTTCGTGCCAGGTACGCGGGGACCAACCACTCACATCTCAGCGAGTTGCTGAGCGAGCGCGAAGGCATAGACATCGGCAGGACCACCCTGCGGCGCATTCTGGTCAACGCCGGGCTGAGCAGTCCGCGGCAAAGGCGTCCGCCGAAGCACCGTGTTCGCCGCCAGCGGATGCCCCGGGAGGGCATGCTGATCCAGTTGGACGGCAGCTATCACCGGTGGCTGGGCGACGATGGTCCCCAGTTCACGATACTGTTCGCGGTGGACGATGCCACCTCAACCTGATTGTAGCGGGGTTCGCAACAGTTAAATTTATAGTAAATAATAGTCCATTATGGACGTTATCAGTCGGCGCGTATCAGCCTGACGGCCTGGGGACGCCTCTACGGCTTCGACAAGGCGACCACCTCCCGCCTGCATCTCACCGGCAAGCTGCCGCCGGAACTTCAGATCGAGCAGTTGCCCAACGGGCGCTACTACGTGGTGGTGCCTCCTGCAAACGAAGGACGTTGTGTGGTGTACGCTCGCGTTTGGTCCGCCGACCAGAAGGAAGACCTGGACCGGCAGGTGGGCTGGGTCGTGGAGTGGGCCACCCAACAGGGTTACCGGCCGGATGAGGTCGTCAAGGAGATTGGCTCCGGTCTGAATGGGGACCGTCCCCGGTTGCGGCGTCTGGTGGCGGACCATACGGTGGGCACGATAGTGGTGGAACGCCGGGAGCGATTGAGCCGTTTTGGGTTTGAATACGTGGAAGCTGCGCTGGCCGGGCGGGGAGCCCGCATCCTGGTGATGGATGAGGGTGAGTTGGAGGATGACCTGGTGCGGGACGTGACCGAGGTGATGACCTCGCTGTGCGCTCGGCTCTACGGACGGCGTTCGGCGCGGCGGCGTGCGGAACGGGCGCTGGCGGCGGCGCAGGAAGGCTGATGCAGCAGACTGGCACATATCAGACGCGCACTGCCGATTACGCGGGCTTGGACCGTTCGGCTGGCGATGCTGTGCTGGCAGCGTACGGTGAGTTGTACGGCCGGGTGCAGCGGAAACTGTTTGCCGAAGTTGCGGCCGGTCGCTCAACCATGTCGCTCAAGAGCGCTTACCTGAAACGGTATGGAATACCGGCACGGATGTTCAATGCGGTGCGGGTGTCGTTGGACGGCAAGATGTCATCGGTGCGGGAGACAATGGCGCTCAGACGGGAAAGCCTGCAACGGCGGATTGCACGGGCTGAGGAGCAGATCGCCGATGCCGCCGGACATGGTCGGCTTGATCAGGTTCATCAGAAGAAACGGCGGTTGGCCAATCTGCGGCACAGGCTGTCTGCACTGGAAGCTGACATAGCTGCGGGCCGGGTGCGGCTGTGCTTCGGGTCGAAGCGGTTGTGGCGGAAGCAGCGCAATCTCGAGGCCAACGGCTACGCCAGCCATCAGGAATGGCTCAGGGACTGGCGGGACGCTCGCAGCGACGAG
>DAOUHF010000125.1:0-2369 GCA_034428795.1 Dehalococcoidia bacterium
TCTCCCAACGGTCGGTATAGCGAGCGTCCAGGGGCGCGGTGTCGTAGTTTTCCTGGACGTGCCGCCAGACGCCCACGGCGGCGGTCAAGATGACCAGCGCCGCGCAGATGCGCGCAAACCGGACGGTCGCCCGCGCCCTTCGCACCAGCAGAACACCCAGGGCCAGGGCGATCATCCCCAGGGCCAGCCAGGGCAGCAGCTGCCAGGGACCTTGCCAGTGTCGTTCCATTGCCAGCTCGGCGGCGGTACCGACCACTCCCAGGCCGGCCAGCAATAATAGCGCCGCCCGAAGGGTCCCGATAACATTCCCACCCAGCGTGAACCGCATCACGGCAGATGTAGCCGGGCAACAATCGCGTCAACTACACCAGAAGCCGGATTATACTTCGCCAGCTCGCCGCGCAGCTTGGTGTAACCGGTGTCGTCAACTGAGTAAGGGCGGTATTCATCCGCCTCTCGCGCCCAACGCTGCGCGTTACTGATTCCCGCCGATTCGAAGGCCGCCGCAAGCTCGGATATGCTGGCATCGTTCGCCGACAGCGTAACCCCGGTTGCGGGCACGGTTGCGGGCGATAACCTTAAAGGAGCGCTTTCGGCCGCCGTCAATGACGAGGTTGCTTCTGTTAGGCGTACCGGGGCATTGCCCCCGTCGGAGACTTTTCCGCCGCCGCCGATGCCGGGGTTGATTCCGTTAGCCTTGTCGCGGGCAATGGCGCCGTCGCAGTATCCGCAGATGGCTCGGCGCCCGAACAGGCCACGGCGAAAACAACCCCAGCCGAGAGAGCCACCGCCTGGATTCCGCGGATGAAAAGAGTCCACGGTCTGGTTCTCATCGCCGGAGTCGCCGCCTCCGGTTCAGTCTTCGTGATATCCCCCATTGCTTCCTCCTCATAGGTCTATTTGTATTGGTCTGATAGATTTGGAATCCTTGCCTACTACTGTACTGGCCGATCTCGAAGAAAATTTGAAGGCTGCCCAAGAAGCAAGCACGACTGGATGGGCGGTTAGGGAGAGTAGCTCGGAGGCCGGCCGGGAAGCCACGCCATTGACCATTGACGGGAAGATGTGGGGTGTTCCTGGACCCCGGAATACACGCCGTGCCGAACCCAACGCGCCGACAGGCCGGCCATTACAAAGCGCCCCGAAGGTCTGAGAATAGACGACCCGGCAAATGTCTCCCCGCCGCGAGGACGGCCCGATGCAGCAATTGGGATAGGGTCTTTCAATAGTCAGATGCTCGGACTTTAGTCCCCTCATCCTGGGCTTGTTGAAGGACGGCCTATCCACGAGCGGATTTGCAAGAACAATGGAAAGACCCTGGGGGGAAGGGCGCGTAGGTTGACAACACCGGGCCAGGCGTGTATGATTTGCGTATTAGATACTTAGTATCAATAACGTCTCAAATGGGTGATAATGGCCTTGGCCGAGCGCAATTCTACCGTCTTTGAAAGCACCCTGGAGGGCATCGGAGAGGGGGATTCCGCTTCACAGCTCCACACCGCTACTCGGCAGCGGCGATTGGGTTGCAGGGTGGCGAGTCCCGCAGGGGTCCAGCACCGGCAGTTGGCTTCTCCAATAGGAAGGGGCGCAGTTTACCGTACGCAAAAGTTTCGGGCGGAAGCCGAAGTTCCGTGCCGTGTGCTCCTGTAAGACGGGGATTTGAAGGAACGGTTGAGCCACTGGGGCCGTCAATACCGCCGACTTTGCGTCCAGTGCGGCTTATCCCAGGACCTTATCGGCTGTGACATCGAGAACGTATTGATCGGCGCCTCTTGATGACTACCTTCCCACACAACGGCATCGAGACAGGAGAACATAGACTTCCAGCTAATGGCCGCCGTCGGAATCGCGTCTCAAGGAAGGCTCCGGCGCTTGGAAATCTTTTGGCGCGTATTGATACTAAATATCATTTCTAATATTAGATTGAGATTAAGCCGCAATAGGAGACCGGCCCATGGTTAGACCCACCCTGAAATTGTTTGCGGTCTTTTTCGTTCCGTTATTACTGTTGCTTGCCGTGGGCTGCTCTAACGACCCCGCGGCCAATGCTCCTGCCACCGGCCCAGCATCCGGTCCATCCGCCGGACTTCCAAGCGGCATATCGCCGGCCGCCGCGCTCCGTACTCAAGTCCAACCCGGCGGTAAGATAGCCGTCGTAACCACCAGTAACCTACTGGCCGACTGGGTGAGAGCTGTCGGGCAAGACCGCGTCGAGGTTTTCCCCTTGCTCCCCTCCAACACCGACCCCCACGCCTTCCAACCGGGGGGCCGCGATGTCGCCCGCGTGGCCGACGCCGACCTGATTCTCAGCATCGGACTGTCCCTTGAGGCTGGCTGGCTGGACGACCTGGTAGCCAACGCCGCCCAGG
>DAOUHF010000126.1:0-3275 GCA_034428795.1 Dehalococcoidia bacterium
GCGGGCGCGGTACTGGCCACCGCCACCCTGGCCGGCATGGCCCGGGTAAAGCACGTCAACCCAACGACCGGGCACGCGGTCCACGACGGCAGCACCGAGGTCAGATGCGCCGCGGGTGTGGGACGGACCCGCATTGACCCCTGGGGCGACTTCAGACCCGGCCGCTGCCTGTGACTTGTCGGCGACGTGAGGACACTGCCGGAACCGGTCTCGGCCGTTGGCCATCAGTCATTCTGGCATTGGGATGCCGACGGCGGATAGTTGTCGCTTCTCCGCCGGAGCGGGAGTCGTAACTGTCACGCCACCGGCGGTGTTACCACGCGGGCTAGCATCGTTTGACATGACCTCAGAGACGATGTCTCCCTCGATATTGTCCGCATCGGTGGCCTTGGAGGCGGCTTTCGCAGCGGGTTGCGTCGACCAGGATGCCGATGTGGATTGGGAACTCGACCCGGACGCTCAAGATGGTCCAGCACCGAACGGGGTCTGCCTTTCCACGAGCGTGGATACCTCCTCGAGGGACTGTCGCCTTCCCATGGTTGGCGCACCCGGGCCGCTACCGCCGGCGTCAGCCAGTAGCCTGATGCAGCCCGCCAGGTTCCTAAGCTGGGTTCTCCTGCCCCACTGAGCTGCCATCAGTTCACTGCAATCAGCAAGTGGGATCCGCTGTACCGCCATCAGACGGGGCGAACATGTGCATCTGTCGCTGCGGCATGGGAGTGGCGCAATAGCCGCAGAAGGGCATCACCTGGGGAACCTTCCGGCCACACTTCGGGCATTGGATTCGGCTTTTCTCCGGAGCCTCTCTTTCGCTTGCCAAACGCCGCGTGGCAACCCGTCGCGGGAAATTGAGGTCGGCCTGTTCCGGCGGGCGACCTTTCCTAGCCGGGATCGGTTTGCAATCCTGGGTAATCAAGCGATTGCAATCGTAACATTCAGCGCCCAGAACGCACTGTATCGAGCAACACCGGGAGCATATCTTAGTCCCTCTTCGGGAGCATGCGGCTGTGATCTGGCCAGCCGGCCGGCTCACGATGAAACGCCAATGATGGGGCTTGGCAATTGTTGTCATCGGTGGTTTGTCCTCGACCGGATTGGTGGCGATAAAACGGCGCTTTTTGGCCAGATCACCACCATTTGTGGCGGTTTGTAATCCTCGTCAGGCGGCGTGTTGGCCTGACTCCCGTTTGGAGAGTGGTCGGAGAAGTGTTACCCCCCGCACCTACCCAAAATCAGTGGTCCCGCAATCCCTTTCCCCGCCGTTTCGACCCACCGGAACGGCAATTTTCTTCGGGAGACGGCGACACTCCGTTGGCGCGATTTCGTTTCCGCAAAACAGGGGTCCAGGGAATTCCCCACAATGTAGATAAACCTGCAGCGGGATTGTCCGACGAGCCGGCCAACACATCCGCCCGGGTCACGATTTCGCGAATTTACGCACGAAATCACGCCCGCCCGGGCTAATGACAAAGGGCGAGACGCCGGCGACGTTACTATCCCGGCGACTGCAGATAACCCAGCAGTCGGAGGAGATGCGATGAGCCACGAAACCAAGCCACTGGCCAACCAATTCCTGGTCGACCCGGCCAACGCAGAGGAGCCGGTGGGCGCTTCCACGATGGAGGGCTACAGATCGCTCGGACGGCGCTTGCCCAGGTTCTGCCCGAGGCTCCCCGTCTCCATGATGGCGAGCGCTTCCTGGACGATGCTGGCAAGGGGACGCTGGGCACCGTGCGGCGCCGCTACGACTTCGCGAACCGCTTCTTCAAGAGCGAGCTGGTGCAAGGCCTGGGCATCCCCAATCCGTGCGACCGCATCGCGCGCCCCGGTAAGATCGTAATCGCGGCGGTGCGGGAAACTGGCCAAGACGCCGGCGGCGCAGCTTCTCCGGCCACAGCCGCGCCGGCTGCTGTTCCCCAGCCTGCGGTCGAAGCTAAAACGGCCGAGGTTCCCGTGGCAGCCACCCAGGAGGTCGTCGACCGTTATCTGGAGCTCTGCCGGCTGGACAACGCCAGGGTTGAACACGCTCAAAACGTACGCGCGCATACTGCGTCTACTGGTGGAAGTCTCCCCCACGCTGCCGCCGAGCGTCGACCAGGTCTACTCCGTACTGGGCGATCCCACGGATTACAAGCCGAACACGCGCCGTCAGCGCCACGCCGTCCTGCACGCACTCTTCAATTCAGGAACGTACCTGGCCCTGGGACTCCCTGACCCGCTGCAGGGAGTGCCGCGCCCCGCCGTGGAGAAGACGCGAAAGCGGAAATTCACCAACGAGGAGATCGCCGCCCTCATAGATGTCGGTGACGCCCCGGAGGTGGCCTTCGTCAAGCTGGGACTGGACGCCGGCCGCCGCGTTGGCGAGGCGGCCAGTATCACCATCGATTGCATCGAGGATGACGGTGTAATCGAGGATCCGATGGCGCAGTCCCCGGCACGGCGCCCGCTGTGGCGCCAGTAGGGGCGGTGCAGCGAAGTGTGCCAGCAATCCTGCCGAAAACCTTGTCGGGCAGAAATGCCGCCGCTGAGGTCGCGGGACGCCGATGTGCTGAAAACCATGGCAGAAATCCTGCAGATAACTCCGAAAATAACCCTGGCGATAACAAGGTGTGGCGTCGACTTGACTTAGGATGCGGGCAGAGTGGCGAAATAACTTGCCTGATTACACCCCGGGTGACGGGCCTTTTTCGGCCAATCTATCGGGAAAGGTTTGACCGTTTTTCACTGATTTTGAGTAGGAATCTACCCCGGGTGACCAGTTGTGCAAAACGGGTCACGACAAGCGCGACATAAGATTCTTCACAATTAGGGTAGATCGATCTGGAGGCGCGCAACATGAGCCGAAAGAGCACGGGCGTGGCGGTCAGGAAACACCTGGCTTCGCTGCAACGGAAGACCAAAGGAAAGGACCCGATTCGGACTCCACGTTGAAGGGGTACCGCAGCACCCTGGGGCGCCTGGAGCGGTTCAGCCCTTACTTGCCGGCCACGAAAGAGGCGGTGGAGAAGGCCATTGGCTATCCGGGAGAGGCGTCCATCAACAAGCGGACCAGGTGCTACGACTGCATCAACCGTTTCTTCAAAGAGCTGTCTGACTCTGGGATCCCCAACCCGTGCGACGAGATCCCGCGGCCCCATAAGAGCGATGAGACTAAACTAAAGCCAAGGTGAAATGCGCAGATGGTGGGGGTCAAACGACGGAGCCGGGTCGTTCTCCAAGTACGGATGAGAGGGATTCACGGGCTTAACCCAGCTGATCATCATCGCCACTTAAAT
>DAOUHF010000127.1:0-1921 GCA_034428795.1 Dehalococcoidia bacterium
CCACTGGATGCACGGAGATTCCAAACGGCAAAGGCCCCGTGTCATCATCACCAATGCCACGATTCGACGAAATCCCGATTTCGGTTTTGTAACCGTTGCGTCGACCCCATTCACCCTGCGGGTGCACCCATATGGGGATGATCTCCGCGGGTGCGGGGTTGTCCCTTACGGGAGACTGTTGACCACCTGGGTTCTGCGCCTCAGGCCTGGGTCCTGGGACCGGGCTTTCTTCTGAACATCTTCAGCATGAGATCCATCTCCTCGTCGGATGGTTCGCCGTGGAAGACGGTCTGGCCGCACCGGGTGCAGACGCTGACCGGGGTGTGCGGCAATGTTTCAGGGCCTGGCCATCCGGTACCCCATCCGGGGCCCGGTGAAAATGTAGGTGTGACTCCGGGCGTTGCCCCGGAGCTTGCTGCGGAGGCTGTGGATGAATGTGCGCAGGAGCCGCGGGTCGTCCTGGTATTCCGGGCCCTAGACCCGCCTGAGCAGCCGCTCCTGGGTCAGCACCCGTCCGGCGTTGTTCGAGAGCTCCTGGAGCAGCCGGTACTCGGTCGCGGTCAGCCTCACCGGATAGCCGGCCACCGTCACGCGGCGTTCGGCGTAGTTGATCGTCAGCTCTTCCAGGACGAAGGGTTCGGGTTCCCCGTCGCTCCCCTGCTCGTCGGCCTCAGTCTCGGCCTGGTAAATCATGTTCTCGACCAAGCGGTTCAACAGGTCAGCCTGCCGGCCGATTTCGTGGAAGAGCCGGCGGGTCTCGGCAGGATTGGGCGTGGACGTCCTGCTCAGCGCGATTGCCGTGGACCCCCTGATGGCGTCCAGGGGTGTTTGCATGTGATATAGAACGGAAATGTCCACGCTGTTTTTCATGCCTGGGGCTGTTGTCATCCGGGCCCGCCGGGATGGTCCTGAAGTCAGGTTACCACCCGGCTGGGCCCGGGGATTTTTCATTGGGAAATATGAGATGTCTCGAGGTCCGGTCCCTTGGTGGAGTTGCCGTGGGGACCGGTAGGAGGGTGGGGGTGACGAGGAACAGCCCCCCAACACTTTTAACTCGGGGGCTGTCCGGCGAGAGGTTCTCCAGGGCCGCCCGGGCGGCGGTGCGCTCCGTTTCAGGGGCGTGGATGCTCCCTCAACCCGGCTGATATGAGCAAGGGTCGGAAATGGCGTCCTGGGGGCGTTTGGCGGCGGCTGGGTTTGCCCTTGACCGTCTGTTCCGGCGTATGTACCTTGTGTGCACCCGCATGGGGATGCTGTTTTCTGACTGGGAGGAGTGCCATGCCTGAAACCGCCGGTGGTGGAAGACGCCCGATGGATGAGGCGGATGTGCGGGCGATCATCGACCGGCTGGGCGGCGTGGAGGTCCTTGCAGGAGGGGAGAGAGGAGTTCCACGAGGCTGTCATGCGCATGAATCGGAGCGGGAGGAGGTTGTGGGTGCGTTTGTGCATCTGCTGAACTGCTGATGCAGTGGTCTTCCCTCTCAGGGTTCCTGGCGGTGGCGCAGTTCCTCCTCCAGTTCTCGTACCCGGGCCTCTGCGGTGTCGGCCCGGGTCTGCTCTGCGTTGGCCCGTGCCCGTTCCTGATGGAAGGTGGCTATGTGGTGTCCGGTCTCGGGGTCATGGCAGCCCAGTTCCCCGTGGTCCCACCGGATGAGGAGGTTCAGCACGCTGCTGTAGCCCTGTAGGACTCCCTCTTCAACGGTCTCGATGGGGATGGGTTCATACCGGCCTTCCACCAGCCGGTCTCCGGCCAGGCAGGTTTCATGGAAGTCCCCGGTCTGGTCGAACCGCCAGTATTCGGTGATGCCCAGGGCGGCGTAGGCTGGTCTTTTTCTCTCCACGTCTCGCTGGCCGGTGCTGCGGGAGGCTATCTCCAAGACGAAGTCGGGCGGCTTGCCCTGCTCCGAGATGACGTAGCCGT
>DAOUHF010000128.1:0-1607 GCA_034428795.1 Dehalococcoidia bacterium
CGGTGCATGGTCCTCGCACCGTCTGGCGATAGTACTTCCCACCACCAGGTATTGGTAGCCTTCCCCTACCGTTTTGGTCCATCGGTAACTGCCGGTCGGGACCGGCTGCCGGTAGAGTGGTGTCATCGCAGGCACGGGCGACGATCCAAACAGGAGGTGGGTTATGGCTCTCTATCATCCGGAAGAAACAAGGCGGTACTCGCGCTGTCCGGGGTGCGGTGAAGAGGACCATGCGGGTGGGCGGTTCTGCACCCTCTGCGGGTCGCGGCTGTTCGACATCCAGGATGTCGAACAGGAGGGGCCGCAGGGAACGGAGACGAGGACGACGGTGCCGGATTCAGACGGCCCCTTTGGCCGCGCCCCTGGTGCGGCTTACTCGAATCACCCCGGCGAAAGCGATTTCATAGCTTCAGCCGGAAGGAGGTTGCGCGACATGTTTAGCGGTCTGACCAGCGGCGAAGAGGAGAGGGATAACCTGGCTCATGGACAGATGGTCATCATAGCGGCCCGCTGGATACTGGTCACCGTGGGTCTTGTGCTTGCCCTCTGGAACCCGGAGCAGATGGGCGAGCTTCAGGTTTCGATCCTGCTAATTCTGGGGCTGGCCGCGGCCAACTTCTTTTTGCACTCCCGGGTGCTCACGGGGCAGCCGGTCTCTCCCCAGGTCGTGTATCTAGCCAGCGCGGCGGACATAGCCGTCATCTCTCTGGTTCTCATGGTTGGCGGCGGGTTCGACACCATCCCGTACGTGTTCTACTTTCCGGCCCTGCTGGCCCTGTCGGTGGCGTTTCCGACCCGGATGACGGCCCTGTTCGCGGGGAGCACCATCGCGATCTATGGACTGGTTTCCGTGGCCACCGCGGGTGCCGGTGAAGCATCCACGGTCTTCACCCAGACGCTGATGCTGGCCGCCGTGGCGGTCTGTGGAAACGTGTACTGGCGGGTCGAGCGTGATCGTCGCCACCGGACCGTATCCCGTGAGGCGGCACCGCCAGATGCTATGGAGGGATCGCGGACGTCGTAGCCCCGTAAGCAATTCAAACGGACACTGAAAGGAGTGAGTCATGGCGAACGTCAATATGGTCGAGCAAGACGCGGCGGAAGACATCTTCTTTGGGCAGTCGGTAATCAACTGGGCCAGGTGGTTCCTGATCGGCGGCGGCATGGTGCTGGTCCTGTGGGCCGCCGATAGCATAGACCAGTTGGTGATAGGCACCATCCCGGTGGTCGCGATGATGGCGATCAACTTCTACTTACACGGACGGCAGCTGGCCGGAAAGCCGGCCAACCCGACCTTGATAACACTGTCCAGCCTTTTGGACATGTCCGTGATAACGCTGGTCGTCCTGTTCTGGCCCGATCCGGAGCAGCGCGGCCTCGCCAGCCCCTTCTTCGTCATGTATTACCCGGCGGTGCTAGCATTCTCGTTCGTGATGCGGCCCAAGTTCAGCATCGCGTACACACTGGTTACCCTGGTTGCCTATGGTGGAGCGTGCCTGTTGACCAGCTCATACGTCGGCGTGCTGGCCTCGGCCGAGGGAACGTTCGACGCCGAGACCCTGGTGGCCCGCCTCGTGACCCTGGGAGCGGTGGGGAGCCTTGGTACC
>DAOUHF010000129.1:0-1684 GCA_034428795.1 Dehalococcoidia bacterium
CTCACAGGGCGGCGCTCCCAAGAACCCGGTGTGGGTGTATAACCTGCGGGCGGACGGCAACGTGGAGATTCGGGACGAGGCTGAAGTGTACACGATGCGAGTCCGCGAGGTTGAGGATGCGGAGGAGCGAATGCGGTTGTGGGGGCTTGCGGTGGCGGCGTACCCGCCCTATGAGGAGTATCAAACCCGGACCACTCGGAGGATTCCGGTGTTCGTTGCGGAGCCGGCGTAACGGGGGACCGTCTCACCGGCCGAACTCAACCCCGAGTCGGCCTTGCCAACCCCACGAAACCCGGGTGAACGTCCTGACCTTCCCCCAAGAGTTAAGGAATGATTTGCAATGCTGCGCAAGCCATTTAACTCGTCGGAGAATCATCCCAGGAGCTTGGGGGCTTCGGTTTGTTTGCCACATCCTGATATTACTTTGGCAGGCGAATCGCCACGTTTTCCGCCTGGCCCGTTGCTTCGCCGTCTCCGACGCCGGGTGTCGATCCCGGCGCCCGCAGACTTATTCTCGGTTGGGACGTGCCCAGCTTCAACTGAACCTCCACCGGCCAGCTCTTCCCCTTTGGAGCTGGTATCGGCCCTGCTGCTGAGTGTTCCTCCCTGGTTGCTACGGCGAAATAGATGACCCCGGCGAAATTGAACCGAAGTCCGGCGACCGAGGTCCGGCGACCGAGGTCCGGCGAAAGGAGATAAAGATGACCCGTCTTGATGGCAAAACCGCCCTGATTACCGGGGCAGCAGGCGGCATTGGCCAGGCTGCGGCGAAACTCTTCGCCGAGGAAGGAGCGCGCGTGGTTTTGGTGGACCTGGATGAAGGGGCGCTGCAGGATTTGGTGAGGTTCATCGGCGAAGAACGGTCCAGCAGCGTTGTTGCTGACGTTACGCAACCGGACCAAGCCGGAAACTACGTCCAGGCGGCCGTTGAACGTTGGGGAGGCATCGACATTTTTCTTGCCAACGCTGGTATAGAAGGCGTCATTGCTCCCATACCCGACTATCCCATTGACACCTTTGACCAAGTAATGGCGGTCAACGTGCGAGGAGTCTGGCTGGGAATAAAATATGTGGTCCCGGTGATGCAACAGCGCGGCGGCGGCAGCATCGTCATCACCTCATCTACGGCAGGAGTGAGCGGAACGTCGGATATGTCAGCTTACACCGCAAGCAAGCACGCGGTCATCGGGCTGATGCGAACTGCCGCGATGGAGGGGGCGCCATTTGGTATCCGGGTCAACACCGTTAATCCGGCGCCGATCGAGACGCGAATGATGCGTTCCATAGAAGAGCTGCGCGTGGCCGCTCTGGACGATTCGGAGATAACGGTGGAACAAATGAAGCGGTCAGCCGCGGCTCGGATTCCTTTGCAGCGATATGGAAACCCCGAAGAAGTTGCCCGGTTGATGCTGTTCCTGGCCAGCGAAGAGAGCAGCTTCTGCACCGGTGGCGTGTACATGGTGGACGGAGGGAGGTCGGCCGGTGGTCGTTGAACCCAAACTTGGTTGCCGCTCCTGGAGCGCCAGGACTCTCCCGTAAGTCTTCCTGATTCTTGCCAACGAACGGGGTGTACCTCAGAGGCGCGCATGGGATATCTTTATGCCCTGGGCGGGGTTTATTTTCAGGAAATGAAGCAAGGCTTGGACCTGGGTTCCGCCGGGTACATCCTGATTTACAATGTACC
>DAOUHF010000130.1:0-3205 GCA_034428795.1 Dehalococcoidia bacterium
CAGGGGGCGCGGATAGTTGGAGGGTGCTGCGGCACGAGACCCGACCACATCCGGGCACTCAGGGAGTGGCTGTCCGGCTCCTAGCCCGGAGTCCGCCAAGCTTCCGTACAACATCATGGCCATCCCTGACTCCCTGCAATGGGAGATCGATCGGACCCCTCACAACCGTAAGATTACTCACGGGCCGGGCCTCAGTAGGTTTGCCGTCGACGGCATCGAACCCGGGGCCGCGGTCTTCCCAAACGCCATCGAGGAAGTGAGTCTGCGATAATCCCACCCGGGCTTCCCAAGCTCGGGCCTGACCCCAAATGGGACCGGCGCAATGCCCTCAACGGGTATCGGTTCACGTGGATTCCTGCTGCGACCTGGCCACTCCTCGTTGCTATAATGGCATTGCAAGCTCGAAAGTGGTTCTGTCTACCGTCCAAACTGGCCCACCAAACTTGCTTGCGTCCTTCAGCTTTGCTTATAATAGGCTCGTCTCCATCCCATCGACCGGCACGTACTCAACACCGGCAACCGGAGGAGCTGAGATGGTAAGCGCACAATCTCATCACAACCTCGAACAGGGTGACATATCTCTGCCCGTCACCGGCCGCCCGGTGGTGCGCTCCACCGAGGGGGTCATCTCCTCCGGCCACTACCTGACGTCCATGGCCGGTATGCGAATGTTGATGGCCGGCGGCAACGCCTTCGACGCGCTGGTGGCCGCCGGATTCGCCGCCGCTGTCGTCGAACCCATCGCCTCCTATTCCCTGGCCGCCGAGGGCGTCTTCATGCTCTACGATGCTTCCAGCGGAGACCTGCTGTCCCTGTCGGGACAGGGCACGGCGCCCGGCAATGCCACCGCCGACTTCTACCTTTCCCGGGGCCACCAACGCATTCCCACCGGTCCCGGGAAGGATGCCCCCCTCTCCTTTACGCTGCCCGGCATCGTTGACGCATTCATCTCCTTGCTGGAACGCTACGGGACCATGGAACTGTCCGACGTCATCGCTCCGGCCGTCAGCTACGCCGCAGAGGGAATCCCCAACTACGAGTACATGCTGGAGCGACTCAATTCCACTTCCGGTCAACGGCAATTCGATAACTTCCCGCCCGGCGGATGGGATGTGTTCTACCATGACCGGGAAGTGCCTCCCGCCGGTTCCCTATTGGTGCAGCCCGGGCTGGCCACCACCCTGCAGACCCTGCACGACGCCTCGGCAGAAGCCCCGGGCGACCGCTCCCAGCGGATGCAGGCCGCCCGCGACGCCTTTTATCGCGGCCCCATTGCCAGGCTGATTGTCGAGTGTTCGGAAAAGGTCGGCGGCATCATTTCCACGGAGGACCTCGCCTCCTACTCCAGCCGGTTTGAGACTCCCGTCGGCGGCAGCTTCCACGGTTACGAAATCCAGGGCCAGGACTCGTGGAGTCAGGGCCCCATGCTCATGCAAACCCTGAACATCCTGGAGAACTTCGACCTCAAAGCGATGGGTCACAATAGTCCGGCCTACATCCATACCGTGGCCGAAGCCCTGAAACTGTGTTTCGGCGACCGGGAGGCTTTCTACGCCGACCCCGAATACGCCACCGTCCCGGTGGACGGACTGCTGTCGAAAGAATACGCCGCCGAGCGCGCCCATTTGATTGACCCCGAAGGCGCGTACCCGGCCCAACCTCCGGCCGGAGACCCCTGGCGCTTCTCCAAACACCGGGGCTCCACCCCGTCCCCCGTCATGTCCGAGCCGGCGGTAGCCGGTGCTGACCCGTCCGCCGACGACGGCACCACCCACGTTTCAGTCCTTGACCGGCATGGCAACCTCGTATGCGGCACCATCAGCGGCGGTTCCTTCGCTAAGTCCGTGTTCTTCCCTGAGCTGGGTTGCGCCCTGAGCACACGCATAGAGATGTTCAACTGCGAACCCGGCCATCCCAACGTCGTCGAACCCGGCAAGCGTCCCAGGACTACCCTGGTAAACTACATCATCTCCAAAGAGGGACAACCTCTGATGACCGTCGGATGTCCCGGCGGCGACAATCAGGTCCAGGCCAACGTGCAGTTGATGCTCAACTCCCTCGTTTTTGGAATGGACCCCCAGCAGGCCGTGGAGGCACCCCGGTTCGCCACCGCCAGCAATGTCAATTCCTTTTATCCCCACGTCTATTATCCGGGCCAACTCGACCTGGAACCGGGAATCCCCGATTCCACCGCCGATGCGCTGCGGGTTCTGGGGCACAAAATTGAACGGACCGCCAACTGTGGCCTGGGAGCCACTGTCTCGGTCCGGGACGACGCAGCCGGCTCTCTCAGCACCGGCGCCGATCCGCGGCGGGCCTGCTACGCCCTGGCCCTGTAGGAATTATACGGCGGGGCAGCGCGTTCCAGCCAACCCCCAACTTCCCCAAAACAACGACGTCCGACGCTTAATGGCGCCAGCCTTTGCACTGCGGCCGACCGCGGCAGCCTGAGTTCCAGTCCTGCACCACCCCACCAAACTGGACAAAATCAAGACCCTTCGTTTTGAGTTTAGCCCTTGAAAGCCGGTTCCCGGTGGTATCTGGCAACTGCTCCTCTCCCTGCCGAATGGCGCCAGGTGTCGCGGGCCGGCATACGTGAACTCTTCCACCGGCTGGCGGTCATCAGCGCCGGCAGCTCCACGCCGCTGGCCGCCAGGTCCTGGGCCATGCCGACGCTTCTGCTTCGCTGTCCCTCAAGAAGTCGGTGCATCCTCAAGATGCACAGCTTCCTGCAGCCGCCGTTGCACCGTGGTGCGCGATACTCCGAAAAGCCGGCCTATGGAGCGGAGGCTCTGCCCTTCCCGCCTGAGCCGGGCCATGGCCTCGACCTGGTCGTCGTCAACGATTCGTGGCGGTCCCAGGGTCTTCCCCTCGGCCCTGGCCTTCTGCAGGCCAGCCCTGGTCCGGCGGCGCACCGCCTGCAGTTCCTGCTCCGCGGCCCACGCCATGAAGGTGGTCAGAATATCGCCAATGACCGCTTCGGCAGTGTCCGGCTCCGCGTCCAGGTAGGTGACCCAGGTGGCCTCGGACTGGGCCAGGGACCTGATCTTGACCTCCCTGGTGCGCAGGTCCCGCACTGCGTTGACCGTGTCCATCCAGCGCCGGCCGATCCGGTCGATGGCCACCACGACCAGGGTGTCTCCGGCGGCCAGGCGTGTATTGAGCGTCCGCCAGCCGGTGCGGCTGTTGGTCCCCGTGCCTCCCG
>DAOUHF010000131.1:0-137452 GCA_034428795.1 Dehalococcoidia bacterium
AGCGCCGGCGTGATGATAGCGAACTTGGCCTGAAAGACCATGAAGGCCTGGTGAGGAATCGTGGCGGCGTAGGGCCCGGCCTCCACAGCGGACACCCCATGAAGTCCGGCCCACTTGAGGTTTCCGATAAAGCCGCCGATATCAGGGCCGAAGGCCAGGCTGTATCCCCATAAGACCCAGGTCAGACCCACGATGGCGAGGGCGATGAAGGACTGCATGAGGGTGGCCAGTGCGTTCTTGCTGCGGACGAGCCCCGCGTAAAAAAACGCCAGCCCCGGGACCATAATGAAAACAAGTGCGGAGGAGGTAAGTACCCAGGCAACATCACCGCTGTCTATCATGGAATCTCCTGGCGAAAGGCTCCCAGGTACCTCCCGGACAGTCTATCGGCATTGCGGCGAACCTTCAATGGTCAGGACCGGGGGGCAGAATCAGGAGGCAGAACCGGGGGCCAGAATCAGGAGGCAGAACCGGGGGAATAGCCGGGAGGAAGAACCAGCGAGCGGAGCGGGAATAGACTCGCGCTTGCAACCGGGTTGCAAGCGCGGTATCGGCTGCAGGCGCATTGGCGGCCACCGCGCAAAGCGCCCCTACATCAGTGCCGTCTCGAGGGCCGTCTCGAGGGCCGTCTCGAGGGCCGTCTCGACCTTTCTCCGCAGGCCGCCGAGCCACCTTCTCAGGGGTGAGTCGAACTTCACCGCGGGCCAAGACCGAGCCATCATCCCGTAGACCCACCGCCGTTTGACCCGGGACGGCCGCGACGGGTCCAACCAGTGTCGGTTCCCGGCCAGCAGCGCCAGGGTGGCCAGCCCCAGTCCGATGGGCCACAACAAGGCCAACCGGAGCCGGGTGCACTGGGGCGGCACCGAAAGCAGGTACTCCTCAGCGGCGCTGAAATGGTCCAACGCCGTACGGGCCCAAGGGACCATCACGGTGCGGGCGGCGGGGCCGGCCGTGAGGTCGAGCAGGTCTCGAGGAGCGAGGCCCGCCGCCGTGAGTTCGTCGGAGGGCAGGTAACACCTTCCGGCCCGCAGGTCCCGCGGCACATCCCGCAAGACGTTGGTCAACTGCAGCGCTTTGCCGAAGCGCACGCCAAGGGCGGCCATTTCTTCGGGGCGCCAGTGGTCCAACCTGGGTTCGTGGGCCATTATCGTCTTCGTCCAGTATTCTCCGACACAGCCAGCCACCAGGTAGGTGTACCGGTCCAAGTCGAAGGCCGACCCCAAGGCAGAGACACGCCCCGAATGTTCCGGCGGGAAGGTAATGAGGTCGGCCTCCATCCCTTCAGTCAGGGTGGCAGCCACCCAGCGCACCCGTTCGGCTTCCACGGCATCCAAATCGTCCAGGATTGTGAAGGCCGCGGGGAGGGCCTCCATCAACGCCCGTTCCTCCGGGGTGACCGGTCCCTCCAACGCTTCCCGCTTGATGGCCTCGAGGGTTTGAAAGTCGGCGGGACCTCGCACCTGCTGCCGCAAAGCCAGCAATCGCGCCAGACGAATTTCCGGCGGCAGCGCCCGGGTATCGGCGATGGTGTCGGCGGCCCGGGCCAAGAGGTAGGCCAACCCGATGGGTTCTCTCATACCGGCGGGCAGGACCCGGACGGTCAGGTAAAAGGAGCGGGATACGCCTTTCAGTACTCGGCCGAGGATACGTTTTCGTTCTGCGGGGCCAACCCAACGGATTCCATCGCCAGAAGGTGTGCCTCCAGCTGTCATCGCGATGAAGGGGCAGCCATCCGGGTGGACGCGCCTTCAGACACTGGACGCGCCCGGGGCGGCGGCAATCCGGCGCCGTTCGGTACGCTCCAGCGCCTCGGCCACCATCTCCTCCACCGGGAAGCCCTCTTCCAATTGCCGGACGGTGTCCAGCCGGGCCCGGGTCTCAGGGTGTTTCGGAACGAATAGAGTGCAGCAGTCTTGGTCGGGCAGTATGGAGATGGGGAAAGTGCCGATTTTGCGGGCCATGCCCACTATCTCTTCCTTATTCATGCCGATGAGAGGACGAAGTATGGGCATTTCCGCCACAGCGTCCACCACAGCGATGTTGTCCAGCGTTTGGGAGCTGACCTGGCCGCAACTTTCACCGGTGATGATTGCCCGGGCCTGGTTCCGCCGGCCCAGTTCCTCGGTGATCCGCACCATGAACCGCCGGTACAGCACCACCCGATAGGACGGCGGCGCCGACACGATGATGCGCTTCTGGATTTCGGCCAACGGCGCAAAGAACAGCTCTGCACTGTCCTGGTGGCGGGTCAGGTGCTGCACCAGGTCAGTCGCCTTTTCCATCGACGTGCGGTCGACCAGCGGGTAGCTGTGGAAGTGGACGAAATGGGCCCGGCAGCCCCTTTTCATCATGGACCAGGCGGCCACCGGGGAGTCTATGCCCCCCGACAGCATCACCGCCACGGGACCGCTGACCCCGACGGGAAGGCCGCCGTAGCCGGACACCTCTTCGAAGTAGACCAGGATGCCGTGGGAATGGATGTCAAGAAATACGCACAAATCGGGGTTGCTCAGGTCCACGCGGGCCCCGGTCATGTCCTTGACGAATGCCCCAATGTCCCGGTTGACGGCTTCGGAATTCATCGAAAACCGTTTGTCGGAACGGTTGGTGGTGATGCGAAAGGACTCAAATGACCGGCCTTCGAGCAGTCCGGGAAGCAGCCGCTTCAAGGTGTCCAGGTCTCTGGGCAGATCGTGGGCCCGGTAGAATTTGGCCACGCCGAAACAGTCCCGGACGCGCTCTTTGACCTCCGGCCACCGGTCTTCGTCCGCCAGGGTAAGCCCCACCATCAGACGCTGCCGCCACACCCGCTCAACCCCGGTACTCCGGGTGGCCCGCCGCAGGTTCTCCTCCAGGCAACGCATGAACCAAGGGCGGTTCTTGCCCTTCAGGGCCAACTCGTGGGTCTTGACGATTACGTGGGTCTTCATCGGCCCGTATTGTACGACAGATCGGCTAGTGCGGCAGATCGGCTTATACGACAAGTCGGCCGATTCGTCCCGGGGGCGCTAAACCGAGAAGATGGCCTCCTTGATGGCCATGACCTCCTGATAGAGTACGGGGTTTTCGTTGATCCCGGCGTTGATCTTGCCTGCCCCCTGCATCACGGTGGAGTGGTCCCGGCCTCCCAGCAACCGTCCGACGTGGGTCGGAGAGAGTTTCAATTCGTAGATCAGTAGATACATGGCGACCTGCCGGGCGGTGGCGATCTTCTTGGTGCGGTTACGGGCAATCAGGCCATCAGCCGACACGCCGTAATAGGCCGCGACCTCGTCGATTATCCGCGCCGGGTCGGCTGAATCCAGGGAGTTGGCCGGGGCCACGTCGTCTAAAATCCGCATAGTCGACTCGGCCGTGATGCTCACATTCATGATCTGGGAGTAAGCCACCATTCGAGTCAGGCTCCCCTCCAACTCACGAACGTTCCGTTGAATCCGCTTGGCGATCAGTTCGATGACGGCTTCGTCCAAGCCTACGCGCATTTGGTGGGCCTTCGAGGCCAAGATGGCCATCCGGGTCTCCAGGCCGGGTGGCTGAATATCGGCGATGAGCCCCCATTCAAAGCGGGAACGCAGCCGGTCCTCCATCAGGGGCAGTTCCCGGGGTGGACGATCGGATGAGATTACCACCTGGTTGCCGGAGGTGTGGAGGTCGTTAAACGTGTGGAAGAAACCCTCGTGGGTCTGCTCCTTGCCGCTGAGAAACTGCACGTCGTCCATCAGCAACAACTCCACAGAACGGTACCGTCGGCGAAAGTCCTCAGTGGTGCGGTTGCGGATGGCGGAGATGAAATCGTTGGTGAACTGCTCGGACGTTACATAGAGGACCGACATTCCACGGTTGGCGCAGTCTCGACCGATGGCCTGCAACAGATGAGTCTTGCCCAACCCGGCTCCCGAATATAGAAACAACGGATTGTACGACTCTGCCGGCGCCTCGGCCACCGCTTGGGCCGCGCCGAAGGCCAACTGGTTCGAGGGACCGACGACGAAAGAATCGAACGAGTACCTGGGATTGAAGGAACGAACATCGAACAGCGGTACCGCGGCCGCCGATTCGGTGTAGAGGGAGTCCGGAGGCCGAGCCGCCGGCTCGGCCGCGTAGTAGTCGGGGTTTGTGCGGACCCGGAGCCGAAGGTCCAGGGGCCGGCCCGCCACTTTTTCCAGAGTCTTTTCCATGGCATGGTGCATTCGCCGCTCCAACCACTCCACGACGAACGTCCCGGGAGCCTCCACCACGAAGGACTCTCCCTGTAGCAGCACGCCTTCGGTGTTTTTTAACCAGGTCTCGAATGTCGGGCGTGGGAGCTGCAGCTGGAGATCGCCCAGCACAGCCCGCCAGACCTCTCGGGCTGACGACACACTCATGTCCCCACACACCCCCCCAGCTGCAGCTCTCACGCCCGCATTCGTTTGTTGATTGCCACCAAGTTCGCGATTGACCTCCTGATTCCAGGCAGAAGTTGGCCTGGGGCAACGCGTTCCGACTTCAACGGCGGCCTCAAAAAAGGCAACAATACGCCGCCGGAGCGTTGCGCCGAAAACAAAACTCGAGGGGAAACCAAACACCGTTCGGGAACCGTCAAGCCCCAGGGCTTAACGTAGTGTTAGCGCGGGTATTCCATCTATTTGCCGCCCGCAGAGGCGGCCTTGCCGCTGCCGAAGTGTACCAGGGAGTTTGGCCCGCTATCGGTTCTTTTTTTGACTGGCCGCCAGCAATTCCAGCCTCACGTTGAGCAACCAGCAACGGCACACTATCAATATCCCGATGAGGTTGTCAACGGGGGAATTTGATGAATTCTTCACCAATTCTTCGGCGTTTTGAGCGTAAATTTTAGAATTCGACCAGCGTCGTATTTGAACCGGCACAGGTCCGGTTTCCGGGGTGGAGAGAAGATGCCCTCCGATTCGCCCCCGCTGGCAAAGGCCCCGGCATCCGCCCCGGCAGTCGTCTTCACAGGGCCGCGACACCGGGCTCCAAGGCCGCGTATCCTGGGCCTTCGGGCGTTTGCGGCCAATGTTGCGTCCATATATAATTGGCCTGTCGGCAGGAGCCGGCATCGTTACGTTTCGTTAGGCCGAAACCGCTGAAGGGGCCACGTTTGGACGGCCCCGATTATATTTCCGGGAACGAATACGGGAGAGGCAATGCCACGGAAAAGGACTCCGCGCAACGGCGCCAGCACCGTTGCCGCCCCTGAGGCGATACCATTGCCCAAGGGCCTGAGCGCCGGCGACCTGCTCGATTTCTACCAGAGAATGGTCATGGCGCGCACCATCGATGAGCGGATATGGGCCTTGAACCGTCAAGGGAAGGTCCCCATTGCCGCATCGAGCCAGGGCCACGAGGCCGCCGAGTTGGGCAGCCTTCTCGCTGCCGAAAAGGACGGCGACTGCTTCCTTTTCACCTATTACCGGGACCTGGCCCTCAAATTCGCGGCAGGCCTGACTCCGGAGCAGGTAATGCGATCGTTTATGGGAAAGGAGGGCGACCCATACAGCAACGGCCGTCAATTCCCTCTGCAGGGCGCCGACCTGCCCCACAATATCATCCAGATCTCCAATGTCGTCGCCGCCGGGCTGACCCAGGCCGTCGGTTATGCCTTGGCGTGTCGTATGCGTGGCGACCGCACGGTGGTGCTGGTCTACTTCGGCGATGGCGCTTCCAGCCAGGGCGAGACCCACGAGGCGATGAATTTCGCCGGTGTCCACAAACTGCCCGTCGTCTTCATTTGCGAGAACAACCGCTACGCCATCTCGGTGCCCCAGCACAAACAGATGGGCATCGAGGAAATCGCCAACCGGGCTGCCGGGTACGGTTTCCCCGGATTCATCGTGGACGGCATGGACTTCGTCCATTCCTATGAGGCCACCCGGGAAGCCATCGGCCACGCCCGGGAACAGGGTCCCGTGTTGCTGGAAATGAAAGTGGAACGCTTCATGTCCCACACCACCGACGACGACGACCGCCGTTACCGGCCAGCGGGCGAGGTGGAAGGCGCCCGCCAGCGGGACCCGGTGCTGACTCTGGCCAACCTGCTCATCGAGCAGGGCCTGTTGACCCGGGAGCAGGCGGACGAGACAGCCGCTTCCGCCCTGCAGGCAGTGGATGCGGCCACCGACGCCGCAGACGCCGCCAACCCTCCCGACGTTTCCACCCTGCATTACATGGTTTACTCCTCGTAAAATAAAGCCGGCCTATAAAGTCGGATCATGGGGAGAATGACCATCGGAGAAGGACAGTGGCCGTAAAAAGCGTAATCGAAGCCGTCAGAGAGGCGATCCGGGAAGAGATGCAACGCGACCCAAGCGTCTTTGTCATGGGTGAAGACGTGGGCATCCGTGGAGGGGTCTTCCTGGCCACCCAGGGCTTGATGGAGGAGTTCGGCGAAGACCGGATCATCGACACGCCCTTGGCGGAAGCGTCCATCGTCGGCATCGCCTTGGGCGCGGCCTTCCGCGGGCAGCGGCCGATCCCGGAGATACAATTCTCCGACTTCGTCTGGCCTTCCGTTAACCAATTGATCGGCGAGGCCGCCCGGACCTGCTACGGCACCAACGGCGCGCTGAACGTCCCCATGACCGTGCGAATCCCCTACGGCGGCGGGATTCGGGGCGGACTTTTTCACTCTCAAAACATCGAAACCCACTTCTTCCATACCCCGGGCCTCAAGGTCGTCGCCCCCAGCACTCCCTACGACGCCAAGGGCCTGTTGAAATCGGCGGTGAGGGACGACAACCCCGTCGTCTTCCTCGAACACAAGAAGACCTACCGGTTGGTGCGGGGAGAAGTTCCCGACGAAGAGTACACCCTCCCGATAGGGGTGGCCGACGTCAAGAGGCCCGGACGGGACCTGACCATCGTCAGCTATGGCCTGACCGTGCACTACTGCCTGGAAGCGGCCGAGCAGGCCGCGGCCGACGGCATCGACACCGAGGTGGTCGACCTCCGAACGTTGTCCCCTCTTGACACGGCCATGGTCCTGGAGTCGGTAAAGAAGACCGGGAAGCTTCTCATCGTCCACGAAGACAACATTACGGGCGGCGTAGGGGCCGAAATCGCGGCGTTGGCGGCCGATCAAGCCTTCGACTATCTGGACGGGCCGGTCTCCCGCGTCTGCGGGCCCGACGTTCCCACCATGCCCTTCGCCCAGACCCTGGAAGATGCATACATGCCAAGCCCAGAGAGCATCCTGGCCGCTCTCCGCAAGCTGGCGGCCTATTAACCTGAGACGTATGGTGCGCAATTGTCAGTAACGGTCGAGCTGCCCCACGTAGGCGAATCGGTGGTCGAAGGGACCATCGGCAAGTGGCTGAAACAACCCGGCGATACGGTGAAGCGCTACGAGCCCTTGGTGGAAGTGGTGACGGACAAGGTGACCATGGAGGTCCCGTCGCCGGTCGAAGGGTCGCTGTTGCGGGTCTTGGCCGAAGAGGGGGAGACTGTTCCCATGGGCGCGCCAATAGCCGAAATGGAGACCGCCGACGGCCAGAACACTCCGGCCCCCCCGGCGCGGCAACCCGCCCCGGTGCAGCAACCCGCCGCGCCGCCGCCGTCACCAGGCGCTGCCTCATACTTGATGCGGGACGTCACGCCGGTGGGCCCCACCGGAGGAGCGGCCATCGAGGAGATCGAGCCGTTGAACAACGCGGTCCCGCAGGCTCCGCAAGCCACACACCATACCCCGGCGGCCCCGGCGGCCCCGGTTGCCGCCCCGGAGGCGCCGGCGGTTGCCGTGTCCGACGGCGGCCCCCGGCTTTCGCCGGCAGTCCGCCGGCTGGCCCGAGAGCATTCAATCGACGTAAGCCGGGTCTCCGGTAGCGGGCTCGGCGGCCGCGTCACCCGAAACGACGTCCTGCGCTACATTGATCAGGCTGATCAGGTTGGTCAGGGGGAACAGGCGCCGGTCCCGGCCATGGCCCCCTCGCCGCTTTCCCCACCGGGCGGCGACGAGGAGTACCTGCCGGTTTCGCCCGTCCGTCGAATGATTGCCGCGGCAATGGTCCGGAGCGCCACCGAGATTCCTCACGCCT
Organism: Dehalococcoidia bacterium; assembly: GCA_034428795.1. Lineage (GTDB taxonomy): Bacteria > Chloroflexota > Dehalococcoidia > Lucifugimonadales > UBA3495 > VXOI01. Next base: position 8,037 of record DAOUHF010000131.1, read on the forward strand.
GGAGCGCGGTGGAGGTTGACGTTACCGGACTGGTCGCCCTGCGCGGCAGCATCCGCGACGATTTCGAGCGGCAGGAAGGAGTGGCGCTCACCTATATGCCCTTCGTCCTGAGAGCGGTGGTGGAAGCCCTCCGCAAGGCGCCGACTATGAACGCCTCCTGGGGCTGCGATAAGATCATCATCAAGAAACGGATCAACCTCGGCCTCGCCGTCGCCGCGCCCCAAGGATTGATCGTGCCGGTCATTCGCAACGCGGACCAGTTGAACATCACCGGGCTGGCCCACTCGGTGGCGGACCTGACCCAGCGGTCCCGGGGCAACAGGCTCACCCTGGACGACGTTCAGGGCGGAACATTCACCGTCAACAACACCGGGGCGTTGGGTTCCTTCTATTCCGGGCCCATCATCAACCACCCGCAAGCCGGCATCATGACCACCGACACCATCCAGAAACGCCCGGTGGTCCGGGACGATGCAATTGCCATCCGGTCGATGATGAACCTCTGCCTGTCCTTCGACCACCGGATCAACGACGGCGCGGAGGCCAGCGTTTTTCTGGAGTCGGTGAAAGCCCGGTTGCAGTCCATGTCCCCCGGCGACCCAGTCTACTGAGTCTATCCCATGCCCCGACCGGACCATTGCCGGTTCGCCTGGCTGGGCACGGTGAAATACCAGGAAGCCTTGGCGCTGCAACGCTCCCTCGTTGAACAGGTGCACGACGGCGCGCAATCCAACACCCTCCTGTTGCTGGAGCACCCGCACGTATACACCCGGGGGCGCCTCAGCCGGCCCGAGCACCTTCTGGCCGGCGAACACGCGTTGACCGCCGCCGGAATACCCGTTTACGACACCGACCGGGGAGGCCAGATAACCTATCACGGCCCAGGCCAGATTGTCGGCTACCCGATAGTCAACCTGCGGGAATGGGGCGGCCCGCTCCGGTACGTGAGGACCCTGGAGCAGGCCATCGTCGCCGTCCTGCTAGACTTCGGCGTACCGGCGTTCACCGAGCCCGGGCTGACCGGGGTGTGGACAGGCGGCGGCAAGACGGCGGCCATCGGGGTAAAGGTCTCCCGCGGGGTCGCCTTCCACGGGTTTTCCATCAACGTGAACACCGACCTCGACTACTACCGGCACATCGTCCCGTGCGGCATTGAGGACCGGCCGGTCACTTCCATCGCGCGGGAATTGGGGGAGCCGGTAGACCCGGAGATGGTCCGTTACAGCCTGGTCTACCAATTCGGCAAGGCAATGGGGTACCGGATGGTGGAGGCGAGGGACTTGGCGGCAGCCGGGGCCGGCTGATCGCCGCCGGCCGGAAGCGGGGCCAGGGCCACATTTAACCTGCTTTAACTCCGGCCTGCTTTTTGACACCCCGAAGGGGCGTTGCTACACTCGCCGTTGGCCGTGGGGAAGCCACGAGGGGAGGTAACACAGATGCCGGTGTCGCAAAAAGTCCGTCAGTTCATGAGCGAAGGCGGCTGGATTAGAGGCGTGTTTGAAGAAGGGTTGGCCCTGAAGGCGAGGATCGGCGCCGACAAAGTGTTCGACCTCTCCCTGGGAAACCCAGTTACCGAGCCGCCCCCCGAGTTCCACGCCGAGCTGCGGCGGTTGGCCAACGCCCCAGTACCAGGAATGCACCGCTATATGCCCAATCCCGGCTACATGGAAACCCGCCAGGCGGTGGCGGAGACGCTGGCCATTGACACCGGTCTGCCCTTCCAGGGCGGGGACGTCATCATGACCTGCGGGGCGGCCGCCGCCGCCAACGTGGTACTGAAAACCGTCCTGAATCCCGGGGACGAGGTCATCATCCTCTCCCCTTATTTCTGGGAATACCTGTACTACGTCGACAACCACGGGGGCGTGCCGGTGGTGGCAGCCACCGACTCGCGGTTCCAGCTAGACCTTGGGGCCATCGAGGCGGCAATTACCCCGAAGACCCGAGGCATCATCATCAACTCGCCAAACAACCCAACGGGAGCGGTCTATTCCGCCGAGGGGATCGCCGGCCTGGCCGCCCTGCTGAGACACAAGCAGCAGGAACACGGCAGCGAAATTTTCCTGATAAGCGACGAGCCGTACCGGCGGATCATTTTCGACGGGCTGACCTTCCCCCAGATTCTGCCTCACTACGAGAACAGCGTGGTGGTCACTTCCCATGCGAAGGACCTGGCGCTGCCCGGGGAGCGGATCGGGTACATCGCGGTGAACCCCCACTACGCCGGCAAGGAAGAGCTATCGGCGGGGTTGGGTTTCTGCAACCGTACACTCGGCTTCGTGAACGCGCCCGCTCTCATGCAGAACATCGTTCGCGGCCTCCAGGGCGTCAGCGTCGACCCCGGTTATTACGAGAAGAAACGGGACTTTCTGCACACCCGACTCAGCGAACTGGGCTACGACGTGGTGAAGCCCCAAGGAGCATTTTACCTCTACCCCAAGTCACCCATCGAGGACGACGTGGCCTTCACCCGGTCCCTCTTGGAGTGGAACGTCCTGGTGGTCCCGGGCAGGGGATTCGGTACCCCCGGTTATTTCCGCATATCCTACTGCGTGGAAGACTGGGTCTTGGAAGGGGCGGCCGACGGATTCGCCAAAGCAGCGGCCAGCCTCGGGTAATCCGGGACCGTCAAACCGTCAATAGGGGCGGCGGTCCGGCGGCTTGGGCCTCGGGATGACCCAATATGAAATGGCGGCGAGAGCGTAGAGGGCCACCAGCGGAATGAGCGCCCACACGTAACTGTCCGTTCGGTCGTATATCAGTCCCATCCAGAACGGGGTGCTCATCGACATCAATTGGTCTGGAAGGTGTTGCCAGCCCCTGAGAGTAGCGTAATTACTGCGCCCGAAGAAGTCGCCCATTATGGCCCAGGCCAAAGGATTGGCGGTCTCCGAGAAAGCCAGCAGCACCACGAAAAGCAGCGCTTGCCAGAGGTGTCCGCTGTCATTTACCAAGGCGGCCAAAGCGGCGGCGCCGCCAATCATCGCAGCGGCGCTCAATCGCTGCTTTGACCATTTGTCGGCAAGCCACCCGGTTATCGGGTTCATGATCGCCGAGCTAAGGGACATGAGACCAACCAGGAGAGGCAAAAGGCCCTCGATCTGGTCTTCAGTGCGCCCGGACCCCTGCAGAAACCAGAACATAATCGGGACCAGCAGGAATTGCGTGCCCGAATGCACCGTGTTCCGCATGCCGACCGCGAGCACCAAGAGCCAATAGGAAGTTGTCCTGACCGCCTCCTTTACCGTGAAATCGGTTTCCGGCGCTGGCGCATGGCTCCCGGCCTCGCCCGGCATCGCCGCCCCGGGACCGGCCGGACCCGTCACCACCACCGCGGCGGAGCCCGGTGGGTCTCTTGGCTTGTCGCCATCGGGAAGCAGCCCCCGGCTCTCCGGCGAGGGTTGGATGAAAATAGCCAACGGCGCAACTACGGCCAGTACCAGGCAGCCCGAAATGAAAGCCGCTTCGCGCCAACCGATTTCGAAGACCAGGTAGCCTATAAGGGGCGCGATGATCATTCCGCCCAACGGGCTCCCGACACTGGCCAGCGACATCGCCAGCCCACGGCGGCGGCGGAACCACTGGTTTATGGCCGGCATAATGGCGTTGTTATAGCCGGCTCTAAAACCCAAAGACAACAACCCGACGAACACCAGCAGGAAATAGACGTAGTTTCCGGTGACGGACAGGAGCATGAACCCGGCGCCCGAAGCGACGGCGCCCAGCACCATCACGGGACGCGGACCGTACCGGTCCGTAATCCAACCCATCAACGGGCCTTGGAGGCCGCCTTCCAACCGCCCCAACATTTCAGCCAACCCGATCAGGCTCTGACCAACGCCCAATTCACGGGTGAGGGGCAGGACATAGAAGGAAAATCCCCGGTTGAACGTGCCGTGTTTCAAGGCGTCGGCGGAGGCGGCAACCACCACAATCCACCAGCCGTAGAACACGTTGCGCGGCCAGCCCGGAAGTCTCTTCGGGTTAACTCGGATCAACTCGCTTTGCGTCCTTAGGAACCTCTGAACAAGTTATGGTCATTGAGGCGAAAGCCGAAATCTCGGAGGAGAGCTTAACGGTATTAGCTATCAAATGAGCGCCGGCGCCCCCATCCTAACCTTCCCCCACCGGGGGGAAGGGACTTGTTCAGAGGTTCCCTAGTATAACGTTCCATTCCCCGTTTGGTTTCATCAGGTCCTTTTGGGCCAGGGCTTTCTCGGGACAAGCTACGTGGGCCATCCAAAAGAGAAACAGCCCGGCCGGATGGTCGGGCTGTCAGTCTGCTCTGGGCGCCGGTAGCGGTCCGGCGGGTCGTGGCGTTGGGGAGACGGACGGCCTTCGTTATTCGTCGAGGTTGATCACGATATTGTCGGGCCCGCGGGAGAGGACGGCTTCCGCCGGCTCGTCGTAGGGGTTGCCCTCAATGTGATTAAAGTGGGCCGGAACGAATATGAAGTCTCCGGGCCCGGCCTCCATGTGTTCCTCAAAGTTCTCCCCGTAGTAGACGCGGATGTGACCCTTCAGCACGTAGGCGGCGGTCTCCGCCTCGCCGTGGTTGTGGGGCGGGCCCATGGTGTTGGGCGTGCATTCGACGTGTCCCAGCCAGATCTTGCTGGCCCCGGCGGTGTTGCTGTCCACTCCGGGCTTGCGGACCATTCCCCGTGTCTGGATAGTGGTGCCGGGATCGGCGGTCCCGTGCACGACCTTCACCTCTCTGCCGCTTGTCCGTGTGCTCATCCCTTCAAACCTCATCCAAAACTTATATCCAGCTTTTGGCGATTATATTACTCCGGGCCCTTGGGCCGGGCAAGTTTAGACCCGCTATCACGCGCGCTGGCGTCTCGCTTTAATTCCCTTATCGCGGCCGAATCCATTACCTGGCCCCGCCACCAATGCAGTTACAATCCTACCCGCATTATAAACTTGCTCAGCCTCTCCCAACGGTAAGGCGAATTGCGCGCCCGGTAGCCGCGTGCTTTACTGTGGGAAAAACGTCGGCCGGGGCCGCGCAGTGGAGCCGTTATGGAAGTTACCAAGAAGTTCGCCGAATATGTAACCACCTCGGGGTTGGAGGACTTTCCGCCGGAGGCGGTGGCAGCCGCCAAGGCCGCGATAATCGACTGCCTTGGCTGTATGCTGGCCGGTTCGAAGGAAACGCTGGCCGACGTGTTGTGTGACTACGTTGTCGGGCTGGGCGGTACGCCGTCCGCCACGGTGGTAGGCCGCGGCTTCAAGACTTCAACCCCGGAAGCCGCGTTGATCAACGGAGCGATGTCCCACGCCTTGGACTACGACGACGTCACGTTTATCACCAAGACCCACCCCAGCGCCGTCCTCATCCCAGCCGCCCTGCCCTTGGCGGAGGAGGTGGGCGCCACCGGCGGCGAGATGCTGCTAGCCTACCTGCTGGGGTTCGAGGTGGCCTGCGCCGTCGGCGACGCCATCAGCCCCGCCTACTACGACGACCTGGGCTGGCATCCCACCGGCCCGTTGGGGACCCTGGGGGCCGCCGCCGCGGCTTCCCGCCTCCTGGGGTTGGACGCCGGCCAAACTGCAATGGCCATCTCCCTGGCCGCTTCCCAAGCCGCCGGGCTCCGGCAGAATTTCGGCACCATGACCAAGCCGTACCACGCCGGGGCCGCCTGCCGGTCCGGCATCACCGCCGCCAAGCTGGTGCGGGCCGGGTTCACGGCCAGCGCCGACGCCCTGGAGGGACGATTCGGCTTCATGCGAGCCTTTTCCGGCGGCAGCGGCTACGATCCCGAGAAGGCCGCGGCCTCCATCGGCAACCGGTGCTACATGGTGGAATCGGGCATCGAAATCAAGAAGTATCCCTGCTGCGGCAGCGCCCACCTGGCGCTGGACGCCACCGCCAGGCTGTTGGCCCAAGAAACGTTCACCGCGGACCAGGTCGACCGTATCGACGTTTTGGTGGACTTCGACCCGCCCCGGTCGTTGATTCACTCACGTCCCACCGGCGGACTGGAGGGCAAATTCAGCATGCAGTACTGCTTGGCGGCGGAGATACTGGACGGGCAAATCGGGCTGGCGAGCTTTACCGACGAGCAGGTGGCGCGCCCGGAGGTTCAACGGCTCATCCCACGCATCGAGATGCGCCGCCACCCCGGCTACGAGGGCCAGCTCAGTTGGACCGAAGCCTACAACCAGGTGGAGGTCCACACCAAAGACGGCCGGGTCCTCACCGAGCGGGCCGAGCGCGCCACGACCGGGGCGCTGCGCGGCGTCATCATGGAAGACGTGCGGGTCAAATTCCTCGATTGCGCCAGCGTCGCCCTGACCGAACAGGACGCGAACACGGCCTTGGGAATGTTGGACAATCTTGAGAACCTGGGGCCGGTGGGACCGCTGGCCGAGCTATTGGGGCGATGCAAGGACTAGAAAGAGGGGCGGCGCGTGGATTCCCGCTTTCGCGGGAAAGACGGGTAGGCGCACCCTCCACCGGCTCGAACGCATTATTGACAACGAGTGTGGGGCGCGCCTACCATGAGGTTAAATTACGAAGGGGCTGTCTGCGCTTTTTCACGGGTCTGAAGCAGGGTATTTCCCGGAACGGCCGGGTCCCATGCGGGCACGAATTAGCGACGGCGGCGACAACGTGTCCCTCGCTTGGGGTGCACGACACGGATAGGAGGAAATCATGGGCGACCAAAACATCGCATTGATGGCTCACCTGATGCGCCGCGCCGGTTTCGGAGCAACCCGGGAGGAGCTCGAGGCCCGGGTGGCCAAGGGCTACGAGGCCACCGTAGAGGAACTACTCCACCCGGAGGAACAGGAATCCCTGGGCCGCAACGAAATGATGCGCTACCACCCGTGGACCTGGCGCCCCGGCACCCTGCCGGGAATGGGCGCCGCCGAATGGCTCCACGACATGGTCAATACCCGCCGCCCCCTGGAAGAGAAGATGGCCCTCTTCTGGCACGGCATCTTCGCCACCGGGGTCTCCAAAGTGGACCACTACGACGACATTATGGACATGATCGTCAAGTTCCGCCAAAAGGGAATGGGCGATTACCGGGATCTGCTCGTCGAAATGGCCAAGGACCCGGCCATGATCTATTGGCTCGACAACTGCGATAACCACGCCGACGCCGTCAACGAGAACTGGGGACGGGAATTGCTGGAACTGTTCAGCATGGGCGTGGGCAACTACACCGAAGTGGACGTCCGGGATTGCTCCAGGGCCTTCACCGGCTGGACGATCCAACCGAAGCTGCCCCGGGGTCCTGTCGGCCGTCACGACTGGTTCTTCGAATACCGGGACGAAGACCACGACGACACCGAGAAGACGTTCCTGGGCCACACTGGCAACTTGAACGGCGAAGACATCGTCCGGATTATCAGCGAAGACCCGGCCTGCGCCCGTTTCATCGCCCGCCACCTCTACAACTTCTTCGTGGCGGACGAGGCCCAGGTGCCGGCATGGTCGGTCACTCCGCCCAAGGACCCTGAAGCCGTCGACACCCTGGCCAACGCCCTGATTAACTCCGGTTACGACATGAGGGCCTGCCTGCGAGTGCTGTTCAACTCCGACTTCTTCAAGGAGTCCCGTTTCGCCCGCCTGAAGAACCCCACCGAAGTGGTCGTCGGCACCCTGCGCATGGTGGGCGGAGCCGAGTTCCCGGCCCCCGGCATTGGCGACCTCTCTCGCCAGCCTTCCTACATGGGCCAGGACCTGCTGAACCCGCCCAGCGTCGAGGGTTGGCACACCGGCGCCGAATGGATCAACAGCGGTTCGCTGATGCGCCGGGTCAACTTCACCGCCGAACTGGTGGGAGACGTCTCCCGGCCCGGAATCAAGGACTTGGTAGAGCGGCTGCAAGCCCGTAACGGCCGCACCGCCGAGGAAGTGGTTGACGGCTGCCTGGACCTGCTGGGTCCGTTGGAAGTCAACAAGGAAAGCCGCGACGAGCTTATCGGCTTCCTGTCAGAGGGCGGCGCCTTCAGTTGGGACACCCCGGACCAGACCGCCGCTTCCACGACGCGGGTCTCGGAGTTGCTCCAGTTGATCGTTTCGCTTCGTGAGTACCAGTACGCCTAAATTTCGCGGCCCGACTTAATACCGCCGGAGGAGCGTTCGGAGGATAGCGATGACCAGTACAAAGAAAGACCCGGTTTTGGTCGTTTTCCAGTTAACCGGGGGCAATGATTACCTGAACACGGTTATTCCCTACAGCAACCCGCTATATAGGGACAACCGCCCCACGGTGGGTATCGCCGAAGACCGGGTGATCCCCATTGACGACAAGGTGGGCTTCCATCCTGAGATGGCCCCGCTGAAGCACATATACGACCGCGGCGACATGGCGATTATCCACGGGATCGGCTACGCCAATTCCCCGCGGTCCCACTTCCGCTCCATGGACATCTGGCATACCTGCGAGCCGGACAAGCTGGGCACCGAAGGCTGGCTGGGCCGGGCCACCCGCGACATCGACCCCAACAAAGAAAACGTGCTCACGACCGTTAGCTTCGGCCCGTCCCTGTTCCGGGCTCTGGCTCTGTCCGGGACCCCTGTGGCCGTGGTGGACGACCTGGACAACTACGGGCTGTTGCCCGGCATCTCCGAACCGGAACAACGGAACAAGATTCTGGACCGGTTCTCCCGGCTCTACTCTCCGGCCATCGGTTCCAGCGCCGTGATGGACTACTTGGGGCAGACCGGCCTGGATACCCTGGAGGGCGCGGACATCCTTAAGGAAGCCCCCAGAATCTACCAGTCCGACGTGGAATACCCTGACACCGCCATCGCCAAAAAGCTCAAGGGGATCGCCCAAGTCCACATGGCCAACTTGGGCACCAGGATTTTCTACGTCGATCACGGCAGCTTCGACAGCCACTCCAACCAGACTGGCATGGCCGACAAGCTATGGAACGACGTTTCCCACGGATTGGACGCCTTCCTGGACGACCTGAGGGAACACGGCGTGGACGATAACGTCGTAGTCCTGATGTTCACCGAGTTCGGCCGGCGGACCCACGACAACGGGTCCGGGACCGACCACGGCGCGGGCGGAGCGGCCTTCATGTTCGGCGCCGGCGTGCAGGGCGGCCAGTACAGCGAGTTCCCTTCCATGGAACAGAACGACTTGGAGCAGGGCGACGTGGTCCCCAACTACGACTACCGGGGCCTGTACACCACGATCATCGAGGACTGGATGGGACTAGACGGCAAGCCCGTCGTCGGCGGTACCTACGAGAAGCTGCCGATCCTGTCCTGAATAGTCCATCTTTCCGGCCGACCATGGGGGACGCTATGCCAGCGTTTCCGGCCGACGGGCAGAGGAAGCACGGGCGGCGAATTCGCCGCCCGTCGCTAAACGGCCTCAGTGAATGAACGGTCTGCGAACTCATCGCCAGCGGAATAATTCGCCGGCGGAATAACTTCGGAGGAACACCGATGCTTACGGAAACAGTTGCCGGTCGCACCTACGACTATAGCCACAATGTGGGCCGCGGTTCTCAAACCGGCATGGGTTTCAACACCCCGGTAGCCATTACTCTGGGGCCCGACGGCATGGTCTATGTGGCCAACCGGGGCTCGGAGTCAATCAGCAACGTCGCCTGGAACCGCACCGGCGTGGGCCAACGGGTCTCCAAGATAACCCTGGGAGGCGCTTGGGGTGAAGAAGAGTTCCTCGGAGAGTTCAGCCGGTACGGGGATGCCAACGGCCAACTCATATGGCCGGCCGGCATCGCAACGGGAACCGATGGCAACCTCTACGTGGCCGACGAATGGCTCAACCGGGTTTCAGTCTTCGACAAAGAGGGAGCCTACCAGAGACACTGGACCACGGTGCAACCCGGCGAAGCGGAACCAAACGGTTCCTGCGGCATCGCGATATCCCCGGACGGCGCCGTATACGTGACCGACGGCCGCAGTAATCAAGTCCGCATGTTCAAAACTGACGGCGCGTTCGTCCGCTCTTGGGGCTCAAAGGGGTCCGAAGAGGGCCAGTTCGACGGCCCATGGGGCATCACGGTCGACGGCTCAGGCTCGGTCTACGTGGCCGACGCCAACAATCACCGGGTCCAGAAGTTCTCGAGCGAAGGGCGTTTCGAAGCCCAGTTCGGAGGTCCCGGCAACAAGAGCGGGGACCTCAACTATCCGTCGGACGTCGCCGTAGACCCCGATGGAGACGTATACGTTTGCGACTGGTCGGACAACGAATGGGGCCAAGGCCGGATTCACATTTTCACCGCCGAAGGCAGGTTCCTCACCAGCTTGGTGGGGGATGCCCAGCAACTCTCCTCTTGGGCGCAAATGACGGTGGACGCCAATGCCGACTACGCCAAACGCCGCCGGGAAGTTCGCAGCACCGAGCCCGAATGGACCTTCGCCCAGCCTACCGCAGTGGAGTTCGACGCCGAGAATAACCGCTTGGTGGTGGTGGACACCCAGCGAAGCCGCCTCCAAATCTATAACAAGCTGTCCCGGTACCTGGTCCCGCAACTCAACCTCTGATTGCATCCCACGCTTGATTTGCCGCACTACTTGGCTACACCTGGCCGCACTTGGCTACAAACGCGTAGGGGCGTTTCTAGAAACGCCCCTACGCGTTTGCCGAAGGCATCCAACTATGCACTTGGCGCGTGGGAGAATATAACGATCTGATGGACCTGGACAGACAACGCCATTTCCTTCAAACGGCCACAGAGCAGGCCGGGATACTCTGTTCCGAGGCCTCGGAAGAGATACTGGAAGCCTGCGCCGTGGAAGTCGAACCAACCGACTTCCTGGAGGAATATTTCGCTGCCGGGCATAGCGCCTGGCTGGCGCTCAAGCACGGGCGCCGTATCAACAAGCCTCAGATTTTGCTGGACCAAGCCATCCTTGTCCTGTACCGCCGGGCCTGCCTGCTGAACACCGCCCGGATGATGGGCGAGGCCGGCGCAGACATCGGCCAACCCTTTTTCTCTGACGAGGGTCTATACTGATTTTTGTCTCAACACAGAGTACGCCTGTGGCCTAGAGGCCGTCTTGAAGAAACTCGCTTCTCCCCGTGCTCCGCGCTAATCTTGGTTTCCCGGAGGACTGATGCAAGGTAAGACCGCCATCGCCAACATCCTGAAGCAGGAGGGCGTTGATGTAGCGTTCTGTTTTCCCAACAACACGCTGATCGACGCCATAGCCGCGGCTGGAATTCGTCCGGTCATCTCGCGTATGGAGCGGGGCGCCGTGAACATGGCGGACGCCTACAGCCGCATCAACAACGGCCACAAAAACGGCGTATGCATCGTCCAGGCCGGACCCGGCATAGAAAACGCCTTCCCTGGAGTGGCCCAGGCCTACGCCGATTCCGTCCCCATTCTGATGCTGCCCGGCCATGAGGGCTCCGGCCGCAGCACGATGCCTTCCGAGTTCTCGGCCAGCCGCAACTATGCCGGGGTTGCCAAGTGGGCCGGAATGATCAATTCCCCGGCCCGCATCCCGGAGATGCTGCGCCGGGCCTACACCCAGCTCCGCGCCGGCGTCCCCGGCCCCGTCGTCCTGGAAACGCCCATAGACGTAATGAACGGAGAGATCGACGAGTCAGAGTTCTTCTACTCGCCCATCACCAAGCGCCGCACCGCCGCCGACCCCGTTGACGCCGTGCGGGTGGCCCGCCGCCTTATGGAGGCCGGCCGTCCAGTCATATACGCCGGTCAAGGCGTTCTGTACGCCGAGGCCACGCCGGAGCTGATCGAGTTGGCCGAGTTGCTCAACGCGCCGGTAATGACGACCACCCTAGGCAAGAGCGGCTTTCCCGAAGACCATCCGCTGTCGCTGGGCACCGGCGGCAACACCGGCACCAAGGCCGTCGGCGAGTTCCTGCGGAGGTCCGATCTGGTGTTCGGTATAGGCACGAGCTTCCAGAAGACCCTGGCATCGGCGCCGGTGCCTCGGGGCAAGGCCATCATTCAGTCCACCATCAACGACAAGGACCTGAACGCCGAGTACGGGCTGGAAGACATGCTCTTGGGGGACGCCAAGCTGGTGCTTCGCCAGTTGATCGACGAGGTCAAGGAGGCCCTGGGCGGCAATGGCCGGCGGGGCGACGCCTCGGTGTCGTCCGAAATCGCGGGTATCAAGCGGGAATGGCTGGCCGAATGGATGCCGCGCCTCACCTCGGACGATATTCCCATCAGCCCGTACCGCGTCGTGTGGGAGCTGAACAACGGGCTGGACAAAGCCAACAGCATCGTCACCCACGACTCGGGCAACCCACGCGACCAGATCGTCCCATTCTACGAGGCCACCACCCCTCGCGGGTACATCGGCTGGGGGAACTCCACCCAGTTGGGGGCGGGTCTGGGGTACGCCTTGGGGGCCAAGCTGGCCGCTCCGGAAAAGACCGTGGTGAACCTGATGGGCGACACCGCAGTGGGTATGTGCGGAACCGACTTCGAGACCGCCTCCCGCAACCGCATCGGCACCATCACGGTAATCGTCAACAACGGGGCCATGGGCGGCTACGAGAAGAACATCCCGATTGCGGTGGAGAAGTACGGCTCCAAGTTCCTGACCGGCGACTACACCAAGATGGCCGACAGCCTGGGCTGCCACGCCGAGACCATAACTCAACCCGGCGACATCGCGCCGGCGCTGGCCCGGGCCCAAGAAATCGCGGCAGGCGGCCAGCCGGTGGTTTTGGAAATCATCACCCGCGAAGAGCCGGTGTTCTCCCAGTATTACTGATCGGTGTCGTCCGGCGCCTCCGCAGCCACAATTTCGAGTATCCGGCGGACGAAGCGCGCTACTATCGGGCGGTCCCGAGCGATCTCATCGTCTTCCATAAAGTCGTGGTAGAAGTTGGCGTGAAATTTCTCGCCGACGGAAAAGTCTGATTGTAACAAGGGTTGTTCATATTCCTGGGCCAGTCTATTTACGGCCGCGACCCTAGCGTTGTGCTTGCTGAAATTCCAACCCCTTTGCATGGCCACAGCCATGACGGAGTGAGATATTGCGCCCCACAGCTTATCGGAGCCTTGCAAATTGTCGCCGCTGGCGAACTGCTGCTCCGAGTGCTCCAGAAAAATTGTGGCGGTGCCGACGTGGTCTGCTACCGTCATCTTTCGTCTCGTTGTCATTAATCCTCGATCTTTATCTCTGGCGACCGGCCGACCCTTCGATTGACATTATGATCGTGGTCGTGCTATTGAGTCAAAGGCCCTTTGAGACAACAGCAGAGATGCACGAATGACCCGTACAGTATCCGACCCTGCCGCAGCCAACCGGGGCAGCCGCCGGTGGCGGAAGGGACTTGTCCAGATGTTCCCTAGGTGACTCCGCTCGCCGCTTCCTGCTCCAATATCTCCAGGATGCGATGGACGAACTGGGCGATTATCGGCCGTCCCCGTTCAATGACGTCGTCCTCCATGTGTTCATGGTAGAAATTGGAGTGGAACTGTTCGGCCGCAAAAAAGTTCGACACCAGAGCGGGTTCGCCGTATTCCTCGGCAAGGCGGTTGACTGCCGCCACCTTGGCGTTGTGTTTGCTGTACCTCCAGCCGCGCTGCATGGCTATGGCCATAACGGAATGGGCAGCGGAGCCCCATAACTTCTCGGAGCCCTGCTTTTCGTCGCCTTTAACGAACTCCTGATCGGAGTGCTCCAATAACTCCAGGGCGGCGCGGGCGTGGTCCGCGACTGTCATCTTTTGTCCGGTTGCCATGCAGCCTCTTTCTATTCTATTTGCCTCGTCCAATTGACATTATGGTTGCGGACGTGCTATTGAGTCAAAGATGCTTTGCCAAAGATGTATGAATGACTCGTAACGTATCCGACCCTGCCGCAGCCAACCGGGGAAGCCGACGCTGGCTGCAGGTTCTGGTCAACTGTCGTCCGGGACTGCTCAATGAGGCCATTTGCGACCGATTGGCCGAATCCCCACACGACATCGACTGGCGCTCGCCACTGCTCAGCGACCACTACGCCGAGTACCGGGACCAAGAGTTCGTCGACCGGTTGGCAAGCTCCCGGTATCTAACGCAGACTCCCGCGCAAACTCCCGCGCAGACTCTCGAACTCCGCCGTCCTCTGGCCGATTTCTGGCCAAGGTTCGGTCCTCAATGGGATGGACTTGCCGTAACCGACAAAGGACAGATTCTGCTCGTGGAAGCGAAGGCCCATATCTCTGAGATGGTCACGGCTCCAAGCCAGGCGAGAGGGGAGCCGGCGGTGCGGCTGATTCAGGAAAGCTTAGAGGAAATCAAGTCCTTTCTGAAGTCAAGGGCTCCGGCGGACTGGTCCACCTCCTTCTATCAATACGCCAACCGCTTGGCGCACCTCTATTGGCTGCGCGAACTGAACGGCCTGAACGCCTATCTGGTTAACGTCTTCTTGCTCGGGGATGAGGAGATGATCGGGCCTAAAACCACAGAGGAGTGGGAGGCTGCCATTCGTCTCCAAGAAGTATTCTTGGGGGTGCGGCAACCGGCCACCAGCGGGTATATGTTACATCCGTGGGTCGGAGCCTACGCGATCGATGTCTTCATCGATACCAACAAAATCCCCGTCCGGTATCCACCACCTATTTAGCCCCAAAGGAGGGCCGCCACCATGCCCGACAAGTTCAGCTACGAGGGTCTATTCGCCGCCGGGGTCCCGGAGAACCCACCCGGCAAGACCCGCCACGCCAGGTACGACTTCGCCGTGGCCTACCCCAACCCCGATACCCTGCCCCTGGACGGACTGGCCGACTCCGTCAGGAGCGTGCTGGCTCGCGAGGGGCGGGACTTGGCCTACTATACCGACCCGGCCGGGTATCCAGAGCTGCGCCGGCTGGTGGCCGAGAAGCTCAACCGCGACCGCAATATGAAGGTCGACGCCGACGGGCTGGTGCTGACCGGGGGATCGGGCGAGGCCATTTCAATGGTCATCCAGACCCTCACCGAACCCGGCGACACGGTGCTGACGGAGGAGTTTCTCTACCTGGGCACGCTGCGTTCGTTGCGCCGCTACCAGGCTAACGTCGTGGGCGTTTCGTGCGACCAAGACGGCATCGTGCCCGAGGTCCTCGACTCAACCATCGAACGGCTGAAGGGGGAGGGAAAGCGGGTTAAGTACCTCTACACGATTCCGACCTTCCAGAACCCCCTGGGTTGGACCATGACCCTGGAGCGGCGCAAGAAGGTGCTGGAAATCACCCGCCGCCACGGCGTTCCGGTGTTCGAGGACGATTGCTACATCGACCTGCGCTTCGAGGGGGAAGACGTCGACTCCTTCCACTCGCTCGACGACACCGGCCAGGTTATCTACGTGGGTTCCTTCTCCAAGACCATCGCGCCGGGGATGCGCATGGGGTACCTGGTGGCGCCTCCCGAGGTCGTCAGCCGCGCCTGGGCCTTCAAGATGGGCGGCGCGGCAAACCATTTCGCCGCGTTGACCATCGCCGAATACATGAAGAGCGGCGGCATAGAGGAGCACGTCCGGGAGCAGAACGAGTCGCTGCAGACCAAGCGCGACGCCATGCTGGCATCATTGGGGGAGAACTTCGGTGACGCCGCGACGTGGACGCGCCCCGAAGGCGGCCTCTACGTGTGGTTGACGCTGCCGGAAGGCGCGGACCTGGAGGGGGTGCAGGAGCAGGCTTTCCAGGAAGGAGTCGGTTATTACAACGGAACGCTGTTCTCGCCCGAGGGCCGGGGCGCCAACTCAATGCGCCTCTGCTTCGGCCACCCCACCGCCGAGGACAATTACGAGGGAGTCGCCGAACTGGCCCGCATCCTGGAACGCCACGGGGTCATAGGCTAAAGCCTCCCCGAGGGCGCTAGCGCGGCATCAACTCGATACCGAGCCCGTTGGGGTTCTTCAAATAGAGGGAGTGGCCCACTTCCTGATATTTGACCCGGCTGTCGTTCAGCCGGGTCTTGACCTCCTCGAAACGGTCCCGAGAGATGGGCATGGCGATGTGCATCACGTTGCCGACGCCCTCCGCGGCGCGGCGCGGCGCGGCGCTGTAGCCGGGGCACGTCCGGGAAGTCGAAGAAGGCCAGGGTCATTCCATTGCCGATTGCCACGTTCATGTGGGTCGACTCGGCCACAGCCCGGTTGGCAGTGACCCGGGTAACCGGCATGCCCATTATGTTGCTGTAAAAGCGGGCAGTCTGCTCCAGGTCCTTGGCGAAAACGGCGATGTGGTCGACGCCGCCGGTGGCCGCGTCAGCGGCGCCCTGCGGGATCATCGCCCGCAACCGTTCCCGTTTAGCCTCGGTGCTGTGTCCGGAGGTGGTCATCACGTCCTCCATTAGTCGGCGGGTTCGGTGGGGTCTTCGAGGTCCAGCATGGCCAGCAGCCGCCCGTAGCCGATGAACTGTCCGGTGATCATTCCCAACTCGAAGATTTCAGGGTCGCTAAACTCCCGGCGCAACTCCCGGAAGAACTCGTCGTCCACGTTCCGGTGGTCCGTTGCCATACGTTCGGCGAAGCGGATGGCCAGCTTTTCCCGGTAAGGCAGGCCGGTGTCTTCGAAATGGGGCAGGGACGCCACCATTTCCTCGGTCATTCCCTGCTGCACCGCCGGCGCAGCGCGTCCCAGCTTTCAAGTGGCGCACTCGTTCAGCTCGGCTATCTTGAGACGGACCAACTCCTTCAGCCGCGCCGGGAGCAGACCTCCCAATTTCAGCGGCCCGTAGAACGCCCAGAACGCTTCGTATACCTCGGGCAGGTTCCCTGCGGCCTGGAAGATGCGCGGGTTGAGCTTGTGGGCCGCGGCTTCATCGGCAATCTTCCGCAACCCCGGGGTAAGCTGCTCCCTTGGCACCAGCTTGATTCGCGCCATGTCATTTCCTTTTTAGCGTAGATAACACAGAGAACAAGCCAGGGAACATCTGAACAAGTCCTTCCCCCCGATGGGGGAAGGTTAGGATGGGGGCGCCGGCCCTCACAAGTCCCTCCCCCCCGATGGGGGAAGGTTAGGATGGGGGCGCCGGCCCTCACAAGTCCCTTCCCTCCGATGGGGCAAGGTTAGGATGGGGGTGCCGCGCTCACAAGTCCCTTCCCCCCGATGGAGGAAGGTTAGGATGGGGGCGTCGGCGCTCATTTGATAGCTAATACCGTTAAGCTCTCCTCCGAGATTTCGGCTTTCGCCTCAGTGACCATAACTTGGACCATAACTTGTTCAGAGGTTCCCTAGCAGGCGGGGCGGTTGGCGACGGCGGGGTCTATTTTGCGGCGCAGGAACTGTCCGCCGCCGGGGGCCGCGCTGAAGTCGCCAGCCTCCACCACCACCTTGCCGCGCAGTATGGTCGTGACCGGCCACCCTTCAATGTCGAACCCGTCCCAGATGCTGTAGTCGGAGATGTGGAAATCATCCGACGTCAGCTTCCGCTTGATGCCGGGGTCTATGAGGCAGATATCGGCGTCGCTGCCCGGCGCCAGGACGCCCTTCCTGGGATAGAGCCCCATGATCTTGGCGGCGTTGGCGGAGGTGACGTCGACGAACCGTTGGAGACTCATCCCCTGCTTGGACACTGCCTCGCTGTAGGTGATGCCCATGCGAGCTTCGGCCCCGTTGTGGCCGCCGGTGACGTCAGAGATAGTCCGGCCGGAAATCTTGGTCTCCCAAGAGGTGCAGTACTCGTCGGTGGCCATGGTCTGCAGGCCTCCGTTGACGATGCCGTCCCACAGGGACAACCGGTCCTTTTCCGATTTGAGCGACGGGTAGGTGTGGTATTTCATCCCGTTTTCTTCTTTGTAGTCCTCTTCGTTGAAGCAGCAATAGTTGTGCAGGGTCTCGCCGTAGACCGGCCGGCCGTTGGCCCGGGCTTCGGCGATGGCATTCACTCCGTGCAGCGCGCTGACGTGGACGAAGTAGACCGGGGCGCCGGTCCATTCGGCTACCCGTAGGACACGCCGGAAGGACACGTCCTCGGACTCGGCGCTGTGGACCAGGGACATGTTGGTCCACTCGGTCCGTTCCTCGCTGGTGAGCTTCCGGTACATGTGTTGGACCATGTCGTCGTCCTCGGCGTGGACCAGGAGCATAGCGTTCAAGCGTTGGATCTCCTCCATCAGGTCGTGGAGATGACCGGTGCCCACCATCCTGGGCTCGCCGGTGGTGGCGGGGGGCCGGATGTTGGTGGTGAAAATCTTTACGGAGGGGAAACCGTCTTCCACCGCCTCATGAAGGGAACCGATGACTTCCCGCGGTATGGCGCCGAGCATCATCAGGTGATGGGAGTAGTCGGCGTAGGAGTTGCCCTGCCAGACAGCGGTGCGCTCCTGCACCGCCTGGGGTATGTCGATCCCAGGGTACTGGATGGCGAAGTCCAGAATAGTCGTGGTGCCGCCGAACAGGGCGGCCCGGCTCACCTGTTCCGGAGGGGCGGTCTTGAGGTCGCCGTGCCCCATAATCGGCGCGGAGATATGGGCGTGGGGCTCGATGCCGCCCGGGACCACTATCTTGCCCGTGGCGTCGACAATACGGCCCGCCTCATCGCCCAAGGCGCCGGGGGCGGCCACCGCCGCGATCCTTTCTCCTTGGACGGCAACGTCCCACTCACCTACGCCCATGGGTGTGACAACCTGTCCGCCGCGGATAATTAAGTCCAGCATATAAGGACCTCCAGACAACAAGATTAACCGGCGACCTGCCTTTGGAATCGATACCGGAGTTTAGCATATGGGCTGGTGATAGGCACCGGCGCGGCGAATCAATCGGCGGCGCCGGGGCCAGCGGCCGGGCTGGGCTTAGGTGGGCAGGCCCTTCTCCCAGTCGGGAAGCAGTTCGTGCTTGGTGGACGGCAACGCGATTATCGAAACGACGCCGATCAGGCTGAGGATCAAAGACAGGGCCATGGTGGCGTCGAAGTTGCCGGTCAAGTCCCTGAGTTGCCCGCCGACCAGCGCCCCGGCTGCCATGCCGAAACCGGCGCCCATCATCTGCCAGCCGTAGGTGGTCCCGATAGGCGCGCCGCCGTAGTACTGGCGGTTGATGATTGGGAATGCGCTCATCTCGCCGCCGAACCCGATGCCGAAAAGGACGGCAAACAGGTAGAAGTGCCAAGGGTCGTGGGCAACGAACAAAAGGACGATGGGGACGGTCTGCAGGAAAAAGCACACTCCCATAGCCCCCTTGCTGCCCATCCGGTCGGATGCCACGGGAACCACGAACCGGGTTATGGTGCTCACCACGGAGAGGGTAACAAAGGCCCCGGCAGCCAGGCCCTTGGATACTCCCTCGGTCTCTGCGATTGCCACCAGGTAGACCAAGACGATGGCGTGGCCGGCGCAACCCCAGAAATGAATGCCGATGAGGTTCCAGAAAGCACCGGTGCGCTGGGCCTGCTTGAGGAACACCCTGGTCCGGACCTTGGCGATCTCGCCCTTCTGCATCTCCCTTATGGGCTCGTCTCCAGACGCTCCCAAGGGGCGGAGACCGACTTGGGCGGGCTCGTTGTAGAAGAACCGCACCAAGAGCAAGAGGATAACTCCGCCGAAGATGCCCGGCACCCAGAAGGCCGCCCGCACTCCTTCGATGCCGCCGCCGAACAGATCGATGATCCACAACATGACGGGCACTGCCACCAATGGCCCGACGCCCTGCGCCGATTGCAGCAGGCCCATTCCGGTACCCAGATGCCTGCGGAACCAGAGGGTTACCGCCGCCGTCAACGGCACCTGGAACAGGCCCATGGAAGCGCTTAAGATGACGCCGAAGAACAGGTAGAACTGCCACAAGCTGTTCATCATGCCGGTGAGCACCATGCCCACCACGAACAGGACCGCGCCCAGCGTCATCGCCGTGCGGACGCCGTGCCGGTCGCCCAGCCAGCCGGCCGACGGGCCCAGCAGTCCGGAAACGATCCACTGAAGGGCGAATCCGAAGCCGACTGCCCCGTAGCTCCAACCAAAGGAATCGACCAAACGGGGAATCAGGATACTGGAGGAAGACCGGAAAGAGGAACTGGCCAACCGCATCACGGCGGCAACGGCCACGATCACCCAAGCGTAGTGGAACTCGCGGCCGCCTACAATTACGTTGTCGGGCTTCAGGGAAAAGGCCTTGGAAAAGACTGACATCAGCCTTGACAACGTCGAAGATTCATATACACTAGAGGTTTACCGGCGTATGTCTCAGAAGACGACTTCACCACCGCCGACCGCCAGAATTCACCCCCGGAATACTTTTTCGACCACTTGCGCCTTCCGGATTGCGGCCATTTGGCTTGCCGTACCCACCCACGTTAAGGAGAAGGGTTAATGGCTTCGTCTCTTGCTCATATTGGGCGTTCTACGCAGTTGCCTGATGTCAGGTCTTACTCACGTATCCCACAGGTGCTCGACGTCCCGAACCTCATCCAGAGCCAGATCCAGTCCTACGACTGGTTGAAGAACGACGGGCTCGCGGAAGTATATCAGGAAATATCGCCCATAGCGGATTACACCGGTAAGAAATACGAC
This sequence comes from Dehalococcoidia bacterium, assembly GCA_034428795.1. Classification (GTDB taxonomy): domain Bacteria; phylum Chloroflexota; class Dehalococcoidia; order Lucifugimonadales; family UBA3495; genus VXOI01. The sequence continues at coordinate 28,444 of DAOUHF010000131.1, forward strand.
CTCCACTTCCAGGGACACTACTTCCGGGACCCCAAGTATTCGCCCCAGGATAGCAAGGAGCGCGAAATCACTTTCGCCCAGCCTCTCTACGTCAAGACCCGACTGGTAATGAAAGAGACAGGCGAAATCAAAGAGCAAGAAATATTCATGGGAGATATTCCCATGATGACCCACAACGGCACGTTCATTATTAATGGCGCCGAACGGGTGGTTGTGAGCCAACTGGTGCGCTCGCCGGGTATCTATTTCGTCTACGAGCGGAACACGGCCAGCAACCGGAACCTGTGCTTCGCCAAGCTGATCCCCTCGCGGGGGGCCTGGCTGGAGTTCGAGACCAGCAGCAAGGACGTGCTCTCGGTTAAGGTCGACCGCAAGCGCAAGGTCTCGGCCAGCACCTTCCTGCGGGCGTTGGGCGTGGCCGACGATGAAGTCATGCTCTCCATGTTCAGCGACATCGACACCGACGAAAATCACAAGTACATGCAGTCGACCCTGGAACGCGACTCGGTCATCGAAACCAAAGAGATCTCCTTCAAAGAGGACGACCTCAAGTCCCTCTGGGAATGGCTGCACCCCGACGATGAGTACAACGGCGAGGCGGCCCGCCGGATTGCCGCCGCCCAGGTGGAGTTCTACCGGCGGCTGCGTCCCGGTGAACCTCCCAGCCTGGAGAACTCGCGCACCCTGATCCGAAACCTGTTCTTCAGCGCCCGCCGTTACGATCTGGGCCGCGTGGGCCGGTACAAGCTGAACCGCCGGCTGGGGATGCCCGCAAATGCCGAACTGATGACCCTGACCCTGGAAGACGTGGTACAGGTGATCCGCACTATGATCCGCATCAACCAGGGAGACGGCCGCCCTGATGACATCGACCATTTGGGCAACCGGCGGGTCCGGGCCGTAGGAGAGTTGGTGCAGAACCAGGTCCGGGTCGGCTTGCTCCGCATGGAGCGAATGGTCAAAGAAAAGATGACGCTGGTTGACCCGGAAACCGCGGCTCCCCAGGGGCTGGTCAACATCCGCCCGGTGGTCGCCGCGGTACGCGAGTTCTTCGGCGGCTCTCAGCTTTCCCAATTCATGGACCAGACCAATCCGCTGGCGGAGTTGACCCACAAGCGGCGCCTTTCCGCACTGGGCCCCGGCGGCCTTTCCCGCGAACGGGCCGGGTTCGACGTCCGGGACGTTCACTTTTCCCACTACGGCCGTATCTGCCCCATAGAAACCCCGGAAGGGCCCAACATCGGACTGCTCAGCACCCTGGCCTCCTACGCCAGGGTGAACCCGTACGGGTTCATCGAATCGCCCTACCGGCGGGTATTGCACGAGTTGCCCAAGGACTCCCCTGACCTCAAGGGGCGCACCGTCACCGAGGCGGTGATGGACACCGCCGGCGGGACCATCGTGGGCCGTGGACGCGCCATTGGCGCCAACAAGATCAACGCCATCGGGCGGCTGCCCGACGGCGCCATGATCAAGGTCCAACCATTCGTAGCCTCCGGCGCCTATGACGTAATCTATCTTTCGGCCGACCAGGAAGAGGACTTCAGAATAGCCCAAGCCAACGCCAAGCTCGACGACCTCAACCAGTTCATGGAAGAAAAAGTTGAGATCCGGGCTGGTGACCATTACACCCAGGAGCCGCCGAACCTCATCGAGTTCATGGACGTTTCGCCGATGCAGATCATGAGCGTGTCGGCGGCGTTGATACCGTTCCTGGAGCACGACGACGCCAACCGGGCCTTGATGGGTTCCAACATGCAGCGCCAGGCCGTCCCGTTGCTACGGCCCCAGGCGCCCACCGTGGGCACCGGGATCGAGGGCCGGGTGGCCCGCGACAGCGGCCAATTGGTGACCGCCAGCGCCGCCGGGGTGGTCACCTCGGTGAACGGCCGGGACATCACTATCACCGACGAGGAGGGCGTGGGCCACCCCCACCCGCTCATCAAGTTCTCCCGGACCAATCAAGGCACCTGCTTCGACCAACGCCCCATCGCCACCAAGGGCGACGTGGTGGAGGTGGGTACGGTGCTGGCCGACAGTTCCTCCACCAACAACGGCGAACTGGCCTTGGGCCAGAACGTGTTGGTGGCCTTCATGTCGTGGGAAGGCTACAACTACGAAGACGCCATCATCGTCAGCGAACGCCTTTACCGGGACGACTACTTCACCTCCATCCACATTGAAAAGCACGAGATGGAGGCCCGGGAGACCAAGCTGGGACCCGAGGAGATCACCCGGGACATCCCCAACGTGGGCGAAATCAGCCTCCGGGACCTGGACGAGCGGGGGATCATCCGCGTCGGCGCCGACGTTGGACCCGGAGACATCCTGGTAGGCAAGGTCACCCCCAAGGGCGAGACCGAGTTGACCGCCGAGGAGAAGCTGCTGCGGGCCATCTTCGGCGAGAAGTCCCGCGACGTTAAGGACACCTCCCTTCGCGTTCCTCACGGCGAGCGGGGCAAAGTCATCGACGTGAAGGTCCTGAACCGGGAGAACCGGGACGACCTCTCCCCCGGCGTCAACGAAGCCGTCCGTGTCTGGATCGCGCAGACCCGGAAGATATCGGTGGGCGACAAGATGGCCGGCCGCCACGGCAACAAGGGCGTGGTGGCGCGGATACTGCCGGAAGAGGATATGCCCTATCTGGCCGACGGCACGCCCGTAGACATCATTCTCAACCCCATCGGCGTGCCCTCCCGCATGAACTTGGGGCAGGTCCTGGAAACCCACTTGGGGTGGGCCGCCCGCGGCTTGAATTTCCGGGCCAACACCCCGGTGTTCGACGGCGCTCGGGACGCGGCCGTGGAAGACGCCCTGGCCAGGGTGTGGTTCGCCGAGAAGGCCGGGGCTTCCAGTGTCACCAACGGCGAAGGCCCGCCCAACGTCGACTATTCAAGGGTCGACGAGTGGCTCACCGAACGTGGATACAACCCGGTGGACGTCTTCGACCAAGACAAGATTGGACTGGCCCAGGAAGCCTGTCTCCGAATGTGGCTCACCGAGGAGGCCGGACAGGATACGGCCGGTATGGACCTGGAACAGCTTTACAAGCTGGCCCTCGTGGTGCACCGGGAGCAGCGGATCGCTCCGCCGACCTTCGGCAAGTTCGAGCTTTACGACGGAAGGAGCGGTGAAACCTTCGACCAACTGGTGACCGTCGGCAGCATCTACATTCTCAAGCTCATCCACTTGGTGGAGGACAAGATTCACGCCCGTTCCACCGGACCGTACTCGATGATCACCCAGCAGCCCCTGGGCGGAAAAGCCCAGTTCGGCGGCCAACGGTTCGGCGAGATGGAAGTCTGGGCCCTGGAAGCGTACAGCGCGGCCTACAATCTGCAGGAGGTGCTTACCGTCAAGTCCGATGACGTGGCCGGCCGGGTGAAGACCTACGAAGCCATTGTCAAGGGCGAGCCCATTGGCCAGCCCGGCGTGCCCGAATCATTCAATGTTTTGTTGAAGGAGTTGCAGAGCCTTGGCTTGGCCGTTCAGTTGCTCAACGAGGAGAACCGGCCGCCCTTGACCCAGGGAATCTCTGGGGATACCGAGCTATTTCAGCCGCTGGAGGCGATTTAATGGTCAGGATGGCAGATAGGACGGAAACGTCGGGTACCAATTTCAACGCAATCCGGATTTCCATCGCCTCCCCGGAGCAGATTCTCAACTGGTCTCACGGGGAAGTAACCAAACCGGAAACGATCAACTACCGGACCCTCCGCCCGGAAAAGGACGGGCTGTTCTGCGAACGCCTCTTCGGCCCGACCAAGGACTGGGAGTGCTTCTGCGGCAAGTACAAGCGCATCCGGTACCGGGGCGTCATCTGCGACCGGTGCGGGGTCGAGGTGACCCGCGCCAAGGTACGGCGGGAGCGCATGGGCCACATCCGGTTGGCGGCGCCCGTCGCCCACATCTGGTTCAGCAAAACGACTCCCAGCCGGCTGGGCCTGCTGTTAGACCTTTCTCCCCGCAACCTGGAGCGGGTCCTTTACTTCGCCCAGCACATCATCGTCTCCGTGGATGAGGACGCCCGGCAGGACGCCATCGACGCCGAACGGGTCAAGTTCGAACTGGAGGCGGAGAAACGCCGCCGGCAGGCCGAAGAAAAGCTGGCCTCCCTTAACACCAGATTGGAAGAAGCAACCGTCGCCGCCAGCAGCCAGCCGGAAGACGCTGAAAGCGTGGCGCCGTCCGGCGCGGACCTCATCGTCCTCCAAGCGGAAATAGACACCGTCAACAGCCAATTGTCCACCGAGGAAGGCCAGCTCGAAGAGACCTACAAGATGGCGGTGGACGAACTGGAAGACCTGAGAATCCACAAGCTAATCGCCGAGTCCCGCTACCGGGAGTTCAGGGAGCACTACGGCGACGTCTTCGAAGCCGGCATGGGCGCCGAGGCGATTCTGGCCATCCTGAGGACCGTCGACCTGGGGGCCCTTCGTGACCAACTGGTCACCGAAATGCAGTCCACCTCCGGGCAGCGCCGCAAGAAGGCGATCAAGCGTCTGCGTGTCGTTGAATCCTTCCGCAACAGCGGGAACCGGGTGGAGGACATGATCCTCTCGGTAATGCCGGTGCTCCCGCCCGAGTTGCGGCCCATGGTGCAACTCGACGGCGGCCGCTTCGCCACCAGCGACCTCAACGACCTCTACCGGCGGGTGATCAACCGCAACAACCGCCTCAAGCGGCTCATGTCCCTGGGCGCTCCGGAGATCATCATCCGGAACGAAAAGCGGATGCTTCAAGAGGCAGTGGACGCCCTCATCGATAACGGCCGCCGGGGAAGGCCCATTCAGGGCAGCCACAACCACAAGCTCAAGTCGTTGTCCGACCTGCTCCGGGGCAAACAGGGCCGGTTCCGGCAGAACCTCCTGGGCAAGCGGGTCGATTACAGCGGACGGTCTGTCATCGTGGTCGGGCCGGAGTTGAAAATGCACGAATGCGGCCTGCCCCGCCGGATGGCCCTGGAGCTCTTCAAGCCCTTCGTGATGCATCGGCTGGTTATTCTGGGCATCGCTCCCAACATCAAGAACGCCAAGCGCATGGTGGAACGCGCCCGCGGCGAAGTGTGGGACATACTGGAAGACGTTATCAAGGACCGGCCGGTGTTGCTCAACCGGGCGCCGACCCTGCACCGGTTGGGCATCCAGGCATTCATGCCGGTGCTGATAGAGGGCAACGCCATTCAGATTCACCCGCTGGTGTGCTCCGCCTTCAACGCAGACTTCGACGGCGACCAGATGGCGGTCCACGTCCCGCTGTCCCGGATGGCGGTGCTTGAGGCCAAGGAGGCCATGCTCAGCACCCACAATATGCTGTCCCCGGCTTCCGGAGACCCCTTGGTGGCGCCCACACTGGACATGGTGATGGGCTGCTATTATCTGACCGACCTTCGGAAGGACAGCAGCGGCGCGGGCCGCCGGTTCAACGATTTCGACGAAGCCCGCATCGCCCACGCCTCGAACCTCATAGACCTGCACGCTCCCATCACCGTGCGGGAAGTGCGCAACTGCACCGAAGAGTGGGTGGACACCACGCTGGGCCGGCTCATCTTTAACGAAATTCTTCCCGAACGCATCGGTTTCCAGAACAAGCTTATGGACCGGGGCGCTCTGAAGGACCTTACCGCAGACCTTTATCGAAACCTCAGCAACGACGAGACGGCGTGGGTGCTGGACGAGGTCAAGGACCTGGGGTTCCACTACGCCACCTCGTCGGGCATTACCATTGCCATCAACGACATCCAGGTGTCGGACCGGAAACCGGAGATACTCACCCAGGCCACCAGCATGGTGGACGATTACGATGAGCAATTCCTCTCGGGATTGATCTCGGAGGAGGAGCGTTACGCAAAGACAGTCGACGCCTGGACCTGGGCTTCGGACCAGACCACCGAATTGGTGGAGGAAGAGCTGCCCAACTTCGGCGGCATCGCGGTAATGGCCGTTTCCGGGGCCAAAGGCAACATCTCCCAGATCAAGCAAATGGCCGGAATGCGCGGCCTCATGAGCAACCCCAAGGGGCGGATCATTGACCTGCCCATCAAGTCCAGTTTCCGCGAGGGCCTGACCGCACTGGAGTATTTCATCTCCACCCACGGCGCCCGCAAAGGGTTGGCAGACACGGCGCTGCGGACCGCGGACAGCGGTTATCTGACCCGCCGTCTCATCGACATCGCCCAGGAAGTAATCATACTGGAAGAAGATTGCGGCACCTTCGACGCCTACTGGGTGCCCCGCCGGCCCGACGACACCACCGGCGCTTCGTTGCCGGAGCGGATCCTGGGCCGGTTGGCCGCCGCGCCGGTGCCTCACCCGGAGACAGGTGAAATCCTGGTGGACCGGAACGACTTGATCGACGAAGGAATGGCCCGCCGGATTATGCAGGCCGGAGTAACCGAGATCTCCGTTCGCTCGCCTATGACATGCGAAGCTCACCGCGGGGTATGCCAGCGGTGTTACGGCCGCCTGCCCGCCACCGGCTTGATCGTGGCAAAAGGCCAGGCCGTCGGTATCATCGCCGCCCAGAGCATTGGCGAACCCGGGACCCAGTTGACCATGCGCACCTTCCACACCGGAGGGGTCGCCGGCCTCGATATCACCAGCGGCCTCCCACGGGTTGAGGAGCTGTTCGAAGCCCGGGTGCCCAAGGGCGCCGCCATCCTGGCCGACATCGACGGGCAAGTTGAGCTCTCCCACGACGACGAAGGCCGCCGACTGAGGCTGGTCAGCCGGGAGGAATTCCGGGAAGACTACCCGGTCCCCCCCAACGCCGACCTGATGGTGGACGACGGCGAGGCGGTGGAGCCGGGCATGGTGTTGGCCAGCGTCCAGTTGTCCCTCCCGGGGGGCACGCCGGACGAAGCTGAGCCTGTAGAGGACCTGCCGGCCCCAACCCAGATAGTCGCCAACGTGGGCGGCAAAATCGAGATAACGCCGGGCTGCGTCTCCGTGGTCTGGGAAGACGTTGAAGCGCGGGAGCACATCATCCCCGCGTCCGCGTACATGCTGGTTGGCGACGGCGATACGGTGAAGGCGGGCGACGCGCTGATCAACGGGCCGCTGAACCCCCATGACATCCTTCACATCCGGGGCAAAGACGACTTGCAGGTCTACCTGGTGGACCAGGTGCAACAGGTCTACCAGTCCCAGGGCGTGGCCATCCATGACAAGCACATCGAGGTCATCCTCCGGCAAATGCTCCGGCGGGTGCAAGTGGAGTCCACCGGAGACTCGGATTTCATCCCCGGTCAGATGGTGGACAAGTACGCCTTCCAGAACGAGAACGCCAAGGTGCTGGCGGAGGGCGGTGAGCCGGCAACAGCCAAACCGGTGCTGCTGGGCGTAACCCGGGCTTCCCTTCTGACCGACAGCTTCCTCTCTGCGGCCTCCTTCCAGGAAACAACCCGGGTGCTGACACAGGCGGCGGTGAGCGGGGCTCAGGACTGGCTGCTGGGTCTGAAAGAGAACGTCATCATCGGACGGCTGATCCCGGCCCAGGTGGATATCCCCGGGATGCAGGAGCTCCTCAATCCAACGGTCCTGCCGGAGATGGCCGCAGTGGCCCCCGGCGGTTGGCTGGGTGTCGCCGAGGCCAATCCCTTCGGAGTTGGAGTTGACGACGGAGCGGTGGATACCGAATTCTTCGCCCTTGCAGCGGACAATGGCGACGGAGGAGCCGGAGCCCTACCCCGCCCGTTCGCCAAGGAAGGCGTGCCTGACGAAGCGCTCGAAGATGAGGATGACGTCCCCGACGACGAGGACGACGATGACGAGGACGACGATGAGGTAGAAGAGACCGGCGCCCTGGGGCTCGCCCAGGCTTCCGAGTTAGCAACCGATGGGCTGCCCCCGGACGACAGCAACGGCCTGTCCGGAGATATATCGGACAACACGGATAGCCCGGCGGACAATCCTGCGGAGGACAAGGAGGGGGTGGGACCCGGTGCCGACGAGGAGCCCAAATAGGGCCGCCACCTCGGACAGAGTAATCGACGGGCCAGGTCTAGACCTCTCGGTTGACCTGGCCCCCGGCAATCCCCGCCATCTCCGGCTGAAAAACCCGGTGATGATCGCATCGGGCACCTTTGGCTACGACGGGTACGGCCGTGGCATGACTGCCGCCATGGATCTCGCCGCCCTCGGCGCCGTCATACCCAAGACGGTTACCCGTAACCCCCGCGAGGGAAACCCGGAGCCCAGATGGTACCCGGAGTCGTACCGGAAGGCTTGGGGAGACGGGGACCGGCTGTTCTTGAATTCCATCGGGTTGACGAACCCCGGCATTGACGCGGCCATGAGCGACCTGGCCCCAGAATGGGCCGGATGGAATGCCACCGTGTTGCTCAGCTTCGCGGCCGACAGCGTGGGCCAGTTCGCCGAAATGGCCGGTATCGCCCAAGGAGTGCCCGGCTTCCAGGCCATAGAGTTGAACCTGAGCTGCCCCAATGTGGATGACGGCGCGTTGTTCAGCCACAGCGCCGCCTTGACCCACGACGCGGTGGCGGCCGTCAAGGCAAACACCGACCTGCCGGTCTTGGCCAAGCTGGCCCCCAACGTGCCGGACATCACCCGGATCGCGAAGGCGGCCGTCGCCGGCGGCGCCGATGCCCTGACCATTTGCAACACGATTCCCGCCATGCGCATCGACACTTCGACACGCCGGATGGTGCTGGGCAACGTCACCGGCGGGCTTTCCGGAGAGGGCTTGCGGCCCATCTCCCTGGCCCTGGTGTACCAGACCTCCCGAACGGTGGATGTGCCAGTCATTGGCGTCGGCGGGATCTTCCACGCGGAACACGCCTTGGAATACCTCTTGGCGGGCGCCTCCGCCGTGCAGGTCGGCAGCGCCAACCTTGTCGGCTTGGACGCCCCCTGGCGCATTCTGGAAGAGTTAAGGGGACTGCTGGTAGAATCAGATGTAACCAGCTTGGGCCAACTGCGGTGCGCGGTCGGTCCGGCGTTGGCCGGTTAGAGGGAAATTAAGCCATGGAAGTCCAGGACCACATCGCAACCGCGAACGAGTTTCTGGAAGCGGCTGACCGCGAGTTTGCCGCCGGGGACCAGTTGCAAGGCTCGGAAAAGCTCTGGGGCGCGGCGGCCCACGCACTGCTGTCAGTGGCTATGGAGAGGGGCTGGCCCGGCCACAACCACCAAGCGATGAGAACAGCGGTGCAAAGGCTCGTCGATGAATATAACGACCCTGGCATCCTCGCCGGTTTCCTGTCGGCGGAGAAATTTCACCGCAACTTTTACCACTATTTCATGGAAGAGTTTGAATACCCGGTAGACCGCCAGGTCGTGCGCGACTTCGTGGCCCGGCTCAATAGTATCCGTAACACCCCACAAGCCTAGGACAGACACCCATGGTAACTGTTCTTCAAAAACTGTTGGGTGACCCCAACGATAAAGCGCTCAAGAAACTCGCTCCCCTGAAGGAGCGGGTCAACGCATTGGAGCCCGAATACCAAGGGTTCAGCGACGGCCAACTACGAGACAAGACGGCTGAGTTCCGGTCTCGTCTGGCCGGGGGAGAATCCCTGGAGGACCTGATCCCCGAAACCTTCGCGGCAGTCCGCGAGGCCGCACGCCGTAACTTGGGCCAGCGCCACTACGACGTCCAGCTAACCGGCGGCATGGTCTTGCACCAGGGCCAGATCGCGGAGATGAAGACCGGAGAGGGCAAGACACTGGTTTCGACCCTGGCGGTATACGCCAACGCCCTTACGAGTGAAGGCGTCCACGTAGTGACGGTCAACGATTACCTGGCCCGGCGGGACCCCATCTGGATGGGACCCATTTATCACGCCCTGGGCCTCGGCGTGGGCTGCTTGCAACACGACGCCGCCTTCCTGTTCGACCCCGAAGAGACAGGCGGGGCCGGGTCGGCGCCGTCGTTGAAGTTGGTCTCACGAAAGGACGCCTACGAGGCCGACGTCACCTACGGGACCAACAACGAGTTCGGCTTCGACTACCTGAGGGACAATATGTCTCTGGAGGCATCCCACCGGGTGCAGCGGAACCTCAACTTTGCCATCGTCGACGAGGTGGACAACATCCTCATCGATGAAGCTAGGACTCCGTTAATCATCAGTGGGCCTGCCGAGGAGCCGGTCCAGCTATACCAGAGTTTCGCCAAACTGGTGCCCCGCCTGGAAGGCGAAGAAGACTACACTATCGATGACCGCACCAAGGCTATCTCCCTAACCCAGGAAGGTATCTCCAAAATGGAGCGTTGGACCAACACCTCCAACCTCTACGAGCCGGAGAATTTTCACCTGGTCCACTACATGGAGAACGCCCTAACCGCCGAGGTGATGAAGCAGCGGGACAAGGAATACGTGGTGCAAAACGGCGAGGTCGTCATCGTCGACGAGTTCACCGGCCGCCTGCAACCCGGCCGCCGGTGGTCCGACGGCCTGCATCAAGCGGTGGAGGCCAAAGAGGGCATCAAGATACAGCGGGAAAGCATCACCTACGCCACCATCACCCTGCAGAACTATTTCCGGATGTACCGGAAGCTGGCCGGTATGACCGGTACCGCTGCCACCGAAGCCGACGAATTCTACAAGATCTATGGGCTCGAAGTCGTCGAAGTCCCCACCAACGTGCCAATGACGCGGGAAGACCACTCCGATCTGGTGTTCCAAACGGAAGACGGCAAGTGGAACGTGGCCGTGGAAGACATCGCGGAGTTGCACGAACAGCAACGGCCGCTGCTGATTGGCACCACCTCCATCGAGGCCTCCGAATACCTCAGCGAACGCCTGCGGAAGCAGGGCGTTACCCACCAGGTGCTCAACGCCAAGAATCACGAAAGCGAAGCCCAGGTGGTGGCCCAAGCCGGCCGGCTCGGCGCGGTTACCGTTTCCACCAACATGGCAGGCCGTGGCACCGACATCGTTCTTGGAGGCGCCGACACCGACCGGTTCAACTGGCAGGCGGAGCATGATCGAGTTGTGGAGTTGGGGGGCTTGCACGTGCTGGGCACCGAGCACCATGACGCCCGCCGTATCGACAACCAGCTGAGGGGCCGGGCCGGACGCCAGGGCGATCCGGGCAGTTCCCAGTTCTACGTGTCCCTGGAAGACGAGCTGATGCAACGCTTCGGCGGCGACCGAATCAAGACCGTGATGGGCTGGACCGGCATGGACGAAGAAACGCCGGTGGAAAACAAGCTGGTCACCAAGTCCATCGGCGGCGCTCAGGTCAAAGTGGAGAGCTACCACTTCGACATGCGGAAGCACCTGCTGGAATACGATGACGTCCTCAACAAGCAGCGCGAGGTGATTTACACCGACCGGCACGAGGTGCTGGCTGAGGGAAGCGTTCGCGACAAGTTCACAGGGATGATTCGTCAAGAGTTTCAGCAACTGGTGCGCCAGTACTTGCCGGGCCGCCACGCCGACAACTGGAATGCCGGCGGCTTCGTGGACGAATTGGGGCAAATCTGCCCGCCTCCGCCGGAGCTGGAACATGAAGACCGGGTTTACGAGTGGGAACCGGACCAGATCAATTCGACACTCTACGAATACGCCGAGTCGGCCTACGAGGAACGGGAAGCCGTCATCGGTGAAGAGCAGATGCGGCTGCTGGAGCGGCTATTGTTGCTCCGGGCCATCGACACCCACTGGGTGCAACACCTGACTGCCATGGAAAACCTGCGCACCGGGATCGGTCTGCATGCCTACGGGCAACGGGACCCCTTGGTGATGTACCGGACCGAAGGCCAGAAGATGTTCCAGGAACTGCTGGGCCGAATACAGCACGACGTGGTGCATACGGTCTTTCACGTAACGGTGGGCCCCGAAGCAGCGGGCGGCTCCACTGGTCGCAGGCGTTCCTCCGACAAGTCCAACCCGATGCAGGCGGTCAACGACCCGAACCGTAACAAAGCGGTCCCAGCCAGCGGCAAAGTCGGGCGGAACGCCCCATGTCCTTGTGGCAGCGGACGAAAGTACAAGCGGTGTTGCGGGGCCGCGGCCTGATCATTCCGGCCCTCGCAGCCGGACCGCACCCACCGGGAAGTCAATTACGTCACGGGCAGCACCTGCCCATCCGGCTCACTATCATCAATCCATCTCGGACCGCATGCCGAACAGGCGCCTGAAATAACCCAGGATACCGCCGGAGGGGCGGCGGGGCTTGTCGCCTGGGTCCCCGTGGTCCCCTTGGTCCATCGGCACCACGCCCTCCCCGGATAGGACGTGCTCCGGGTCCCGGTCGAAGGCCACCTTGCAACCGCGACTACAGAAGTAGTAGTCGGTGCTCTCGTACTCGCTGTGTCCTCCCGGCGGGTCCACGGTGTCAACCTCCATCAGGCACACCGGGTCAATCGCGATGGCCATCGCTGTCACCTCATTCCTGTAGTGTGGAACCGCGGAGCCGCAGGGAGTTGGCCACCACCGTCACCGAACTGAACGCCATGGCCAAGGCCGCCAACGCTGGATTCAGGAAGCCCTGCTGTCCGAAAAAAAAGTCCAGCGACGCGGGTACCCCGCCCACGGCCTGAAATACCGGGTACAAAACGCCCGCCGCCACCGGGACAAGCAGGATGTTGTAGAAGAAGGCCCAGAACAGGTTCTGCTTGATGGTGCGGATGGTCTGTCGGCTAAGCATCAAGGCTGTCGCCACACCGCCGACATCCCCCCGCATCAGCGTGATGTCCGCCGAATCGGCGGCGATATCCGTGCCGCCGCCCATCGCCAGTCCCACGTCCGACTGCGCCAGGGCGGGAGAATCGTTTATACCGTCGCCCACCATGGCGACCACCCGGCCCTCCCGCTGTAGTCCCCGGACGATCTCGGCCTTGTCCTGGGGCAGCACTTCTGCTTCCACTCGATCGATACCCAATTGGCTCGCCATGGCCTGAGCCGTGCGCCGGTTGTCTCCGGTAAGCATGACCACCGACAACCCCATAGCCTTCAACCGGGCGACGCCTTCCAGAGCTCCCGGCTTCAGGCTGTCGGCAACAGCGATCACACCCTTCGGACCGCCGCCGGCAGCCAGGAACATGGGAGTCCTGCCTTGGGCGGCCAGCGCCTCCGCATGCTGCTCCAGGCCGTCCAGCGCCACACCGGCGTCGGCCATCAATCCCCGGTTGCCAAGATGGACCACAACGCCGTTCACGGTGGCGGAGAGACCCTTGCCGGGGATGGCCTGGAAGTTGTCCGCTCTTGCCAACTCAAGCCCCCGGGCACGAGCCTCGTCGACCAACGCTTGGGCCAATGGGTGTTCCGAAGTGCGCTCCGCGGAAGCGGCCAACCCCAATAGCTCCGCTTCCGAGACCCCATTGACGGCGAAGAGGTCCGTAACCGCCGGTTTCCCCGTGGTCAGGGTACCGGTCTTGTCCAGCACCACCGTGTCGACCCGGTGCGCGGTCTCGAGGGCCTCGGCCCGCTTGATCAAAATGCCCTTTTCCGCCCCTTTGCCGGTGCCTACAATGATGGCCGTGGGAGTCGCCAGACCCAGGGCACAGGGACAGGCGATGATCAACACCGCCACGAACACCAGGGTAGCGAAGGTCAGGGCCGGCGCAGGACCCAACAGCAGCCAGAACAGGAACGCGGCCGAGGCCACAACGATAATCGTCGGGACGAAGTAGGCCGCCACCCGGTCGGCCAACCTCTGTATCGGGGCCTTGGAACCCTGGGCTTCTTCCACCAGACGGATGATCTGGGACAGAACGGTATCGCCGCCGACTTGGAGGGCGCGGTAGTGGAACGCGCCGTGGAGGTTCATGGTCGCGCCGTACACCAACGCGCCCGGAGCTTTGTCGACAGGCATGCTCTCCCCGGTCAGCATCGACTCGTCCACGGAGGAAGCCCCGTTAGTGACCTTGCCGTCCACTGGTATCTTGTCCCCGGGACGCACTAAAATGACGTCGCCGGCGACAACGCGTTCTACCGGCATCTCGACTTCCATGCCATCTCGGACGACGAGAGCCGAGGTTGGACGCAGTCCCATCAGGCGGCGAATTGCTTCGGAAGTCTGGCCCCGGGCCCTGCTCTCCAGGTACCTGCCCAACAGAATGAGGGCTACGATGATGGCGGCCGTCTCGAAGTAGACCTTGGGTTCGAGGCCCGCGTTGATCAGTACGGCGGGAGCCATCCGGTCCAGCAGCACCACGACCGCGCTGTACCCGTAGGCGGCAATGGTGCCCATGGCGAAAAGGGTAAACATATTGGCGGCGCCGTGGCGTACGGCGGCGATCCCTGAGACGTAGAAGCCGGCGCCGGCCCAGAAGAGCACCGGCGTGGCCAGCGCCCAGAGCAGGAAGGGGTAGTATTCCAACGCCATCAGGCGCGAGACCCAGGGAAAGCCGGCGAACGTTCCGAGGAAAAGCAGTATCGCGCCGAGTCCGGCGAAGATCAGCCGGTTGCGCAGTCCCCTGGTCTCTTTGACCCGGGACAGCCGCTCTAACTCTGCCGCCTGGCCGCCTGCTTCGTTCGTTCTATCGGCCCGGTACCCCGCCTGTTCCACGGCCCTTTGCATGTCGTCGAAGCTGGCCAGGCCGGGAACAAAGTCGACGGACGCCCGTTCGGTGCCGAGGCTGACGGCAACGCCGCGGACGCCGGGAACTCCCTTTAGCGCGGACTCCACGTGATAAACGCAGGCGGCGCAGGTCATCCCTTCCACCGGGAAGGTCAGCCGCTGCGTTTCCTTCTCACTCGTAACCATCGGCTACCGGTCGACCGGACAGACGGCCAAGCCGGCCCTTGCCGTTGACCGGCACGGCCGCCTCGACCTACAGCCCTTCCACGAAGAACAGGTCGCCGTTGGAAGCGTTCATCCTCATTTCACGTAGAGGAATGTACTCCGGCGAGTTATACCACTTCTTGGCCTGATCGACGCTTTCAAACTCCAGGACCACGATGCGCACGGGACTGTAGCTGCCCTCGGCGACGTCGGCGGCGCCGCCGCGCACCAGGTACTTGCCGCCGTAGGCGGCGATGGTGTCGGGCACCAGCTTGCGGTACTCCTCAAAGGCCTCGGGATTGGTGACGTCGATGTTGCCGATAACGTAGCCTGCCATGGCGAAAATACCTCCGAACAAGTCACTTCCCCCCGATGCGGGAAGGTTAGGATGGGGGCACCGGCGCTCATTTGATAACTGATACCGTTAAGCTCTCCTCCGAGATTTCGGCTTTCGCCTCAATGACCATAATTGGACCATAACTTGTCCAGAGGTTCCCTAAAATACCTCTATATGAAATCTGGTCTTCTACGCGAAAATCTCCCGGGGCAGGTCGGGGCTGTTACTCAAAGTGAGAGACAAAGACTTCCAGGACGGTTACCAGCCGCAGGTCTTCGTTTATCTTGTAGTAAACTACTATCGGCGGGCTGGTCTGGTATAACAAATGCCCACGTATCGTCGTCAGCGATATATTGTGCGACCCGTGGGTTCCGCTCAAGAGTCCAATCGCGCGCCCACTTGGCGTCGTCCCATCGTTCGACACTGCCGAGTATCTCTTCGACCCGGCGAAGGAACTCCGGCGTTTCGCCTGGCGTTTCGACTATCGAATAGCGCTCGAAGTCCCCTCTATCCGGCACTGTGAATCGCAGTTTCCCGCCAATACTCCTCGGCTTCTTGGGGCAGCGGGTCGGAACTGAGCCATGCCGTCTCGTAGGGAATAGTTTCCTTTGGCCGGGCCGCTAACCAGCCTATCTCGCCGTGGGACAAGTCGGACGCCTGTCGCGCCGACATATTCCACAGAGCGGAAATGGCCTCGTCCACAATCCCCACTTCTTCGGGCGAGAAGACGCTGACGTCGGGTTGCCGGAGGGCCACAATTCGCTGTTGAACACCATTAAAGTAGGGACGAAACTCAACCCCGGAGTCCAACATGCTTGTGCGAGCAGGCAGCATCTCGCGGGGCGCCGGTCCTTCGGAGAGCTTCCGGTATTCCGCCCCGGTTATCGGCTTTCCAAGACGCCGGTACGCATTGAAGTCGGCGTAGTAGAGCAGCTTGTTCAGCTTGACCGCGCCGAACCGTGGGTCTTCGTCGCTCTTGCGAGCTATATACAACACCAACTCGGAAAATTTCGTTGGATTAAATTCTTGTGCCATGCGGCACACTCCCAACCAAAAAAGCGCTTTCATCAATTAAGGGTAATTATACCGGTAATGCAGAGGCGTTAGCAGGCCCCTGCTGCCAGTAAGAAACTTCAACGGGAACGCCTACGGGAACGGGGCCCCTCCCGGTGTCGGACCAGGTTAGTTGCCGGCCTTAAACGTAACGGGGTTCGACGTCCCAAGGGATTCCGAAGGCGTGTTTGCCGATGAGCTCCAGGGCGTCGAAGCCGCTGATGGGGTGCATGGGGCCAGCGCGGACGTCCCGGTAGTAGCGTTCCAGGGGGAGGCGCTTGGCCAAAGCGGCCCCGCCGACCATGTCCACCGCCTTGTCCACCACGCTTACGGCGGTCTTCATGCAAAAGTATTGCATTTTCAGGGCGTCAACAATGATGGCGTCGTCCCGGTTGGCCGGGTCGGCCAGCCGTTCGGCCATTTCCAGTTGGAAAGCCCAACCGGCATGTAGGCCTATATCCATTTCGGCCGCCAGAAACTGGTGGCCGGGGTAGTAGCTTTCCGGGTGCTTGAATGGGATGCGGGTGCGGTCTCGGGTCTGATTGATAGCGAAGTTCCGGGCCGCCTTGGCGATGCCCAGGTAGACCGCCGCGAATGTGCCTCCGTGCCAAGCCCACAACCCGCGGGCGTAAATGTCCCACTCCCACGGCTTGTGCTTGAACACCGCGTCCTCTTCCACAAACACGTTTTCCAGCCGCCAGCTATGGCTTTGGCTGGCCCGCATGCCCATGGTGTCCCAGTCGTTGAGACAGACCAGTCCCTCATGGTCGACCGGCACAAGGAAGATGAGGTTGACTTCGCCCTCTTCCGGGTCGTCGTATATGGCGGTGCTGGCGAAGAGGTCGCCGCCGGGACTGTTGGTGCCGAACGCCTTCCTGCCGTTGACCAGGAAGCCCCCGTCGGTCTTGGTGGCCTTCACCGTAGTGTAACCCATACCGGTGATGCCTTTCATGCTGTCCACCTGGGGGTCGGTTATCGCCCCGAAAACGATCAATTTCTCGTCGGCGACGCGGGTCAGAAGCTCGTCGACGTCAAAGCCATCAGCCTTCAGATCGGTCATGACAAAGGGCAGGCCCAAGTGCATGTTAATCGCCAGAGCCGTCGCGCCGTCGCCTTGGGCCAGCCGGTTCTGGGCGATGCACATATCCAGGAGCGATGCCCCACCGCCGTTGCAGTCGGCCGGGACAGGCATGGCGGTGTAGCCGGAGGCCTTCATGTCGTCGAAATTCTCGAAAGGGAATTTACCCTCCCGATCGTATTCGGCGGCCCGTTCGGCGAAAACGTCGGCGTGTTGGGCCGCCAAGTCGTACCATTTCTGCTGTGAGGGCGTTAGCTGCTGGACCATTCGTTCCTCCTGGACAGAGACTTTGGCTGGACTTCGCCTCCCCGCTACCCGACGGTAAACGATAGCGTATTCTAACCCGCAGGGTTAAACCAGTCCAACCATCGGCCCGCCATCCAGCCAGGAGTCGAGTTCTCCAATAACGGTCGCCTCCCTCGAGCCGGTGAGCGTTACAAGATAGCCGCCATCGCCCAGGGCGGCTGTAATCGCCCGGCCCAGGGGCCCTCCCAGGTGCTGGCGCCGTTCGATCCAGTCCAGGCAGCCGTAGGCCTCCCGGAGACGCTTGCGGTCTTCGGAGGGTCTGACGACGCCGAGGCCGGAAAGAGCGTGGTCTCCCGATCCAGTCGTTACGAAGCGAACGCGGCGATCGGAGGCGTCGAGCACGACCTCCTCCAGCCACGCCAACGATAGGATCCGGTCCATCAGATAAACGCCGGCAACGCCCGCCAAATGACCGTATCAGGTGCGGGCCTGCCGAAGCGGCGTGTTACGCCGCACCGCCCGCGCCGCCTGCGCGCTCAAGCTTGGGTTCATGCCTGGCGTCCTATCCCTTCCGTCTTTCCGGCGAACGCCGGAATCCACGTGGCCCCCCCCGTGTCTGTATACCCGCGACATCCCCCCGTCTTTCCGGCGAACGCCGGAATCCACGTGGCCCCCCGGTGTCCGTATACCCGCGCATCCCCACCGTCTTTCCGGCGAACGCCGGAATCCACGTAACCCCACGGTGTCTGTATCCACGCGCATCCCTTCCGTCTTTCCGGCGAACGCCGGAATCCACGCGGCCCCCCGTGTCTGCATCCACGGCATCCCTTCCGTCTTTCCGGCGAACGCCGGAATCCACGTAGCCCCGGGTGTCTGTATCCATGCGCATCCCTTCCGTCTTTCCGGCGCACGCCGGAATCCACGTGGCCCCCCCGTGTCTGTATACCCGCGACATCCCCCCGGTCTTTCCGGCGAACGCCGGAATCCACGTGGCCACCCGGTGTCTGTATCCACGCGAGTTGGCGCAGTTGAATCCGGTGAAATTCAGCCTCCCCCGATGGCGGGGAGGAAATGAACCTCGCTGTTTTCCTGCACACGCTCGATCAAGCCGAGCAGGCTTGTCTCTCCGTCGACGATTACCGCGATGCCCGGTATCAAATCGTCTTCCTCTTCGTCGATCAGGAACGCCCGGGTGCCGGGGTAGTCCTTCTCCAGGTTGTTAATCACTTGGCGGACGGTCGCGCCGGCGACCTGTACCTGCTGCTTCCCACCGGTCAACTGCTGCAACCGGGGAGGAACCCATACCTCTGGCATTGGCGTCACCCTTATTGAGTGTGGAATCAGGAGTGCGGAGTGTGGAAATTAATTCCGCATTCCTAATTCTTGATTCAGCCGCCGTTTTTGCTCCAGAGGGCGTCCAAGACCCGCTCCGGCGACATGGGCAGAGAGTTCATTCGCACGCCGATGGCGTCGTAGATGGCGTTGGATATCGCGGCCATGGGCGGCACTATGGGCACCTCGCCAACCCCCCGCAGCCCGTAGGGGTGGGCCGGATTGGCGATTTCCACGATCACTGTATCGATCATGGGTAGGTCCAGCGACGTGGGCATCCGGTAGTCCAGGAAGCTGCTGTTGAGCATAGCCCCGTGATCGTTCAACTGGTAGCCTTCGTTCAGGGCCCAACCGATGCCCTGCACCGCGCCTCCCTGTATCTGGCCCTCCACGTAGCTGGGGTGGATGGCCTTGCCGGCGTCCTGCACCGCAGTGTAACGGAGGACGTCCACCTTTCCGGTCTCCGGATCGACCTCAACGTCCACCATGTGGACCGCGATGGAAGGGCCGGCGCCCGGAGGATTCACTCCGGCCCTTCCCACGATGGGGCCGCCGGTGGCCACCTGGCGGGCGGCCAGTTGCTTGAAGGTCAGCTTCAGTTCTTGGTCCGACTTGTGCTGCAACACACCGTCGGCGTACTCCACGTCCTCTGCCGGGATGTCCCATATCTTGGCGGCCCGTTCGACCATCTGGCGCTTCACGTCCTGCCCGGCCTCGTAGGCCGCCCAGCCGGACTTGAAGGTGGCGCTGCTGCCGCCGGTGTTCGAAGTGAACCCTATGGAGTCAGTGTCGCCCACCTGGGGTTTGATGTCCTCCATGGGAATGCTGAGCACCTCGGCCAAGTGCTGGGAAATGGCGGCGCGGCTCCCGCCGATATCCGGCGAACCTTCGGTCAGGCTCACCGAGCCGTCCGAGTTGACCACGGCTATGGCGCTGGCCGGGCCGGTGTTGTTGCCCCAGAAACCGCTGGCCATGCCGCGGCCCCGAAGTTTTCCGTCTGTTGCCCTCTCCCTACCCTCTCCCTGAGGGAGAGGGGTTGGGGTGAGGGGCGCTGCCGAGTGGGGATGGTCTTTCAAGGCCTGCAGGGTTTCGATGTAGCCCACCTTGGGAGTCATGGGCCCGGTCACCCGCCGCACACCTTCTTTGGAGCTGTTGGCCAACCGGAATTCCATCGGGTCGATGTCCAGCTTTTCGCACAACTCGTCTATGGCCGTTTCCATGGCGAATGCCGAAGCCGGGGCCCCGGGAGCGCGGTAGGCGGCGGACTTTGGCATGTTGATAACCACGTCGATGGCCTCGATATAGGCGTTGGGAATGTCATATTGGGCCATCATGCACTGGGCGCCGGGGGACACCGGGGAGCCGGGGAACGCCCCGGCCTCGTAGACCAGGTGGGCCTCGGCGGCGATCAGCTTTCCTTCCCTGGTCGCCCCGAGTTTTACCTTGATCCGGGTGCCGGAGGTCGGACCGGTTGCCTCGAACACCTCGGTCCGGCTCATCTGCACCTTGACCGGCCTGCCTGACTTCCGGGAAAGCAGGGCCGCCACGGGCTCCGCGTAGAGCACGGTCTTCGCGCCAAACCCGCCCCCGATTTCCATCGGAATCGCCTTCACGTCGGCCACGGGGATGCCCATGAAACGGGCGGTGTGGTCGCGTACGGTGAACTGGCCCTGGCTGCTGGACCAGATGGTCAGCTTGCCGTCGGCCTGCCAGTGGGCGGTGCCGGCGTGGGGCTCGATGTATCCCTGGTGGACCGGCGCCGTGGTGGTCTCCTTCTCCACAATGACGTCGGCATCCTTGAACCCCTGCTCCACGTTGCCCAGACGGAACTCGAACTGATTGGCGATGTTGGTGGCCGGAGTGGCGTCGTCGTCGTCCATGTAGCCGCCGGGACGCAGGGCCGGGTTGGACAGGGCGGCCAGCCGTTCGTGCAATATGGGCGCATCCGGTTTGACGGCGTCGGCCGCCGACAGCACCGGAGGCAGCACTTCGTAGTCGACCTCGATCAGGGCCAGGGCGGCCTCGGCCACGTGGGGGCTGTTGGCCGCCACGCCGGCGATGGCGTGGCCCTTGTACAGCGCTTTGCCCCGGGCCAGCACGTTGGCGCTGAGGAACCCCAGGTTCTGGATGGCCCCCTCGGCCAGGTCCGACAGCTTCCGGGAGGTTTCCGGCCAGTCGGCCGAGGTCACCACCGCGTGAACGCCCGGCAGCGCCGCTGCGGCGATGGTATCGACGGACTTAATCACCGCGTGGGCGTGGGGGCTGCGGAGTATCTTGCCGTGGAGCAGGCCGGGCAGATTGGTGTCGGCGCCGTAGCGGGCTCTACCCGTAACCTTGTCGGCTCCGTCCGGCCGGACGGGCCGGGAACCGACCACGTTGAACTCTTCGTTGGAGAGCACGATGTTCGGCTTGTAGTCCAGCATGTTATGTCTCCTGAATTCAGGTTCGTCCAAGGGCTGTCAACCCGCCGATATGGTATCACAACCGCCGAAGCCCCCTGAGCGCCCCTGAGCGCCGGACGGCGTCGGACGACGGCATGACGCCGCCCCGGTAGTGTATATTTCGTATATGCCCACATATCCACATATCGAACGCTACCACGCCGACAAGCAGCGGTTTATTGAGTTCGGCGGCTCTGACCAAGAGCAGAGCATACGGCGCGCTTTTGCCGTTTGCCTCGACTCCTATTGCCGCGAACACCGGGAAAAGCTGGCCTTGGTGGACGAGTTGGAAGCCCGGCTCCACAACCGCCCCGACGGCACGGTGAAAGACTCCCTCCGTATGGACCGGGGCCACTGGGAGGCCAAAGACACCCACGACGACCTGGACGCCGAAATTCAGCACAAGTTCAACCGGGGCTACCCCCAAGACAACATCCTCTTTGAAGACTCGCAGACCGCGGTCTTGATTCAGAACCGGGAAGAGGCGATGCGGGCCGACATGTCCCGCCCTGGTGATCTCCACCGGCTCATACGCGCCTTCCTGGACTACGAGCTGCCTCAAATCGAGGAGTTCCGCCAAGCGCAGCAGCAATTCAAAGCCGACCTGCCGGCCGTCATCAGCAATCTGCGGGAGGCGGTCGAAGCGGCGGAAGCGAGCAACCCCGATTACCAGGCGGCCGCCGCCGATTTCCTGGAGCTATGCCAGCAGACCATCAGCCCCGCCGTATCCGCCGGGGACATCCGGGAGATGCTGCTGCAACACGTCCTGACCCAAGACATCTTCCTGCGGGTGTTCGCCGAGGACCAGTTCCACCGAGAAAACAACGTCGCCCGCCGGCTCGACGCCCTGGAGCAGACCTTTTTCACCGGCGACCTGCGCCGGAACGCCGTCGACCGCCTCCGCTTTTACTACGGGGCCATCGGCCGGGCCGCCGACGAGATTGCCGACTACGCCGAGAAACAGCAATTCCTGAAGGCCATCTACGAAGACTTCTACAAGGCCTACAACCCCGCCGCCGCCGACCGCTTGGGGGTAGTCTACACCCCCAACGAGATCGTGGACTTCATCATCCGCGGCGCGGACTACCTGCTGCAAAAACACTTCGGCCGGAGCCTGGCCGACGACAACGTGCAGATTCTCGACCCGGCAACCGGCACCGGCACGTTTGTCACCAACCTGATCAACTACTTGCCAGAAGACCGTTTGGAGCACAAGTACCGGAAGGAGATACACGCCAACGAAGTGGCGATTCTCCCCTACTACATCGCCAACCTCAACATCGAATACACCTACCGCGAGAAGATGGGGCGGTACCTGGAGTTCCCCAACCTGTGCTTCGTGGACACGCTGGACAACATGGACTGGCAGCAGGCCGGCGCCACCGGCGGCGCCGTCCAGCGGCAGGGGGCCATGAACCTGGGCGGCCTCTCCGAAGAAAACTGGATTCGCATCCAGGAGCAGAACGAAAAGACCATCAGCGTCATCATTGGCAACCCGCCGTACAACGCCAATCAACAGAACGAAAACGATAACAACAAGAACCGCGAATACCCGGCCATAGACCGTCGCATCAGCGAGACCTACATCGCCGCCAGCACGGCGCAGAAGACCAAACAGTACGACATGTACAAGCGGTTTATCCGGTGGGCATCCGACAGGCTGGCCGACGACGGGATTATCGGGTTCATCACCAATCGCGCGTATATAGATGCAAAGCAGGACGACGGGTTTAGACAAGTTGCCGCCAAGGAGTTTACTGACATCTATATCTTGGACTTGGGCTCGGATGTACGCCGCAATCCCAAGATTTCGGGGACGATGCACAACGTCTTCGGCATCCAAACGGGGGTAGCAATCTGCTTCTTCGTGCGTAGCGGTACCAAACCCCGCGACTGCACAATTAGCTACGCTCTACGCGAGGACAGCGAGCTTGCGACGGATAAACTCGCCTATTTGCGACAGGCCTGCTTGGACGATATTCCTTTTGAAAACATCACGCCCGACCAGAAAAACAACTGGCTCAACCAGTCCAATAGCGACTTCAACCGGCTGCTTCCCTTGGCCAACAAGGAGACCAAACTTTCCAAGACTGCTGATGCCGAGCAGGCGGTCTTTAGCCTCTATTCAATGGGTGTTGTCACTAATCGTGACGAATGGACTTACGCTTTTGATGAGAATACGGTTTCTGATAGAGTCTATTTCTTTTGCAGAACTTATCGGGACGAAATGCACCGATTTGCGACTGAGAAACCCGACCCTGGTTCAATCGGCGATTGGGTGGACAGGTCTATCAAATGGACTTCGGAATTGGAGATCCATTTGCTGAAAGGGGATGCCCTTGATTTCACGACTACGAGCATAGTCCCCGCGTTACACAGGCCATTTGTCGCCAAGTATTGCTACTATGCCCCCATCATCACCCATCGCAGGTATCAGCAGCCACAGATTTTCCCGCACGGGGTCGACGCCCGGAACAAAGTGCTCTGTTTTACCGCCGCAGGCTCCAATAGAGATTTTCACGTATTAGCCGCCGCCAAACTCGTTGACCTCCATCTTACCGGCGACACCCAATGCCTCCCCCTCTATCGCTACACGGCGGAGGGCGAGCGCATCAGCAACATCACCGAATGGGGTATCCGGCTTATCAACGAACACTACCGCAAGGAGTGGGGCAAGGACTTCGACGGCATCTATCCGGACACGGGCATCACTGCCGAGCACATTTTCGCCTACACCTACGCGGTGCTCCACGACCCGGTTTACCGCTACGATTACGCCGTCGACCTGTTGCGCGAGTTCCCCCGCCTTCCCCTCTACCACGACTTCGACATCTGGGCGCGGATGGGCCAGAAGCTGCTCGACTTGCACATCGGTTTCGAGTCCGCCGAACCGTACTCCCTTCAGCGGAACGACCAGGCTGGCGCCCCAACTCGAGTGATTCTGCGCCCCGACAAGGAACGCGGCGTCATCGTGCTGGACGACAAGACCACGCTGAGCGGAGTGCCGCCCGACGCCTGGCGCTACCGGTTGGGCAGCCGCTCGGCCCTGGAATGGGTGCTCGACCAATACAAGGAGCGCAAGCCGAAGGACCCGACCATCGCCGAGAAGTTCAACACCTACCGCTTCGCCGACTATAAGGAGCGCGTAATCGACCTGCTGCAACGGGTCTGCACCGTCAGCGTCCAGACGATGGACGTGGTGGACGATATGGCCTATTGGGAAGGCGACAACCTGATAGTATTCGGCGACCGGGACAAGCATGAATTGGCTATGCTGGCCCTTGCCGACTGGGCTAGCCGAGATGAGAAAGAGGACGAAGAATGGTTGGCCGGTTGGGTTGAGGAATGGTCGGAGACATCGTAATCACCCCAGTTCCGTACACCGATCTAAGCGGTGTTAAAATCAGACCGGCTGTTGTGTTAGCTGATGTGGGGATGGGTGACTGGATCCTATGCGAGATAACAAGCAGTAATCAAAGCCGGCCTCAGAACGTTCAACTCACCCAGCAAGACTTGCGAGCAGGATCATTACGACAAGACAGCGTGGCGCGTCCGGACCGGATTTACGCGTTGAACCAACGGCTCTTCAGGAGGATTGTTGGTCAGCTAACGGACGTCAAGCGTGACGAAATCCTCGACTCCGTCCGGTCCCTGTTCTAATGTCTCGGTTTGGCTGGAGCCGTACCGCAGCGGGCAGCCCCAACCACTAGCAGCCCCTTGTTGGGTTGATATATACTCCCTGCGGCTTTTGAAGTTAACTTTCCCCGCGCGTTTGCCGTGCGGGCGAGCTTGATCTGGAGTGAGCAGCTAGGATGCGTATACCGGGCAGGCGCGCCGGCCAGGCCGTTCTGGGCTTGGTCCTCGTTGGACTTATCCTCCTTTCCACCGTGGCCAGCCACGGTTGCACCGTCAGGGGCTCCAGCCCGGCCGGCGACGGACCCGTGGCCTCGTCTTCGTAGTTTCCCCATCGAAGTTTCCCGACCGAAGTTTCCCCACCGTAGCTGACCAAAAACCGCCCGGACCCGCCAGTTGAGCGGTTTCTGGGCCCTATTTCACCGGACCGAACCGGACCGGACTCCCGGGACCAGAAACTATCCAATCGGCGCAATCCCCGTTCCAGGGTATTGACGATGGCTGTAGACAACACTCTCTCCCCCCACGGCGGCGAGCTGAAGGTGAACGTTGCGGGCCACGGTGACGCGGGCCATAGCCCCAATGGGCTGCCGCGGTTGCCGGTGCGAGACCAGCTTGCCCGGGAAGTCGTCAATCTCTCCTACGGTTTCTTCTCCCCGCTGAGCGGGTTTATGGACCGCCGCGACGTCGACTCGGTGGTGCGTCACATGACCCTGGCCGACGGGACTGTCTGGAGCATCCCCATCGTATTCGATGCTTCCGCCGGAGTTCTGGCTGCCTGCGGCCTCCAGACCGGCGGCCGCGTCCTGTTGACCTACCAGGACCAGCCGCTGGCGATCCTGGAAATCTCCGACATATTCGATTACGACAGGGACTTCCTGGCGCAACAGGTCTACGGCGCCACCGACGCGGCGCATCCGGGGGTGGAGCGCACCAACGCCCTTGACGACACTTTCATCGGCGGGCCGGTCACCCTCATCAACCCGCCATCGATCAACCCGCCCTTTGACCGGTTCTGGAAAACGCCTCAACAATTGCGCGAGCGATTCGCACAGCGGGACTGGCGCTCAGTGGTGGCCCACCAGACCCGCAACGTGCCCCACGCCGGCCACGAATGGTTGATGAAAGGCGCGTTCCTGTCCTCCGGCGCCGACGGCATCCTGGTCAGCGCCGTGATCGGCGAAAAGAAGCCGGGGGACTATATAGACGAGGCAATCGTCATGGCCCACGACGTCCTCCGAGAGGCCGGCTTCTTTCTCCCGGGGATACACGAGACGTCCACCCTCATGTGGGACATGCGCTACGCCGGGCCCCGGGAGGCCGTGTTCCACGCCCTCGTCCGCAAGAACCTGGGCTGCACTCACCATATGTTCGGCCGCGACCACGCCGGGGTGGGCAGCTACTACGAGACCTACGCCGCCCACCGGATATTTGACAGCCTTCCGGATCTCGGTATAAAGTCGGTTCTTACCCTGGAATGGTGGTACTGTCCGGTCTGCGAAGGAGTGGCTTACGAAGGGATTTGCGGCCACCGGGACCGGAAACAGGACTTGGCCGGCACTCTGATCCGCAGCATCATCAACGGAGGGGCCGAGCCGGCGGCAACCACCCTCCGGCCCCAAGTGTTGGAGATTGTCCGGGAGTGCGCGGAGAAATACGGTATGGGCTCAGCCTTTGTAACCCCTGAATACCTGCGAGACCGGCGCCCGGTGATAACCATGCCGGAGATGACCTGTTGCACCTGTACCGGCGACAATGCGGTTTCTTGACCACTCAAACCCCCTCTGAACGTACGGAGGGGGTTATTTCTTGGTGGCAACAGGCGGCGGTTGTACAAGACGCGCCGTCGTGGCGACCGACCACGGGTACCGATTGCCAGCAACAGAACGCCCAGGCCGGAGGAATCTAAACCGTGCCAACTTTCGTTAACCCGAATCAATGCAACGCCTGCCAGGATGAGCACCTCGGCCCCCTCTGCGTCTACATCTGCCCCAATGACCTGATGGTGCTGGACCCCGAGATCAACAAGGGCTATAACCAGGAGCCCGACATGTGTTCGGAGTGCTTCGCCTGCGTCAAGCTCTGTCCACAGGAGGCCATCCACGTTCGCGGCTATGCGGACTTCGTGCCGTTGGGCGCCTTGGTCCAACCCCACCGCACCGATGATGGGCTCCGGTGGGAAGTGGTCTTCCGGGATGGCCGCCAATTCGAGTTCACCTACCCGTCCCGGACCCGGCCGGCCGGCTCGGTGGCGCCTTACCAGGGGTTTACCGAAGACCAGGTAAACGATCTGGGCAACCAGTCTCTGGCCGGAGACTCGGTGTGGCTGGGCGTCGACCGGTTGCCGACGCCCCAGTAGCGGACGTCCCAGCAGCGGACGCCCCAGTAGCGGACGTCCCAGCAGCGGACGCCCCAGCAGCGGACGCTGTCCCTGCGGAGGTCTTCCAGCGAGACCTGTTTTCCCCTTTCTTATTGTCGGCTTGGGAGTAAAGAAATGGCGTTGCCTACAACCGAAACAGTTGACTGCGACGTTCTGATCATCGGCGGCGGCATGTCCGGTTGCGGGGCCGCCTTCGAGGCCAAGTATTGGAGCGGCGATTCCCGGGTGGTCATGGTGGAGAAAGCCGCCATCGAACGCAGCGGGGCCACCGGTGAGGGCCTGTCCGCCATCAATTGTTACATGGGCCAGCGCTACGGGTGGAACACCCCGGAAGACTTCGTCCGCTACGTGGTCAACGACATGATGGGGCTGGCCCGGGAAGACCTCGTCTATGACGTAGGCCGCCACGTGGACAACTCCGTTCACCTCCTGGAGGAATGGGGTCTGCCCATCTGGAAGCGGGAAAACGGCGAATACGAACGCATCGGCCGGTGGCAGATACCGATCCACGGCGAGTCCATCAAACCCATCGCCGCCGGGCCGGCCCGCACGGCCCTGGGGCCGGAGAACCTCTACGAGCGGGTGTGCGTTACCCACCTGCTGACCGACGCCAACGAGCCCGACCGCATCGCCGGCGCCGTGGGATTCGCCGTACGGGAGAACAAGTTCTACGTCTTCCGCTCGCCGACGGTGGTCATCACCACCGGCGGAGCTTCCAACGTGTTCCGGCCCCGGTCGGTGAGCGAGGGGCTGGGCCGCACCTGGTACTCGGTCTTCTCCACCGGCTCGGCCTACGGGCTGATGATCCCCATCGGTACCGAAATGACCCAGATGGAGCACCGGTTCGTGCCCACCCGGTTCAAGGACGGCTACGGCCCGGTGGGCATGTGGTTCCAGTACTTCCATGCCAAGGTAACGAATTCCCTGGGCGACGACTACACGGTGACCCGGGCCGACGAACTCAAGAAGTACGAGCCCTACGGATCGGCCATCCCGACGCCCACTCCGCTCCGCAACCACCAGATGTTCCTGGACATTCGCGACGGGCTGGGGCCCATGTACATGCGGACGGACGAAGCGATGCACGCCCTGGCGGGAGGCGACCCTGCCCGCATGGAGCAGGTGCGCAACGAAGCCTGGGAAGACTTTCTGGACATGACAATCTCACAGGCCCTGACCTGGGCCGCCCAGAACATCGCTCCTGAAGACACCCCCTCAGAGGTCGTGCTGGCCGAGCCCTACATCATGGGCTCCCATTCCGGGGAGGCCGGAGCTTGGGTCAGCGGCCCGGAGGACATCGCTACCGGGGACTACTTCTGGGGCTACAACCGCATGACAACCATCAAGGGGCTGTTCGCCGCCGGTGACGGCGTGGGGGCGGCGCCCCACAAGTTCTCATCCGGGTCATTCACCGAAGGCCGCCTCGCCGGCAAAGCGGCGGTCAATTTCTTGGCCGACAACCCCGCCAGCCCCACCCTGGACCCGGAAGCAACGCAGGAGCTGCAACGGACCATCTGGGGCCCGATGGAGACCTTCGACCGCCACAAGGGAGAGACCACGGCGGAGGAAATCAACCCCAACTATCTCACTCCCAAGCAGGGGTTGGTGCGATTGCAGAAGATCATGGACGAATACGGCGCCGGCGCCGGCGCCTGGTACACCACCAACGGCCCAACTCTGGAACGGGGGATCAGTCTCCTGGAGGTATTCCGGCAGGACTTGACCCACCTGGCCGCCCGCAACCGCCACGAACTCATGCGCTGCTGGGAACTGGTGCACCGGGCCTGGGTCGGCGAGGCGCACATGCGGCACCTGCTCCATCGCCAGGAGACCCGCTGGCCCGGCTACTACTACCGGTCCGACTTCCCCAATCTGGACGACGCCAACTGGCGGGTATTCGTCAACTCCCGGTACGACGCCTCGAACGACAACTGGGAAATCTTCACCCGCCCCTACCGCAACCTGATCACCTGAGCGCCCCGCACGTCTAGCTCCGTCGCCGGCCCGCTTGGTACCAGTAGTCCGTGGGCTGCGGCGGCGCCGGTCTGCCGGATCGCGGACCCACCTTACTGTACACAGCCATCAAAACCAACCCGGCGACGAACCCGCCGATGTGGGCGAAAAAGGCCACGCTAACGCCTTGTGGGACCCCCAGGGACGCCAGGCCCTGGAACCCCTGCCAAACAAACCAGCCTCCCAGGAGCCACCAGGCCCGCATCTCCACCACCGTAATCAGGTAGAAAATAATCAAGGCCCTGATGCGGTTGAAGGGGTAGGCCAGGAGGTAGGCTCCCAACACGCCGGAAACGGCGCCGCTGGCTCCCACCATGGGGACCTCCGAGTGGGGGTCGATGGCCAGTTGGGACAGGGCCGCCGCGGCCCCGGTAGCCAGATAGAACAGCAGGAACTTCAGGCGGCCCCACCGGTGTTCGATATTGTCCCCGAACACCCACAGAAACATCATGTTGCCAGCCAAATGAAAGAAGCCGCCGTGGATGAACATGGAGGAGACAATGGTGGCCCAGGTCGGCAGCGGCGTCTCGATGACGTACGGTCCAGCGTGGGTGAAGGACTTCCCGGCGGCCAGCTCCTCGGGGATGAAGCCAAACTTCAAGTAGAAGAGGTGAATATCCATACCCCCGCCGCCGGTCAGCACTCCGAGCCCGCCGAGTTGCAACTCGTACAGAAAGACGAGGCAATTGAGGCCGATTAGCCCCATGGTGACTACGGGCAGGGTCGGATGGCGCGGACCGGCGTCGGCGAAGGGTATCAACGCCTGCTCACCCGGTCCGCCACTCGCAGGACGACGGGAAGGCGTCCGAAAAACAACAAATGCGCCACCCTGAGATGGCGGCGCATTTGAGAAAGGCGGGGTGACTACCGGTCAAGAAAGCAGGTCGCCGGCGGCGTGGGCGATCACCTCGGCCGCCGCTTCCGGCTGCATTAAGCCCATGTTCAGGACCATGTGGTACCGGTCCGGGTCGTTGGGGTTGAACTTGAAGAATTTGCGGAAGAATTCCTCCCGCGCCCGTTCCAACTCGACGACGACGTCCTCGGCCTCGGACTTGGCGTAATGCTCCCTCTGCATGAGAGTGCTGACCCTCACTTCCGCCGGGGCCAGCAGCCCTACGTGCATTACGTCCGGGGCATCGGCCAGGATTGCGTTGGCGCCGCGGCCGATGATCACCGCGTTCCCCGCCTTGTGGAGGTCGTTCACCACCGTGTTCATCGCTTCGATGAAGGTCTTGTCGTCGATGGAGGGGATGGAACTGCTGCTCTGGTTGACCATATCCAGGTAAGTCTCGGGAGGAAGATTCTCGATCCCCCTGCCGAAGTAGGGCTCTCCGCTGACACCGGACATGGCGGAGCGCTCCAACATCGTTTGCAAGAACCTCCCCAAGCGGTCCCGCAACCTGTCGACCCGCTGTTCCTTGGCGATCAGCGCACCGACCGGAGTACCGATGATTCGGGCCGCCTGAGTGAAAATCAGGCGGTCGACGAAGTCCATTTCCAGCTTTTTGGCCACCAGTTGGCCGATGATAACGGCGCCGCAACCCAAGGGGCCGTTGACGGTTATGATTGCCATTTTATATACCTCCGGGGACGAGGTGTCGGGTTTGAAAATCCATTGGCCGCGATGTCAGGAAAGCCGGCCATACACACCGCCGGGTCCCGCCGCTTCACCTTGATTCGGCGACGGCATGGGGGCGGCGGCGGGAATATTCATCGGCCAGCAACCCCAAGGCTGAGGAATCGTACCATTCACCGTCCTTGCGATGGGACTTCCGGAAATGGCCCTCCAACACGAAACCCAGATGCTGGACCATTCGCATGGCGTGCTCGTTGTAGTCCGGAACGTCCACCCACACCCGGTGCAGGGCCAACTCGTTGAATGCGTAGTCGAGAAGGCCGATCAGGCCATTGGTCCCAAAATGTTGATGCCAGAGGTCTTTGCGGCCCACCAGCACATAGGCCTGGGCTTCCTGCAAGGGCCATTCGATGACCAACTGGCCCTCGCCAATGTGGTCTCCCTCGCCGGTGTAAATTGAAAACGTCCTGCGGTTTTCGTCGTTGAAAACCCGCTCCCATTCCTCGTCGGCGTCCAATACCTGGGAGGGAACGTAGCCGGCGTGGAGCGGTTTCCCGTCATCTCCCAATCCATACCATGACGCGTTGACTTCAGGGTCTTCGAGCCAAGCGGACAGCCGCTGCACGTCTTCTTTCGTCGGCGACGCCAGTGTTATTCCCGTCAACATAGTGCACCCCGCTCACCACGATTGAACTCGGTTGGGTTGGACCTGCCTGGTTCGCTTGATTGGTTGGGTTGGACCTCAATGAATTATAGACCCAATCCGGTTTGAGAATAGATTATATCAAATAGCTTATGTCATGTATCCACTCAATCCCGCTGTCAGGGAGCTCGTAAACGACGCCGCCACAGGCAAGGCGCAGCCCAATTTATGTGGCGTCCCAATTTAAGTGGCGGTAGTATACTCCCGTGGGTGAGTAACGCCTAGGGAACATCTGAACAAGTCCCTTTCCCCTGATGGGGGAAGGTTAGGATGGGCAAGGCATCAATTCCCGGGCTATTCGTCAAATTCAGTGAGGGAAGACCAATGCGTGAGAATACGTTGAAAGCGAGCCTCAACGACGGCAAGGCGGTGTTCGGAGTGATGATCACGTTTCCGTCGGCCCCCGTGATCGAGATGCTGGGTTGCCTGGGGTTCGATTGGGTGCTCATCGACAACGAACACGGGTCCATCACGGTCGATAACTCGGAAGACCTCGTGCGGGCCGCGGAACTGACTGACATCGCTCCAATCATCCGTCCGGTGGCTAACCGGCCGGAGATTATCGCGCCGTTTCTGGACCGCGGCGCGTGGGGTGTTCAGGTCCCCCACGTGAACACCGCCGACGAAGCGCGGGCCGCCGTGGACGCAGTGAAATACTACCCCGAAGGGCACCGGGGCATTTTCAGCCGCAGCCGTCCCGCGGGCTACGGCTTCTCCGGTAGCACCGGCGATTACGTCGTCGAGGCCAACCGCAACACCCTGGTCTGCCTGATGCTGGAAGAGGTAGAAGCCATCGACAACCTTGAATCAATGGTGGAGGTGCCGGGGGTGGACGTTTTCTTCATCGGTTCCGGCGACCTTTCCCAGTCGATGGGATATCCCGGCCAACAGACCCATCCGGAAGTACAGGCCGTGATGGAACGGGGTGTGGAGGTGATCCGGAAGGCCGGCAGGGTGGCCGGGGTGAGTTGCCCCGACAATTACGTTCCGAAGTTCCTGGACCTGGGAGTACAGTACTTCCACGGCAACGTGAACTCGCTGCTCCAGACATCCAGCGTGGCCTACCTCGAGAACATGCGGGAGGCTGCCGCCAAGGCCGGAATTTAGAGCCGCCCCGGTTTGAATGGTGAGAGGCGGATGAACCTGGCCATAATGGCGGCGACGGGGACGGATGGCCCTACTCCGTCTCCCCGGCGAAAGCCGGGGTCCACGTCCCTTCCACGCTTCGGTTATCTCAGTGGTTGACCGTCGTCTGGCGTTAACGGGCTGTCCTTGGGGGTTGGGGGGGCGTGGATTCCGGCTTTCGCCGGAATGACGGAGGGGGATGAGGGAATGACCGGAGGGAAGCCGGAATGACGGGAGGGGTGCCGTCATTCCTTCAAGAAACTCCGGGATGACTCATGTACGACTTGGGAATCGGACTATTCGGCGTCGGGTAGGATCCTACGCCGTGGTGGCGGCCACCGGCTCCCGGCGCACCGACTTGATGGCGTTGACCTGCTCCATCAACAGGTCGAAGTTCTGGAAGGTCAGGGACTGGGGGCCGTCGCACTTGGCCAGGTCCGGGTTGGGGTGGACCTCGATGAGCAGGCCGTGGGCGCCGGCGGCTACCGCCGCCAAGGCCACCGGAGTCACCAGGTACCACTTGCCGGTGCTGTGGCTGGGGTCGGCGACAATGGGCAGGTGGCTAAGGCGTTTAATCACCGGGATCGCGGCCACGTCCAACGTGAAGCGGGTGAACTGCTCGAAGCCCCGGATGCCCCGCTCGCACAGGATCACCTGGTCGTTGCCGGCGGCCATCACGTATTCGGCCGCCAGGAGCCACTCCTCGTAGGACGCCGCCAGACCGCGTTTCACCATGACCGGTTTGCGGGTAAGTCCCACCTCGTCCAAGAGGTTGTAGTTCTGCATGTTGCGGGCGCCGACCTGAAGGATATCGGCGTATTGGGCGACCGTATCCACGTCCGCAGGGGACATGACTTCGGTGATGATGGGAAGGCCTGTCTCCTGTCTGGCGATGTCCAGCAGCTTGAGACCGTCGAGACCCATACCCCGGAAACTGTAGGGAGAGGTGCGGGGTTTGAAAGCGCCGCCCCGGA
Source organism: Dehalococcoidia bacterium (assembly GCA_034428795.1). Taxonomy (GTDB): domain Bacteria; phylum Chloroflexota; class Dehalococcoidia; order Lucifugimonadales; family UBA3495; genus VXOI01. Next base: position 62,028 of record DAOUHF010000131.1, read on the forward strand.
GCACAGTGGCGCCGGCGGCCTTCACCGCCTTGGCCGTGGATACCATCTGCTCTTCGTCTTCCACCGAGCAGGGCCCCGCCATGATCACCGGATCGGGACCACCGACCACCGCGCTGCCAACGACGACGCTGGTGTTGTCCGGGTGGAACTCACGGCTGGCCAGCTTGTAGGGCTTGGATATCACCACCACTTCCCGGACGCCGGGAAGAAGCTCCATTTCGTCTTTCAGGTCGGGCGGCAGGGAACCGAGGACTCCGATGACCGTCCGTTCCACGCCCTGGGATATCTGGGCTCTAAGCCCCCGGGCTTCAATGCGATGCTTCACCGTATCCAGGTTTTCCGGAGAACTGTCCGTCGCCATTACCACGATCATATTCGAATTCACCTGCGCGAGTTTCTAATGCCATTTCATTAGTCGTAAGGAACTGGAACAGACACTGGACGAAATATCTCACACACCTGGACCGGCAACTACGCTCCCTTCCACCCTCCTCCTGACCGGCGATCGGGCCACACGCCCGCACTAAGACCTCAGAGTATCCGTACCCTTCAGATATTTGTTGACCAGTTGCTGGGGCTCCTTATCGGTGTTAACCAGTATAAGTATCCTGATACAACGCGGCAAGCTTCCTGGCACCTCTACTTCGACGGCTCCGAAGAGAGCCGTGTCGTTCCAGCCCAACCGGCGGGCCGCCGCAGCCGGGAATGCGGCGTTGAGGTCTGGGGTCATGGTGAAATAGACGGCCGCCAGGCTGGGTTCCTCCAGGCCGTTGGCTTCAATGAGCGCTTCCAGCAGCTCGGTGGTAGCGCCGTGGATGGCCTCCGCCGTGTTGGCGTCGGCTACGGTTGCCCCTCTGATCCCGCGGCAAACAGTCATCAGCTCCCGCCTCCGGACCCCGGAGCCGCCCGTACTCCCTTCCCCGCCAGGCCGCCTACCAGATCGACGCAACGATCGATCAACTCCTCTCTCGGCGAGTCAAGCATAACCCGGACCAGAGCGCTTCCGACCACGGCGGCGTCCGCCCTGGTCCCAACCTCGTCGATGTGCTCCCGCCGCGATATGCCGAACCCGACCGCGAGGGGCAGGGAGGTATGGGCCCGCACCCGGTCGACCAATTCGAAGCTCCGGCCCGACAACTGGTCCCGGGCGCCGGTCACTCCGGTCAGGCTGATGCAGTAGATAAACCCGCTGGCATCCCGGCACGACTCTCGTATGCTGTCATCCGTACTGGTGGGGGCGAGAAGCGGTATGAGGGAAATGTCTGCCGGTTTCAACGCCGCCGCCAAGGGGCGCGCCTCGAAACCGGGAAGGTCCACCGCGATGAGGCCGTCCACTCCGGCGTCCCGGCACCGGCCGGCGAAGGGGGTTATTCCGTAGCTGTAAATGGGATTGTAGTACCCCATCAGAATCAACGGGGTCTCCGGCAACCGGCCTCTGACCGCTTCAACGGTCCGGAGGCAGTCCTCCAGGGACGTTCCCTTCTGAAGGGCCTCGTAACTGGACTCCTGAATGGTCGGCCCCTCCGCCAAGGGATCGCTGAAGGGAATTCCCAACTCCACGGCGTCGGCCCCTGCCGCGACCAGCGCCGGCACCAATTCCCGGGTCATTTCCACGTCGGGATATCCGACGGTCAAGAACACAATAAGTCCGGGACGCTGACGTTCCCGGACCCGCTCAAACATACGTTGAATTCGTTCCTTGCCCATCCGTCGGCCGACCAGTCCTCCCTTGTCTGCGTGGCAAGAATTTAACCCAACCGTTAAGGCCTGTCTAGCCCCGGACTCTGGCCCCGGACTCTAGCCCCGGACTCTACCCCCGGACTCTGGCCCCGGACTCTGGCCCCCGACTCTAGCCTCGATAGACCACCAAGGCCACCGCCAGGGCGTTCTGGCCGGCGTGGACCGCGATACTGGGCCAGAGGGAACCGGTACGCCAATAGAGCCACGCCAGCAGGACCCCGGTGAAGAAGACCGGGACCAAGACACCGACACCCGTGAAGATGTGGAAGCCGCTGAACACCAGGGAGCTGGCCACTATCCCCCACCAGGGGCCCAGCCGGGGCAACAGCCCGCCCAAGACGAAACCCCGGAAGAATATCTCCTCCGCCAAGGGAGTAACCCCGGCCAGGGCTTGAAAAGTAAGCAAGACCAAGGGACCGTCGAAGGCCACGTCTCGTTCGATCTCCGGCAGGGTCAGCTTGTCCACGCCCAGCCATTCGACGAACAGCCCGTACCCGCTGGTAGCTCCCAGGCTTACGGCCAAAACGACCACGGCCAGGAGCGCCATTGCAGGCGGCGGCATCGTCCCCCGCCCCAAGCCGATGAGCGAGAAGGGGGCGGTACTGCGGCGAACGCCCAGCGCCCAGACAATGACGGCGATTGCGAGGCCGGTTACGTGGACGCTGGTCCAAGTCCCGACGGCTGTCTCTTCCAGCGACGTCCAACGGGCCAATGCCTCTATCACCGCCACCGAAAGCAAGAGGGAGGCCAGGAGCAGGGCGACTCCGGCGGCGACCGCCATAACGCCCCAATCCGGGGCCCTCCCGGCCACCGCATCCGCCCCCCGGTCCTCGGGCTTGGCCGGTTGGCCGCAATGCCGGCAATAGCCCGCGCTCGGATCGCCGGGCTGGCCGCAACGGCTACAGTGCAATTGGAGTCTCCAAACGGGGCCCTTCCGGTGACCCCGGTTAGTATACAAATCTACACGACCGGGGGTATGTATCGCGCCGATTGCGAATAAGGTTCGCCCTCGGCCATAATATCCGGGCTGGCGGCCATAATATCCGGGCCGGCCATCCAAACCCCGATTCCAGATAAGACCCGAGGTAAGGTCCAATGACCACTGGCAAACCCTTCAGCCGGGAAGACTTCGACAACCTGGCGACCCACCTTGGTATAACCGGAGATGCGGCCCACATGGACGAGTTGTTCGTCCAAGTCCGCGGCCTCATGGCCGGGGCGGAAGCTATCCTCCAGATCGACGTCTCCGACTCAGAGCCGGACATGGCGTTCATACCGGCGGACGAGTCATAGCGTCCTGGCAACCCCCGCCCGTCCAGAAAACGGAGACCCCAGACAACGGAGACCCCAGACAACGGAGACCCCGGAAAGCGGAGACGATGACATGGACCAACTGGAAATCTGCTACATGAGCGCCGGCGATCTCTCCCGGCTGATTCGCGAAAAGGAAGTATCGCCCGTCGAGGTTATCGACGCCCATTTGGCCCGAATTCAAACCACCGAACCGGCGCTCAACTCCTTCATAACCCTGCTGCCGGCGGAGGCCCGGGCGGCGGCCCGGCAGGCGGAGCGGGACATCCAGGCGGGCCGGTACCGGGGGCCTCTCCACGGCGTCCCTGTGGCCCTCAAAGACCTCTTCAATACCGGAGGCGTGCGCACGACATCCGGCTCCAAGATCTTCGATAACTTCGTCCCTGCGGAAGACTGCACTGTGGCGGCGCGCTTTCGGGAGGCCGGAGCAATACTGCTGGGCAAACTGAACATGCACCAGTTCGCCTTCGGCCCCACCGGGGAGAACCCCGACTACGGGCACATGCACAACCCCTGGAACCCGGAGATGGTCAGCGGAGGATCAAGCGGCGGCTCCGGGTCTGCCGTCGCGGCCGGCCAGTGCACCATCGCCACGGGCAGCGACACCGGAGGCTCCATTCGCATACCGTCGGCCCTTTGCGGCATAGTGGGCCTCAAGCCGACCTACGGGGCGGTGAGCCGCCACGGGCTCCGGCCCCTTTCCTGGTCCCTGGACCATCCCGGACCCATGGTGAGGACGGTGGAGGACGCGGCCCTGGCCATGAACGCCATAGCCGGCCACGACCCGAAAGACGTCGCATCCGCCAGATTTACGCCCCCGGACTACACCGAGGGGCTGGGGCAAGATGTGACCGGGCTTCGAATCGGCGTCCCCAAGGAGTATTTCGAAGCGCCATTGGACCCGGAGGTACGTCTGGCGGTGGAAAACGCCCTGGGCCAACTGGAAAGCCTGGGAGCAGAGGTGCGGGAGGTGTCGATGCCCATGTTCGAACAAGCCCAGGCCTTCTCCACGACGGTGCTGTTGGCCGAGGCCTCGGCATATTTCCGGGACATCCTGGCCAAAGACGGCCCGCAGATCTATCCGCCGGTACGCACCCGGCTGGAGGCCGGCCTCTTCATCAGCGCCGCGGACTACCTGCGGGCCCAGCAGGCTAGGGCGCTCTTCGACCGCCAGGCCAGGGCCTTGCTGGACGAGGTCGACCTGCTGGCCGGACCGACGGAACCGGTGACGGCCCCCGAGTTGCTGGCCGAAACCGTTCTGGCGGGCGAGCGAGAGGTGGGCACGGTGGCGGCGTTGACCCAATACACCCGCCCTTACAACGTCACCGGGTTCCCAGCCATTTCGGTGCCCTGCGGCTTCTCGAACGCCGGTATGCCTATAGGCCTGCAATTGGCGGGACGGGCCTTCGACGAGCCCACCATCCTACGGGCGGCCCACGCCTACGAACATTCCACGCAATGGCATACCCGGCGGCCCCCGATCTGAGGATCCCCATCCTAACCTTCCCCCATCGGGGGGAAGGGACTTGTTCGGAGGAGAGCTTAACGGCCCCCATCCTAACCTTCCCCCATCGGGGGGAAGGGACTTGGGCAGATGTTCCCTGGAAAATGCCGCCTCCAGTTTCGCGGCAGGCGCTCCGGCTTATTACGGACCGTACTTTCGTGTAATATCTATCTAGCGACTCTCGCCGGCCCCCTGGCCCTATCTTTCAAGGGCCTCGGGCCAGGAGCTCCCCAATTGCCTGGGATTACCACCGTCACCTTCGACCTCTGGCAGACTCTGCTGTTGGACAACCGGGAACTGGGCCGCGTACGGGCCCAAGCGCGGTTGGACGGCGCGCAACAGGCGTTGGCTGCCGCCGGGGAAGTGTATGACATGGAACGAATCCGGGAGGCCTACCGGGAATGCTACCTCCGGTGCCGGGAGATCCGTGAAGGCCACCTGGACGTGAGTTTTGACGAACAGGTGGGAATCTTCGTCAACAATATCGACTCCGGTCTGCCGGAACGACTGGGACGAAAAACGATGGACGAAATCATTCGCGCCTATGCCGATTCCTTCCTGGAATACCCTCCGCCGGCCCACGAACACGCCCTGTCCACTCTGCAAGGGGTGAGAGACCTGGGGCTGCGTATGGGCCTGATTTCCAACACCGGCATGACTCCGGGCACTACGTTCCGCACTTACTTGCAAAACCAGGGAATGTTGGGTTATTTCGACACCCTGACCTTCTCCGATGAGGTGAGGCTCTCGAAACCAGGCAAAGAAATTTTCATGATGACCCTGAGCTCCATGGGCGCGGCTCCGGATGGGACCGTACACGTGGGGGACCACGTCAAAAACGACGTTGTGGGAGCGAAACAGTGCGGCCTCAAGACCGTGTGGATCACCGGGTTTTCTGAACGGGAGGACCCCAACGACCCGGCCACGGAGCCGGATGCCGAGGTAAATGGACTGGGGGAAGTAGCGCCCGCGATCGCCCGGTTGGCCGGGCGCCTTTAGGGAGGCCGGGCGTTGAGTAGTGTTAAAGTGGCCGACCGGGTTCGCGACCTGGCCCGTTTGGACCGCCTTTGCAATTCAATTTTCTCCCGCCGCCCGCTGATACTGGTCAGCAACCGGGGTCCGGTGGAGCACCAGATGTCGCCCGAGGGCCGGCCGGAACCCCGCCGGGGCAGCGGGAGCGTCGTCACGGCCTTTAACTCCATGGCCCAGAAGGTCCCTTTCACCTGGGTGGCCAGCGCCATGGGCGAAGGCGACCGCTTGGTATCCAACCAGGGCCGGGGCCCTCATCTGAAATCCCCCCTTCCCGGACACAAGATCAACCTTCGCTACGTGGTGACGCCCCGGCGGGTGTACCACAAGTATTACAACATTCTTTGCAACCCCCTTCTTTGGTTTCTCCAACACTACATGTGGAACCCACCCTACAACCCCAACGTGGACGCATCGGTGCACGACGCCTGGGCCAACGGTTACGTTCCGGTCAACGAGGCCTTCGCCAACTCGGTGGTCGAAGAGGCCCGGGGGTTGGAACAGCCGCCGATCGTCATCGGGCATGATTACCACCTTTATCTCATGCCAGGAATGGTAAGGCGGCAACTGCCCGAGGCGTTCATCCAGCATTACGTCCACATTCCGTGGCCCGCTCCGGTCTGCTGGCACATGGTGCCGGAGTACATCATCCGGAGCATTTGCGAGTCGTTGTGCGCCACAGACATCCTGGGGTTCCAGACCAACCAAGACCGGAATTGCTTTCTGGACACGGTCGAAGAGTTTGTTCCGGGCGCGGTGGTGGACCGGACCGCCGGCGCTGTTGAGTTGGACGGCCGCCGTTCGATGGTCAAGGTCTATCCGATTTCCATCAACGTGGAAGAAGTGCAACATATTGCCAATTCCCCAAGGGCGCTGGACTACGAGGCCCGTTTGGCCGGCGAAGCCGGGGAAATTACCATAGTGAGGATCGACCGGGCCGAGCCCAACAAGAACATCGTCAGGGGATTTCGCGCCTACGAACTGCTCCTGGACCGGTACCCGGAGCTCCGGGGCCGCGTCAAATTCCTGGCTTTCCTGGTCCCGTCCCGCACCCACATCCGCCAGTACCAACGGTACATGGAAGAAGTCAAGCAGGTGATCCAACAGGTCAACAACAAGCACGGCGTCGATGATTGGCAGCCCATAACCGCGTACATCGAGAACAACTACACCCAGGCCATAGCGGGGATGAAGCTCTACGACGCCCTGCTGGTGAACACCCTGGTGGAGGGCATGAACCTGGTGGCCAAGGAGGGCCCGGTGGTCAACAACCGCGACGGCGTTGTGGTCCTCTCTCACAGCAGCGGCGTATACCGCGAGTTGGCGGACGGAGCCCTCAGCGTTTCGCCCACCGACATCGAAGGCACGATGAAAGCCCTGCATCAGGCGATAACCATGGCGGGCCACGAACGGAAAGAGCGGGCGACCGCCCTTTACGAAGCCGTAAACCGGCAGGACATCAACGAGTGGATGCGCCGCCAACTGACCGACATCGCCGACCTAATCTGACCGCCGCTTCGCAGGCCGGCAGGCCGAAGCATCAACAAGCGTCCAATCGCCCACCTCGGACCGGAGGGGCACCGCCATGGAACAATCGTTCATCCCAGCGCCCGAAGACGCCAACGCCGACGTCTATCTGTGCCTATTTCCCTACTTGAAGCAATTTCTGGCCTTCGATGCCCGGGAGGGACAGTCTCGGGTCATGCTCCTGTCGGTGGACGACGTATTGGGGGAGGAGTTCTACCGTACCGTCGAGACCGAAATCTCGGAGATGCTGCGGGAGAGCAGCGAGTATCCGTTGGCCCATTTGATGAACCTTCCGGGGCAGATCGAGGAGGCCGTACGCGGAGTCGCCGTGACTTTCATCCTCGACCGGATAGGGATCAGGACGAACCCGGAAGACCCTGAAGACGTGATGGTCTTTGCCGTGGGCGGCGGCGGGCCCGCGGCCCCGCCCGACGTTGCCCTGCAGGGACTCAAGTGGCTGCTGCAATCCCGGTGCGGCATCGTCCCAAACTCCGAGTGGGAGCAGAAGATCGCCGACATGATCGCGGAGCAGAACTCCATTGAAGCTCAATTCCCACACCACGACATCGCCGAGACCATAGCCGGGGACGCGCCGGACTACTTCAATCTCTGGGAGAACCGCAATTAGCCGGAACCGCCCTGTCGAACTGCGCCGAACCGGCCGGGCCGGCGCATGAAAATCGGCCTCATATCCGACACTCACTGTGCCGGGAGCGGACGGGACCTCCCCGCGCCGGTGCTGGACGCCTTGGCCGGGGCGGACTTGATCCTGCACTGCGGCGATCTCGAATGCCTCGGCGTTACTACCTTGAGACGTTGGCCCCGGTGCTGGCGGTCCGGGGCTACGAGGACCCCACTGAAGCCGGCGACCGATTGGCCGATACCACCCGGGTGGTACACGTCGGCGGCGTCTCCATCGGCATGGTCCACGACATCCAGTGGCCGGGGCCACGGGTGTCCACCACCGGCGACGGCGCCGGCTTGGTCCTTCCTCCCGGAGAAGCCAGCCACACCCTGACCCGCAAGTTCGGCGAACCCGTGGACGCGGTCGCGTTCGGCGACACGCATGAAGAGCTCATATGCTTCTGGGATGAGGTGCTGATGGTCAATCCCGGCAGCCCCACTCATCCCGGCAAACGCCACCGGAGGGGCGATCTGGGAACAGTCGGCCTGCTGATCATAAAAGACGGGGCTGTGAAGCCCCGTCTCATCCGGCTTGAGCCGACCCGCTAGAGGGTGTTGGTTAGGGAACCTCTGAACAAGTTACGGTCATTGAGGCGAAAGCCGAAATCTCGGAAGAGAGCTTAACGGCCCCCATCCTAACCTTCCCCCATCGGGGGGAAGGGACTTGTTCAGGTATTGGTTAGAGGTTGTTGATTAGAGGCGTCGCCTTCAGGAACACCGGGGCGAACACCAGGGAAACTATCGCCATCAGTTTGAGCAGGATGTTCAGGGACGGGCCGGAGGTATCCTTGAACGGATCGCCGACTACGTCGCCCTCCACCGCAGCTTTGTGTGCGTCGGAACCCTTGCCGCCGTAGTTCCCCAACTCCACGTATTTCTTGGCGTTGTCCCAACTGCCCCCGGCTGAAGCCATCATGATGGCCAGCATGAAGCCGGCAGCCACCGCGCCAATAAGCAGGCCGCCCAAGGCCGCCTCGCCCAGGATGAAACCAGTGGCGAGGGGGGCAACCACCGCCATAATCCCGGGCACTATCATCTCTCGCAATGCGCTGCGGGTACTGATGTCCACGCAGCGGGCAGAGTCGGGGGCAGCGGTGCCTTCCATCAGTCCGGGGATTTCACGGAACTGGCGGCGTACCTCATCGACGATGCCTTGGGCGGCCCGGCCCACGGCCTGCATGGTCAGCGCCGAGAAAATAAACGGCAGCATCGCGCCAATCACAAGGCCCACCAGGACTTGGGGCTGCAAAAGGTTGATTCCAGTCCCTCCCGCAACCAGCTTGCCGTCGGCGCCGATCTTAATCAGTTCAGCGCTGACCGAGTACGCGGCCAGCAACGCCAGCGAGGTGAGGGCCGCCGAGCCGATGGCGAAGCCCTTGCCGGTGGCGGCGGTGGTGTTGCCAAGGGCGTCTAGCGCGTCGGTGCGCTCGCGGACCTGTGGGTCGAGGTTGGCCTGTTCGGCGATACCGCCGGCGTTATCGGCCACCGGCCCGTAGGCGTCGGTAGCCAGCGTGATGCCCAAGGTGGACAGCAGCCCCACCCCGGCCAGGGCCACTCCATAGAACCCGGCGAACCAGTAGGCCAGGAGAATGGCGACCGATATGCAAATAACCGGTATCAGAGTGCTCATCATCCCCGAGGCGATGCCCTGGATGATTACCGTGGCCGCGCCGGTTTCGGAGGCGGCGGACACCCTTTGCGTCGGCTTGTAGCTGTAGGAAGTGTAGTATTCGGTAGCCAGCCCGATTATAGTGCCGGCGCCCAGTCCGGCGACGATGCAGCCGAACCACCACCAGTTTTCGGTCAGGGTGATGGTGAGTATGGCGGCGAATATGATGAGCAACCCGCCGGCGGCGAAAATCCCGTAGCGTAAGGCCCACAGCAACCGCTCGAAGTCGGCCTGTTCACCGCTGCGGACCAGGAAGGTTCCCAGAATTGCGGCAACGATGCCGGAGCCAGCCAGCAGCATCGGAAACACCGCCTGCGGGTCCGTGAATTTGGAATCGCCGCTGCCCACAGCCAAGCCCACCGCGGTCGCCGACAGGGCCACCGCCGAGATGATGCTGCCCACGTAAGACTCAAACAGGTCGGCGCCCATACCGGCCACGTCGCCGACGTTGTCACCCACGTTGTCGGCGATGACGCCGGGGTTCCGTGGGTCGTCTTCGGGGATCCCGGCCTCCACCTTGCCCACCAGGTCGGAACCCACGTCGGCCGCCTTGGTGAAAATGCCGCCGCCCACACGGGCGAACAGGGCGATGGAGCTGGCGCCGAAGCCGAACCCGGCGACGGCGCTGATGTTCTGAAAGACCAGGTACAGGATGGTTACGCCCAAGAGTCCAATGCCTACTACGGTGACGCCCATCACCGAGCCGCTGGAGAAGGCGACCCTCAGGGCTGGGTTCAGGCCGATCTGCGCGGCCGCGGCGGTACGCACGTTGGCCCGCACGGCCACGTTCATGCCGATGAACCCGGCCATGCCCGAGCATATGGCGCCGACCAGGTACGAGATAGCGGTGGCCGGGGCCGCGAGGTCGTGGGTGAAAATGGTATAGTCCAAGACACCCAAGACGATGGTCACGACGACGACAAAAGGCAGCAGGCTCATGTATTCCCGGCGCAGGAAGGCGGAAGCCCCGGTACGGATGGCGTCCCCGATGGCGCGCATGGCCTCGTTGCCGGGATCCGCCTTGATGACCCGGAACGCGGTGAATGCAGCGAACAACAGGGCGACGACACCCGCGGCCAGTGCGACAATAATGGATTCCATGCAGACACTCTCAGGAGGGTATGGGGGCGGAAAATAAGCGCTGGAAAGTTACCATATCGGCCCAGGGGTGTCAAGGCGAAATTCGTCGCCGGGCCACCGTCACCAGGCAACCGTCACCAGGCCAACCGGACCAGGACAACCGGATTTCGCGCGAAGCCCCGCGAAGCCCATTTGTGACGGCGGCCGCTTGCTTCGGCCCAGCGCCGCCGGCTCCCCGTCCCGTTTCCCGCCCTCATAACCATGATGCTATAATGCCGCTGTCATACCGCCTACGGCAGCCGCACTCTAAGGCCGGAAGGCCCTCCGGAGGGTAGCCTTAATGCACATTGGATATTTCACGGAACGGCCCTACCAAGACCCGTCATCGGGCTACTTTGGGGCCACCGGAAAGCCCATCATGGACTTGACGGTCAGCAACGGGATCTACAATCCTCAGCTCGGCGCCGAACTTTACAACCGCTACCTGGACGAAAAGCTATACGCCGAGGAGATGGGTTTCGACGGGCTCATGCTGAACGAGCACCACGGCACGGCCTTCTGCATGGGCGGGGCCATGAACGTGGAGGCCTCCATTCTGGCCCGCATCACCAAACGGGCCAAGATCGTGCTTCTGGGCAACATTCTGCCCATCTGGGACGACCCTCTTTGGCTGGTCGAACAACTGTCGATGATAGACATGATATCCCATGGACGGCTGGTTTCCGGATGGGTCCGGGGCACAGGACGAGAAAGCGTGTCCCACAACGCCCCGCCGCCCTATAACTGGGAACGGTTCCAGGAGGCCCACGAATTCATCGTCAAGGCCTGGACCACCCCCGGCCCCTTCCGCTGGGAGGGGAAGCACTTCCAGTACCGTCACGTCAATCCATGGGTCAGGCCCTACCAGAAGCCCCACCCCCAGGTGTGGCTGCCCGGAGTGGTGAGCCGAGACTCCCTGATGTGGGCCGCTGAGAAACGGATCCCGTACATCATGCTCTCCACCGAGTTGGAACCCACCAAGGCAGCCTTCCAGTTGTACCACGACCGGGCTGCGGAGCTCGGCTACGAGTCGGGTCCTCAGAACCTCGGCTACCTCTGGAAGGTGCACGTCGACGAGACAGAGGAGTTGGCCGAGGAGGCCGGACGCAAGTTCGTCCAAGGGCCCAGCAACCCGTTCCTGGCGGGCAACGAGGGAACCGTCAACCCGGCGCTGGCCAGCCTGCCCGGCCTCACCTCCCGCCGCCGGGTCCTGCCCACTCAGAGCTTCGCCACCGCCGCCCGGGGAGGCGGCGCTCCCAGCAGCGCCGGCGCTGCCTCGGTGCTGAGCCGTCCCTACGAGCAACAGATCCAGGACTACACCATCATTTCCGGCACGCCCAAGTCCGTGATTCCCAAGATTCGCCACGTGATGGAATACCTGCGCCCCGGCAGCATCTTCTTCTGGGACGGAGACGGCGCCATGACCCACGACGACGCCATGCGCAGCCTGCGGTTGATGGGTGAGGAAGTTATTCCCGCCGTCCACGAGATTGCCAAGGAGTTGGAATTGCCCAGTTCCTTCGAGGTAGACCCGGCCACCGGCAAGCCCTACCCGGATACCCCGTCCGAAGAGGCCGCCAGCACCGGCGACGGCTATGGGGGACACTAGACCCGTTAGTCCACCAGGCGCTTCTGAAGCCTTTGACGAATCCCCCGTCCCCCGTGCAACTGGGCGGCCGGGGGATTCTGGCGTAATTCGTATACTTTGCCGGTTGTTGGATGTTTGCCGATAGTTGGATGTTTAAATGGGCAACACCTCAGTGAATGACGGCACGATTGACGCGGTAGTCATAGGCGGCGGCCCCGCCGGCAGCGCCGCTGCCACTATGCTGGCCGCCAAGGGGTGGCGGGTAACGCTGCTGGAGCGGCATCGGTTCCCACGGGACCACGTGGGCGAATCACTGTTGCCCGCCAGCATGCCCATCCTTGAGGAACTGGGCGCGATGCCGGCCGTGCGAGAGGCCGGGTTTCTGACCAAGTGGGGAGCGACCATGGTGTGGGGCCGCGACCCCGATCCCTGGAGCTGGTATTTCAAGGAGACCAGCCGTCAATACCCCCACGCCTACCAGGTGTGGCGCCCCCAATTCGACCAGATTCTCTTGGAAAACGCTCGCGCCAACGGGGTTGACGTCAGGGAAGGTCACCGGGCCGCAGAGGTAATGTTCAACTCAGGGCGGGCCTCCGGGGTCCGGTTCGTCTCTGACGAAGGCCACCGCGGGGAGATCTCTGCCCGCTTCGTGGTTGACGCCAGCGGCCAGTCCGCCATGCTGGCCAGCCGTAATGGCGCCCGCCGGTGGGACCCCTTCTTCCAAAACCTGGCAGTCTATACGTATTTCTCCGGAGTGGAGCCCCTCCTCGAACCGGACTCGAACAACATATTCATTGAGGCCTACCAACACGGCTGGGTCTGGTCCATTCCCCTCCATACCGGTTGGACCAGCGTTGGAGCGGTGGTGGACAATCACACCGGGCAGGAAGGCATCCGCCGCCTGGGCGCCCGGGCCTTCCTGGCGGAGCAGCTATCCCAGGCCAACCACACCAGCGACCGGCTCCGGGCCGCCGCTTGGGCGGCGCAACCCCAAGTGGTCCGGGACTGGTCGTACTCGGCCGACCGGCTGGCCGGGCCCGGCTACGTGATAGCCGGCGATGCCGCCTGCTTTGTCGACCCCCTGTTCTCCTCGGGAGTCCACTTGGCGTTGATGTCGGGAGTGATGGCGGCCGCCTACGCCGCCACCGCCCTGAAACAGGACGAGAGGACGGACGAAGCTCCCATATTGGAAAGCGCCGCCAAAGTGTACCAAGAGCTCTATTTCAGGGAATACCGCCAGTTCCGGGAGATGGCGCGCCTGTTCTACTCCAGCAATCTGACTGCCGAGTCGTATTTCTGGGAAGCCCGGCGGATCACGGCCGCAGAAGAATATTCTCCAAGGCAAAGCTTCATCCAAGCGGTGGCGGGCCAACCGCCCCGAGGCTACGAACGGGCGGTGCTGGAGCGCGGCGACGCCCCGGGCGAGTTCATCTCCAGCGTCCGCACGGTGGAATCCGAGCGTGCGGAAAGGGCCCGCCGGATGTCCGCATTGCGTTCGGACACCCAGCGAAACCAGTTGCTGTGGGCGGTCCCCCGCTTGGCCGACGGCGTGACCGTCAGCCGCCGCCCGGTACTGGGAGCGGGAGAGTTTGTCTGGGGCCACACTCTGAACTCCGTCTCCCAGCCGGAGGGCACGCCGTGCAGCCAGTTGGTCGCCAGCCTGGTGTCGCTGGTCGACGGCCGGACCCCGGTAATGACCCTGGTGGAGCGGTTGGGGCAAGGGCTGGACCAAACGTCCCGGGGACAACTGGAGGAAGCCGTCACACGGGTTGTAGAAATTCTGCACGTCGACGGAACGATCGAGCGGCTAGGTACCGGTTAGCCGCTCCCGCCGCTGTGCTGCCCCGGGATTATAATACCCGTGTAACCCGAATGAGGCCGTGGGAGTCGGGATATGGACAGTATTACACTTCAGAACTATCGGTGCTTTAGAGAAGAGCAGACGGCCCGCCTAGCCCCGTTGACGCTTCTTGTGGGCGAGAACAGCACGGGAAAGACATCTTTCCTGGCATTGGTCCGGGCCCTATGGGATATCGCGTTCCAGAATAATGTTCCGAACTTTCAGGAAGAGCCATATAACCTTGGGGCCTTCCGGGACATCACCCACAAGCGTAGCAGTCCGGGCGGTCAAGCTGATTCGTTTGAAGCGGGGTTTGAATACCACCGTCCTCAGCGTGCCCGCAATAGAAGACTAGAAGGGGTTTCGTTCCGGGCGACATTTGAGGACCGGAGAGGGTCCCCTTTTCCGGTGACAAGAAGCCTTTACCGTAGGGACGCTTGGCTGGAGGCCCACGATAAAGAAGACGGAGGGCATTTGCTGCGCTTCGGTACGGGGAAAAGCAACGAGGAATACTCAGCTGAGTCGAACATACTCTCACGAGACGATGATAATTTGGTCTCCTTTAGACAAATGTTTTGGGATATCAACCGTGGCAGCAGATCAGATGAGCCGTCTACACCGAACGAGAAAGAGATAGAGGACTTAGTCTCCAGTCTCAGTATTCCACCTTCGAATCTTGTCCGGGAGCGTCCGTTCGCCAGCGCGCCGGTGCGTACCCGCCCCCGGCGGACATACGACCCAACGCGGCCTTCGCGGGATCCCGAAGGAGAGTACATCCCCACCTACCTTGCCAGCGAGTTTCATCGCGGCCAAAAAAGCTGGAAGGAGTTGAAAAGCGCTCTTGAACAGTTTGGCCAAAATTCCGGGCTGTTCGACGAGATCAACGTCAAGTCCTTGGGCAAGACCGAGGGTACGCCGTTCCAATTGGAAGTCCGAAAGTTTGGCAAGAGAACGAAAGGACCCCCAAGAAACCTGATCGACGTAGGATACGGCGTGAGCCAGGCGTTGCCGATCCTGACCGAACTTTTGCGGCCTGATTCGTCCGCCATGTTCTTGTTGCAACAGCCGGAGGTCCATCTCCATCCTATGGCCCAGGCAGCCTTGGGCAGTCTGTTCTGCTCTATTGCTAGGCCAAACCGCCAACTCATCGTCGAGACCCATAGCGACTATATTATCGACCGCGTTCGCATGGACATTCGAGATAAGAAGTCGCCACTCAAACCTGAGGACGTTTCCATCCTGTACTTCGAGCCGGGAGAACTCGAAGTAAATATCCGTTCTATTCGCTTGGACGACATGGGCAATGTTTTGGATGCGCCGCCGGGTTACGGACAATTCTTCATGGAAGAAGTAAGGCGCTCCGTCGGAATGGGTATCAGGGCCTGAATGTGCGCAATTATAGACAATAACGTGCGGCACGAAGTTTTTGGGGAGAATCCGACGGAAGCGGGGAATTTCTTTCTCGTATGGCTGGACCGCAAAGGGCAGTTAGTCGTTGGAGGCAAACTCCTACAAGAACTCCTGGGTTATCGGCGTTTCGAAATGTGGCTTCGTGTGGCATCAAGACTAGGCCGTGCCATTCGCATTGCCGATGAAACCGTAGACACCGATGCCCAATCTCTACGCGATGATGGGATTTGCCGGTCGAACGATGAACATGTCCTCGCTTTGGCCAGAGTCAGCGGAGCCCGTCTGCTTTTCACCAACGACGGTTATTTGCAGGGGGACTTCAAGAATCCTGAGATAATCGATGGTGTCCGTGGGAGGGTATACACTACTCAACTATCTAAAGACGTTCGCCGTGCACATAGAGACCTGCTGAATCGTAACGATCTTTGCGCGGCCCGTGGCTAAAATTGACATTAACAGGAGGAGCCGCATGACTACCGCCAGGATTCCTACCGAGGGGCAGATCATTGAATGGTTTGACACCCTGAGCAACTGGGGCCGTTGGGGGGCCGACGACCAGCTTGGAACCCTTAACCTGATTACCGACGCCAAGCGGGCCCAGGCAGCCAGCCTGGTGAGGGAGGGCATCAGCGTCACCTGTTCCCGCTTGATCGTTCCGGAAATCGCGGCCGACGTGACCTCCATTCCTCCGCTGCATTACATGGTTCGGGCCGGGGACAGTTGCCCCGACGAAGGCCCGGGCGGGACTTCCGACTTCATCGGGCTGTCGTACCACGGCCTCACGGTCACCCACATCGACAGCCTGTGTCACCAGGTATGGAACGGCAGGATGTACAACGGGCGCCCCGCCTCCGACGTGAGCTCCGATACCAAGGCCAACAGCCTCGATATCGATAAAGCCCAGAACGGGATCGTCACCCGGGGCGTGTTGTTGGACATCGCCAAGGTCAAGGGCAAGCCTTGGCTGGAGGCTGGCGAGGGCGTCTTTACCGAAGACCTGGAAGCCGCCGAAGAAGCCCAGGGCGTCCGTGTGGAGGAAGGAGACGCCCTGATGCTGCGGTTGGGCTGGTACAAACGCCGGCTGGAACTGGGCCCGCCGCAATCGGGCCGCCCCGGCCTGCACGCCGAGACCATCCCCTGGTTGAGAGAGCGGGGAGTTTCCCTGGTGGGCGGCGACGCCTCCCAGGACGTCGAACCCAGCGGTTATCCCAGCATCGGCCTGCCGTTGCACCAGGTCGGAATTGTCGGCATGGGCCTGTGGCTCATCGACGCCGGCAACTGCGAGGAACTGGTACAGGTGTGCGAACGGCTGGGCCGCTGGGAGTTCATGTTCAACGTAGCGCCCCTGCGGTTCAAGAACGCCACCGGCTCCCCGGTCAACCCCCTGGCGATTTTCTAGCGGGTGTGGAGGAACTGCTTGACTCCCATGGCCAACGGATGCGCCTGACGGAGGAGAGTTGGGCTGTTATCATCGGCAAACATCCATACATGGGGGAAATGCGATACGCCATCGGCCAGACCTTGCAATTCCCCCAAGAGATAAGGAAGTCAATTAGCGACCCATTACTTATCGAATAAAGCGGGGTGAGGCTCTATGAGCGAGATTGACGAGATTGATAGGATAAATGTCTGGTTCAGCAAAGCCGGTGGAATACTGGACGTCACTTGGGCTTTCGGCAACACCTACTACACCGACACGGAGAACGAGCACGTAATGGCGCTGGTCGATATGGAGGGAAACCTCTGCGGGTTCAAAATCTCCGACATCAATATCATCGACGACGGGGAAAGCGGAGTCATCAACGTAGATTTGTCCACTGCGGACCTGTCCCAGGCCGAGCCCACCGCCCACATCTAGACCACGGCCATCCGGCCGGTTCGCCGGCACCCGGGAGAGAAACGCCAATGACCACTTCACCGAACACTCTGGAAGGCCGAATCGCCATCGTCACCGGGGCGGCCAGCCCCATCGGCATGGGCCGCTCCATCACCACCGGCCTGGTGAGGGCCGGGGCGCGGGTGGCGATGCTGGATATCAGCGAAGACTGGCTGAGCGAGACGGCCAACGACATGCGGGAGATCGGCGGAGATGACGCCGTGCTTCCGATCATCGCCGACGTCACCAGCCCGGAATCCGTGGAGAATGCGGTGACGCGCACCATCAACGAAATGGGCGGACTGCACATCCTGGTAAACAACGCCGGCATCAACGCCCGTACCGGCGGGTTCGGCGCACAGGCCGCCGGCAGCCAGAACGATTTCTGGGGCATCCCGCCCGAGGCTTGGCTGCGGGTCATAGACGTCAACCTCAGCGGGCCGTTCCTGATGTCCCAAGCCGTCGCCGGACACATGATCGAGCAGGGGTTCGGGCGCATCATCGGAGTGACCACCAGCATGGACACGATGTGGCGCAAGGGCGGCGCGCCCTACGGCCCCTCCAAGGCCGGACACGAGGCGTTGGTGGCCATCATGGCCCAGGACCTGGAGGGCAGCGGGGTCACCGCCAACGTGCTGACGCCCGGCGGCGCAACCGCCACCAACATGGTGATTCCCCCGGAAGGGGCCACCGCCGACGCCCTCATCCAGCCGGAGGTGATGCAGGCGCCGGCGGTATGGATCGCCTCCGACGATGCCGCCCACTGGAACGGGCGCCGCATCATCGCCTATTACTGGGACGACTCTTTGCCTTTGGAAGAACGGCTGGAGAAATGCGGCGCTCCGGCCGCTTGGCCGCAGCTTGGCTTGCAGGGGGTGCATCCCGACTGGTTCGGCCGCGCTTAGGCTCCAGCCTGAAGGATTGCAAGACACAACACGGCCACCGGGACCGGTGGCCGTGTTCGTTTTACTTGGGTCGACGGTCTGGAGATAGACTCAGGTTACGTCGTCCATCGCAGCGAGAATCGAATCGACGTCGGGCAGCACGCCGGGCACGTAAGTCTCCCGGAACCGTATGACGCCATTTGTGTCCACCACGAGCACTGCGCGGTTGCTGGCGCCGCGCTCTTCGTTCCAGAGGTCGTAGTCGGTGCTGACTTTCCCCTTGGGGTGCCAGTCGGACAGCTCCGGATAGGGCAGGCCGCCCATGGCGGTGGCCCAAGCCCTGTGGGAGTGAACGTGGTCGCAACTGATGCCCAGTACCTGGGCATTCTTCTCTTCGAACCGGCCGATGGCCTGGCGGAAGGAAGTGGCCTGGCTGGTTCAACCAGACGTGAAATCGAACACGTGGAACGACAGGACCACATGCTTCTCGCCCCGGTAGCTGCTCAATGTAATGTCGCCTTCACTCACGGACGGAAGAGTGAAATCAGGCGCAACGTCGCCGACATCTGCTGGCATGTCTCCTCCTTAGTAACTGGTAATAAACGCACCCGGCCGCCGTGCGGCCAAGCGGGGCTAGTATACCTTCAACGCTCCATTGGTGGCTACGGCGGGGCAACCTCGAGCCCGTATTAGCAACGGGGAATAGCACTAAAAACCCTACGATGCGGGCAAAGTTCGGAAGAAATAGCGGCGGCTTTCCGTTAACCCATCGCCCGCCGCGCCAAGTCCGGCGGCGTTGCGAAGCGCGGGTTAGCCATGGGCTGGCCGGGGGCCGGGGGTTCCAGGAAGGTTACGCTTTCGTAGAAATCGTCGAGGGCGACGAACGTACCATGCTCCTCGGCCCATTCCCGCATCCGGCGGTTGCAGCTATGCCGCCATGACAACACCTCGATTCGCCATCCCCGGTTGCGCATACGCTCCAAGTCGGCGTGAAAGCCGACGCCGTCGGCAAAGCCGCTGCCGTCGCCTGTGAGCAGGACGGCCGTTCCCGGGTTGCCATTGTAGTCGAAGGCGTCGCGCAGCATCGCTGTCTGTAACGCTTGGTCCACGCCTTGCTCCTGGCCCTGCAATGCGCCGCGCTCAAGTAACTGGACCGTGAACCCTTCGTTCTCCAGCCGGTTCCACACGTGCCGCAACTCTGGCGGGATGGAGCCAACGGCGATGGCATGCTCAATCTCTCGCCCGGCGCACGCAAGGTCTAGCAAGTGGCGGAAGTGAAGACGCACCCGGTAGCGGGCCGCATCGCCCTCACGCTCCGCCGCAACCTGCTGCGCGCCGATGAAGATGTTGGAGTTGTCCCAGTAGACAAACACTTTGGCCATAGGCCGGCGCCCTACTTCCCTTCCTTAATGAACTCGGCTATCCGCTTGCCTATCATCATGGTTGTTACGTTGGTGTTTGCCTGGATGCAGTCGGGCATTATGGAGGCGTCGACTACGCAGAGAGCGCGGAGTGGGCGCAGAGGACGCGGAGAGTTTAAAGAAATAAAAAGTCTGCGTCCTCCTCCGTTATCTCTGTGTACTCTGCGTTTAGATCAGCGCGTCCGGGGTTTGGATGCCGTCCAGATCGGTTTCGGTGGCCGGGTCGTTCAGCGTCATGCCTAGGTCGGTCTGCATGTAGTGGTAGACCTGCTTCAGGTGGTGGGTGCTGTGGCTGAGGACGATGTTCAGCAACTCCAGCACTGTGACCTCACCGCCGTAATGGGCCGGGACCTCGCGTTCGAAGCCGGCAGTATTGCCGCTGTTCAGGAAAGCGATGATGCCGTCGCGGACCTTCAGTCCATACTCGGCGATGGCCGGGCCAGCGACCACTCCCTTCAGCCGCTCGTCCTGCGCGCTCATATCATCCCAACTCATGCTGCCCACTTCGTGCGAGAGGTAGGCGATTTCGGGGAACGCCAGGATGTGCACCACCGTGTCGCGCAGGCTCCAAGGCCGCCACGGTACGATGGCGTCCAACTGCTCTTGGGTGAACTGGTTGTTGGCCCGCACGGCGGCGCTCATCACGATGCCATACTTTTCGGCCAGCCAGGACGTTTTGCCCGAGAGATCGACGGTGACGTCAAGCTTGAGGGCCGGAATCAGCTTCTTGGGGTAGTAGCCGATGATGACCTCGGCGTCGTCTATGATGGTCACCGGCAGCGACTTGATGCCGCGGCTGCGGAGATGCTCCACGGCGGCGGGTTCGCTCAGCAGATCGTGGTGCTCGTATGGAACGCCATTGGACTTGAGGAACTCTTCCAGAGTCCGGCAACTGAATCAACCAGGCTGGGTGTAGACCTGGACGTCCATGACCATACCGTCCCCTCCTTGCGAGTGTTGCCGGTATCCTAACACGTACTGTCAGCGCGGGGTATCTTCCTTCTCCGGGGTGTGCCATGCTGCGGCGCCATGTTAGGATTGCATATCCCCCATGCTCGGTAACCTGGTTTCAATCGCGCTTTTTGCGCTTTGCCTACTGGCCTCGTTGGCCTGCACCCGCACGTTCACCGCAGAACCACCTATACCGATCCCAACACCGCAACCAATCGCCACGCCGGTCCCTACAAACACGCCGCGTCCGACTGCCACGCCGGTCCCTACGAGCACACCCCGTCCGATTGCCACGCCGGTCCCTACGAACACGCCCCGTCCGATTGCTATGCCAGTCCCTACAAATACACCGCGTCCGACTGCTACACCGGTTCCTACAAGCATACCGCGTCCGACTGCTACGCCCCAACCAACTGCTACCGCGACGCCCGAGCCGACCGCCACTCCGTCGCCGACCCCCAAGCCCAAGGCAGAATGCCCGACGGTGACGCCGGAGCTGGCTACCTCTGTAACCGGGATTGGGGACGGCGTCTCATTGACCATGACGCCCGGAACCCCATTCGCCGGGACCAACGTGTCCTTCGAAATGACTGGCCTGAATTCGGGAGAATGGGTCGAGGTGACTTTTGTAGACCCGGAGGGACAGGAAGCCGGTTGGGTTACCGACGAGGACGCCCGGGCATCCTGGACCACCCAACCCTTCCGGGCCGACGACCACGGGACCGTCGGCTGGGTGCGGTACGGGGCGCAGGACCAACCTGGAGATTGGTCGGTCAGCATTCAGTCGGGCGGGTCGGCGAGCATGGTCAAATACAAGACCACGCCGTTCCGGCTGCCCCTGATGAGCGTTTGCACGGTCCTTGGGGTCCGCCTCGTCAACTGCCACAGCGAACAGGCGGAAATCCTGTTCTCGGATTCAGTCCACTTCGCCATGACCGTCGATATGCACCGCCAACTGGAACGGGCGGTCGGCCTGTTGGAGGAACGGCTGGGAGTCCGCAGCAGCGAGGTCCCGGTCATTCACTTGGTGGGCAGCAAAAACGAGCTGGACACGGTCAATCGGGCCACCGGCGGCGAGCCCCGCTGGGAAGCCGGGTTCTTCCGAAGCTGGGGAGACAACCCCGGTATATATGCCCATACTGACAAACCGCTGACCGACGTCTACAACATGCTCACCCATGAATACGTGCATTTCCTGATTTACGAAATATCCGGGGGCGAAGTGCTGCCTGCCTGGCTGAACGAAGGGCTGGCCGAGTATTACGCGTTCGAAGTCGGACTGTTGGGAGAACGCCCCCAAGCGACCGTCTGGCGCATGCTGCGCAGCGCCGACCAGGCGCGAGAGGCGGCTGAAGCTGGAAATCTCTTCCCCCTGAGTGAACTCGAGAGCCAGAGAGACTGGAACTCCCGTAACGGCGGTGAGCGGGTCTCGTTGCAATACTCCCATAGTCACATGCTGGTCCGCTACATCACCGAGTCCTACGGGGCGGCCGCGCCACTGCGAATGGTCGAACGGATCGGCGACGGAGAGACCCTCGCATCAGCAGTACGCGCCGTCGCCAGCGTGGACTACCCCCAGTTGGAGCAGGACTTCGTAACCTGGTTGGTCCAATGGGACGAACCTGTACGGGCCGAGTCCCGGCCGTATATCCAAACTCTCGATGAGCTTCTAGCCGCGCGACACACCATACGCGAACGCCGGGAAGTATTGATAAAGGAATGGAACCTCGGGTTTGACCGGGCCGCTTCGAAAGCGGCTATGGAACCACTGGTGAAAGAAATGGCCGGCTTGATGCAGCGGCTGGAAGAAGCTTCAACGCCCGAATCCCTGAGCGACCTGCATGAAGCGGCGCTAACCTATCTTGGCGCCTACCAGGAATTCATCAACGAGGACTTGAAGTTCTTCAGCACAGGTCAGCCGTCCAACCCGGACAAAGACCGGGAATTACGCTCAATTTTGAGAATTTGGGGCACCGCAGTCGAAAGCCTGCTAAGCGACGCCAAATTCGTTCTGAACCTGTGAGCAATCGTACTGCGGAAACGACCTCTTTGCCTCGGCCCTGGCGCCATTCCCGGCTGGTCGTACTCAACCTGCCGGAAGGAAACAGACCCTTTTGTCCCCACAGGGATGCTCGGCTATAATCAACCGCAGCCTGCGCCATCGCGCTGCGCTATTGTCCGTGGTGCGGCCCGTCATGACACCCAAACGGGCCCGAAGGCCTTGGTCGGCGGCCAGCGCTAAAAATGGAAGGCGTCCGAACCCTTTTGAGCCCGGACGGTCGAATTCTTCGCGGCCCATCTGAAACTTCGCGGCCCATCTGAAACAAGGAAGAGAAGCATGAAGTATGACTACGTCATTCTCGGCGCCGGTTCCGCTGGCTGCACGCTGGCCAGCCGCCTCTCCGAAGACCCGGACAAGTCCATTCTCCTCTTGGAAGCAGGGCCGGACTACCCCGACTTCGAGGCTTACCCCGACGACCTGAAGTTCGGCTACGACCAGAGCGCCTCCGCCATTGACGCCCCTCACAACTGGTCGTTCCAGGGCAACACGACGCCATTACAGACCGAGCCCATGCCGGTCCCCCGGGGCCGGGTGGTGGGCGGCTCGAGCGCCATCAACGGCCAGGTGCTGCTTCGCGGCATTCCCGAGGACTACGACGCCTGGGCCGCCCTGGGCAACGACCAGTGGAGCTTCACGGACTGCCTGCCCTACCTGCGGAAGCTGGAAACGGACATGGACTTCGGGACCGACGACTTCCACAACTCCGACGGCTTCATCCCGGTGCGACGCTTCGGGCAGGAGACCTGGCTGCCGGCCCAGCAGGCGTTCTACAACGCCGCCCGCGACGCCGGCCACCCCCACGACCCCGACATGAACCACCCGGAGTCGGGCGGCGTCGGCCCCATCCCGATGAACAATCCCAACGGCGTACGCATGAGCACGTCCCTGACCTTCCTGAGCGTTGCCCGCCACCGGCTCAACCTGACGGTCAAGGCCAACGTAACCGTCCACCGCGTCGTTTTCGAGGGCAACACGGCTGTTGGCGCGGAGGTGGAGAGCGGCGGCGAGCGGTTCACCGTCGAGGGCGACCAGATCATCCTTTGCTCCGGGGCCATCGCTTCGCCCCAGATATTGATGCTTTCGGGCGTCGGGCCGGCGGACCGCCTACGCGAACTGGGCATACCGGTAGTGTTGGACGCTCCAGGCGTGGGGCAGAACCTGCGCGACCATCCCAACATCCGGGTGCCCATCGAGGTCAAGGAAGACTTCCCGCTAAACTCCCAGGACCCGCGCACTCAAGTGGCCCTGCGCTACACCGCCGCCGGCTCGAACCTGCGCAACGACATTCAGATTATGGCTTCGTCTTTCTCGTCGCCCATCTCCGGCGATCCACTGGAAGCCGAAGGCATCCGCTTCACCTGCATCCTGGAGCTGGCCTACGGGTCCGGCAACCTGACTATCAGCTCCACTGACCCCGACGTCCAGCCGCAGCTCAACTACAACTACTTCGCCGACGACCCCCGGGACCTGGCCCGAATGCGCGAGGCGGTGCGGTTGTGTGTCTCGTTCCTGGACCACCCGGACTATGTCGATATCGTCAAGGAACTATTGGAGCCGACTCCCGCCGACATGGAGTCGGACGAAGCGCTGGACAACTGGCTGCTGCGCAACGTCACCACGTCGCAGCACATCTCCGGCACCTGCAAGATGGGGCCCGACGGCGACCCGATGGCGGTGGTCGACCAGCAATGCCGGGTGAAGGGGCTGGCAGGGTTGCGTGTTATCGACGCCTCGGTGATGCCCGATTGCATCCGCGCCAACACCAACTGCACCACGATAATGATTGCCGAGCGGATGGCCGACCGGATCAAGGCAGGAGGGTAAACGACCATGCGTTTCGGCTCCTTCGTGTTTTCAATAAGCGGCGACCAGGCGGCCGACGGCCAGGTAATCCGGCAGACGCTGCGGGAAATCGAGTTGGCCGAAGAAGCCGGCATGGACGCGGTATGGCTCACCGAGCACCATTTCGACGGCGCCGTGGCCTATGCGGACCCGGTGGTGTTCGGGGCCGCCGTCGCCATGCGAACCCATCGGGTGAAGATCGGGTTCGCCGTGGTCGAGTTGGCCCTGCACCACCCGGTGCGGCTGGCCGTCCAGACCGCTCTTTTGGACCAGCTCAGCGGCGGGCGGTTGATCGTGGGCACGGGGCGCGGCTCCGCCTACAACGAGTACGAGTACCTTGGCTTCGGCTCGACGCTGGAGCAGGGTTTCGACATGGTGGACGAGGCGGAAGAGCTGTTGATCCGGGCCTGGACTGAAGACAACGTAGTCCACCACGGGAAGTACTGGCAGGCGGAGTTCCCAACCCTACGCCCCCGCCCGCTGCAAAAGCCTCATCCGCCGATAATCCGCGCCTGTATCACCGAGCAATCATTGTTGGAACAGGCCGCCCAGGGAAGGCCCGCCCTCATCGGCATACAGACGCTGGACACGCTGCGCCGCCGTCTGGGACGTTTCAAGGAAACCATGACCGCCTCCGGTTTCGAGCCAGAGCAGGTGCAGGCGGCTTTGGACCAGACTTGGTGCCAGCGGGCGTTGCTGATTACAGATAGCGACGAGCAAGCGTTGGAGATAGGCCAGGAAGCCCTGGCCCGCTTCCGCCGTCACCTGGATGACGCCCGCCGGGATTTCAACCCCGGCGGTTTGCCCCCCACGGACCCCACGGCGCCGCCGCCGCCCGGCGACCAAGTGCAACATGCCTACCTGGCGGGGACCCCGGAGACCGTGGCCGGAAAGATCGAGGAACTGCGGGACGCCGGGGTGCGGAACCTGCTGCTAAACGCGAACGTGGCTCAAATCCCCGACGAAATCGTCGAGAACTCCCTTCGCCTCTTCGGCGAAAAAGTCCTCCCCCGGTTCAGGGACAATTAAACGCCGGGCGCGGAGAGAATGTGAAAGACTTCGACGCTCTCTACTCTCCCCCCGTCACCCCAACTGCTCCAAGGCGCGCCGGTCCAGCATCATTTTGACCGGTCTGATGGGGCGGAAGGTGCGGGACATCCGTATGTCGCCCGCCATGCTGAGCAGGGTATAGGCGTCGTAGGGTTCCATTCCCTTCTCGCGCACCAGGAAATCGACCATACTGCGCACCGCGCCCTTCATGGCCGGTCCCAGTTCTTCGCCGTAATAGAGCACCACGAAGTAGTCGGGCGTCATCGCCTGCGGGCTTTCGATGCCCATTCCCTTCTCGACGGTGACGCGGATGTGGCTGTCGGCGGAGCACTCGGCCCCGGTGCCCCCCACCGCGCCGTCGCCCACTACCGCATGGCAGTCGCCCAAGGCCAGCAGACCGCCCTCGACGAACACCGGCAGGTACAGGGCGCTGCCGACGGTCAGTTCCTTGAGGTCGATGTCGCCGCCGTAGGGGCCGCTGTCGCTGGCGGTCAACTGCCGGTAGGTCGGCGTAGTGGCGACGAGGCCCATCGACGGGTTGAGCGGCAGACGCACCCCGTTGGGCAGGACGACGTGACCGTCTTCGATGGTCATCACCGTCGGATAAGCCCGGTCGAAGTCCTCTGCCAAAAAGCCCCGGCCCGGCGAAACCATGTGCGCCGCGCCTTCGTCGGCTTTGGGGGTAACGCTGATGAAGTCGATCCGCAGCGCGTCTCCGGGCTCCGCGCCGTTGACGTAAATGGGGCCGATGGCGGGACCCTTGAGTTGCTGCTCGTTCAGCGCCCGCGGGTCGCGGACGCCCTCGAAGGCGTCCCAAGTCTCCACCATCAACTCCTCCCCAGAGTCGATGGTGATGGCCGGCGGGTTGGCGGGGTCAAGCACGTAAATCTTGTGGTCGCGGCTCAGCTTCTGCATCAAATGCTCCTTGCAAAGAAGAATTGAAGTTCATCTGCGAATCACGTGGGCTCTCGTCATATACAGACTGCGCCTTCAATGTTTTAGGAAGGCGACGGCAATGGCGGACATCTACCACAGCCCCGTATGGGACGAAGACCTCATAGAATCGCTCGACATTTCGACCCCAATAAACCATCGCACAAGACATCGGAGCTCCCTTGTTCTCTTCCTGCCCATTGATTAGGAACTTCAAACGAGTGTCGTATAGAAAGGCGACGTTGGCTGCCGTTCTCCACACATAAAGTTTCCAGTGGCTCGTATTTGTCGCAACAGGCACTAACGCCAGTATCTCGGAGCCATGCTTTAAGTGAGAAGTCGAGCACTTTTCGAGCCAGTCCCTGATTGTGGTCCTGCGTTCCCGGTCAGCACCGTATGGCGGATTCACGAATACGGTTTTATAGTCCCATGACGTAGCTAATCCGTCCGTTTGGGGAAGTTGGAACTCAACTCTCGCTCCAACAATAGAATGGGGGCTGGAACACGGATCGAGATCGATAGCACCGCAAAAGAACTCGCACACCGCGCTGACGTACTTGGGTGGTGTACACCAGTGATTACTCAGAGACTCCGAATTCTTGCGGCCAGCGGTCACAACTACTCACCCCTCACAAATTGACTAGCCAGCTTGCGGAGGTCATCCCGCAGGGCACTCACTTTTCCGCAGTCCGGTGAAATGACATTAAACCAAGAATCGACCTCACTCGCATTCGTGGCGAAATAATCCCAGAGCGCGGCGTCAGCGTCGAGCCCGATCCGCACCTTGGTAAATCTGTTCGACCCAGGCTTGCCAGAGTAACTTGCTAGGAATGTATCCCGGATAATCGTTCGATCAGGAACAGGATTCAGCAACAAGCCTTCTATGAACTGCGAAAGCCCCGTATCGGACAGAAATAGAAGCCAATCGTAGGATTGAGCTAATACCTTCAATTCCTTGTTTGGGTTATCTGATGTGAACCAATTACCGTGGTTGCTGACGACTCCAACAGTTAGCATAAAGCCGTTTGGCCCAGCTTCCGTGGAATCGACCAATTCCCTGAGCAAGTCCGGATACGAGCCTCTTCGAAAAGTGCCGTCTTCCAGTTCTAGGAACCCCAGGAATTGTCCATTTCGCAGGCGCACTTTCTGTAAAGAAGACACTGCACGGGCAACGTATGCGCCCTGTTTCGCCTTCTCAATCGTCTGCGGCCCTTTACGCATCCCCTCTTCAACTCCAACGCGCTTGCATTCGAATATCGCAAAAGGCTTTGGCTCAAGTGTGCATACCGTTAATTGTGGCCTAGATTCTCGGTAGTCGTCCAGATTCACAACCGTAATTCCGTGATCATCATCCTGTATGACGCAGGCATTGCGCTTCACCTTGTCAGTCGACAGGAATTGATTGGCTTTCAATCCTGCCTGTCCCAAGAATTGTACTTCCTTTCTCAGCTTATTCATCGTGAGCGGAAGGGTCATCGACCCGATTCCGGGGCGGTAATCGTCAAGGATTCGATGCAACGAAAACTCTACATTATGCAGAATGCCGGGATTCCCAAATTCGGGAACCTGTCGTTCAATTACAATGTGGTCTCTCAAGCCCCAGGCCCGAAGAGTATAGAACGTTATTAGCTCTACTAACGTGCCAAGGGCTCGACCCGCCGCCTTCTTCCGGTCAGAGGAATACGAAAAAACCGAATCCGCGAGAATCCTTTGTAGTGAATCAATCGATTCGTAGGCCAAACGCAGTTCCTCCGGAGCGATTACACCTTAAGGGAATCGAGGCCAGACTGCCCCAACGCCGCCTGCCGATAGGAAACGCCGGTTACGGGGTCGAGTTCGACCACCAGGACCGCGCCCTCGTCCGGGCGGCCGATGGGGCCGAAGGGGCAGCCGGAATAAACGGCGGTGACGCCGCCTTGGGACACGTCCACGTGACGGTCCCAATGGCCTAAGGCGAGGTAGTGGCAACCGGCGGCGGCCACATCATCGGGATAGATGGGCGAGGAGCGCTGGTCACGGTCGTCCTCGAAGTGAAAGTGGCCGTGGGCGACGCCCACCAGCCAGCGTCCGTTGCCCGGTTTCGGCATCCCTTGCAGCGGGCGGAACGCCGGCGAATGCGCCGTCATAGGCCGTCCCCAGACCTCCAGCCCCAATTCGGGGAAGACCAGTGACTCGCCCGCGGGGTCCTGAAGGACGTGCAAGTTGGCGTTGGCGAGGGCGAACGGCTCACGCCAGTAGACCGAAGTCTCGTGGGCCAAGTCGTGATTGCCGGGTAGGACCACGACCGGCACACCGGACCGCGACGCCATGCTCACGAACTGTTCCAGCACGTCGTCGGAAACCCGGTCGTTGTCGAAGATGTCGCCGGCCAGCAACAACATATCGGCGCCGTGCCCGGCAACCGCTTCCACCACCCGCTCGAAAACCTGTTCCGAGCGCGGATGTCCGGCGGAGTCGCCCAAGTGGACGTCGGACGTGTGAATCAGCCTCAGCCTGCTTTCGGGGACCATCAGTGCCCCATGTGGCTGGGGGCCCAGCGTCCGTAGACCGGGTATTGGGAGCAGATGAACTCGATGAAGGCCGGCCGGCCCGTTTCGTTGGCCGCTTGGGCCCGCTGCAGCGCCGGAATTATCTGCTCCGGGTCGGCCACTCGTTCGGCGTTGAGTCCCAGCTCTTCCGCCACCCGGGCCATGTCCACATCCTCCGGCCCCATCACGCGGTGGGTGTACGGATCGTGGCCGTCGCCCCAGAAGCCGGGACCGTAACCGGCGAATCCTCCGTTGCTGACGTGGGCCACGGTGATGCCGATATTCTGGCGCACCGGCACCTCCAGGTTACCCAGCATGTACCCCACGCCTGCGTCGCCTGTTACCGCAACGCACTGACGCCCCGGAAAAGCGATTTTCGCCGCCATCGCCCCGGCAAGGCCAAACCCCAAGGTCGATATGTTTCCCCAGCCGAGAAACCCGCGGGGAATCAGCGTGTCGTATACCGTGCTCAACTGGTCCCGGGTGTTGCCGGAGTCGTGGGTCACGAACGAGTTATACGGGTCCAGCGCCTTCATCATGTCGCCGAAGACGCGGTAGGGGTTGATCGGCCTGTCGCCCGATGCCATGACTTCGCGGTATTGGGCCAATGACTCGTCGCGGGCGGCTTTAATCTCCGACGCCACTCCGTCAGCGGGGCGTCCGGCGCCCCCGGTGCGCTGTGACAGCTCATCGGCCAAGGCCTGCAGGGTAAACCGGGCGTCGCCGATCACGGCGTGATTGGTCGGGTAGATTCGGTTCAGGTAAAACTCGTCCAGGTTGCATTGGATGATCGTCTTGCCGGCCGGATTGGGAATACCGTGGGTGAACCGGCCGGGCGACAGACTGGAACCAACGGCCAGGATGACGTCGCTCTTTTCCAGGTACTGGACCGGATGGTCGCCTCTTACACCGACGAACAGGGGGTGGTCTTCCGGAAACGCGCCCTTGGCCTTGAGGGTTGTGATGACCGGTGCGTTGAGGAGCTCGGCCAGCGCCTTCAGTTCGGCGGTTGCCCCGGCATAGATAACACCTTCTCCGGCGTAGATGAGCGGGGCCTGGGCGCCCATCAGCAGACCGACGGCCGTAGTGACGTCCGCCGGGTCGGGAGCCGACTTCCAGCCCTTGACCGGAGAATATGGATCGGCGGTTTCGTCGAAGTGGGCCGATGCGTTGGGCACAGCCAATACCACAGGGCCCGGGCGGCCGCTGCGCAGCATGGTGAAGGCCCGGCGCATGAACTCGGGCACGCGCTCCGGTCGGTCGATATAGCCGTACCACTTGGTAACGGTTTTCAGGCTGGCGGTAACGTCGAACAGGGTGTTTTCCGTGCTGCCGGCGGGCACGCCGTCGGTGATACACAGCATTGGCGAGTTGTCCTCGAACGCTTGGGCCAAACCGGGGTACGAATACTGCAGGCCCGCGCCGTTTACGCCGCCCTGTACGGTGCAAACACCGATGCGCTCACCGGCCGTAACGCGGGAAAAGGCGTCGGCCAGCGCCACGGCGTAACGGTCGTCGCGCATCATGATCATGGGCACGCCCTCGCGCCCCAGAGCGTTATTGACCTGGCACACCGGAAAAGTGGAAACCCACTCGACGCCCTCCTGTTTCAGAATGCGGGCAATAGCAGTCGCAACGTCAATACTCATCAGGCACAGTCCTTACTTGCAAGTCAGCAGGTATGTTTGGCGAGAAGCTCCCGAACGGCGGGAACTAACTCGTTAGGGATCAGCATCACCGTTTGCCCCGGGTCCTCGAAAGCAGCTTCGTCTTCCGCTACTGCTTCATCTTCCGTCTGGGATTCACAGTGGTTTATAACCCGGCGAACGCGTTCCTCGTCCCATCCGGGTGGGAAATCGGACGTTTTTTTCATCTTCCTCGTCTCCTGATACGCCGCCGAAAAGCAGCTAGAGCGTTCCCTCGCAATTCGTAGGCAGTGACCCCAAATATGTGGTCCGGGTCACGGCGGCGAACGTAAACCACTCGGATATAACGCCCTTCTTGGGTCTGTCCGATTGCAATGCGCGAACCTTCACGCCCGCGTCTGTCTTCGTTCAGAAAGATTATAACGTTTTCGACGCCCTGCTCTTCAACGCCATGATTATAAAGACGCCATGATTATAAATGTGCGGATCGCCCGTTTCCGGGTCGATGTAGAATCTCAAGCTCAACGCCATTCTGCGGTCTCACCATCCGGAGCGAATCACGGGGCTTCGCCAATCACTCCCCGGTCGCGCAGGTCGGCGATCTGTTCCGGGGTGTAGCCCTCCTCGGAGAGGACCTCCCCGTTGTGTTCGCCCAAGAGCGGCGGCGGCCGGCGGATCGACGACGGCGAGGCGCTGAGCTTCATGGGCGAGTTGGGAATTTTGAGGTCCGGCACGTTGGGGTGCTCAAGCTCGGCGATCATGTTGCGGGCCAGTACCTGGGGGTTGGTCACCACTTCCGAGACCCTGTTGATGGGGCCGCAGGGGACGCCCGCATCGGCGATCAACTGCACCCAGTGGCCGGTCGTCTCTTTGTCGAAAATTCCGCTCAGGGCGTCCACGCACTCCTGGCGGTGTTTCACCCGGTCGGTGTTGGTGCTGAAACGGGGGTCTTCCAGGAAATCGGTGCGGCCGATGGCCCGGCACAGCCGTTCCCAAAGCCCCTGGTTGGCGCATCCGACGATGAAGTAGCCATCGGACGAGGCGAAACTCTGGTAGGGGACGAGGCTCGGGTGTCCGGAGCCCATGCGGTGGGGTTCGACACCGGTGCCCAGGTAGCCGGTGGCATGGTAGCTGAGGGTGGCGACCTGCCCGTCCAGCAGCGAGGCCTCGACCCACTGGCCTTCGCCGGTCTGGTCGCGGTGACGCAGGGCGGTAAGAATCGTGCCGTAGGCCATCATCCCGGCGAACAGGTCCACCAACGAGAACCCGACCCGCAGGGGCAGCCCGTCGGGATCGCCGGTAAGATTCATCAGGCCGCTGTAGGCTTGGATGATCAGGTCGTAACCCGGCATCTCCGCCATGGGTCCGGTACGGCCATAGCCGGATATGGAGCAGTAAACGATGCCGGGGTTTGTCTTGCTGATGGCCTCGTAACCCAAGCCCATCCGGTCGAGGGCGCCGGCCCGGAAGCTCTCTATCATCACGTCGGCATCGGACGCCAGGTCCCGCACGATCTTGACCCCTTCGGGCTCCTTGAGGTTGACGGTGAGGCTGCGCTTGTTGCGGTTGAAGGTCAGGAACTGGGTGCTCTCCCCGTTCCAGAACGGCGTCCAGTTGCGGGTCTCGTCACCCTGTGCCGGCTCTTCTATCTTGACGACGTCCGCGCCCATGTCGCCCAGCATCATGGTGCAGAATGGCCCGGCGAGGGTACGTGTTATGTCAACCACCTTGATGTCTTCCAACGCCCCGGCCATAGCATTACTCCCAATGATTTCGGCGCTCCCGGCGTCATCTGCCGTGAAAAATAGACCCCCGGATTGCCACCGGGATTATAGCATGGGAGAATCTCAGCCATGAGAGAGCCTTCATCAGCGCCCGGCATAGTGGTGCTCGGCGGCATCAATATGGACCTGGTCACCTATTCCGCGAGGTTTCCCGAGGCCGGGGAGACGGTGGTGGGCGACCGGTTCCTCACCTACGCCGGGGGCAAGGGCGCGAACCAGGCGGTGGCGGCGGCCCGGATGGGCGGACGGTGCGCCATGATAGGACGGGTCGGCGACGATATGTTCGGGCCGCAGTTGCTGGACGGAATGCGCGCCTTCGGGGTGGACGTATCGCGGGTCGACACCGTTCCCGGCGAGTCCTCGGGCATCGCGGTGGTCAGCGTCGACGGCACGGCCCAGAACCGGATCATCCAGGTGCTGGGCGCCAACACGACCTGCGGTCCGGCGGAAGCAGCCCGCACCATCGAAGCGATGGGCGATGCTTCGGTCTTGATGCTGCAACTGGAAGCGCCCCTCGGTGTCTCCCTGGCGGCCGCCCAGGCGGCGTCGGCGGCAGGAAAGACGGTCATCCTTGACCCCGGGCCGGTGCGGCCCATCCCCGAGGAATTCTACGGTCTGTGCAGCGTCATCACCCCCAACGAGACCGAGGCCGAAGCGCTGGTGGGATTCCCGGTCACTGGGCCCGAGGCGGCGGCCCAAGCGGCCGAGGCGCTCTTGGCCCGGGGTGTCGGCGCCGCTGTGGTCAAACTGGGAGCTCAGGGCGCCTACTTCGCCGCCGCTGGAACCAGCGGCCTGCAGCCGCCGTTCCCCGTAGCGGCAGTGGACTCGGTGGCGGCGGGAGACGCCTTCAACGGCGCGCTGGCCGTTTGCCTGGCCCAAGGCTACGGCCTCGCCGAGGCGGTCCGGATGGCCGCGATAGCCGGCGCGCTGGCCGTAACCGTAACCGGCGCCCAGGACTCGATGCCCACCCGCCAAGCGGTGGACGAACTTTGGGCCAGCTATCGGGAAGGGGCGTAGCAACAGGCTCCGGCGCCGCCCCTGCGGGCACGTTGTCGCTTCCGTGCAAAGTCAGTGTGAACGCCGGATTGACAACAGCGGTATGGCCACGGCGGTTGTGGCCCAGACCAGCATCAGCAGCGTGAACGCCCACCAGTACGGCGAGACCTTGATTTCCGCCGCTATTCCAAGACCCGCCAAGACCATTCCGGCAGCCAATACTCCGGCAGACATCACCGACGCCAGGCGCCTCGGGAGGTCAATATAGTTGGAGCCAAGTCTCCGGCCGATCAAAATTAACCCCAGCGGCAGAATGGAGACGATGGCCGCCGTCTTCCAGAACCCGTCCGAGTCCGGGGTGCCCCATACTCCGAACAGCAGGAGGGCCAGGGCAGCGGCCGCGAAGCCCAGGGCGGGCCTTGAGACCCACCGGAGAGACCACCCTCCGGTAGGCGAAGCGCCGGCCCAGCTAACCAGGAAGTATCCGCCGAGGATGACAGCAGTCAGGAGAAACCGGCCCAGCGTCTTGGTATACTCGCCCAAAACGATCATCGCCGCCAACACGAGCAACACCGCAGCCACGGCAATGAGTATGCCGGTGGAGTAAAGTCTCCGATTTTCGAACCAACGCAAGGGGATTGCCGGGTCCAGAGAGTGGGATTCGGTCTGCGGGGCGGGCTTGGCCTGGCCTGATTAGATGGCCCAATTATAATCGGACATTCGAGCCTTGGGGCCACACCTCTGGCATCGGCGCCCCCTGGAGGCAACTGTTGAACCCACAGGTCGACATACCCGATGACCGATTTTGCGCTTCCTGCGCATCCGAGTTGGCGACAAAAGAGGTCGCCGGGGTCCGGCGGCCAGCCTGTCCCAATTGCGGCCGCGTGGTCTTTTACGACCCCAAGCTCACTGCCGTCTGCGTAATTCCCCGCAGCGGCGAAGTGCTGATGATAAAGCGGGCCGGCGACCCGGGTTACGGGTTGTGGAGTCTGCCGGGAGGGTTCGTCGACCGGGGCGAGGTGGTGGAAGAGGCGGCAGCGCGGGAAGCTTGGGAGGAGACCGGGCTGGAGGTCAAGGTTACCGGACTGCTCGGCCTGTTCTCCATTCCCGGAGACCCGGTGATAGTCGCCGCATTCAGTGCCCGGGAGTCCGGCGGCGATCTCGCGCCCGGCCCGGAGGCCTTGGAGCTAGGCTTTTTCAGCCCGGATAACCCGCCGGAATTGGCCTTCTCCCGCGATACGGAGATTCTGGCCAAGTGGTCATCTTACGCTGAGTTCCGAGGGTAACCTATGCTAACCGCCTTGGTGCGCTCCGCTCTTGACCTGGTCTTCCCGTTGACCTGCTTGGGCTGTCGCCGGGAGGGCAGCGTCATATGCCCCGCTTGCCTGGCCGGTCTGAAACGGTTGGAGCGCCCTTACTGCGACATCTGCGCCCGCCCCAAGACGCCGGGAATCTGCGCCCGTTGCTCCCAGGAGACCCCGGCAATCGATTCGATTCGGGCCCCTTTCCTTTTCGAAGGAACGCTGCGCGACGCGATTTCTCAACTGAAATACCGGGGAATGCGCGCGGCCGCGAAGCCGTTGGCCGAACTTCTGGCCGAATACATGCGGTCCCGTATGCCCGATGCCGATGTTCTGGCGCCCGTTCCGCTTCACCCGCGGCGTTTGCGCCAGCGCGGCTACAACCAGTCGGCGCTCCTGGCCCAAGAATTGAGTTCGTTGCTGGAACTGCCGTTGGAGCAGGAATTGTTGGTCCGAGTCCGCAACTCACAGCCTCAGGTGGACACTCTGTCCCGAGAAGAACGCCGCGCGAACGTGGCCGGGGTCTTCGCCGCGGGAGCGGTGCCGAGCAGGACCAGAGTTATGCTCATTGACGACGTAGCTACCACCGGCAGCACTCTCCTGGAATGCGCCGCCGCACTGAAGGACGCCGGCGCATTTCGCGTCCACGGGCTGGTGTTGGCCCGCGAGGGATGACGGCGGATGACGGCAGATTGACAACGGCGGGTGTCTCTGCTGAAATTGCCCCAAACTAATGACCAAAACGCAAACGGGAGGATGAGAATATGGCTGGAAAGACTTTCATCTACGTGGGAGCCGAAGCGGACGGTCTTTACCGGAAGGAGGCGGGCGATTCCCGGTGGGAGAAACTGGCCAAGGGTATGCCGCCCCAGCCCGAGGTGCGGGCCATCGTGGTGCACCCCAGCGACTCCAGCACAATTTTCGTCGGCACACAGCGGGGCATCTACCGGTCTCAGGACGGCGGCGATAGCTTTACCCGCATGAACCTGGCTGAGGGCCGCGTCGTGTGGTCGATCAAGTTCCACCCCCACGACCCGGGCATCATGTTCTTGGGCACCGAGGGCAGTGAGGTGTTCAAGAGCGCCGACGGCGGTGAGAACTGGGAGTACCAGGCCACGATTTCCAACCCCGACTCAGTCCAGATGGCCTTCGCAACTCGCATTTTGGGCATCGGCATTGAGGCGGGCGACACCAACCAGATGTACGCGGCGCTGGAAGTGGGCGGCGCGGCCCACAGCTCCGATGGCGGCAAGACCTGGACCATCGTGAATAGCGTGTTCGACGGCGACGTAGACCTGATGGACCTGCACGGAGTCGCGGTGGGCGTAAACGAGTCGGTCTTCATCTCCAACCGCACCGGCGTGTGGCGCACGCAGGACCGGGGCCAGAGCTGGCAGGACCTGCAGTTCGAGAACTTCTCCGACATCAAATACTCCCGCGGCGTCGAAGTGGCCCCGAACGACCCGAGCACTCTCTACGCCTGCGTGGGCCTCAACTTCGGCAGTGAGCAAGGCGGTGTGATGCGCTCCACCGACGCCGGCGCCACTTGGGCCCGGTTCGATCAGGGGGTCGCGCCGCTCAGCACCACCTTCGGCATCGCCGTCAATGACCGGTCTCCGGAGCAAGTGTACTTTTGCACACGCAAAGGACAGGTCTTCGGCACCCATGACAATGGCGCATCCTGGGCCGGTCACGACCTGCCGGACATGGCTGTGAATGTCAAGGCCATCGCCTGCACCTCGGCCTAAGTGACGACCGAATCCACGCGAGACATGGTGGCCGCGGCGGAAGCGCTGCGGCCACTGATCGTTGAAGCGCGTGAAGAGATCGAGAAGGACCAGCGGTTGCCTGCGGCCTTGGTGGCCGCGATGGACGAAGCCGGGCTCTTCCGTATGTACGCCCCTCGCTCGCTGGGCGGGCCCGAGGTGGACCCGTTGACCGCTTTTCGGGTGGTGGAGCATCTGTCCATAGCCGACGGGTCCGTTGGCTGGTGCTGTCTCATAGCAGTGTCCATCTCCCTTTATTCCGGTTGGCTCGGCAGTCTGGCGGCGCGAGAAATCGTCGGCAGTCCGCCCAGCCTCAGGGGCGCGGGCTCCTTCCGCCCCAGGGGAACGGCCCGTATAACCGCCGGCGGCTACCTGGTCAACGGGAGATGGGACTTTGCCAGCGGCTGCCTGCACGCCAACTGGCTTTTCGTTAAACTGTGTCGTAACGGACGGCGACGGCCCTCGTTACCGGGAGGACGGCCTCCCGGAACTGCGGATGATGTCGGCTCCGATCGGTGCGGCAACCGTCCACGACAATTGGTCGGTCATCGGCCTGAGGGGCACCGGAAGCAACGACGTGTCGGTCGAGGACCTGTTCGTCCCTGCCGAACGCACCTTCGTGCTGTCGGAAGAACCGGTGGAGACGGCGCCGTTGTTCAACGCTCGGACAGCCTTGGCGACGAGTTTCACCCCGTTGGCGGCGAACGCGTTGGGGATGGCCCGGGGAGCGATGGACGCTTTCATCGAATTGGCTACGTCCTCGGCCACCACGATGAACCCGGACCTGCTTCGAGACCGGCCCCCGGTGCAGTTGGTGGTGGGCGAGGCGGAGGCCATAATCAGCGCCGCACGGGCCTACGTGCTGCACGCGGTGGGCGAAATGTGGGAGGGCGTCTTGGCGGGGAAGCCGGACCTGGGTGACGAGGTGAGACAGAGCCGGCTGGCCGTAACCCACGCCATACACGAGTCGGCCCGGGCCATCGACATGCTATACCACGGCTCGGGCAGCAACGCCGTCCGCCGCGGCAACCTGCTGGAACGCTACTTTCGAGACATCCACGCCGCCATGATGCACGCGACCGGCCTGCCAGCCAATTTCGAGCAAGGCGGCAGGGTAGCCCTCGGCCTGCCCCCCGGCGCGCCGGGATGGTGATTCGCTTACCGTAAAGAGCGCGAAGAGCGGGAGTTGCCTAGTTGTCGAATCTCCGCGCTCTCTGCGGTAAAAAAGCTACGGTTTCACCCAAGTCTCCGACCAAGCCAGGCAGGCGGTACTGCTTGGCCTTTCGCCGCGCATTTCCTGGACCACCCTACCCGATGCCTGCTCTCCGTTGACGATGATTCGCGCCTCCTTAGCGGGCGTGAAACAACTGTAGACGCCGTGGGGACGCTGTGGGGCGCCGGCCGGCACCGTTATCACGAAGGGCTCCAGAAAATCGTACCAGGTCAGCGATATCCGGTCTTCATCATCGCTTTCGACAGTCTCGGTCCAGTAGGAGAAAGTGTCTCCCTTCCTGTTGAACTCGGCTTCCTCCACCTGGAGCGACTGGTCAGCGAATTCCGGGAACAGCAGGCTCTCTATTTCCCCCTGCAGCCAGCGAGCCAAGGCGATGTTGTCCGCGTAGATGCGTACGCCTTCGGTCGGTTCACTCTTTAGGAACAGCACGTGGCCGGCGCCCACCGGCGACAACAGGACCCGCCAGTGACTGGCCCGAGTAGTTTCCTGGTCTCCCACCGCCAGGCGAATGAAGGAATTCTCCCCGGTAAGAAGCACGCGGTTCGGGTCGGTGTTGTCAGTGGTCATATTCGGCCTCCCTTAGTTATAGAGGATTCTTTGCGGCGAGAAGCTGGTGGCTTTCTGAATGATACGATATGCCGCCCGTGAGTTCACGGGCGGCATATCGTTCTACCGGTTTCCGGGCTGTCGGCTAGTCTTCTTTGGCGGGGAACCAGTCCTGCTTCCAAGGGAAATCACCGCCAGCGGGGTCGAAGGCCGGGACGCCCGCATCCACCCGTTCGCGGTAGGGACTCTCTATGGGCTGGCTGTAGGGGTAGATTCCTCCCTCGTAGACCTCGGGGCCCTTCTTGAAGTGCCGGGCCTCTTCCAGGGTCTCGACGAACGGCGCGTTTATGTCGTAAAGCTGGTCGGCCGTCTTGGGCCGGGGGCCGGCCTTGGATACGTGGCCGTATAACTCCCGCCCGATGATGCGCTCGGCAGTCCAGACGCAGTCGATGAGCTTGTCGATGTCGACGCCGGTCTCGATGCCCATATCGTCCATCATGTGCAACAGGTCCTCGGTGGGGGCCATGCCGGTGGCCCGGCCGTTGCCGCAATAGGGGCAGCCGCCGAACCCGCCGATGGTGCCGTCGAGGTCCAGGGTGTCGTCGGAACCCAGGGTGCGCATGGCGGCGTAGGCTGAGGCGATGGCCATGTTGCGTCCGTTGTGTAAATGCAGGCGGAAGTGGTCGATCTCGGGCCAGCGTTCCTTGACCCGGTAGAGACTCTCCTCGACCTTAGCCGGGGTGCAGTGGCTCATCGGGTCGCCCATGGAGACGCTGCGGACGTTGATGCCCACGTCGTCCCACATGCTGTGTTCCCGCTCCAGCAGGGCCATCAGGCTGTCCACCGGGAACTCGCCCAGGAAGTTGGAGCCCCAACTGGCGTTGCAACCGATGCCGGCCTCCTTGATGTTCAGCTCTTGGGCTTGGACAACGATTTGGGGCCACCGCTCCATTTCCTGCATCTGGCTGCGGTTGGTGTTGCGGCGGGTGAACACATCGCACATGTGGCAGCTAAGGCGCGGGTAACCGTCACGCTCGATGGTGAGGGGGGGCGAGTACGCCCTGGCCCGTTCGACCCCACGGGAGTTCAGGGCCAGCGCGGTGTAGGTGACGCCGGGCTTGGGCGTGAACCGTGTGACTATCTCGTCGATGCGCTCCATCTGCGGGGTCCACTTGGGACTCACAAAGGAGCCGACTACGATGTTCTTGAGTCCGGTGTCGGACAATTGGTCCAGCAACTCCACCTTATCGTCGACGGATATGTCGGCGTTCTCGATCTGCATGCCCTCGCGCATGCCCTCTTCCTTATACGCAACCTTCGGATAGCTGGGCATTTTGGCCTCCTCAAACGGCCTTAAACGGCAACAAGTTTACTGCAGTATAACGGGTCGGGTTTGGCCGGATTGTAGGGTTAGCGCAAGCCGGCTGTCAATGACGCGGCGAACTCGCGGCCGCAACGACGGAAGGGCTTGAGCAGCGAAGGTCAAGGAGCACGGAATCCGGCGGCGGTTGCGTCTCCATGCTAAAATATCGCGTTGGTATAGGCCCTGGTCCTCCCACCGTCTCCAGGTCGCTACAGGATGGGCCGACGGCTGGCTGGCGAACGGATTATGACTACGACAAGCAAACTGATGACCGCCGACGACCTCTTGGCTTTGCCGAGGGGCTATGGCAGGCGCTACGAGCTTATGCGGGGGGTTTTGGTCGAAAAAATGGGAACCGGAGACCCCCACGCCATGGTGCTCGTCTGGTTTACCTACGCACTGGCCGGCTATGTGGCAACGAGCAATTACGGAGACCTTCGTGTTGGCGAGCCCGGATACCTGCTGGACTTGGACCCGGATACCGTGCGGTGCCCTGATTTGGCCTGGATTGCGCCGGGGCGCATCCCGCCGGGCACACAGGGCTACCCCAACCTCGCCCCCGACCTCGCCGTTGAGATCAAATCGCCCGGCAACTCCAACCCCGAAATGACCGCCAAAGCGTGGATGTGGCTCAGCTACGGTTCGCAACAAGGGTGGGTGGCCGACCCGGATCATACCACCATAACCATCTACAGCCCCGGCGTCGAGCCGCTGACCTTGGGCGAAGAGGACGAACTGAACGGTGGCGACCTGCTCCCCGGCTTCACCACTCCCGTCTGGCGGCTGTTCCGCCGGCAACGCTAACGCCGCTGGGCAATTTGGACGTTGGCCAATGTCATTGAAATGAAGCCGCCCGCCTCTTTGGTTGACACGCTTTGGACGACGCTCCTATAATCCCGGAAAGGCAAACTCTGCGACTTCGGGTATAGCAGAGTGCCGGGCGTTAACAATCCAATGTTTCTCGGCACGTAGGGGAGCTCGGTGGAGCCGGGCTGAGAGGGTGGCCGGATGCCACCGACCCTTGCGAACCTGATCTGGGTAATGCCAGCGGAGGGAAGCGGCGCTTGCGGGTTAGTCGATTAGGGGCCGCCAACACTTTTGCTGGCGGCCCTATTAATTTTTTGGGAGGCCCATTATGGTCCAGACCGAATACACCACCAAAATCCAGGGCAAGTCCACCTTCCCGGCCAGCGAGAAAGTCTACCAGGAGGGCTCCTCTCCATCCGTCCGCGTTCCTTTCCGTCAAGTAACCCTCAACCCCACCACCGGACGGTTTGGTCAGGAAGAGAACCCTCCCATGTCCTTCTACGACACCAGCGGCCCTTACTCCGATAACGCCGCTACCCTGGACCTGGCCCAGGGATTGCCGTCCCTGCGGCGCGATTGGATCCTGGGCCGGGGCGGAGTCGAAGAGTACGAAGGTCACCCCATAACCGTGACCGGCAAGACCAGGGCGCAGCCATATCCGGCGCTGCGGCGGAATGTCCTGCGGGCCAAGAACGGCCAGGCGGTCACTCAAATGCACTATGCCCGCAAGGGCGTAGTCACCTCGGAGATGGAGTTCATCGGCATCCGGGAAGGCATCGATCCCGAGTACGTCCGGGAGGAAGTGGCCCGCGGCCGGGCCATCATACCCTCGAACATCAACCACCCCGAGTCCGAACCGATGATCATTGGCCGGAATTTCCTGGTGAAGGTCAATGCCAACATCGGCAATTCGGCCATCACCTCGTCCATCGAAGAAGAGGTGGAAAAGATGCTGTGGGCCACCCGTTGGGGGGCCGACACAGTGATGGACCTCTCCACCGGCAGCGACATTCACACCACCCGGGAGTGGGTCCTCCGCAACTCGCCGGTCCCCATCGGCACGGTGCCTATCTATCAAGCCCTGGAAAAGGTGGGCGACAGCCCCGAAGAGCTGACTTGGGAACTTTATCGCGACACCCTTATCGAGCAGGCTGAACAGGGTGTTGACTACTTCACCATCCACGCCGGCGTGCTGCTGCGCTACGTGCCGCTGACCGCCAACCGCATCACCGGCATCGTGTCCCGTGGCGGCTCCATCATGGCCAGTTGGTGCCTGGCCCACCACCAAGAGAATTTCCTCTACACCCACTTTGAGGAAATCTGCGAAATCATGCGGGCCTACGACGTTTCCTTCTCCTTGGGGGACGGCCTGCGCCCCGGCTCCATCGCCGACGCCAACGACGAGGCCCAATTCGGCGAGCTGCAGACTTTGGGTGAGTTGACGAAGTTCGCTTGGGAGCACGACGTACAGGTGATGATCGAGGGCCCAGGCCACGTTCCTCTGCACAAGATCAAAGAGAACGTCGACCGGCAGCTTGAAGTGTGCCACGAGGCCCCGTTCTACACCCTGGGCCCGTTGGTCACGGATATTGCCCCAGCCTACGACCACATTACTTCGGGCATCGGCGCGGCCATGGTGGGTATGTACGGCACCGCCATGCTCTGCTACGTGACGCCCAAGGAGCACTTGGGCCTGCCCAACCGCGAGGACGTTAAGGAAGGAGTCATCACCTACAAGATCGCCGCCCACGCCGCCGACGTCGCCAAGGGCCACCCGATGGCCCAGCAGTGGGATGACGCCCTCTCCAGGGCTCGCTTCGAGTTCCGTTGGGACGACCAGTTCAACCTGGCTCTGGACCCGGAAAGAGCGAAAGACTATCACGACGAGACACTACCGGCCCAAGGCGCG
Source organism: Dehalococcoidia bacterium (assembly GCA_034428795.1). Lineage (GTDB taxonomy): Bacteria > Chloroflexota > Dehalococcoidia > Lucifugimonadales > UBA3495 > VXOI01. Next base: position 104,348 of record DAOUHF010000131.1, read on the forward strand.
AAGGTCGCCCACTTCTGCTCGATGTGCGGCCCGAAGTTCTGCGCCATGAAAATCACGCAGGACGTGAGGGAGTACGCCAGGAACCGGGGCGTGGCCGTAGAGACAGCCTTCGAAGAGGGCATGGACGAGAAGTCCCGAGAATTCCGGGAATCCGGGAGCAAGATTTACCAGAAAGCCTAACCGCTCCAAAGGACAGCGACCACGGCACCGTAGGGGCGATTTGCGGATCGCCCCTACGGCGTTGACAGAACCGGTTGAAAGGACTGTCGGAACAACGAGGGAGGGCTGACAATGGCGATTTACTTCCTGCTGGGAAGGCTGAGTCACGAAGGGCAGCGGATGCTGCACAACAACCCCGACTTGGTGACCGATACAGCGGCCTCTCTGGACGTTGAGGGGGCGCGAATCCTGGGGCAGTACGCTGTGCTGGGCCACTACGACTTCATCACCATGGTGCTGGCCAACGAAAACCAGGCAGTAGCCCGTCTGTCGGCTGAGTTCGGCGTGCGCACCGGGCTCCACTTCGAGACGCTGCCGGCAGTGGCCGTCGGATTCTTGGCCGAACAGGACCCATCCGACCCAGTAATCGGCGAAATGTCGGCGGAGATACGGGCCGGAGCGGATGGCTAGCGCCGCGCCTGAATTCAACTCCAGGCCCAGGGCGATGACTATCGCCGGCTCCGACTCGGGTGGAGGCGCGGGTATTCAGGCCGACCTGAAAACCTTTGCCGCGCTGGGCGTTTACGGGACATCGGCGCTTACCGCCGTCACCGCGCAGAACACTCTGGCCGTGACGGCCGTCCACGAAGTACCCGCAGCGGCGATTGCGGCCCAGATCGATGCGATCTTGAGCGACATCGGCGCGGACGCAGTGAAGACCGGCATGCTCTCCAGCAGCGCCATCATTGAGTGCGTGGCCGAGTCGTTGCAGCGGCACAGCGGCCACCCCGGGGTTCGAAAGCTGGTGGTGGACCCCGTGATGGTGGCCAAGAGCGGCGATTCCCTCTTACGCCAAGAGGCGGTCGCCACGTTGAAGGAGCGGTTGATTCCCCTGGCCGCAGTGGTCACTCCCAACATTCCGGAAGCCGAAACGCTGACCGGCAGGTCCATCGCTACTGAGGACGACGTGGCCGAGGCCGCCCGCCGGATCGTAGGCATGGGGGCCAAAGCCGTGGTGGTGAAGGGCGGGCACCGGGAGGGCCCGGCCACCGACATCTATTACGACGGCGTACGGTTCCGAGAATTCACGGCCCCCCGGTTCGACACCCCCAACACTCACGGCACCGGCTGCACCTTCGCCTCGGCCGTGGCCGCCGGTCTCGCCAAAGGCCTCGCCACCGAAGACGCCGTATCCGTCGCGAAGGAATACGTCACCGAAGCTATCCGGCACTCCTTCCCCATTGGCCGCGGGCACGGCCCCCTCAGCCATTTTTGGCGTTTCTGGAGCGACAACGGGGGCTGATTGCCGGTCGGGACCTGCCCGCCGGCGTACCGGCAATGGCTGGCCGCCGAATCGCCTTGCCCGCCATACCCGAATTTGACAGGGGATGGCCCTGCTGGTACATTTGAGTTGTTCCCTGTTGGCAGTCCGTATGGTTGACTGCCAAACCGGTTTTCTACTCTCAGGAGATGATCCGTGCCTCGATACGATTACCGCTGTACCGATTGCGATCAAGCTTTCGAGCTGAGGCAAAGCTTCAGCGAGGCGGGCAAGGGGGTGTGCCCCCAGTGCTCTGGGACCGGCCGTCGGGTCTTCCATGCCGTTCCCGTCATCTACAAAGGCTCAGGCTTCTATACCACCGATTATGGCCGCCCCAAGCCGCCGGTGGAAAACGGCAGCAAAAACGAGGGCAGCGAGTCAAGCAAGTCCTCCGACAGCAAGCCCGCCGAGTCACCCAGCCAGTCCAGTTCGGAAAGCTCCGGCGATTCTGGAGGCAGTTCCGATTCCACTTCTACCGCCGCCGCCAGCGGGGCCGAGACCGGTTAGCGCCGGCGGCAGGTCGGTCGTCTCTGGCCGCCAGTCCCACTCCGCCCCGTCGCCATGCGCGCCCTGATCCAGCGGGTGGTTCAAGCTTCGGTTGAAATCGACGCCGTTGAAGTTGGCGCCATCGGGACCGGACTAGTGATATTGCTGGGTGTAGCGCAAGGCGACTCCGAAGCCGACGCCGTCTACCTGGCGGAAAAGATCTCCAACCTGCGGATCTTCCCCGACGACGGTAACCGGTTCAACCGCTCCGCCCTCGAAGTTGGGGCGGAGTTTTTGGTGGTGAGCCAATTCACCCTATACGGCGACACCCGGAAGGGCCGCCGGCCCGACTTCACCCGCGCCGCTCCTCCGGACGAGGCCGAGCGGCTGTACGAGCGCACTGTCGATCTGCTGCGAGAGGCAGGCTTGAAGGTGGAAACCGGCCGGTTCCAAGAATACATGCAGGTGAAACTGCAAAACGACGGGCCGGTGACTATATTGCTGGATAGCGAGGACCGCAACCGTCCCAGGCGGTGAGCCCAGGGTCATTCAATTGCCGGCGAAAGCCGGAATCCACATCTCCTCCAGCATCCCCAACCGTCTTTCCGGCTTTCGCCGGAAACCACGCCGCGCCCTCCCCGGCATGTGGGTGAATGGGCGTTAGCAACCTCAGGAGCCACCCGTGGGCTGGAGGTAACCTGCTGTCCCTGAGGGTAGGGGTTACGTGGATTCCGGCTTTCGCCGGAAAGACGGTGATGATGGGGTAGAGGTTACGTGGATTCCGGCTTTCGCCGGAAAGACGGTGGTGATGGAGGTAGGGGTTACGTGGATTCCGGCTTTCGCCGGAAAGACGGTGGTGATGGAGGGTTGCATAGATTCCGGCTTTCGCCGGAAAGACGGTGGTGATGGGAGGGTAGGGGTTGCGTAGATTCCGGCTTTCGCCGGGAAAGACGGTGGCGATGGGGGGTTACGTGGACCCCGGCTTTCGCCGGAAAGACGGTGGTGATGGGGGTAGGGGTTACGTGGATTCCGGCTTTCGCCGAAAAGACGACATCTCTGTAAAAAGTAACAGCGAGACCGTATGCGGAGCGCCAGAGCGGGCTGATGTCCCGAAACCTACTCGAACTCCAAGTCGAGGCTGATGTCCAACGCCGTCACCGAGTGGGTCAGAGCGCCAATGGAGATCAGGTCCACGCCAGTTTCCGCCACCGCCCGGACGGTATCCATGTTTATGCCGCCCGAGGCTTCCACCACGGCTCGGCCGTCGATCAGGGCGATGGCCTCCCGCATAAGGTCGACAGACATATTGTCCAGCATGATTATGTGGGCGCCGGCGTTCACCGCCTCTCGAACTTGGTCGAGGGTTTCCACCTCGACCTCCACCTTGATGGTGTGAGAAGCCCGTTCCAGCGCCAGCGCTATGACCTGGGCCAAGTCCATCTCCCTGAAGCGGTTGGCCTGTATGTGGTTGTCTTTTATGAGAACGCCGTCGGCCAGGTTGAGCCGGTGGTTCTGGCCGCCGCCCATACGCACGGCGTACTTGTCCAGGTAGCGGTGGCCCGGCGCAGTTTTTCGTGTGTCGACGATACGGGAGTTCAACCCCCCCACGGCTTCTACGTACCGGTCCGTCGCGGTGGCGATACCGCTCATGCGTTGTAGAAAATTCAGAGCGATGCGCTCGGCCCGCAGTATTGGACCGGCTGGTCCCGACACCACGGCGATGTCGCTGCCGGAATAAAGCCGGGAGCCGTCGGACAGCACCGCCCGCGCGTCCAGGTTCGAGTCTACTCTATGGAAGACCTCCAGAGCGACGTCGACTCCCGCCAGCACTCCGTTGGCCTTGGCCCGTAGCATCCCGACACCACGAACCTCGGAAGGCACCACGGCCAGGGTAGTGGGGTCGTTGAACGTCTGGTCTTCCGCGACGGCGGAGTCGATCAGCTGGTAAACCTCTGGGGGGAACTGCGGCAAAGCTTACGCTCTCTTGGCTCGTAGTTGGGGGGCAGGATAGGCTCCGCACTCCTACCGCAGCGCCAGCATCCGGTCCAAGGCCACTTTCGCGTCCTTTCGCATCTCCTCGGGGACCGTGATTTCGTTGACTACCCTGCCTTCCAGCAACGACTCCAACACCCATAGCACGTAGGCGGGGTGTATCCGGTACATTGTTGAGCAGGGGCAGGTCACCGGATCCAGGCAGAAGACCGTCTTGTCAGGGTTGTTTATGGCCAAGCGGTTGACGAGGCTGATTTCAGTGCCCACCGCCCAAACGCTGCCAGCCGGCGCAGAGTTAATCTGGTTGCGGATGAACTCGGTGGATCCGACGAGGTCGGCGGCCTGCACTGTCTCCATCACGCACTCGGGGTGGACCAGCACGTTGACGTCGGGGAACCGGGACCGGGCCGACTCGATTTGCTTGACGGTGAAACGAGTGTGGACCGAGCAATGCCCTTGCCACAGCACCATTTTAGCCCGCCTTAGCTGCTCCGGCGTATTGCCGCCCATGGCCCGGAATGGGTTCCACACCACCATCTCGTCCAACGGGACTCCCAGCTTCAGAGCGGTGTTGCGTCCCAGGTGTTGGTCCGGCAGGAAGAGGACCCGTTCGGCCCGCTCAAACGCCCATTCCAGAACGGCGCCCGCGTTGGACGAGGTGCAAACCGCCCCGCCGTGACGACCGCAGAGGGCCTTGATCCCGGCAATAGAATTCATGTACGTGACGGGCGCTATGCCGTCCGCCCCCAGCGCCGCTTCCAGGTCTTCCCAAGCGTCCTCTACGTCTTCCATCGGCGCCATGTCGGCCATGGAACAACCTGCCGTGATGTTGGGCAGTATCACCCGCTGGTGGTCTCCGGCCAGGATGCGGGCGGTTTCCGCCATGAAATGCACGCCGCAGAAGACGATGAAATCGGCGTCGGGCTTGCTGGCCGCCTGCTGGGAAAGCAGGAAGGAATCGCCCTGGAAGTCAGCGTACTTTATGACCTCTTCCCGTTGGTAATGGTGACCGAGCACAGTGACCGAGCGCCCCAGTTTCTGACGGGCGTCATGGATGCGCTGGTCGAGTTCATCGGCGGTGCAATGAAGGTACTCAGTGGGGATTGGTTGCCAGCGTACGTTTACCGACAACTCTTCCGCCAATGGCTTGGCCGGCAGTTCGTCTTCCGTCTTACAGAAGGCGGAATGCTCTAATTCCGTAAGGGGTACAACGGGTCGGCGGCTTCTGGTCGTCATTGGTCTTCGGCCTCTGGCGGGAGGTCCCCGACGTCGGCCGGGCGGTCTCCTACCCGGCTGTCGGGACTGCGTTTATCAGGCTTCCTTGAAGCGACCAAGCGGTGGCCCGGTCGATACGCAAGTCTACGAGTGCCCCCAGATGATACGCCTCATCTTCGAAGAACACCAGCTTATTGGCCCGGGTCCGACCCTGCCACTTGCCCTTATGGCGACGCTCCACCAGCACCTCCTCCGTCGTGCCCACGAGACCCGCGTTGATTTCCGTGAGGAGCCGCTCCTGCAATTGGTCGACCTGTTCCCGGCGGCCCGTTTTGTCGTCTCGGTGGATATCGTCGTCCATGGACCGGTGGGCAATGGTGCCGGGCCGGGTGGAATAAGGAGCACAGTGGACCTTGTCGAATCTGAGTTCCTCCAACAGTTCGAGGGTGTTTCGGAACTGTTTGGCGGTCTCGCCCGGAAACCCCACTATCACGTCGGTGCTGAGGGACGCCCCCGGCACCGTTTCGCGGATCCGGTTTACCAGATCGATGTAGTCGGCCCTGGTGTAGTTGCGCCGCATCCGGGCCAATACTTCGTCGTCTCCCGACTGCACCGGCAGGTTTATATGTTCGCAGACCTTGGGCAGATCGGCGACCGCCCTTACGATACGTTCGCTCATGAACGACGGATGGGAGGTCAAGAACCGCACACGCTCCAGACCGTGAACATCGTTCAAGCGCTGCAGAAGGTCGGCAAGGTCGGTGTCTTCAGGCAGGTCGTGGCCGTAGGCGTCCACGGTCTGCCCCAGCACCGTTACCTCCTTGACTCCCCGGGCGGCCAGCAATTCGACCTCCCGGGCCACCTCTTCCAGCGGACGGCTCACCTGGCGGCCGCGGCGGTATGGAATGATGCAGAAGGTGCACATGAGATCACAGCCGTGGATGATGGGAACGTGACACGTGACATCGGGGCGGGTTGGGGTCAACGCGCCGACGCAGCCCTCCCAGTCCAAGCCCATCCGCTGTCCCAACAACTCCAGAAGGGGCTCGTACTGCTGGGGGCGCATGAAGACGTCGACGTAGGGAAACCGGCGGGCCAGTTCATCGGTCTTCTGGCCAACCATGCAGCCCATCAGCGCCACCACCCGGTCCGGGTTGTTTCGCTTCAACGGCAGGGTCGAGCTCAAATAGCCGACGACTTTGTCTTCCGCCGACTGTCGCACCACGCACGAATTCAGGACGATTACATCGGCGTCCCTGGCCAGTTCGACCGGTTGCAGCCCCATCTGCTCCAACGCAGAGCCCAACCGCTCCGAGTCGGCGGTGTTCATCTGGCAGCCAATCGTCCAAAGATAAAAGCTATTCATCAGGATCTGTCGCGAATATTCCGATTTGCCGGTTAACGTCGTATTTGTGGCAACGATTGCCGAAATACGTGAAAAGTTTGCGGCGGAGGGAATGGGATTCGAACCCATGAGCCCGTTTTTAGCGGGCCAAGCGCTTAGCAGGCGCCCGCACTAGGCCTCTATGCGATCCCTCCCGGTGATAGTTCAATGTTACCAAACAGCCTCACATCCATCAATAGCGGCGAGAGCGGCGAGCCTGCGAGCCTGCGAGCCGGTCTGCAGGCCGTAGATTGACGGCAGAGGGCCATTCCCGTAACTGGCCACGTTCTCTTGCTTTCTCAACGTCAATGCTCGTTGGTGTATCGAAATTCTGTCAAATTGCGACGTATGTTGCTGAAATTCGGTATTGACACCCCTTCGGGCGCGGCCATATGATCAATTGCGTCACCCTCCCGTCACACACGGGCCAAACAAAAACGGAGAGCAGGAATGGATGAACTTGACCGCAAGATCATAGCCTTGTTGCAGTTGGACGGCCGTGCCTCCAACGCCAAGATCGCCCGGGAAGTCGGCGTCAGCGAGGGCACCGTCCGCCGGCGCTTGCGGCGTTTGGTCCAAGACGACGTGGTCAAGGTTATCGCGGTCCCCAATTTGGAGAAGCTGGGGTATGCCACCACCGCCCTGATCGGCCTCCAGACCGGTCCGGGCAAGTCGGACTCCGTCGCTGAAGCCATCGCCCAGCTGGATGAGGCCCATTACGTAGCGATCACCACCGGGGCCTATGACGTCTTTATCTGGGCGGGCCTGGAATCGGCCGAGAACCTGGGTAATTTTCTCCGGACCAAAGTCGGGGTCATTGACGGCGTACAGCGGACCGAGACCTTCGTCAATCTGTCCATCAAAAAGCGGACCTACGGCCTGGTGCTCTAGGCCCGGCCGGTCGTTGCAATCAACTTGGCCTATGCTATAATTTTAGTGCTATTTATGAGCCTAGGTTCGCCAGCAGTCGCCAGGCGGCCATGGGGCTACGAGGAGTAACAAACGATGACCTACATCATCGCGGAACCCTGCGTTGGACTGAAAGACTCGGCGTGCGTCGATGTGTGTCCCGTTGACTGCATCTACACCCGGGACGAAGACGACATGTACTACATCAGCCCGGACGAATGCATCGACTGCGCCGCCTGCGAACCGGTGTGCCCGGTAACCGCCATCTTCGCCGAAGACGCGGTGCCGGAACAGTGGCAAAACTACATCCAGATGAACTACGACTACTTCAAGACCACCGACCCGGCGGAGTTGAAGCGCAAGTAACGGCTTCCCCCTCCTGCAAACAAAAGGGGCTTGTGCAACACGGGCCCCTTTTCTATTGAATTGCGTCTTCCTGTGAATTACGGCTTCCTGTGAATTACGGCTTCCGGGCTGGATTACGGCCTCCGGGCTGGATTACGGCCTCCGGGCTGGATACGGCTCCGGGCCCGAACGGGCTAGCCGAGATCGTCCAGGCATTCCGACACCGGCTTGCTGATGCAGGAAAAGATCGGGGTGTCCCGCAGGGTGTACGGACGTGCCTTGGACTCCCGCAGATCCATCACCAAATCCAGGAAAGACGACGGGTCGTCGGTCTCGAACCCAAGCACGAACTCCTGGTCATCCAACCCGAAGGAGTAGGCGGTGCTTATTTTCACGTCCGGGTACTTGTGGCCGATGACGAAATGTTCGTTCATCAGCTCCTGGCGCTCTTCCCTGGCCAACTGATACCAATCGTGAGTCTTCACGAATGGGTACACGAACAGGTACTTGCGGCCTGCGATACGCATTGTGGACGGGGCACCTTCCTGTCCTTCGTGCCGGTGCTCCACCACGTAGGAAGACCGGCGGGTCATGCCCAGGTAAGAGTACGGGACCGTGAGGTAGGGGGCCAGCATTGTGTGGTTCAACTGGCCCATCAGTTCGTTGATCGCCTCCAGAGAGGGGCTGACCTTCCAGAGCAATAGATCGGCGTCGCCCCTGGTCCCCACCAGGCTGTAGCCGGACATGGCAACCCGGTCAGAGAACTCGTCCAGCACCTGGGCGAACTGCAGTTTGCCGTCGCGGCGCTCGCCGGACGGCAACAACCGCCAGCTTGGGTCGATCCTGAAGAACGAATACTTGACGAAGTCGCGCCGCGTCGGCTGCTCCATGTCCCTGATAACCTCGCTAGCGATTTGCGCTTCTATTTAACCACAGAGACCACGTTAACCACAGAGAACACGGAGGGCACAGAGCGAACAACCCATCTCTGTGCCCTCCGTGTTCTCTGTGGTGATGTTACAATCTTCCCACTAACAAAGACGAGGTGCTGACATGGTGTCATTAGGCACGGCGGCTTACACCTATGAGGTGGACGTGGGGTGGGGCAGGCCCCCCGACGGCTGGTCTTACCGGGAATGCGCCGCAGTTGGAGTCGATTCCAACGACAACGTATACGTCTTCAACCGGGGCGAGCACCCCATGATTGTGTTCGACGCGGCAGGCAACTTCCTGCGTTCTTGGGGAGAGGGCATCTACCCCAGGGCCCACGGCGTTACCGTGGCCCCGGACGACACCCTTTTCTGCACCGACGACGGCGACCATACCGTGCGCAAATGCCGGCTGGATGGGAGCGTCATTTTCACCCTGGGCATCAGCGGCCACCCGGCGCCCTTCATGAGCGGCGACCCCTTCAACCGCTGCACCCACGTGGCCATCGACCCCGACACCGCCGAGTTCTATGTGTCCGACGGCTACGGCAACGCCCGGGTCCACAAATACACACCCGACGGCAAGTTGTTGTTCTCGTGGGGCGAGTCGGGCACCGGCCCCGGCCAGTTCAACATCGCCCACAACATCGCCACCGACAAGGACGGTTGGGTCTACGTGGCCGACCGGGAGAACCAGCGAATTCAGGTGTTCGACAAGAACGGCAAGTTCGAGACCCAGTGGAACAACATGGCCCGCCCCTGCGGCCTGTACCTCGACACTTCGGGAGAGCAGCGGGTCTACGTCGGCGAGTTGGGCGTGGCCATCGGCCCCAATTCCCAGGCCTATGGCCTCGGCCCACGCATCAGCGTCCACGACATCCAAGGCAACGTGCTGGCCCGCTTGGGCGACGGCCCGGAGAGCGAAGACGCAGGCAGTTTCATCGCCCCTCACGGCGTTTGCATCAACTCCAAGGGCGACATCTTCGTCGCCGAGGTATCCTGGACCCACACCGGCAGCAAGCTGGACCCTCCACGGGAAGTCCGCTCCCTTCAAAAGCTGACCAAAACCGGTTGATTCATTCACCGCAGAGTACGCAGAGTCCCATTTTATTTCGTCTCCGCGAACCCTGCGGTCAATAAGCGGTCAATAAAAGGTTCTTGATGGATATACGGATGGGCAGCCTGGTGCGCGACGCCCGGGAGGCCGCGGGCGCCGCTGTGATTATCGACGTGTTCCGGGCGTTCACCACGGCCGCCATCGCCTTCGACCGGGGCGCGACTGAAATCACCCTGGTTGCGGAGGCGGATGACGCGCTGGCGTTGCACCGCTCTGGAGTCGGCGACCTGCTGATGGGCGAGGTGGACGGCAAGCGGCCCGAAGGGTTCGACTTCGGAAACTCTCCCCACGAAATATCCCAAGCCGACGTAGACGGCAAAAGCCTGGTCCAATCGACCCGGGCCGGGACGGTGGGCGTGGCTGCGGCGGCGAACGCCGAGACCGTCTACCTTGGCTCCTTTGTCGTGGCCCAAGCGACCGTCGAGGCCATCCGCCGGGAGCGGCCGGAGACGGTGTCAATCATCGCCATGGGCGACCAGGGCCGGGTGCGTTCCGACGAGGACGAACAGTGCGGCATCTACCTGCGGAACGTTCTGGAGGGCCGCCGCCCCGGCTTCGACGCCGTCAAGAGTCTGATAATGACCGGCGGCGCCACCCAGAAGTTTTTCGACCCCAACCAGCCCCAGTTCCACCCCGAGGACGTGACCCTGGCCCTGGAGCTGGACCGCTACCCCTTCGCCATGAAAATCACCCGCGCCAACGGCCTGCTGGTAGCCCGCAAGCACGAGGTCAGGGGGTAGGGGACCCTCAACCGGTCGGCATCGACGGTCACGCGGCAGACCGAAACCGCGAGAGTTCCAGGTGCTCCGTCGCCTTCACGCCCTCCTTGGCCGGCAGGTAGCCGCTGAGGCAGCCGACGATGCCTCCGCCGGCGATCACCACGTCACGAGGTCCGGTACTCAAATTGGCGGTCTCCTTTGGCAAGTCTTTCGGAAGCCGGGCCCTGGAGCAGACCCTTCGTCTAGAGGCTCCTGAACCAGGCCCCGAACCGGTCCAGCAAGGCCGTATCGCCTTGGGCGCTCAGCCTGCCGGAAGCCAGGGCCTCCGCCGCAGTCCTGCGGCCGTAGGTGAACAGCAGGTACTCCGTAACGTTACAGGCCGCCACCAAGCCAGCGCTGGCAGCGCCGCCCCGGGAGAAATCGAACCGGTCGCCGTCAACCGTCACCACCGGGCTTTGGCGCAGGTCTTCCGGGACCTCCCGCATTCCATCCGCAGCCAGATCAAAGCGGAATACCACGCTCGGTTCCAAGCGGGCGGACGGCCGGAAACACATCCCCAGCCAAGCGGGCGACATGTCCAGCAGCGCCGGCAGGCTTTGCGGATTGATGGAAGCGTCGGGATCAAAAGCGGAGCGGATGTCCCAATCGTGAATGGCCAGTTCCTGGATTCGAAGGTCCACGTAGTCGGCGGCCGGCATCGCGCCCCGCCGTAGGTGCCAGCACGGGGTGGACCAATCGTCGGGGCCGAATTGGTCCAACTCCTCGTACAGCTCCGCGTAGCCGGAGTCGAAAGCGTCGAGGATTCCTCCTTCGAGTTGCTGTCTCCGCTCTATGTCCCGCTGGGCGTTGGTGGCGGAAAGTTCGTCGTTGCCCAAGGGCACGAACCCCTCGGGCGGGCCTGACTGGCCGGCCCTGCCACGTTGTACGCTGGCAAGCTGGCGTTCGGCGCCGCCGACCAAGTGGCTCACCACGTCTATTACCTGCCACTCGCTGCAGGCGCTGGCGCGAGCCAGTTGGTCTGCGCTAAGCCCGCTGACGAAATCCCGAAGGCTGCTCGTCAAACTCCGGGCCACGGCCACGCGGTCTGTGACTGTCTCGGCTGTTGCCATGTTTCTTCCTCCCGTCTTCTGGTCTCCCGTCTTCTGGTCTGCCGCCTTCGTTCTGGTCTGCCGCCTTCCTTCCGGTGGCGTCGAATCTTCCATTCGTTGTAGAATCGTAACCGCTGGTTGAAAGTTAACCGGGCCCACCCAGCCTTCGGGCGAACCGGCACGGCCCAAGCCCACAAGCTCCTGAGGCAGGAAGCCGCTCCCTAGGAAGTCGCTCCCATGAAAATGTGCTTCTTTCACTTTATGCCCTACCAGCAGCTTCCCGGCAATTTTGAAAAAGATTACCACAGTGTGCGGGTGGACGCGCCGGGTTCGCTGTTCGGTCTCAAACACGGCACGCGCACGGCACGCGATTGTACTCAGACTACCCGGACGAGTTGGAACCGGACGAGTTGGAAGATGAAGGCCGGCTCTGTGCCATAACCATCGAGCACGCGAGCGACCGTATCGCGGTCCCTTCGTTCTCCTTCGGCAGATCCCAGTCTGAGGGTTTTGGGAGTCGAGATGCAGGTTGATACCCGAAATAAGCTGTCCATGCTGGAGGCTGTCTTCCAGGAGATGGGCTCTGTCATCACCGCCTTTTCCGGAGGGGTGGACAGCACCCTGGTGGCGGTGGCCGCCCACCGGGTGTTGGCGGAACGCGCCCTGGCAGTCACGGCGGTCTCACCCGCGCTGGCGGCCCGCGAATTGGACGACGCCACGGGTCTGGCGGCTAGCCGGGGGTTCGCCCACCGGGTCATCAACACCAACGAAATGGACCGGGAGGGCTATACGGCCAATTCGCCCCGCCGCTGCTATTTCTGCAAGACCGAACTCTACTCTCAGCTCACGGCCTTGGCCGATGCCGAAGGCTATTCCTGGGTCGCCAACGGCGCCAACACCGACGACCGGGGCGACTACCGCCCCGGAATGCAGGCCGCCGCGGAACATCAGGTGCGGAGCCCTCTCATTGAAGCAGGACTGGACAAGCAGGATGTAAGGCAAATTGCCCGTGAACTGGATATACCGGTGTGGAACAAGCCGGCCCAGCCATGCCTCTCCTCCCGCGTCCCTTACGGGACGCCGGTAACGGCGGAAACGCTGTCGAAAATCGAACAAGCCGAGGATTACCTGCGAGGCTTGGGACTGCGCGGCGTACGGGCCCGCCACCACGACCGTCTCTGCCGCATCGAAGTGGATGAGAGTGAATTAGACGTCGCTTTCCGCCGCCGCAAGGAAATCGTTGCCCAACTGAAGAAAATCGGCTACCTCTGGGTGTCCCTCGATCTTGCCGGCCTTCGCTCGGGCAGCCTGAACGACCAGTTGAACCTCACCACTTTGGAATCGAAGGGGCCGGGCCGCTAGGCCTCGGTCGGGCCGCAGCTCAGGACCGCCATGCGAATCGCCTACATCCAGTCCATCGGCGGGGCCAGCGGCGACATGGTGCTGGGAGCTCTCGTCGACCTGGGGGTCCCGCTGCCCCTGCTATGCGAAGAGTTGGGCCGGTTGGATGCCTGCGGGTTCCGCATCACCGCCCAAGAGGAAACCCGTTGCGAGATACGCGGCACTCACCTGAAGGTCCACCTGGATGACGCTGCCCGCTTTTCGCCTCAAGAACTCTTGAAGACGGTCACAAACAGCAAGCTGCCTCCCCAGGTGGTCGAACGTTCGACCAGGGTCTTGAATGCTTTGTGGCAGGCCGAATGCCGGGTGCACGGCGTCGGCCGGGACTCGATTGAATTGGAGGAGTTGGGCAGCGTCGACACTCTTGTGGACGTGGTGGGGACCTCCATCGCCCTCCACCACCTTGGGGTCGAAGAGGTGTACGCGGCGCCTCTCGTCTTGGGAGCCCCGTCCCCGCCCCGCAGGGCCGGGGGTTACTCCAATCCGGCGCCGGCCACCCTGGAGCTCATCGCCGGGGCCAACGCGCCCGTCGCGGCCGACAACCCTATCCACCAAGGAGCGGGAGAGTTGACCACCCCCACCGGCGCGGCGTTGCTCACCACCCTGGCGGAGTTTAGCCGCCCGGCCTTCAACGTCCATGCCGTGGGAGTGGGACTGGGTACCAGGGACCCTGAGGCCTTCCCCAATGCCCTGAGGGTCTGGCTGGGGGAGACTTCCAAGGCGGCGACTCCCGAAATTTTCCAGGAAGGGCGGGTGGTCCTGCTGGAGACCAACCTGGACGACGCATCGGGCGTGGTGCTCGGTTATGCCCAAGAGAAACTGTTCGAGCTTGGGGCCCTGGACGTCTGGTACACCCCGGTGCAGATGAAGAAAAACCGGCCGGGCGCCGTCCTCTCGGTGTTGGTGGCCAAAGAACTGGAGCAAGCAGCCTTCGAGACCATCCTGCGGGAGACCCCAACCCTGGGAATCCGCACCCGAACCGTTGACCGCTACGTGGCGGAGCGTTACAACACTTCGGTGGAAACCGAGTTTGGACCGGTCCAGGTCAAGGTCAAGAGCCTGGAGGGCCGACCGGCCAGCGCCGCGCCGGAGCCCGACGACTGCCGCCGCATCGCCAATGAGACGGGAGTGCCATTCCAGACAATCTACCAGAGAGTGGCCGAAGCGGCCCGCCGCCAAATTCTTCCCTGAACCGGCATCGCTGGCTCCGAGTACCAGCAGGAGTGACGAGACATTCAACCCGACAGCCTCCGCCAGCTACTGGAAGAGATTAGCAACAACGTCACCAGCGTCGAAGAGGCGCTGGAGCGATTGCGCGACCTGCCATACCAGGACCTGGGGTTCGCCAAGGTGGACCACCACCGTCCCCTCCGCACCGGCTCCCCCGAAGTCGTGCTGGGCAAGGGCAAGACGCCAGCCCAAGTGACGGGAATCGTGCAGGCCCTCGAAGGCCGCGGATACCCGGTGCTGGTGACCAAGACCGACCGGGAGACATACGCGGCGGTGCACTCGGCGGTACCCTCGGCCGCCTACAACGAGTTGGCCGGAGCGATCGTCGTACCCGGGCCCGGACCAGGAATCAAGGAGACTGGCGTCTTGGTAGTCACCGCCGGCACGGCGGACCTGCCCGTCGCCGAGGAAGCGTTATTGACCGCTGAGCTCATGGGCTGTCCGGCGGCAGTCGTAGCCGACGTCGGGGTCGCCGGGCTTCACCGGCTCCTGGACCATCTGCCGACCATCCGCCAGGCCAGGGTGATCATCGTGGTGGCCGGGATGGACGCGGCGTTGGCGGGGGTGGTGGCGGGCCTGGTTTCGGCGCCGGTGGTCGCGGTGCCCACCAGCACGGGTTATGGTTCAAGCTTCGAGGGTCTGTCGGCCCTCCTGAGCATGCTGAACAGTTGCGCGCCAGGGGTGGCCGTGGTGAACATCGACAACGGGTTCGGCGCGGGCTATCTGGCGGCGCAGATCGCGTCCCGGCCCCCAGACAACTCCCCTCCGGGCCGCTAAGGCAACAGGAAACAGGGCGAATTGTACGCGCGATACGGCTGCTTGGTAATCTTCCTGTTGCTGACCTTTTGGCTGCTGGTCTCCCTGATCACCTGCCGCATATCCGGTCCGCTGTGATGCGGGTCCTCTAAGGAACATCTGAACAAGTCCCTTCCCCCCGATGGGGGAAGGTTAGGATGGGGGCCGTAATGCTCTCCTCCGAGATTTGGGCTTTCGCCTCAATGACCATAACTTGTTCAGAGGTCCTCTAACCCTCGATTGCGTTTTCCAGGTGGGTGATCCGCTCCAGCTTTCCGGTCTTGTCCAGGTAAATGCAGATGAGGTCGATGCGCCAGGCGGCGTTGGCGGCCTCCGTCGGGGTCGAGTGAGACTGCAGATAGTGGTGAGCTGTGGCGATGAGCCGTCTCGCCTTGTGGACCGTGACCGATTCCTCCGGCGAGCCAAACTCGCTGCCCCGGCGGGTTCTAACCTCGACGAAGACCAGTTGCTCTCCCTGGCTGGCAACGATGTCGATTTCGCCCCAGCGGGACCGGTAGTTGGAGGCGATCAGACGGTACCCGGTAGCCTCCAGACGGAGCCGGGCCTGGGCTTCACCCCACCGGCCCAGCCTTCCTCGCGGCGTAGTCACCGCCCGGACTGTCCCGTGAACGCCATCCGGGCTTGGGCCACGGGGCCGAAGGTGCGGCGGTGTATGGCGCACGGGCCCAGTTCGCGCAACCGGTCCATGTGACGCGGGGTGGGGTAACCCTTGTTTTCGGCGAACCCATAGCCGGGGTACTGTTCCTCGTAGCCCCTCATTATTTCGTCGCGGGTAACCTTGGCCACGTTGGAGGCTGCGGCGATGGAGTAGCTGACGCTGTCGCCCTTGATGATGGCCTCGTAATCGAAGGGGCACTCCCGTACGTGGATGAAGTCCAGCAGCAGGTAGGCCGGTTTCTGATTGAGACAGTTTACCGCCATCAGCATTGCCCGGAGCGCCGCCCGGCCGATACCCAGGCGTTCGATGCCCCTGGGGTCCACCTGGCCCACCGCCCAGGCGACGGCATGCTGTTTGACGGCGGCGGCGGCCGCTTCCCGCTGGCGCCGGGTCAATTTCTTGGAGTCGTCCAGCAGTCCCAGCCATTCCTCAGAGCCGTCGAGGTCCGGGGGCAGGACCACCGCCGCCGCCACGACCGGGCCCGCCAGCGGCCCGCGGCCCGCCTCGTCCACCCCGGCCACCAGCCCCACGCCGCGAGCGCGCTGCCGGTGTTCGTAAGTGAGGTCAGGCAAAGTCCACCCCGGGTATGCGGGTATTCAGGCCGTGAAGGACAGGCCCCAGACTACCCCGTGGCCGGCAGGCCGGCTGGCTGCTCCGCAGGAGAATAGTCCGCCATGCCGGTGTCAGCGGGTTGCCCCGTAGATCGATTCGTTCGTTCAATTGTTCCACCACCCAACACCACATCACCTTGATAAAAGACCGCGGCTTGGCCCGGGGTCACCGACCGCTGCGGCTCCCGGAATTTCACCAACGCTCCTCCGCCGAACGGACGCAGCAACGCCTCGGCTTGGAATGCCTTGTAACGAGTCTTGATCCCCACGGAGGCCGGGAATTGGGGCGGGGTCCCACTGGTGTAATTGACCTTGGAAACCAGCATTTCGCTGGTGTAGAGGGCATGTTCCGGCCCGATCACGACGCGGTTGTTCTCGGGCTCCAGGCGCACCACGTAGCGGGGCTCCCCTTGGGAGACGCCCAGCCCGCGCCGCTGGCCCACGGTGTAGAACTCTATTCCCTCGTGGCCGCCTACCACGGCGCCGTCCAGGTCCACTATCTCCCCCGGCGTGGTGGTCGTGCGTTCCCTGAGGAAGGCCTTGTAATCTCCCAATGGCACGAAGCAGATGTCCTGGCTGTCCGGCTTGTCGGCCGTAACCAGCCTGGCCTCCAGGGCCAACCGCCGGATATCCTCCTTGGGAAAGTCCCCCACCGGCATCAAGGTCCGTGAGAGTTGCGCTTGGGTCATTCCGAACAGGACGTACGACTGGTCCTTGAAATGGTCGACCGCTTTGCGCAGCACGTAGCCGTCCCCGGACCATTGGACTCGAGCGTAATGGCCTGTCGCCACGAAGCCGGCGCTGAGCGCGTCGGCCCGGTCCATCAGACGGCTGAACTTTATCTTGTCGTTGCAGGCGATACAGGGATGCGGTGTCCGGCCCTGCCGGTACTCGGATATGAAGTAGTCCATAACGTTGGCCTGGAATTCCCTCTCCATGTTCAGAACGTAGTGAGGAATTCCCAGCTTCCGGCACACCGACCGGGCATCTTCCACGTCGTCCAGCGTGCAACAGCCTTGGTGGTCCGGAGGCAGTTCCTTTTCGTCCAGACTGTAGAGTTTCATGGTGACGCCCACGACGTCGTAGCCCTCCCGTTGCAACAGAAGGGCCGCGACCGAGGAGTCAACCCCGCCGCTCATAGCCACCACCACTCTTTGATTGCCGCTTTGCAAAATCATAACGTCAGCCCGGTTCCAGCCTAGCATACCTGAATCCCGGCCAACAACTGCGGATACCGGAGGCCGAGCGGGAGCAACCCCAAGACGAGCCCCTAGGGCGCTCCCGGCAACGAGCCGCAGGCATTGCCGTCCCCGTCGCGGTCCAGGTCGTGAGGGTCTTCGGCAGGCCCGCCTTTTGCTTCGAAAAAGTCCTGGGCCTCCCTCCAGGTGCTGAAATCGCCGCAGTTCCGATCGCCGCCGACGGAGGGCGTCGTCCCCTTCATGGTTGGGACATCCGTGGGAGTCTCGATGGGACCCGCCGGAGCTGACCCATCCTGGGATCCCGGCAACGAGCCGCAGGCATTGCCGTCCCCGTCGCGGTCCAGGTCGTGAGGGTCTTCGGCGGGCCCGCCTTTTGCTTCGAAGAAGTCCTGGGCCTCCCTCCAGGTGCTGAAATCGCCGCAGTTCCGGTCGCCGCCGACGATGGGCGTCGGCTCTTTCATGGTTGGGGCATCCGTGGGAGTCTCGATGGGACCCGACGGAGCTGACCCATCCTGGGAACCCGGCAAGTAGTCCGGCTCAACACTGGCCGGGCTGCCGCAGGTGGCGAGCATTTCCTCCAGGGCCTGGAACTCCCGTTCCGTGGCCGTCAACTCCCAGCGGTCCTTGATAGTGATCCAGTCAGTGGCGTACTTGCACCAATAGCCGCGGTCAGGAGGCCGCCAGTCTTCAGGGCCGTCGGCGCCCTTGGCCCGGTTGGCCGACGCGGTGGTTGCGATCAAGTGTCCGGGAAACTCCAAATCGTTGGCGAAGGCGGCCTTGCGGTCACGGTCCCAAGCCCAGCCGCCGGACCGGTGGGCGTTTGCCAAGGGCACCATGTGGTCGACATCCAGCCGGGACGGGTCGTCGACCTCGGTACCTGTGTATGGCCCGGTCCAGTTACCGGTGGCCACCCGGCACCGTTCGTCAGACTTGAAGGTGACCGGGGTCGTAGACTCCTCGATCAATACTTCCTGGCGGGCGTTTTGGCAGTCGCGGTCGACATCGTTCCAATGCCGCCACTCGCCGCGGTCATAATCAGGAATGTCCGCCGCCGCGGGCGCGACGGCGAGCCGCAATTGGAGCCCGCGGGAGGCAGGCCCGGAAGTAGGCTGTAGAGATGTAGGCTGTAGAGAGGTCGGACCGGAAGTAGGCCGTAGCGAGGCAGGCCGTGCCGGAGTAGGAGTAGGCGTAGGAGTTTCGGGCAACTGGCAAGCCAGAAGGCCCATCAAAAGGACGAGGAACCCGGACGTGAGGACGTTTCGGCTCATGGGTATTCAGCCTTCCACTGCTTCAATTTGTCATCACCGTGCCACTCCCATTGGCCTTCCGGCGCCCGGAGTCGTTCCGGAAAGCAATTGCGCCGGCAGGCAATTGCCCAATTGCTATTGTAGGACAAGGTCCGGTGACGAGATTCCGCAGCCGATACCGGAATTCGGCGAATCAGGAAATCGGCCCGCCCGAAGCCCGGATATCTTTGGCTTGAGGCCCGGGGGCAGGGAGCGTATCCTGAATTCCGAAGATTAGACGCAAGCTGGAAGGCCAACCGTGACTACAGGCCCTTCCCCCGGCTCGGGCCAGCAGCAGAGCGACGGGGCGCCCCTGGACTATGTGCCTTACTGCCGCGCCTGCGGGACTCCGGTCCGGTGGGAAGACTCCTACGCCTGTGAGCACTGCGGCATTACACCTTTGTGCCGCCTCCATTTCAACAGCGACAGCCGGACCTGCGGCGACTGCGTTCCGGCGCAACCCAACCCTGACAACAGTCCGTCGTTCACACTGTGGCCCTATGGCCGCCGCCCTACCGTTTCCTGTCCCAACTGCGGGGCCCGCATCCGTCAGATCGCCCGGTACTGTCCGGACTGCGGGGTAGAGCAACCCCCTGTTCCGGTCTCCGAGGCTGGCGTTGCCTCGGGAAGGAACGTCGCGGCGCAAGTCGAGTCCGTCCCACAGCTGGGCGAATACGTGGGGTTCTGGGTCCGGCTCGCCGCCTGGATTATCGACCGCCTCATCACCGCCGTCATCAGCGTCGTTCTCATAACGGCGTTCGGCGATTCCTTCGGCGTCCAAATCCCGGAGACGCCTCCGGAGACGTCACAGGCTCCGGCGACCGAGGCCGACGGCGCCGCCGCGCCAGGGCTTTTTGGGGGAACAGTCTCGTTGAGCGTTTTGGTGTTTTCATGGGCAATTTCCGTCATTTACCACGTCGTCTTAACCGGCTGGCGTTCCCAGACCGTGGGGAAGATGTTGCTAGGCATCCTGGTGGTGAACGCCGACGGCAACCGGCCCGGTTGGAACCAACTGGTAATGCGAGAATTGGTGGGAAAACTGGCCTCGGAACTGCCCTTATGGCTGGGATATTTCTGGGCCGGATGGGACGCCCGGAAGCGGGCCTGGCACGACTACCTCGGCGGGACATACGTCGTCCGGAAGCCTCGCAAAACCGGCTGACCTCGGCTGACCCACGGCTGACCTCCCCTGGGCCCTTGGCGCCGCTGCCGTCTGCTAAACTGGGCCCAAATGCGGGCTTGAGATTAACGAGACCCCGACCGGCGCCAAGAACATTTCAGGCCAACGTCAAATCCGGCCAACGCCAAATCAGGGATTGAAAAGAAATCAGAGCACCACAAGGAGGGTATTATGCCCACGACTTTCGGGACTTCCGTGCCCACCCGCGGCCCCCTCGCCAGCCCGGAGAACCTTCGGTCCCTGGCCCAGCGGGCCGAGGACCTGGGGTTCGATCACGTCTGGGTCAGCGACCACGTCATCCTGCCCAGGGAGGTGGACTCTTTTTACCCCTATGCCTCGGACGGCGTGGCCACCTTCCTCCCCGACGAGCCCTACTACGAGCCGCTGGCGACCTTGAATTTCTTGGCGGGCTGCACGCAACGGGTACGCTTGGGCACCCACGTCCTGATCCTGCCCTATCGCAACCCGGTCTTGACCGCAAAGATGATCGCGACCCTGGACGTGCTGTCCGGAGGCCGGGTGATTCTAGGCGCGGGAGTGGGTTGGATGGAGGAGGAGTTTCAGGCGCTGGGGTTGGACACGTACAAGCAGCGCGGAGCGGTCACCGACGAGTTTATCGAGCTATACAAAGAGCTCTGGACTAAAGACGCGCCTTCGTTCCATGGGGAACATTATCAAATCTCGGGCAGCGGCTTTGCTCCCAAGCCGGTCCAGAAACCCCACCCTCCCATCTGGATCGGCGGGCACACCGGCCCCGCCATCCGGCGAGCGGCTAAATACGGCGACGGTTGGATGCCCATAGGACTCCGTCCTCCGGCCATTCTGGACCCGGAAGAGTTGGGCGGAATGATCGCCCGCCTGCGCCGGCTCACCGTCCGGGCAGGACGGCCGGAAGACGCCGTTGAACTCACTTTCAGCACCGACGTCCGGTTCAACAATGCGGCGGGCGCCTCGCGCCCCATGCTGCACGGGTTGCCGGAGCAGATCGCCGCGGATTTGCGCCAGTACCAGGACCTGGGCGTCTCCAACTTCATCCTGGGGTTCGCATCCGACAGTGTGGCGGAGGCCCAAGAGAACATGGAGCGGTTCTCCCGGGAGGTAATGACTCTGGTCCCCCAAGACTAGTCAAACCGGCCGGAATCGCCGGCATCCATATCGAGGGCCAATTCTTCCCCAAGAGGGCCTCCTGCTACGCCGGGCTGGAGCACGTTATCCCAATGGAGGACTTCCTCCAGAAGATGGGCTACGCGCCATGACACTGAGGCCGGTCTATCGGCCGGGGCCCGTCACCCACCACGGCAAAGCGCCGATTTTTGCGGTAGAATTGAATCCGTCATAGCAAAGGGGGTTTTTCTACCTGGAATCCGACTTATTTCGACACGAGAGGTCATTATGTCGCCGACATTATTATTGCCTTCCGGCCCCCCGAAATTGCCGTTGGTCCTCCAGCGGCGAAGTAACGACGAGTATACGCCTCTACCTCACCATCCCATCAATCTACCGGTCGTATCCAGAATACGGGCCGAAGGAGCGGACAACGCCGCCCGGCTCAGCATGTCGCTGTCCGACTACTGGTCCAGCAGGCAAGGGACAGCCTCCGCCCTGGCTGCCCTGGACGAAGCCTGGGGCGGCGGTTTTTACCATGTCCCGCCGGAAGCCGCATTCGACCGCGACGCAGCCGATGGCGGCCTTGGCGGCGATCAACTGATCATCGACGTCCAGACTCACTTCACGGCCGACCGCGCCATGTTCGCGGAGGAATTGCCGAAGGCCTTTTTAGGCATGGCCGAGACGGTGTCCGGTGACTTGTTCAAGGGATTGGACAAGCTGGTGCGCACCCAGGCCGAAGCCCTGTATTCCCTGGCCGAATACCTCCGGTGCATCTACGGAGAAAGCGAGACCGCTATCGCAGTTCTCACCTCAGCTCCGGCCTCCCAGGGCGCCACCAAGACCAACATGCTGGACAACCCTGAGATGTTCGGTACCCGCCAGCTTATCGAACGACTCAGCGGGACCGGCCGCCTCATCAATCACTGCGTGGTCACACCCAACATTCCCGGTGACATCGAGATGATGGACCGATGGAGCGATTGGTGTCGGCCCGCCGGCTGGAAAGTCTACACGATGTTCGGCCAGCAGGCCGAGGGGTTCATGAACTGGGACGCCCCGCCATGGACGCTGGACGACGAGCAGAGCGGCCAGCCCTTCCTTCGTCAAGCCCAAGAGACCGGCGTACGGGTGGTGTGCGCCCACAAGGGGCTGACCTTCGGGCCAGACACTGGCTGGGATGGCCCGTCCTCGCCCAAGGACGTCGGTCCGGCGGCCAAAGCCTTCCCCGATATCAACTTCCTCATCTATCATTCCGGCTACGAAGTCCGGCAGGGCGCCGAGGAGGAAGGCCCCTACTCCGAAGATACAGCCCACAAGGGTACCAACCGCCTGATCAAGAGTCTGAAGGACGCTGGCATCGCGCCCGGTTCCAACGTGTATGCGGAGATAGGGTCTACCTGGTACCTGGTCATGGCCCATCCACGGGAGGCGGCCCACGTCATGGGAAAGCTCTTGGCGACTCTCGGTGAAGACAATATTTTATGGGGCACCGACTGTATCTGGTACGGGTCTCCACAACCGCTTATCGATGCCTTCCGGGCCTTCCAAATACCGGAAGAATACTGTCAACGCTACGGCTATCCTCAACTGACGGCGGCGGCCAAGGAGAAAATACTTGGGCTGAACGCCGCCCGCATATACGGCATAGACCCGGCCCAAGCCAAGGTGGCGGCGCGCAGCGACGACCTGGCCTGGCTCAAGGCGGCGATCGACGAATACAAAGAAAAAGGACTACCGATAGCTTCCTGACCCCAAGCATCTCCAATTACAGCAATCGACCCGGGCGGGTATCGCCCGGGTCGATTCGTTAGACAGAGGTTTGGGGCCAGCTATCCGGGGCTGATCGCCGGGAAACGGGTTATCCTGCGTTCGTAGCCCGGTGCGGAAGGGACGTTCTGCTACGAAACGGGGTGAGATTTGGAGGCGACGGGCGGACTCGAACCGCCGAATAGAGGTTTTGCAGACCTCCGCCTTAACCACTTGGCTACGTCGCCTCGTCGTTGTGCCACCGGGATCACGGGCCTTCCATTCGCCGGCGGCTTGGTGCCGAGGGTGGGATTTGAACCCACACAGGCTAACGCCCACGGCCCCCTCAAGACCGCGTGTCTACCAATTCCACCACCTCGGCCTTACTCGTATGAAGTCATATTATATAACATCCTCCAAGCGTGGCAATACCTGTATTGATTCACCCCGGATCTTGGAGTCCGAGCGGCGCGGCCTCGCGTTAGAAGGGTTGGCCGTCGTGGACCGTCGTGGACGCGCCGGTTGGCGGCGGCGCGGTATTGACCATATAATAAGCGGCTGCTACCAATAATTCGAGGGTCACCGGAACGGGGTCGGCAAGCAGCCAACTGAATCGACCCGGTCTTGACCCCCAGGCCTCTTGAGATACCGGACAAAAGGAGGAGGCGCATGGCGGAACTGCAAGTTGCAACACTCACCGGCGGCTACGCCGCAATCAACGAAGCGGCAGTCAACGATTTTAAGACCAGCCTGCATGGAGCGCTGCTCGGCCCCGGCGACGACGGCTACGACGAGGCCCGCAAGATCTGGAACGCTATGATCGACAAGCGGCCGGCCCTTATTGCCCAATGCAGCGGGGCGGCGGACGTTATCAGTTCGGTCAATTTTGCCCGCAGCAACAACATCCTGATTTCCGTGCGAGGCGGCGGTCACAACTTCCCCGGCAACTGCGTGTGCAACGATGGGTTGATGATCGACCTATCCAAAATGACCGGAATTCGTGTCGATCCGGCAGAGCGGAGTGTCAGGGCCGGGGGAGGGACCAAGTGGGGCGCATTAGACCACGAGACCCAGGCCTTCGGCCTCGCCACGCCTGGGGGCACGGACTACGACACCGGTATCGGCGGACTGACTCTCGGGGGCGGCATCGGATGGCTGTCCGGCAAATACGGCCTTAGCAGCGACAACTTGATATCCGCCGACGTGGTTACCGCCGACGGCCGGTTCCAGACCGTCAGCGCCGCTGAAAATACTGATCTCTTTTGGGCCTTGAGGGGCGGGGGCGGGAATTTCGGCATCGTCTCGTCATTCGAGTACCAACTCCATCCCGTCGGCCCGACCGTGCTGGCGGGCTCGGTAGTCTATCCATTCGACAAAGCCAAAGAGTTCCACCGTCTTATCAGGGACTTCTCCGGCGACATGCCGGACGAGATGAACATCATCACCTTCATCCATACCCTGCCCGATGGCAAAAAGGCGTGCAGCGTCCTTCTTTGCTACCACGGTTCCATCGAGGAAGGGGAACGGGTCCTCCGGCCTATCAGGGAATTCGGACCGCCCTTGGCCGACTATATTCGGCCCATGCCCTACTCGGAGGCACAGAAATTAGCGCTTAGCACCCCCGGACGACAAAACTACCTAAAGTCCCATTTCATGGAGCAGGTTGACAACGAAGCCATAGACATCATGATCGAACATTTCGACAGGGTGACCTCGCCGCTATCGAGCATATTCTTCCAGTACCTGGGCAATGCTTCGAAGCGGGCCGAAAGCGGCCAGACCGCCTTCGGCCACCGGGACGCCTTATGCGAGTGGGGCGTCAATTCTGTCTGGCTGGACCCGGGAGAATCGGAGATTCACATTCGGTGGGCCCGAGAACTTTCCCAAGACATGCTGCCGTTCTCATCCGGGGCCTACATCAACCAGGTTGGTACTGAAGAGGAAGAGGGGAAAGACGTGATAGAGGCGGCCTTCGGGAATAATTTTCAGCGTTTGGCAGCCTTGAAGCAGAAATACGACCCCACAAACCTATTCAGCCACAACCAGAACATCAGGCCCAGGATTTAGGGGACCTCTGAACAAGTTATGGTCATTGAGGCGAAAGCCGAAATCTCGGAGGAGAGCTTAACGGTATTAGCTATCAAATGAGCGCCGGTGCCCCCATCCTAACCTTCCCCCATCGGGGGGAAGGAACCTGTTCAGAGGTTCCTTAGCAACTCGGAGGGCCTGCCATCGACTGCATCCGGTCAGGCGTTCGACAGGCTGGCCGACCGGATGCAGTATGGCCGGGCGGGCCTTGGCCCCCTAAGTAGCGTTCGGCCTGCTGCCCAAGTAGTCCTCTCTGGCTCGGTCTATCGCTCTGGTTGCCAGATTGACCAGCTCTGGCCTTTTTTCCACGGTCCACGCGGCTGAGTCCTCCAGGCTCGTGAGAGACCCCTGGAATCGAGGCATCACATAGCGAGCAATCAACTCGTAGCTATGAAGCACCTGCTCCCGAGTGCCCCATTCCGTAGCCTGCACCAGCACCCGGCCAAAACCTCCAGACTCCCCATCCAGCCGGTTAATGTGGTCGATCAGGTCGTCCGGGGTGCCGACGCACCAGTTGTTGTTCTCCACCATGTAGTCGATTATCTTGTCGGGGGGGCCATCCAAGGCTTGGGGCAATCCCAAAGTCGTTTCGAAATACTCCCGCTGGTAGCGGCCCGCCGCGGACCGGGCCTGTTCAATGGCCTCCTTGCGGCTTTCGGCCAAGTGGACGTGCATCACCAAGCCCCAGTCATTGCGGTTGACCACCTTACCGTGTTCCTCGGCGGTATCCTCGGCGATCTGCCAGAATTTGGCCAAGTCGGGCGCCACCGCCCCGGGTAGCCTGACGGTATTGAGGGACAGGACCGCCGCTCCGTGTTTTCCGGCAGAGATCATACCCGCGGGTGACTGGGAGGCCGCCACCGCAACTGGCATGTAGGGCTGGGAGTAGGGCCGCAAGTGGACCCGTGCCTCGTTCAGGGTAAACCACTCCGACTCGTAGGTGATGGGCTCGGTTTCGGTCCAGAGGCGAAGGATGATTCCCAAGGCCTCGTCCATTCGGCTCCGCTGGGTCGGCGGGTCGATGCCGAGCATATAGGCATCTCCTACAAGGGCCCCGGGCCCGACCCCCATCATCACTCTCCCTCGAGTCATGTGGTCCAGTTGCAACATGCGGTTCGCCGCCATCAACGGGTGGTGGTACGGCAGGCTCAGCACCCCGGTGCCCAGCTTGATGTTCTTGGTCCGCTGGGCGGCGGCCCCTATGAAGATTTCAGGAGACGCGATGGTCTCCCAACCCGCACTGTGGTGTTCGCCGACCCACGCCTCATCGAACCCCAACGCGTCCAACCATTCGATCAACTCCATGTCCCGGTTCAACGACAGGGTAGGATTTTCCCCCAGCCAATGGAATGGCGCCATGAATATTCCGAATCTGAGTCGCGGAGCAAGAGCCATAATTTAATCCCTTCTTAAAGTTTTTATTGCGGCTTGATGTGACCATCAAGGATTATACCAAGGGTTACGATGAGACGCTGCAGGCTGCCTTGGCGCCTATACAGTTACCCGGACAATCCGAGACCAGGAGTTCCAGGCTCGATCTCGGATGATGGCCCATGCAACGGTATCAGCCAGTGTCCGCTTGATCTACCCGCTATCCCTTCGACCTAGCCGACGGGAACTTCGGTTACTCCGTACTTCCGCTCCAGCTCGTAGATTTCGTCCAGCCCGAGCAGGGCTGCCACGTCCCAGCGGGTGGCGAAGCGCTTGGGGTCGACGGCGCCGGTGGCCTTCAGCTCCTCGAACGACTCCTTTACCTGCTGGTAGATGAGCCAGATGGTGCTGCCGCAGATCATCAGCTTGTAACCGAGGGCGTCCATGTCCTTGGTGTTCATCAGGTCGCCGTTGTACATGCGCGGCAGGCCGGCCATGTCCCGGGCGTAGTTCTGGATGTCGGCCTCGCTCTTGATGCCGTCGACGAAAACCAGGTCGGCCCCGGCCTCGATATAGGCGTTGCACCGTTCAATCGTGTCCTCCCAGCCGGTGACGGCGTAAGCGTCGCAGCGGGCGATGATTACGAAGTCGGGGTCGGTGCGGGCGTCCAAGGCGGCGTGGATTTTCTGGACCGCTTCTCCGACGGGTATGACCTGCTTGCCCTCGAAGAAGCCGCACTTCTTGGGGAAAAGCTGGTCCTCCAGATGAACAGCGGCCACTCCGGCCGCTTCGTATTCCCGAACGGTTCGCTGGACGTTCAGCGGGTTGCCGTAGCCGGTATCGGCGTCGCAGATTACGGGAATGTCGATCGCGTTGGCGATGTATTTGGCGTTGGCCACCATTTCGGTCATGGTCAAAAGCCCAACGTCGGGGAACCCACGTTCGGCTGCGGTTCCCGCTCCGGTCATGTAGACGGCCTGGAACCCCACCGACTCGGCGATCTTGCCGTGCAGGGCGTTGAGCACGAATGGGGCGACAACCATATCCCCGGAGTTGAGCGCCTGCCGCAGTTTACTGGTGGTCTTCATGTGCTGTACTCCTGGCGAAGGTTGGAGACGGTTGACCAAATCATACTCCAGCCCAGCGTCAGACGCTAACTGGCGTGTGGCGGCCGAAGCAAATGACGATTGACGTACCTCGTCAAGCACATCTACACTAGTCTCGAAATGATTCTCGGATACCGAAACCGGGCAACCGAACATTTCTCCAATGGCGAATTCGTCGCGGCTTTCCAGGGTTTTGAAGACCAGGCAGAGAAGCGCCTTTCAATCCTGAACGCGGCGCTATCGCTGGACACATTGAGAGCGTTTCCAAGCAATCACCTGGAAGTTCTCGGAGGGAACCGGGCAGGACAGTATTCGATCCGGATAAACCGGCAGTGGCGTATCTGCTTCACCTGGCCGTTGGAGCAGGAGGGGCCATCCGACGTTGAGATTGTAGATTATCACTAGTAACAGGGAAGGTATGACAAATGTTGAAGCGAGCCGTGCATCCGGGGGTGGTCTTGAAAGACGAACTGGCTGAGTTTGGCGTCACCCCATCCGCATTCGCCCGGCAGATTGACGTGCCTCCCAACCGAATCAGTCAGATTATTGCCGGCAAGCGTTCCGTGACAGGCGACACTGCCCTCCGGTTCGGGCACTGGTTCGGCGTCGCTCCCCAATTCTGGCTGAACCTGCAAACGCAATTCGACCTCGCCTCCGCCGACCGGCGGGTCGGAGCAGTGGTGCGCGAACTGCCCACCGCCCCCCGGAGCGCATGACGCCAGGCTGCCGGAAAGTGGTACCCGCAGCCGCCGCGCTGCTGAGAAGCTCCGTTAGTTAGCCGGGGCAATGGCGCTAACGACCGCTTCGAGCTTATCTGAGGGCTTGTGTTTCAGAGCGCGTAGCTGAACAACTGCCGCCAGCTCACGTCGGCGGCCCAGCGGCCGTTGCTCCAATCGCCTCCGGCGGCTTCCGAAGAGTAGCGCAGCACCACCAGCCGCCAGGGTTGGGCAATCACGGGCAAGGCCAAGTCGCCGATGACTGCGCGGGCGTACTCCGTCGCGTCGTCCAGAATCGCCGGGGGCAGCCCGCCAAACTCCAGCAGGGCGATTCGGGGCCGGAATGTCTCGCCGGGCAGGCGGGCGCCTGGCGTTCGGGCCGCTGCCGACGCAACCTCTTCCTGGAGCGCGAGCAGGCCGCCGATGTTGTGGGTGAAATTGAGAGCGATACTGCCAGTCTCCACATCAGCGGTGATATTGCCCCTTGCGACGGAAACAAGAGTATCGCGGCGATTGGCCGCGACCCGAGCCAACCCGGCGTCCATCGCCGTCAGGCTGGCCTCGGGGCACTCAAAGTAGGACACCAGCGGCATCCGGAGCATGTGCATCTCGGCGGCCCAGCAGCCGTATTGCCCGCAGACCAACTGGCGTGCGCGGTACAGTCGGGCAGTAAATTTCGGTTCGAGGACCAGTTCGACGCCGTATCTTATGGACAATTCGCCCTTCTTCTCTCCCGGGTGATTGGACGCTCAGGCGGCCAGTTCGGCGAACTCTGCCAGCGTGACGGTCTCTATGTCGGGGTCGCCCACCGCGTAGGGAACACCTTCGCGGTTGATGTAGACCGCGCGCATACCGATGGCCTGAGCGCCTCGCAGGTCCCAGGGATGGGCCGCCACGTGCATGATCTGGCCGGGCTCCATACCCAGGGCTTGGGCGGCGTATTGGTACACCCGGAGGTCTGGCTTATAGCACCCGGCCTGCTCCGCCGACAGGGTCCTGTGCGTCGGGATGCCCAAGCCGTCCACGGTCCTCTCCAAGGCCGACAAGTCGCCGTTGGAGAGGACCGCCAGGGTGTAACGCTCCCGGAGCTTGTTCATGCCGTCGATTACGTCCGGGTACAGAGTGGGTGTGGCTTGGGCCAGCGCCTTCTCGATGTCGTCAGCGGTGTGCTCGACGCCGAACCTGGAGAGCACTTGGTGCAGAGTGTATCGGCGCACCTGCTCAAAGGGTGTCCTGTCCCCCCCGATGAAGGTGTCGACCATGCTTTCCATCAGGTATTCCCGCTCCCACACCGATCCCAAATGGGACGCGCTAAGGCCGTGGCCGGCGGCATTAAGGAACGTGGCAAAGGCGCCAAAGAATGTGGCTGGCAAGTCCATCAGGGTCCCGTACATGTCGAAGGTCAGGGCTCGGACCGGTTCCATGAGGTTGTGTCGCGTCAAACTGGTCCTCCATTAAATCCTCAAGAGCTCAAATCCTCAGGAGCTTAAATCCCCAGGAGCTCGCGAGCGGCGGACTCGTCGTGCTCGTATACCAGCAGGTCGTGAGGGATGTTGAAGGGCGATCCGTACAGGCCGGGCCCCACACCCAGCGTTTTGATCATGCACGGGATGCCCGCCTGCCACAGCCGCTGCTCCGCCATCCGGGCCATCGGCTCATTGGGGAACACGGTCAAGCTCATCTGTTTGCGTTGCTGCGACAAGTACGCTCCTTTTTCATGAGTTCCAGCGGTGCGAAGGCAGCGACACCGTCGCGCTGCCTTCAGCGGTAGTCTCTCCATGTTGGTTCTGGCACCACACTTCCAGGTCGGCCAGATTGTCGTGGTCCGACTCGCGCAACCCGGAGACCCTGGCTCGGCACCAGGTGATATCACCGTAGACGTTGGGCATGGTCAGGTTAACGCTGAGCGCCCTCAGGGTCGCACGGTCACCCATCCAATTGGTGATCAGGTTTCCTACCCAGGAGATGCGGTCAATGCCCGCGTCGTGGGCGAAGGGAAAACCGAAGGCCTGGGCGACCTCGTCTCGAATCAACGAGGCTTCCCAGCTCTCCCAAGAGCCCGTTTCGGGGTCCCGGAACGCCGCGCTGGGGTGGCGTCGCCGGTGGCGGATGAAGCGCGCGAAGCCGAGGCTGGGGCGCGTCGCGGCCATGAACTGCACGATTTCTTCCGAGGTCAACGGTCCCCTGACAATAGGAGTCAGCGGGTCACCGACATGGGTGTCTTCCCAATAGCGGTCGTCTGGGCCCCGTATTTCTTCTCCATCGTACGCGTTTTCGACTTCCCGCATCTGGTCTGGGGTCAGCGGCGACTTGGCAGTCCCCCGGTACTTGCCAATGTAAACCGCGGCCTCCCGCCGGGTGCGGAGCACCCTGGAGACCGCCCGGGCCGCCTCGTGCCCCAGCTGATTCCGGAACACCGTCTCGCCGGTCTGAAGGACCATCGGGCCGCAGAACCGGCCGGACTTTTCCTCGACGCCGGTGATCCGCGCTTCACATTCGAAGGTGTCGCCCAAGTTGACACTCCGGTAAAACTCCCAGCTTGTCCCTCCGTAGAGCACGTGGAGACCGGGGAACTTGACTGCCAGGCAAGTATCGTCGACCGAATAGAGCCAGCAGGGCGGGGCGAGGGTAACTCCGGCCCGGCTGGCCGGACCGTACTCGGGGTCGAGCCAGAGGGGATTACGGTCGCCTATGCTCTTGGCCCAGCGGGCGATGGCGGGAAAGGTAGCAGTCCGGTTGTGGCCGGGCCGGCGAAGCGGCACTCCGACCAGCGACTCGGCTTCGCGCAGTCCGTCCGGTGTGATTTCGGGGGCAGCGCTCAGGCCGGTCACCAAGCGCCCGCCCCATCATCGTAGGGAACGTCGGGGGGAGCGTCGGGCTTGGCCGGAGGAATGACCGGCTGACCCGCCGGCAGGTGTACCGTGGGCAAACACACCACAGCCCGGCCCGGCATGGTGATCTCCTGACGCTGGTTGACGGCCCAGAGATCGCACTCAACGAGATGAAAGCCGTCCTCCACCCACTTGTTGGCGACTCTGCCATGGATCCGTGTCACGTCGCCCACGATGTTGGGGCGCCGGAGTTGGGCCGACAGCCGCACCAGGAAAGCGTTGTCGCCCATCCAGTCGGTGATGTGCCGGCTGAACCAGGAAACCCGGTGCGGGCCCATGTCGTACACGCCGGGCATGCCGACTTCGTGCGCCATGAAGCTCTCCCAGTGCCCGCGGTGCGGATGGTCCTGCACCCCGGTCTCCGGGTCCAGGTATGTGTCGGACGGGTGACGGCGGCGGTTCAGAAGCTGGTAGACGTGGCCGCCGCTGTGGGCCACTCCTCCGCCGTTGATTGCGCCGGAGTCAGTGTAGCAGCCCGTCAGGGAAATCTCCACCACACGGAGCGGCCCGTAGACGGCGGTGGGCATTACCTCCTCTTCCTCGACCTCTTCCCAGTAGCGCGGCGCGGCGCCTCGGACGTGGTCGACCAGCGTTTCTTCTTCGATTGCGGCCAGCTGTTCAGGACTCCACGGGCGTTTGTCCGACCGGTCTTCTGCACGGTAGTCCATACCTCCCTGGGCTTCCCGGCGAGGCGTCCGGATGTGGTAGACGCGGGAGCGAGCCACCTCCGTCGAACCCGGAGACGTGGTCCCGCCCTGCCTGGTGCAGTGAAGCCGTCCGATCTGTATCACCATGCGCGGCACGGTCTTGCCGCGCTTTTCGATTGCGTCCTCGAGATGACCCCGCTGGATGATTACGTCGCCGGGCCGGAACACGTCGAAGAACTCCCAATCGATGCCGCCGTAGATCCACTGGATGCCCCGAAGCCCAGGGGCGATGATCGCTTGGCCAACCATGCAGGGCGGAGCGATGAGGCCGCCCCAGCGAGTCTGGGCGGCATAGGACGGGTCGAGGGACAGTGGGTTCTCGCTGCCCATCCAATTGCAGTAATCCCGGATATTGTCCGGCGTTATCTCTATGGTGGCGCGGGCGCCCCGGTAGTCCACGCCCCGGAGCCGCCGGGCATCGACCAGGCTTTCATCGGTAAGGCTGGGGGCCTGGGTCGCCACTTCGTAGGCTTGTTCTTTGAAATTGACTACGTTTCGCCGTTCAGCCATCGTCCCGCCGGGTTTGTTTTTTGAGTGCTGCCGATATCGGGCTTGCTCCCATTCTAACCGCTCCGAGCGCCCCTCGAAACCATCGTCGATTCTCCTTAGTGTAGAGCACTGACCCCGGCAGGCGGCCCTTGTCCCCGGGCACCCCCGGCACCCCCGGCACCCCCTGGATCATTCCCGCCTTTGGCTTCCGCCTGTGCCTCGGCTTCCAGCGCCGCCACGGCCTCCCGTAACTTCTCCAACCGGCCCTCCCGAAAGGACAACTCCTCAGGCAATTCATCCCCGCGCTTGTCGCTGCCGTACCTTCGGTCCTCCTCGTCATCCGCCTCCTGGGCCCGGACGTGAGCGAACATCCCGGAGCCACCAGTAACACTATCGACGTCGTTTTTAATGACAGCGATGACCGACTAAGCCCACAGGCCTCCTGAGCCGCTGGACTTTCACCGCCACCACCCTTTAGGCTATGGCCCACCAAATGGACGCCACCGTATTCACCCAAGAGAACCGTGACTCAGCCCAACGGAGAGTCCACCCATGACCACCCGAGGCTCCCTCAAGAAACCGGACACCGGCGACTACTCCCACCTGGAGCCGCTGCCCGACCCGCCACGCGAGCCTGACATGCAGCAGCGAAAGAGAACCGCCGCATTCGACGCCATCCTGATGGCCCACTTCGCCCACCGTAACGACGTCCTGATATCCGGCGACGGATACCTCCGCCGCGACCCGGCCAATGAGGCCGAACAGTTCGCGCCCGACTGCGTGGTGGCCTTCGGCGTCAACCCCGACGCCATAGTATCCCGCAACGGCTACGTGAT
>DAOUHF010000132.1:0-1914 GCA_034428795.1 Dehalococcoidia bacterium
TACCGGTTCTGGGAGTGATTTGCCTCCTCGCCCGGGGCATCAGGCGAGGCAAGGTTGCCGCTGCCGACCAGGTGGCGTGACCAGCTGCGCCGGAGAGGCGCCGCCCGGCGCGATCAAAGGGTCAACGAAGCGGGGTCAACGAAGCGCCGGTAGAGGAGTGGACGCGACTGGACTCGAACATGCGCGCCTTTCGTATGACTGACTGTGCTTCCAGTCTGCCGGGGCGCTCCCCGGCCTGGCAACGGCCGGGTGTCACCCTCCCAGCACCCGTGCCCCCTCGCTTGCAGCGCAACACCGGCGGGGTGGTCCCGATCCGGCCCGGGCTGTCCCGGAGGGCTGTTCCTCCGGGGCGGCTTGAACGCGGACCCGTTCGGTGTTCCCGGGCGAGATTCCCGGGCGGAGCCGTCCTGAACTGTTGGGGCGGCGGCGCTTCCCCCTTCGGGCAGCGTCTCAGGAAAGGCCGACATTGGTCTTGTTACCAAAGTCATCCTTTTTTACAACGGCTGTGGACTGGATTATATCCGTTTCAGTCCGCGGCCGACCGCGAGGTCGGCTGCGGCTCCATCCCTCACCACTCGTGGCCGTCCAACTGGAACTTCTCCCAGGCCTTGGTCCCAGGCGCCGTGCCCGGGTTGGTCATCACGTGCCCCGGCAGGGGCCAGCCGGGGTTGGGGGACTGGGCTGCCGGCGCCGTCCTGAGGATCTCCATCGATTCTTGTGCGTTTTTCTCGATTGGACGGTCACCATCAGTTGCCCGTCCCGGAGTATGGGGCCGGGGGCCTCCCACTCGGCGACCTTCGGGTACGCGTGGTATATGCCCGGCTGCAGCGGCGATCTGGCTTCTTTGGATCCTCTCTCGTATCCCTGCACCACCATAGGGCTATTATCCGGTGCTGCATGTAGTCGCTGGAGTGCCGGTAGCCTGGGAACAGGCGCTCGTGCATCTCATGGTCTATTCTTCTCGGAATTCCGGGCCGTCGGGCCCGGAATTCTCTGTCACTTTCGCTTGCTCCAAGAAGGAGACCGCGATCGTAGAGGTCGGAGATTTCCCGCATTTCCTCCTCGAAGCGGAACAGCCATCTGTTCGGGTCGCCGAAGGAGGCCCAGCGGGTCTGGAAGGATACCACGAAGGAGACGGCTAGATTGGAAGGCCCCGGTCTTTCCCCGGGGACCCGGAACGGCTGATTAGCGACTATTCGCTCAGGACGGCCTTGACAGCGGCGGCTACGGTGCGGGCCTTGCCCGCTCTGGACCGCGGTCAAAGCCCCGCTCGTGACCCTCCCACTTGAATAACTCACCCACTATCAAACATAATGTACGGGCAAGGTTAGCTTGACGCCCTGTTTTCCCGCCAAAGCGCAATAATTGGTGACGCCATGAAACTGGGAAGATTCGCCATCCCGATCATCGCCGTCCTGGCCATCGTCGCGGTGGGCGCGGCCACAAGCGCGTTAGTGGTTGCCGCCAAGTCCCAGCAGCCGCAGACTCTCACGCCGCCAGCCGCCGGGGTTCAGCAACCACTGGAGCCGCCACCAGCAGCGCCAGCCCAAGCCAAGCCCCCAGACAAACCCACGCCCGCACATGTACCAACAACCGGGGGCGATGCCTCATCCAAACCCACGTTGCAATCCACGGGCCAAGCCTGGCCCAAACCCCCAACCGGAGGCCCCGGTCCGAAACCCACGCCCAAGCCCATGGTCAACCGCGGTCCCAAGGGCAACCGCGCTCCGCCCGGCCCGGTCCAGGAGGAATCATCCCAGGCGGTCCCGCGGGCCGGAGACGCCGGCGGAAAGGGCCCTGCCCAGGGAACAGTCTACACCTGGCAGGACGGCGACCGCGCTATGCGAGTCGTGCTCCAGGAAGACCTGGTGGCCCAGCAGCGTTCCGCCAACACCCCCCATGGAGTCGTGATCG
>DAOUHF010000133.1:0-5274 GCA_034428795.1 Dehalococcoidia bacterium
GTCCCGGGGCTGGTCATCCGCCCTGGCCGGGCATCACCGGACTGACCTTACGGGAACCGGCGGCTGCCGGCGTAGAAGTCCCCGGTGTGCTGGACATGGGCCGCTCGCAGCTGGCCGGGGACCTCCTGCAGGCGCCGCAGCATACTGCCGGGGTGATGCAGCCGGTGCAGCCGGCGTGAATATGGCCGGTCCAGGCGTGGAAGCCGTAATCGCACTCCGGCGGGCGCTCCCGTGCGTCAACAACCCGGCGCCGGTTGAATCGCCGCCGCGTTGGGAGCGGCCGTGATTGCGGGGTCCGGGCGTCGGGTCTTCAGGACCCGGGGCTTGACCGCAGGCCGGGGGGATTCCAGGCGCAGGCGGCATACGGATCACTCCACCGGGGCGGCCGCCCCGGTCTTCTGCCAGGGCATCGGCGTGCAGTCCTTCCTCCGGAGCCGCTCCGCCGCTATCAGGATCCCGCCGGCCAGGGTGCGTGACCGGTTTCCCTGGCTCAGGGCGAAACCGAAGCGCCTGGAGGCCTGGAACACCTCCCCCAAGCGGGTTTGCGCGGGCGGGACAGGCGAATCCGGCAGGTGCGTTTCCCCCAGGGAGACCCGCTATTTCAGCCAGAGAGGGTGCCAGGCGGCGGCGGCGCTGAGCAGGATTCCGGCCCGGGGCCGGGCCGCCGCGTCCTTGAGAGGGGACCCGCCGCGCTTCCGCGCCGCCCTGGCCGCGTTCCGGTAGCGTACGGCTGCGTCCCTGACCGCGCCGCCCGCCTTCCTGGCGGCTCTGCCTTCACCCATCGTTTTCACCCCCTGGTCCGTAATCCGGCCCCGAGGTATTCTCACGGCCTTCATCCCCCGCCGGGGGTTCCTCGCCGTCATGGTCCTCCAGGGTCTGTAGCTGGAGTTGCAGGCCGCGGCCTGCCGCCTTTTCCAGGGTGCTCTGCAATGTGCGGAACATCCTTCGTTCCAGCCATTCCACGGCGAAGGCAGTCGGGGCGGCCACGATGAACTGGTCTCCTCTGAACGCCACGCCCGCCGTGGGTTTCAGCCAGGTGTCGAAGGCGTGGCGGGGCAGCTGCGGCCGCAGGTCTTCGAGGACCTTGCTCCACAGGGACCCGGCGTCCGGGTCCGGCGGGATGCTGCTGTCCCAGACCGGGATTCTCTCCCTTTCCGCCCCTCGCCGTTCGTGGTCCCGGCGGTGGCTTTCCGCCCGGTCTTCCGGCCTGGCCTGCCCGCGTTCCCCGGTCGCCCTGGCCGCCCTGGCGTTCTTCAGCTGCCGCGTCCATTCGCCGCGGTTCCGCTTGTACCAGTGGATGGCGTAGTTGATGTCATCCCATTTGCCCTTCATCCAGGGCCAGAACTCGCGCGTCAGCACGTCGACCTCGTCCTCTTCTTCCCCTTGCGGGTCCCGGTCCGGAGCGATAGCCGTCTCCCGGCTATCTGGCTCTGGACCATGCGATTCCGGTGGTCCGGCAGCCCCGCCGGCGGGGCTGTCCCCGCTGGGCCCGGGCGGCTCGTTCCTGAAGGACCCGGGGAGGCGGGCAGTGTCCCCGGCAGTGTCCGATGCCGGCTGGGGCGCCGCGCCGGGCCGGATAGCCGTCTCCCGGCTGCCGGCGGCCTCATTGCTCGGGGGGGTGGTTTCCTCCTCCGGGCGGGGCGCATGGCCGTTGATGGCGTCCTCGAGTTCCTCGATGCGCCGGAGCAGGTCCTGCTCCCGCCGGCGGTGGCCCTGCTCGAGGTCCTCGTAGCTTCTGAGATGTTCAGCTTCGATCTCCGCGTGGCGCCTTCGGTAGGCTGCGAAGATCTGGCCTGGCTCCCGGGGCCCCTTGGGGGTCGGCTCCCAGTTGAATTCCTCGCCGGTTATCCGGTAGATGTTGGGAAGGTTCTTGCCGCTGGTCGCGCCGGGGCGCCGGGTGACCTCGACCTTGCCGAAGAACTCGAGGTGCTGGATGGCCGTCTTGACGGTGGAGACGCTGCCGCCGTCGATGGCGTCGGCGATCTCCCTGTGGGTGCGTTCGGCCGCCCCGCGGTTATCGGCGAAGTGGGCGAGCGCCATGTAGACGGCCCAGGTGGGGATGTTCAGCCCGGGGCCGCAGTTGAGGGCGTATCTGACCACGTGGGGCGGGCCGACGGGGATGGGTTCCGGGGCCTCTGAACGTGTTGCGCCGACGGTGGAATTAGGGTACGCTTCAGTAGTCATGGGAGATGTCGAACTCCTGTGAAAGGTTATCTGGTTCGCATAGCGCCGCTGATTTTGGAAGGTCAGGCGGCGTTTTTGCGTTACTCAGCTATGTGCGCCGGTCGCTGTGCCGGGTCCGGGCTCCGCCCCGGGCTGTCGAGCCCCAGGGGTTGCTCCGGTCCCGCGCCGGGTCTCAACCGGGCGTTTCAGGCAACAAAAAAGGCACCTCGCCTTTGCGCCGGGGTGCCTGGCTTGCTATACTGAACGCATCCAGTAGGAGCTTTATCTTACTCTCACTGGCTGGCTGTTCGGTGTTCTACTCAGCACCGTCGGCACGTGGTTAGCCGGACAGTCCCAACTGTCCGGCTTTACTTATACCACAATCGTTATGTTTTGTCTTTCTTCAGCTTTGGCCCCGGCTCAGGGTAGGGTGAAATGCCGATTACCGGCGAGGCGAGACGGCTGCACCGATAAAAGCTCCGGGATGAGGGGCCGGTTGACGGCCTCTCCATCGAATATCCCTCCTCTCTCCGTTCTCCCATCGGATGAAGAGGTTCAGCAAGGCGCTGTAACCCTGCAGGATGCCGTCCTCCATGGTTTCGATGAGGATCGGCTCATACCGGCCATCCGCCAGCCGGTCTCCAGCGGGCTGGCTCCCGTGGAACCCCCCGGTTTGGTCGAATCACCAGCATTCGGGAAGTCCCAGGCCAGCGTACCAGATCCGCTTGTTCCTGGTGTGCTCCCCACCGGTGCTGCGGGATGCTATCTCCATGACGAAGTCGGGCGGTTTGCTCTGCTCGGAGATGACATAGCCGTTGCTGTCGTGGTAGACCTCCGGTGCGGGATTGAAAGAGATGAGCAGGTCGGGAAACACCCGGTCCGCCGCGGGGGCACCCGGTTCCCTGGTGATGTATCTCTCGCCGGCGACTATGGTGGTTTCGGGGTTGCCGAAGTGCTAGACCAGGTGGTAGCCGCCGTTCTTGGTCAGGGGGTCGAAGCAAGTCATGTCCTCTGGCTCGCGCTCCGGCGGGTCCGGAAGGGCGAAGCGCGGCTTGGTTGCCGGTGACTGTTGGCCGGTCATGTCGGACCTCTCGGGGCTGGCGGTTCGGGTTCCGGCGTCCGGGGTCGTTGGATCTGCTGGATGGAATTATACGCTTCCAGGACGGACCGGTAGCTTGGGATTGGCGGCGGATGTTGCCCTGCGTAGCTGAGTCTTTGTGAAATGCCGGATGATGGCCCAGCGGCAAGA
This sequence comes from Dehalococcoidia bacterium, assembly GCA_034428795.1. Taxonomy (GTDB): domain Bacteria; phylum Chloroflexota; class Dehalococcoidia; order Lucifugimonadales; family UBA3495; genus VXOI01. Next base: position 3,413 of record DAOUHF010000133.1, read on the forward strand.
CTACTTGTCGTTGATCGGCTGTTGTGCCTGCGCTCGCTGGGGATAGCGTCAGCGTCCCCGGATTCCGTACGCCGACGGCAAGGCAGCAGGCAGAGTTATAATGTCACAAGCTGGTAACGTTATAAACTATTCAACTTACAAGACCATGATGCTTAGGCCTGAGGCATACCCATAGCCTGGCAAGAAGCGTTTTCTCGGTAGGCGATGGCTGGCCCTGATTTAATCGTCGGTACCGCGCCAACGAGTAGAATCCCTCCCGGAGGGTACCTTCCATGACTACCAAACCCTTCGGCCACGAGATGCACCCCGGCCCGGCGGGGGCCATTTGACGATATTGCCATCCAATACCCCTCCTCGGACGGAAACCCCGTGACCGAGACCGTAGCTGCCCTGCGCACCCGGTTCATTGACCGCACCGGCGTCTATCTCGCAGGCGATATGCTGGCCTATTACCGAATGAACGACAACACGGTCAGCGTGGCGCCGGACCTGTTCGCCGTCTTCGGCGCTGCTGGGAATCGCCCACGGGGGTCCTGGATCGTCTGGCGTGAAGGGAAAGGCCCCAGTCTGGTGGTGGAGATTGCGTGAGAGAGCACCTGGCGCTGGGGCCGACGAAAAGCAGGACATCTACGCAGGGACGGGCGTTGCCGAATACTGGCGGTTCGATCCCACGGGCCGGTGGCTCACGCCGGCGATGGTGGGGGAGCGGCTGATGGATAGTGAATGTCAAACCGATACCCAGGTTAGGACTTACGCAGTTGGATTGAGAAGGTACAAGGGAGGAGCAAGGTATTCCCGAAGGTCGGAGCGGATGATGTCCGCTTTGGACTGGCACCAACTGACGACGGTTCTCAGGTGGCGCGCTTCCAGCCGCAAGAAAGCTTGGAGGGCCATGCAGATGTGATTTCGCTGGGCTTCCGCTTTGCGCGTCTGGGATTTTTCCATGCCGCAGCACTGTTTGATGCCGCGATGGTAAACCTCGATTCCCCAGGCTTGCCGGGCCAGGCTTTCCCATTGTTGCACCCTAATGGTCAGATCATTAGTAGCCCAGTGTTCCACGTCTTCGTCCTTGGAGGCTGTCCGAAACACCCGTATGTATCCATAGTACCGCAAATGAACCTGCTGGCCTTCCTCTGAAATCTCGACGGGTCCCAACCCCTCATTGCCCTGCCCGCCAGGATTGACCAGCCGGTTGCTCCGCAATTGGCTCAGCCCCTTGGCCTGGATGGCCTTCAGATTTCCCAGGCTAGCGTACCAACTGTCGAAAAGGACGCAGCGGGGCTGAAATCCCCGCCCCTGGGCCATATCCAGCATCCGGCGGAAGTGATCGTTCTTGGTCAGTTTACTGAGGGGGGCCGGTCGTATATCCGGAAGTCACACGTAACCAGCGCGTTGCCTTCGGTCCAAAGCAACGTGAGCAAGTTGATGCCCCGCACCACCCGGCGGTGCTTGTCGCTCCAATGGCGGACCACCAGTTCCATCTTCCTGGCGTAAGGCTTGTCTAGAGTAGTGTCATCCAAGACCAGACCCCGTCTTGTGGCCAGATCAACCCACGGGTCTCCTGCCACAGCGCCTCAGTGTCTGGAGGCTGTCTCCGCCTGACTGCGCCCGTCCGCTACTGACCCGCCATCCGGCCAACCGAACGCCCCGCCAACTCGCGCCAGTCCGGTCCGCGAGCGCCTCTTGTCGTGTCCTATCCTGCCATCTCGCTCACCACAGCCACTGTAGGCCGCCATCGGCGTCCCTAAAAGCGCCTGCAGACCGTCGCCAACCTCCCATCTACGCGAATTCGAGCCCGGACCATCCGCGTCTGTTACTTCCTCTCCCTCCTTCCAGTGTCCTCACCCCGTCCATCCCTGCCC
>DAOUHF010000134.1:0-1877 GCA_034428795.1 Dehalococcoidia bacterium
GGGGCTTATTGGAATGGGGACGGCGATGGCGGCCAAATACACAACCTCCGGATTCCGGCCCGCGCCGAAAAGACGGGTAGGGGCCAGTGCCGGGCGGGCGTTTTAGACCCTTGGCTCTATTACGGTCAGCTGGCGTTCGTATCCAGCCAGTCCGCCACCCGGCTCGACAGATCCGGCAACAGACGGCGATTGAGCACCAGACCCCAGTGGGATGAGCCGCGGGACTCCAGATAGTCGGCAGGCAATTGCATCCCGGCATAGACCGACCGCGGCCAACTCCGGTCTTCGCTCCCCGTGACCACTATTAGCGGGCAGGGTAACGACGCAATCACAATCCCCGCTCTGCGGTCGTCCCGGGCCGTCCTTGATTCCGGCGACGCCGACTTCAGGGCAATCAACCGCTCCTCAAGGTCAAGGTCGGGCATTGCCGGTTGTTCGGCGGGGTCCTCGCTGGTAATCCCGTACTCCTCCGGGCCAAAGGCGCCCGGGCGCAGCACAACCCCTGCGTCGCGTTCCACCGTCGGTGTACTTGGTGCCAGACCGACGCAGGCCCTCGCTCGCCCTCTAGCAGCGACCATCAAGGCCACCAGGCCGCCCATACTCCATCCCGCCACTACCGGCACCTCGGACAGTTGGTCGGCTACCGCCGTAACGTCATCGGCGTAGTCCGACATCGAAGCACCCTCAACCGCGCCCGGACTCTTGCCATGACCGCGCAGGTCAACCGCATAGCTGGCCCACCCGCGTCGGGCGAGCTCCTGCTGCCAGAACTGCCAGACCACCGACGAATTCGCCGCGCCATGAACCAGCAGCGCCGGCGGACGCCCGGAGGAAGTCAAGGAAGGGACAACAGTTACTTCTACCATGGCAACGATTTACCACCTGTGAAGCGTTAATCGAGGATGGGCGGGGCCATCCGGGCCCCAGGCTCACGGTTCGCCCAGGTTTCCGGGTGGCTGGGGGGCGGACAGTAGGAGCGACCCTACTTGGAGGGGAAGCGCGCCGCCAGCAGGTCGATGATGAAGGCGGCCCCCAGTTGGCTGGTCAGCTCGGAGGAGTCGTAGGGCGGCGCAACCTCCACCAGGTCAAAGCCAATCAGGTTGCTTTGGGCCACCAGGGCCACCAGACACTCCCGCATTTCCTGGTAAAACAGGCCGCCAATCTCCGGCGTGCCGGTGCCCGGGGCCTGGCTGGGGTCCATCACGTCAATATCCAGCGTGATATACAGATTCTCGCCCCGGGGAATTTGGCCCACTACCCCAGCCGGCCCCAGTTGGCGAAACTGTCCGGTGGTAATAATCAGGCTGCCGTCCCGCTGCGAATCCTCATAGGGCTGCCGGCGGGCGGTGCGAATGCCCACCGAGGTGATGTGATTGACCAGAGGCAGTTCCCGGCAGCGGCGGATGGGGCTGCCGTGGGTGAATAGCTCTCCCTGATAGTCGTGGCTGTAGTCCAGGTGGGCGTCGAAATGCACTATGTTCAGGGGGGCGAACTTGCTCAATCCCCGCACCACCGGGTAGGTAATCGCATGGTCGCCGCCCACTACCACCGGAAAGGAGCCGCGCTCCACCACTTTTTCCACCGCCTGGGTCAGCTTGTCAAAGTTGCGGTGTACGTTGGAGGGGATGGTAGTAATGTTGCCGCAGTCGGCCATGGTGACGCCCCGCAGCAGCTCCTCGCCTGCCTCAATGTTGAAAAAACCCTCCGCTTCCTGCTGACGGCCGAAGGGGTCGGAGTAAGAATAGGCCCGGGGCGCGTCTCGGATGGCGTCCGGGCCGTAGCGCGCGCCGGGCCGGCCCAGCGTCCCTTGGTCGAAGGGCATACCGATAAAGGCAACGTCGGCATTGAGTTCGTCCAAATTGGCGCACAAAGGGGCC
>DAOUHF010000135.1:0-2426 GCA_034428795.1 Dehalococcoidia bacterium
TTGTCAGGTTGGCGAGGCTGCCCAACTCCGGCGGTATTTCCCCGCTCAACTGGTTCTGGACGAGGTCCAGCTCCTGCAGTATGCCGAGGTTGCCCAACTCCGGCGGTATCTCCCCGCTCAACTGGTTCCCGTAGAGGTGCAGAGCGATGACGCGGCCGTTGCTGTCAGTGGTGACGCCCTCCCATTCGCCAATCGGCGTGTCGCTCAGCCAGTTATCGTTGCTGAACCAATTCGGTCCTCCGGTGGCGTTAAAGAGGACGATCAGAGCTTCCCGGTCCGTTTCGGACGAGGTCTGCACCGTCGTCGGCGCGGCGGTGGCCGCAGGTGTGGCCACCGCGGTGGCCCTGGGCGTGGGCACCGCGGTGGCCCTGGGCGTGGGCGACGGTTCGGCGCTTGCCGTCGTCGGCTCCGCGGTGGTCTGTCCAGAGGATGCCCTGCTCTCCGGCGCGGCGGTAGCCCGTTCCGAGGATGGCCCATCCGCCGGTTCATCGGAGCCGCCGCAGGCCAGCAGCAGCAACGGCAGAAGCAGCGCCAGGGCAAAGACTCCCAGGAAAAGTCGTGGCGTTCTCATCTCGATTCACTCCCTCTGTTTGCTGGGCCGCGGTGGGACGGCGCGTCCGAATCCTAGCACACGTCGGGGGATTGCCTGCCTCCGCACCCGGCACGGCAGAGTCAATGGCAGGGCCGTTTTACCCGCCAGGCGTTTTCCTCCGGTTCGACTCCGCCGGCGCCGGTGGCTGGGTGTGCCCCGTGGGAGCGCCGATGACAAAAAACACCCGCCCGGGGGAGAGGGCCTGAGCCACAGTCCAGCGGACGGGGGGTAATTGCCGTTTGGAAGTAACGTTGTTGCCTTCGGTCGTCAACGGCTGGCAGACGGGGTCCGTCCTGTCCCCCGGGTTACGTCCGGCGGTCAGAAGACCGGTTGTGCGAACCGCAATTTCAGCCTTCACCGGCCCTTCCCGTTTGCCAGCCTATGCCCAGGACTACCTGGGTGCAGGGATTGTTCCCACGCCGCAACCAAGATAAAAGTCGACCCTGAACACCCTGCGCGCATGTCCGACCCCCTTCCTCGAGCTGTCGTTGTAATATTGGGGAAATGCCCAGAAAAGTCCCGGCCAAATGCGCCATTGCCGGCTGTCACCGCCGAATGAAGATGACCATCGCCGAACGTGAGGAACTGAGGCGGGTGGGACGCGAGAACAACGCGACAGCGGGCGTCGTATGCCCTGCCCACGTTAGGGCCGCCTTCAACTTCGAATTCGACGATATTGACATTGATGTCCCGCTGGGGGAATTCCTGATCGAGGCATCCAAGGCAACTCCCCGTTGGCGCGTGATCTTGACCCCTCTGCCCGGGGCGGCGGGCGAACCGGGCTGCCAGTCCACGCCGGGGCGGGGAGCCAGGGTTATCTAGTCCATCCACGCGCCCCGTAGCTCCCGGGAAAATTCAGGCAATTTCAGAGTGCAATGACTGGCCGGTCCTGTAGCCGCATCCAGCGGGGGGGTTCTTTTGGCTATAATCCTGGCAGCCTTCGGAACAGGAGCCTTCGATTATGGTCACACCCCCCGAATCCGTTGAAATCTACTGCTTGAAGTGCCGGGCCAAGACCGGCTCAAGGGATGTTGAACAGGTAACAATGAAGAACGGACGTCCCGCCCTTCGTGCTGTCTGCACCGTGTGCGGCACAGGCAAGTACCGCATCGGCTCCGCCGGATGAACCTGGGCCGCCTGGCGGGCCTCCGGCTGCACCCGTCTGGTGTGGTGCGTCAGGGGGCGCAACTTCCGCTCCGGGAAATGCCGGGTGTGGCATCGCCGGCCCAGGGCTTTCAGCGGCCTACAGGAAGCCGAGTCGCTCGAAGCCACCTTCAGGAAACGCGGTCCCGCTTCCTGTCTCCGTTCCCGAGCCGGCGGCGTAACCCTCGGCGTAGCAGGCGCAGGGCTCGGGACAGTCGCAGAGGGGCCGGTCGGTGTCGGTCATTGCATTCCTGCTTGTGCTGAACTTTCTTCGAAGATTGCCCTGTTGGCCGTGCTCCACGAGATCTTCATGATCCTGGCCACACGGCTCACCGACGGGTTCTCTGCGAACATACGCTTGCACTCGTTCACCTGGTCGGGTGAAAGCGCAGGCGGCCGCGCAGGCGGCCGCCCAGGCGGCCTCCCTTCGGCCTTGGCACGCTCTTGGCCCGCCTTTATGCGCTCGCTGGTGGAATCAGCCTGGTAGGCACCGTTGGCCATCATCATCCGGCGGAAGTACTTGGCCGCGGCGCTGTCGTCGGTGGTGTCGATCCCTTCCTTGACCCGAATCCACCGATGGACAGGGATGGACGGGGAGAGGACACTGGAAGGGGGAGAGGAAGTAACAGACGCGGATGGTCCGGGCTCGAATTCGGGTAGATGGGGGGTTGGCGACGGTCTGCAGGCGCTT
>DAOUHF010000136.1:0-4662 GCA_034428795.1 Dehalococcoidia bacterium
GGTGGTTGGTGTCGGAGGGTTTTTCACTATCGACCGCCAACTCCGATGTACAGAAACTCCCCGCCACTCTGTACCATCGTATTGCAGATTCCCTCGCTTATGCCGCTTAAAATGCGTAAAGTCCAGCGACAGCGACAGTGAAAAAGTCCCAGCCGCGCTATACGACCGCCTCACAGATACGCCCACCTACGCGGCTCGAATGTACAAAGTCCAGATAACGGGCTGTAATGAAATCAGATACAATTACCCTATAAAAGCACCATTATGTTCATATAAGCTCGCTTACAGTCTGTTCTAGTGAATATTCTAACGAACTTCGTAGCAGAATTTTTTCTCGGACAGGCTGCCAGCCAGACGTGAGGCGCCACTCCCGGACCATCGTGCAATCAAGAGCCGAAGAACGGGCGAGAAAGATCCCCAGCCCCCCAGAGTAATTCCGGGCACACCCCAACTGCGCATCCCCCACCCCAAGCAAGCGGCCACCAGCTCCCCCGCTGGTGGCTCTTCCTTTGCGTACAGACGTACACAGCGGACCTCGCAAGAAACCCGCTACGGTAAAAGATCTTTTTCGCCGGTCGGTTACTCTGACAGGAAGCCCCGCAGCCGGACAACTGCGGGGGCAGAACCAGAGAACACCAGAAAACACCGGACGAGGCATTTTCTATGACACCTATTCTATCAGAGACGGTCTCCGTTAGTTTCCTCAAAAAGGGGAACAAAACCCTTGGCCCGGACCGCAATTCGCAGGTCGTCACTTCCACAATGACGCTGGCCGAGATCGCCGAGTACATCAGGACCTCCAAAGTGCTCAAGTCCCGCACCGAGGAACTTCGCGCCCAACTCGCGTCGGGCGGCCGCGGCCCGGGCTCTGCCTATGACGAGGGCAAAGAGTCCCTGCCGGCCATCATGCCGGCATCCTGCGCGCCGGGCGGGACACTGGTCAAGAACTTGCCCACGAGGTTCCTCTCCGGGCTGTACGGCTACGATATCGACAAGTTTGTTGACCCCAAGAACCGTCCGGCGATCAAGCAGGCGTTGATCGACTCGCCCGGCGCCGTGATGGTTGGAGACTCCACCAGCGGCGACCTGTGGGTTGTCTACGCCGGTCCTACCGCCCAGTCCGTAGACGAGTACCTGCAGCACTGGAGAGCAATCCTTGGCCGAATGCCCGCGGGCGCAATTGCCGCCAACGGCAAGGAGTCCAAAAACCGAAATCGCCTGAGGTACCTGGCTCACGACCCGGAATGTTGGTTGGCCAAGGAATTTGTTCCTCTTGTGCTGCCCGCAGCGGCCCCTGATAGCAGAAAGAGGACCCCCAAAAGTACCTCTCGTGGCAAAAACAACAAATCTGCGGCGTACAGCGCAGCGGGCGGAGGCGCTAACTGGCGGCCAACCCCTGATGAATGGCTGATAAAATGCCCAGAATTGCGGACGGCCAGCACTCAGTTGGAAGGCCCCTGCCCAGCGTGTGGCGGGCAGGATCGTTTCCACGTCACCCTTGCACCGCCGTATCTCTTCGGGTGCCGCCAGTGCCCCGAGCACGACCCCCTGCGCCCCGCGCGCGCGGCGTTCCCCGGGTTGTTTGCCCGGGGCAGCACTAGGGACGGGCATGGCGGCGGCGTGTGGTATCGCATCGGCGAGTTCATTGGAGAGAACCTCCGGGCAACCTGGCGTTACGACGACGACCCTGCCGGCTCCTTCTGGTCCAGATACGAAGACGGCGTATGGTCGCCGCTGACTTCGAGGGACCGGCGGATGCTGGGCAGCATATCGGCCCGCCGCTATCACTTGGCCGCGGAGATGTTCGACGCCGGTTTCCCCGAGGGGGCAGCCGCACTCGTCAAGGACCACGATTGGAACCGGGAGAAGCACTCCAACTCGGACATGTGGGATGGTTTGCATAATGCCTGCCTGGGCAAGATTCCCGATCCAAAGGAGCATCACGTCGCGGTGGCCAACGGCTGCGTTGACCTGGTGACAGGGGTCATGCACGATCACTCTCCGGAATGCGGGCAGCGGGGGAAGGCCGCTGGGGCGTACCGACCCGAGGATGCCGTGATGCTGGCAGATACATTTCATGCATATTTCGACAAGGTCTTCGTTCGGGAAGACCAACGCAAATATTTGGAACTGGTGGGCCTTTGCATGACGGGCGACGCCTCCGCACACCGTGGGCTGGCGATGATCAAGGGCTGTTCGAGAAGCGGCAAGGGAGGGGCGGTGCGGTTGCAGGAGAGGTCCCTAGGCAGCCGGGCAGTGGGGCTTTCCTCCGACTGGTTCAACCGAAAGATACAAGACATTGATAATGAAACCGCGAACCTGATCATCCATCGCCCAGACAGTATCGCATCCTCCGAAATCGGTTTCGACTCGCTTCAGCACCGGCGGAAGGTGTGCGCGGTGGCCGGCGGCGAAGACACGATATCCGCCCGCCGTCCCCACGGCGTCACCGTCTCCGGCCCCGTCTACGGGCTTTTCTGGACATCATGTGTGCAACTGCCCCACTTTGAGGCGGGCGAAGGAATGGACGAGCGGCTGGTGGTCCTCCGCACTCTCAAGAAGCTGAAGCCCAGAGAGCGATCCAAGGCAGCGGGCCGGAATCCAATACTGCTGGACGCTGTAATCACGGGCGGAATTATGGCGATCCGGGCGGCGGGGTTTTTCGACGATGACGGCGCCGGATACATCGCGCCCGGCGGGCCAGACGACGCCGCTACCAGCGAGGATCTGAAAAAAATGGACCCCCTCGCACCGTGGCTGGAGGAACTTTCCGACGAATGGCACGGTCGGCGCGTGGAAGACGCCAGGGAGCAGGCAATGGGAGATCTCAGCCTGGAGATTAGCCAAACCAGCTTCGGAAACTGCATCGGGAAGAGTGAGCGTTGGGGAAAGTCCCGTGGGGCAGTCAACAATGTGCAGGCCGTGAGGTTGAAGCTGATCAACACGCCAACTTGCGGTGTTGCCGAGTCTGAAACGGTCAGCACTGCAACCCCTGCAACCGAGGATGAGCCGCCGCCGGTGAACTCTGAAGCTACGGACCTGGATTTTGGAGCTCCAGCGCCCCCCCATTGCAGGGTTGCAGAGTCTGAGAGTGCTTTTCAGGTTTCTACTCTCGAGAAGGACGATATATAAAAAAGGCCGAAAACTCCCCCAAAGTCTGCAACCCTGCAAATATGGAGCCGTTGCCGCCCGAACCCCCTGAAGCGTCGGACCTGGATTTCTCTGTTGTGGAGCTGCCGCCCCTGGCCCCGCGGAATACTTGTTGCGACTGCCGAGCGGTCCACGTCCCGGAGGGTGCTAGGATCCAGTGCTGCCCGGATTGCCAGGGGGGAGCGGAGGCCAGGTATGATCCAGCTTCAGTTTGAGGCCGTCGCCCCGACGCACTGCCAACACTGCGGGCTGTTGCTGATGAAGAACAGAATTGCCCCCGAACTGGCGGCTGCCCGCCGTCGCAACTGAGCTGCCAGTACCCGGTCACGTTGGGAATTGAAGGATAGAGCCGATGGAGTTTCTTCCGAGCATCCTCGGTGGTGTACCGCCTGCGACAGCCAGACGCACCGCGGAACTGAGGTAGCCTTGCCGGATGATGCAAAATGGGGTTCACGGCAACGTGGCCGATGGTCAGCCGCCTTCCTCACCGTCGTCTGCGAGCACTGCATCACCCTCTGGCAATGTGGCGCAATCCAGAACCCCCCTTCGGACGCCCATAGGCACTGTCCGACCTGTTCAGGTATCGGCGCTGGCAGTCGTCCAGTCCGTTTCCCGCCGGCCCAGGCTCGCTCTTACCCCAGCTCGATTCGTTCGCTGGCCGAAATCCACTTGGAAGCTTGGTCCCAAGATTGCCGGGCAGAACCGAGATTCACACCAAGCTCAGCCTCATTTTCGCTTAACCAACCCCTCCCGCCGCTTTACGCAATCGAGGCTCAGGTTATATGCTGTACCTCATTAATTTTGTACCGTTGTACTTCAGTACCTCTATATATCTGAACTCCTGTACATATCGAAGTTGAGTTATGCCGGTCATCGCCGTCGTCAACCAGAAAGGTGGCACTGGCAAAACCACCATCTCCACCACCCTCGATTGCGCATTTGCGGAACACTTCCAGGTGCTGTTGCTCGACGCCGATGGCCAAGGCAGCGCCCTAGACTGGGCCGATAGCCGGGCCCAGCAAATGCTGGGCTTTGAAGTGAAGAGTGTAGAACCGGGAAGGCTGCTCCAGGACGTGCGGCTCTGGGCATCCGATTGTCACTGGGTAATCATCGACGGTCGCGCCGGGCATCGCCCGGACCACCGCCGAAGCCGTCCGCACCGCCGACCTGGTCCTGATACCGGTAAAGCCCGGCCCCTGAGACGTGTGGGCGGTGTCGGATATCGTGGACGCGGTGAAGGCGCGCCAGGAACGCTGCCGCCGGGCTACCGCCAGCCAAGCGCCGTGGGCGGCGAAGCGGCCGGACGGCACGTGGTTTAGCCCGACGCCGTACTTGAGGTCGCGTATGGCGTTCTCGATCTCGGCGTGGCGGCGGTGGTCGGCCTCCAGTAGGGGACCGGCGTCCAGTCTGCATCGGGAATCGCCTTGATCAGGTTCCGCAGGCTTTTGTGCTGGCGGATGGTGATGGAGAAGCGGACATCCATCTCACGACAGTGAGTTGGCCGCTGGCCCC
>DAOUHF010000137.1:0-2043 GCA_034428795.1 Dehalococcoidia bacterium
AGATCAACAGCCAGCAGATCATGGGCGGCCTCGACCGCAAGTGCGGCCGGAACGTCTACTTGGTCGCCCCAGGCACCCCCGAATACGTCCAATCCCCCGATTGGGGCCACGGTTGGCCACCCACGCTGAGCATGCGCCAGTGGATGGTGCTGGGACAGACCTGGCTTGACCAACGGCCTGAGCCGGAATCGCACACCGGGAGCGGACGTAGCATTGGTCGAGACAAAAAGCGCCGCCGTCACCACAACCAGGCCGGCAGCAGCAACTGGCGCAGCAAGGTCCAGCAGTGCGAGATTCACCCCATCTGCGAGGGTCGCCGCAACTCCTACCTGCGCCGAGTAGCCATGTCCCGGCTCTTCAACTGGCGGCGCAAGGACGGCTATTTCGCTAACCGGGCCCGGATGTGGAACTACATGGTTACAGTCAACGAGAACCGGTTTGAAGACCACCGGCTCAGTCTCACCGAGGTGTCGCAGATCGTAACCAAGGCCATGCGGGACGCTCGCCAGCAGTACAGCGAAGAGGGCTTCCACCAGTCGCAGGCCAGGAAGTGCCGCCGATCCAGCGTAGTGCGGAGTATCACCGCACAGCAACGAAGCGCAGAGGTTCGGACGGCGCGGATGGCCGGCGTAGCGGTGAAGGAAGTAGCCCGCGCCTTTCGCTTGTCGTGCCGGCAAGTCTCGCGCATCGCTCCCCTACGTGGCCCCAGGTCGCTGTGCGGAGAAGCCCTTTCGGTGGACCCCAGGGGGGCAAAGGGGATGGCTAATGTCACTTTTCACCGTCAACAGCAGCCACGCGAAATTGCCGGCCCGGCCGGCCCACACATCCATAACAGGAGATGCACCATGCCGCCTAAGAGAACCAGGAAAAACAACCCCACCACCGCCAGACGGCTCCGTGCCAAGGCCAACCCCGACGAGTACCGGCGCGAGGGGCTGGTAACCGTCGACCACGATTCTTTCAGCGCCATGCTGTTCGCGCCGGAGAAGTTCCATCGCATTCAGGACAGCACGCCCGGCATACTCATGCAGAACCGTTTTGACGTGGTGCAGGAGAAATATATTGTCCAGGTGCGGCGGATCGACCAAACCTGGGAGTACACCGTCGAGGTGGACGGCAAGGAATTCAAGATACCCGGCAAGACCAAGGGTTACGAAGAAATCCTGCAGCGCCTGGAAAACGCGACCCACAGCCCCGGTTGTGGCTGCCGGCCTTGTCTGGTGGTTCGCGCTTGTCGGGGCGAAATCGAGGTGGCCCGGGCGATGCTGTCTATGAGCGACGCGGGAGAGGGCGAAGAGGACATCCCAATCGCGGAACGCCCGAAACAGCCGCATACCCTGCTAGGGACGCCGGGGAGCAACAATGGCTCTGAACGTCATAGAAGGACGTAACGAACGCATGGGGATGCCCTCGGGCACCGCCCCTAAAATGGCCGCCATTTGGAGGCCCCATGCGAACCGACGACCTCATAACTCAGTACCTGGGCGAATGCAACCTTCGGGGTTTAGCTCGGTCAACAACCGACCAATACCGATGGGCGTTGACCCGGTTGGCCAGCCAGTGTCCCAAGATGCCATGCGACGGGTTCGACCTGCTGCCGGTGTTGGCCGACGACAACCTGGCTCCGGAGAGCCGCCGGGACCTGCTGAAATGTCTGCGGGATTCCTTTGGCTGGTGTGGTCGCCGCTACCAACTGCCCAACCCATGCGCCGAACTCGATCCTATCCCCCGACGCAGACAATTGCCGCGCGTCCTGTCCACGCGCGAAGTGGAGCGATTGAGCCGGGACAATTGACCAGATAGACGGCGTATCGCCTTTCGTCGCGGCCGCAGGCGACATTCGTGGCTCTGCTGCCCAACGTTGGCCAGAGGATCCAAACTTGGCGCGGCCACGTTCTCCCGACTGCCGCGATGGGTTCCGCCGCGAAGACGGACGACATCCGGAAAAATGGCCGATTATGGCCGAAATCCCCTAAATCGGGCCGAAACCGCCGATTCCACCCCGATGTACAGCCACGGAGAGGGCCTCGAAGGATTTGAGAG
>DAOUHF010000138.1:0-1536 GCA_034428795.1 Dehalococcoidia bacterium
ACTTTCAGGACTTTCACGCCTTCTTTGCGGCCTCCTTCGGACGCAAGCAGTGGCGGGAGCACAGCCGGAATTATCTTCAGGGGCTGCTGGTGCAGGCTGGGGAGCGGCGCAACGCCGAGAATCTGTCCGAGATGGTCCCGGTCTCAGCCCGGCCCATGCAGCGCTTTCTCACCGAGGCTCGCTGGGATGATGACGCGGTCATCGCCCGCCTGCAGGAGTATCTGGGTCCCAAGCTGGAGCACCCGCTGGCAGTGTGGGTGTTCGACGGCAGCGATTTCCCCAAGCAGGGCGTCAAGTCCGTGGGGGTGGCCCGGCAGTACTGCGGGGCGTTGGGGAAGATAGCCAACTGCCAGGCCGGAGTGTTTCTGGCCCATGTGGGGCCCCGTGGGCGGGCTCTGGTGGACAAACGCCTGTATCTACCCAAGGCATGGAGTTCCGATGCCTGCCGCTGCGCGGCTGCGGGCGTGCCGGAGGACCGGCGGAGCTACCGGTCGAAGACGGAGTTGGCCTTGGAACTGTTGAAGCGAGCCTTGGGGTTGGGCCACCTCAAGGCCGGATGGGTTGCCGGAGACGACGCCTTCGGGATGTCGCCGTCCTTCCGGGAGGGCCTAACGGCTCTGGGGATGCACTACGTGCTGGACGTTCCCGGCGGCACCACGGTCTGGCCTTTGGAGCCGACTTGGACCAGTCCGGGGTATCAGGGGTCCGGGCGTCCCCGCAAACCCAGGCTGCGGGATGGGCAGCGCCGGACCAGGGAGCAGCGGAGCGGTGAGTTGCCGGATGAGGCTTGGCGGGAGATAACGGTGGCCCAGGGATCCCAGGGGCCGCGCATCTACCGGTTCAGCGCCCAGCGGGTGCGGGAAACCCGGAACCGGAAGCCTGGTGAAGTGGCTTGGGCAATCTATCGCCAGAATTTGGACGGCAGCGAGCCTCGCTACTACCTGTCCAACGCTCCCGAAGACACTCTCTTGGAGACTCTGGCGTACGTGGGCGGTTCCAGCTGGCGCATAGAAACGGAGTTCGAGACTGAGAAGGGCGACGTGGGCCTGGACGAATACGAGACCCGGAGCTGGGCAGGCTGGCATCACCACATAGCCATGTGCCTGCTGGGCGGAGCGTTCCTGCTGGGCTTGCAGCAGGATTGGGGGGGAGATGCCCCGGATCACCCGTCCCCAGGTGTACCGGGTGGTGCGGGAGATGCTGCCCAGGGAACAGTTCGGGCCGGATGAGTTGCTGCTATGGCTGGCGGATACGCAGTTACGCAACGAACGGGCTCGCCGTTCCCACGAGAGACGCCGCTCCACCCGCCGCGAAAGCAGGATGGAGCCGCCACCTTAAACCCGTCGTTGTAGTACTAGTATTACAACGTCAGTTAGTTTGATAGGATGACTGTGTAGCTGGAGAGGAAATAGGCAGGTGAGGTGGGGATGTGGATGCGGCAGCTTTCGAGCAGGTGTACGGGTCATTTCGGGATTTTCACGCTTACTTCGCGCCGCTGTTTGGCCGCCGGGAGACGCGGGAGCACAGCGGTCATTA
>DAOUHF010000139.1:0-74966 GCA_034428795.1 Dehalococcoidia bacterium
CCTTCCCCCCGATGGGGGAAGGTTAGGATGGGGGTGCCGGCGCTCATTTGATAGCTAATACCGTTAAGCTCTCCTCCGAGATTTCGGCTTTCGCCTCAATGACCATAACTTGTTCAGAGGTTCCCTAGGGAAATCATTTTACCGCAGAGGACGCGGAGAACACAGAGGGGTTATGAGAAGGGCCGTTTGCTTAAGAGGCAAGTACGCCTCAGCAACCACCGAAGTCCCTGGTCGTTTGGATGACCACCGACGAACCTGCACGTAACCCGCGATGTTGTGTATTTATTGGGAGTCTAGGCGTTCAGGACGTAGAAAGTGAACGGGGAAGAGTCTGCCGCAAACCGGAGAGGCTTCACCGCCTAGGCAAAATTTCGTGACCGTCAGTGGAGCGTAGGAAAATTACGCGCCCTGGCTTGTAGTGCCATGTTATACGGTGGCTCCAAGTAACGTAGGACTCCCATATTTGAGACTGCCCCTCGTCCTTGGCAGCCGGGCCCTCGATTTTGTGACTGTTTAAGCTATTGTAGGTCGGCCCAGGGTCTTGGAGGAACCGGAGAACACCATCCAATTCCTTCTGAACCCTTGGGTCTTTATTCTTATAGTCGTCCCTGAATCCATCGGAAAGTTCGAGCTTGAATATCGGCATCTTTCATTTGTTCAGGTCGGCAATCATCTCTTCGACGGAATTGTACTGCTTCGATCTGCCGAGTTCAGCATCGGCGTCGGCACGTTCTTCCCTCGCCTGCCAACCTGGAGTCCAATAGTAGGACTGGGACATGGCCAGCATCATCCTGTTCGTGTCCTCCAGTAACCGTTCCACGTTCTGAACCCTCTCCACCAGCTTCTGGACCGTTGTCTGCAAAGCAGCATCGGCCTCCAGCCGAGCAAGTTCCAGAGCCGAAGGGAACTGGAAGGCAGCCGGACCTATGGCACTGCCAACTTCCCTCTCCATAGGCACGCCAAACAGGCTGTGACGGCGGTAAGCGGAGGATGGTCCTCCGGCGAGATAATCAGCCGGCCTCATGGCCGAGAACGGGTCTTCATCGGCTTCCTCGGCTTCCTCGGCTTCCATGGTAAACGTCTCAATGCCAAAGACGTTGTCCCCAAGCACCCGACCAGGGAGATCATCAAAGAGGTCTACGAACTTGATGATATCTTCACCGGCGAGGTCGCCGGAGGAGATGGTATGAGCGATCAAGCGATCAAGCATTGAAAACCTCCATTTCTTCTACGGACCTAGCCTTGAGCTGCTCCAGGAAGTTGGCGACCCAAACCCGGTCCATGTTATGCGTTTGCCCTGATAAAGTGTTGTAATCGATTGTGAGTTCCAGCGACCCTGATGTCGTGTCCGACCGTTGTGACATCGACAACCTCATTCGCCTGTTCACCTCGAAATCCTGCCAAGGCAATCGGTCTACAACCCCTATTTCAAGCCTTCGCCGCCCCACACTGACCCCTGGCGCCAAGAAAACGCTCCTAATCCTTCCGACAGCCGAATCGTCAAGGTCGGCGCCCAAGGACAGGAGAACGCCTATACGATTTACATCACCGTCGACCTGTTCTGATTCCGATAGTGTGGCAACCAAATCGAGAACGAATTCCTTCTCATTAGCCACGGCATCAAGAATGACGGGACGGGAGGCGAGTTCGTATTGTGACACGGCGTCGACGCGGTGAGAACTCACGGTCAAAGTGTGGTTGCCGTCCTTCGACTGGAGTGAGAAGGCTGGTAGGCCGGAGGTAGCGCCAGGGCTTGGCGGGAACATTATCGGCTCCCCATCAAACCGTTCATGGTTCCTGCGACGCAACTCTGCCGCTAAAGTCAGCTTGTCTTCCAGATTAATCCGGCAGAACAGGGCCACTTGAACCCGCTGGATGCGCATGTCAGGAGCCGTCATGTTCGGCCCCCCTCCCCCGGATTAAACATCTTGGCCGATACTAAAAGGCCGCATGTTGGGTTATCAATAAATCCCTTGATTGATTATACCAACATGAGCCTCCTGCCAGACGAATCCCATCTGTCGTAAACCGTCACTGCATTCGGAGCCTCTAGAGTTTTGCAAGCCTCTCATGAAACGGCGCTTATCCGGCCCGGCGGGCCGCCGGTTATCTCGCCGATGACCGCGACCGTGGGGACCGCAGCTTCCCGGAGCGCCCCGACCAGCCTATCGAGGTCTTCGGATGGGACCGAGATCAACAAGCCGCCCGAGGTCTGGGCGTCGCACAGCAACAGGCGGTCTTCCTCCGTGAGGGAATCGTCCCAGTCGATCGAATCAGCGATGCTGTTCATGTTCCGGTAGGTGCCGCCGGGGGCCGTGCCGGCGGCCAGCAACTCGCGGGCTCCCGGAAGCACCGGAACGTCGCCCAAGCGGACCGTGGCGCCGACGCCGCTGCCCCGTACCATGGAAGCCAGGTGGCCCAAGAGGCCGAAGCCGGTGACGTCGGTGCAGGCGTTGACCCCGACCTTCATCATGGCCTCAGACGCGTCCCGGTTCAGGGTCGCCATAACGGCGACGGCGTTCTTCAACACGTCGGCTGGCGCGGTACCCGCCTTGGCGCCTGTGGTAATGATGCCGGTGCCGATGGGCTTGGTCAGCACCAGGGCGTCGCCCGGCCGGGCGTTGGCGTTGGAGACCTGCTTACCAGGTTCCACCAACCCCACTACGGACAGCCCGTACTTCGGCTCTTCGTCGTCTACGGTGTGTCCGCCGACGATGAGACAGCCGGCTTCCGTCGCCTTGTCGTAACCGCCCCGGAGCACGTCGCCCAGCAGTTCGCCGGCCAGGGCAGCGGGAAACCCGACTACGTTGAGGGCCAACAAGGGGCGTGCGCCCATGGCGTACACGTCGCTCAAGGAATTGGCGGCCGCCACCAGGCCGAACTCGTAGGGGTCGTCGGTAATGGGCGTGAAGAAGTCCACGGTCACGACCAGAGCGGTCTTGTCGTCAAGCCGGTAGACGGCGGCGTCGTCGCCGGTGCTGATGCCCACCAGCAGGTCGGGGTGACTTACTACGGGTAATTTCTTTAGGACCTGTACCAGGTCCTGCTGGCTGAGCTTGGCCGCTCAACCGGCGCAGTGGGACAGCTCGGTCAAACGGACCTGGCTCGCGGCCATTTGGACCTCCTCGTGATTGTCGGTACTGTGATTCTTATGAACAAGGGATTTCCATGATTTTGTCTGAAATTAAGGCAATCTCAAAATCACGAGAATCACCGTTGAGACAGTATAGCCGTAAAGCTGGTTTTGGTGTGGAGGGAATGTTAGATTAAGGCCAACCTCCCCTTGCAGTGACGCAGTTTCATGCCCGGAATAATCGCCAACTATAAGGCTGTGGTCAATACGCCGGAGCGCCGCCAGGTGCTGACGGCCATGACTGGCGGACAGCTTCTGGTGCAGCTTTCCACCCTGCCAGTGACTCTCGCCCTGCCTAGCATGGCGAAGGATTTTGGCTACTCGTCGGTGAGCGACGTCGCCTGGATTGTCATCATCAACCTGCTGGTCGTGGGCAGCACGGTGTTTCTGGGGGCGCGGCTGGGCGACCGGTTCGGACACCCCAAAGTCTTCTTCATCGGGACCATCATCATCACGTTGGGCGCGGTGATGGTCTTCGCCTCCCAGGACCTGACCCAAGTGATCGTGTTTCGGGGCCTGCAGGGACTGGGAGCCGGGTTGATTCATGGCAACGGGAACGCCATGCTGGCGTTCGCCTTTCCACCGGAGGAGAGGGGCCGGGCCTATGCCTTTCCGATTACGGGCTCCAGGATGGGGAGCTTCATCGGCCTGGCGATTTTCGGATTGTTCCTTGAGTTTGCCAGTTGGCGGCTGGTGTTCCTCACCATGCTGCCCATCGGCCTGATCGTCATCAAGACTTGCATGCCGGTGCTTCGCCGCAACGGGGAGGCGGTCACCGAACGCAACGTACCCATCGACTACGTCGGCGCAATCCTGCTGGTGGCCACGGCCGCGGTGTTCCTCCTGTCGGGCAGCCACCTTCACGGCGGAGAAGAGTCGTATACATCCGGCGACGCACTCTCCTACCACGTCCCCATGCACGTACTCACGGTCGTCCTGCTGGTGGTCTTTATCTTTGTCGAGCGGCGCATCGAGCACCCCTTCGTGGAGTTCCGCCACTTCCGGGAGAAATACTTCTCATTAGCTCTGGTGTCCAACACCATGTTCCACCTTTCGATGCTGGCCACCATGCTGCTGGTCCCGATCATGATCGAAAACGGGCTGGGCAAGTCACCCATTTTCGTGACGGCGGTGTTGCTGCCCCACCAGTCGTTCGGGCTGTGGATCCCGTTATTTGCAGGTAATATTCAAGACAAGTACAATCCGAAATTGCTCCGTACCGGCTGCATGCTTTCCATTGCCGGTGGGTTCGTTTTGCTGGGGTTGTTCGCGGGCGCCGTGCCCTTCTGGTGCCTGCCCTTCCTGTTGTTCCCGATATCGGTTGGGACAAACATATTCAACACTGTGAACAACGCCGTCGTAATGAGCACGTTGCCCACAGAGCACCGGGGATTCGCTTCCGGGATGCTGGAGACCACCAGGGACCTTGGCCACGCCACCGGGGCCACCATCTCCTCGTTCATCGTGGCCCTGATCCTGCCGGCCGCGATCGGATTGATGCTGGCCGAAGAGGCCCAGCCGTTCTACATGAAGGGGTTCCAGACCTCGGCGCTGGCCGTGGTGGGCATAATGACGTTGGGCGCCATCATCGCGGCGTTCCACAAGTCATCCACCCAGCGGACCGGAGGAACGGGGACGGGCCAACAGCCAGTCCGCGCCGGAGCGGCGGCGGACTAAACGCCTGGGAACGGCGGGGTGGGCCGGAGGTTCGCGAAACGTCCTCCGCACTGTCGGCGGTGGACCGCCACGGGGTTCAGAGGTTCAGGACGATGAACTTTTCGTCGTCGGGTTCGTAGTAGTAGATTTTCCCGTCGTTGACGCTGGTGGCGATAAGTGAGTAGAGGATCCGGTATTCCTCGTGGGAGTCAATAATCCGGGGGTTGCGCCACTCCGTCTCGGACAGGGACGCCATAACGCGCTCAAGCCTTCGCTTCGCTGGCTCCATTCGGCCCTCGCTATACCGGGACGCTGCTGAACATTTCGGTCACGCTGGCCAAGAATCCCGCCAGCACGGACGATTCCAGAGTGTCGCCCTCGCCCAGAATGCTGGAAACATCTAGGCTGTCCCCGATCAGCAGCATGAGCGTAACCGTCCTGGCGTCTGGATCTACAATCCAATACTCCTTGACGCCGTGTCGGGCGTACAGTTGCCTCTTGGTCGTCCAATCTCGATTGGCTGTCGAAGGCGAGCGGACCTCTACGACCAAGTCCGGCGCACCCCTGACGGGCCTCTCAGTGTCAATTACCAGGCGCTCGTTGGAGATGAAAAGCAGGTCGGGCTGAACGATGTCCGTATCGGTCAGATAGACGTCCCTGGGGGCGACATACAGCCGCCCCAGATTGGCCCGGTCCAGGAAGTTGCCTATCAGCAGAGCTATGGTGAGCAAGATACCTTGGTGGTCCCGGTCCGGGGCTGGCGCCATTGATATCAACTCCCCGTCTATAAGCTCATACCGCTCGTCGTCGGAGGTCTTCTCGTAGTCCTGGTAAGTGAGTTTGGTCTTGGGGTTTTTGGCTACCATGCGGGCTATTCCTGTCTTACGAACTTGTCGATGGCGTCGGGTACCCCGGCCAGGTAGATGTCGCCCCGGGAGTCGACCCAACTGCCGTGACCGGAGCCGCGGCACTCGAACCGCGAAAGGACTCCGCCCGAACTGTCGAGGATGCTGATGCGGGACGAAGCACCGTCGACCTGGCCTTCGCTGACGACGAAGTTTCCTTCCGAGTCGCGGGAGATGTCCATGGGGCGCTTGATGTCGTTCCAGAAGCCGATGAACTCGCCTTCCAGCGAGAACAGTTGGATGCGGTGGTTCTCCCGGTCGCAGACGATAATCCGGTCGCCGTCCACGATGAGGCTGTGGGGCAGGTGGAAATGGTTGGGCTCGGACTTGCCGGGCTCACCCCACGACTGGATTAGATCTCCTTCACCGGTGAAGCGGTGCACGCGGGAGTTGCGGTAGCCGTCGGCCACGTACAATTCACCCGACGGCGACGGCACCAGTTCGGCGGGGTAGTTGAAGGGGCCGGCGGCCCGGGGCACCAAGTCGCCGGGGTTTTCGCAGCCGGTGTCGGAGTGCCTGCCGTGGCGGCCCAGCATCTGGACCGGCTTGCCGTCGAGGGTGTAAACCAGGCAGACCGAGGTATCCCGGTCGGTGACATAGACGACGTCGTCCTCAATGTAGAAGCCGTGGGCGAAAACAAAGGAGCCGTTGCCCCAAGAGTCCTGCAAGTTGCCGTCCCGGTCGAAAATCAGGACCGGTGGGTCCTTGCGCTGGAAGGCATAAACCCGGTCCTGAGAATCGGTGGCGATGGCGCTGACCATGGCGAAAGATTCGCCTTCAGGAAGTTTGGCCCAGTTTTCCTGGACGGTGTAGGTATAGTGGCCGGAGCCAAGGGTGGTCATGGTTGGCCTCCTGTTCGAGCTTCGATAGGATGCCACGCTATTGTACACGGTGGGTGGGCCTATGGGGATTAGCCTTGTTAGAGTCGCTGCCGATAGTTTTCCGTGACAGCCCTTGCTGATTCGTCCAGACCAAGAAAGAGTGTTTCTCGGGTGATGTTCAATAACCGCAGCTCGCTTAAGATGCCTTCTTTGCTTGAGCTCGGTATGGTCGGTGTGTATTGGGCATATACCTGAATATTGGCGTTCCAGCCCAATATCTCCTCTCGCTCAAATCTTTGATGGAACACAGAAGCCAAGAACGCGCCGGATTGGGCACGGATTCGTTCGGAAGATCGTTGCGGCTCTATGATGAACACAGTGTTCTAAGCCCGTGATGTTGGGCTAATACCCACTGAGAAATAGCGAACTCTCCCCCGCTGAACTCTTCAGGCCTCCGAGCCCTTAGTTCTGTAAGCATATCGCTTTCGAACTGAATAAGGCCGTCCCGGAAGATGGACGGCCGTAGTTCCCAACCGGTCCTGGGCTCACCGCGGAAGTATAGCGATTCTCCAGGATGTCGATTTTGGAGCTCTTGAATTACGTCCAAGAACTCCGAAGTCTTCCGAACTTCCATTTAGCTAAAGGAATGCTGTTTCGGCGATAGGCCTTCTGGAAAGAGGATTGCTTTCCAGATTTGAGTTCCAGCCAAGCTAGCTCCATTGAGATTAGCGCTTATTAGATCCGCGTTTACTACGGTCGCGCCGTCTAATACAGCGTTGGAAAGGTTGACTCTACTCAAAATAGCATTTGTCAGATTTGCCTGTTTAAGTGAGGATCCACTCAGGTCAGCTTGACTGAGGTCTGCCGACTCAAGGTTGGCTTTTGAAAAGTTGGTATTTGCAAGCTTGGCATCCGATAGAATGCTTTGGCTAAGGTCCACACCCTCGAGCTTGGCGCCTCGTAATTTAGCTCCGAGGAGGCAGGCGCAAGGGAGTTTGGCCCTAGAGAGGTCAGCATCTTCGAGTTTGGCGCTGCCTAGGTCTGCTCTGGAAAGATTGGCATCTCTCAAATTGGCGTTTGTCAGATTGACTCTATTTAGGGGGATAGCTCCGTCCTTGTCGAGTTTGCCACTGCTACGGAATTTCTCGTAGATGTCTGCGTTCTCAAAATCGGGAGGGAAGTCGTCTTTTACGCGTCGGATATTCCAGGCCGGTACTCCCTCTAGCAACCACTTGATGTGTTGCGGGTTAGCCATACGCCACCTCCGTGCCTCTATCTATTTTACAGCTTCGGCTTTCACTAGTTGCCGCTCGTGTACTGCAAAGGGTCGGCAAACGACAAGGTGGTGCTGCAGAGCTATGCGAAAGCAGGCCCTCAGCGCCGCACCGTATCCCACGATTGCGGAAACATCCCCAGCAGCGGGGACACAGTGCCGATGACTTCGCGGTCGATGCTGTCTATGGTGGGGTGCCCGCACATGCCCATCGTGGCGTCCAACTCGTCGCGGAGCATCTCCAGAACGGACCGGACGCCGGCCTCTCCATCCACCGCCAGCCCCCAGAAGAGGGGCCGGCCGATCAGCACCGCCCGCGCCCCCAAGGCCAAGGCCTTGACGATGTCCGTGCCCCGCCGGATGCCGCCGTCCATGTATACCTCGATCTTGCCGTCGGCGGCCTCCACGATCTCTGGGAGGACTTCTATCGTGGTGAACGTGGTGTCCAGGTAGCGGGTGCCGTGGTTGGAGACGATGACGGCCTTGGCGCCGTTGTCGGCGGCGTGTTTGCCATCCTCGCCGACCATGATCCCCTTGATCACCACTGGCAGCCGGATGTTGGCGGCCAGCCAGTCCACATCGGCCCAAGTGGCCGCCGGGTCGCGGATGTCCATGGGGCCGGCCGGGGCGTCGGCGGCGAACTTCCAGGTGTGCTCGGTCAGGTCGATTTGGGCGTAGTTGGGCGAGGAGGCCCCTACGTAATCGTTGCGGATGTTGCGCTCGCGCTTGGGCTTGATTTTGGCGTCCACGGTGATGCAGAGCGCGGAGTAGCCGGCTTCCTCGGCCCGCGCGGCCATCTCCAGGGTCAGCCCCCGGTCCTTGAAGAGGTACTGCTGGAACCACAATGGACCGGATGCGGCGCCGGAAACATCCTCCAGCGTGCGGGCGGCGTGAGAACTTACCACCATCACAGTGCCAGAGGCGCCGGCCGCCCTGGCGGTGGCCAGTTCGGCGTCGGGGTGGGCCGCTTCGTGATTGCCGGCCGGGTCCAGCATGACCGGGAAGCTGATGCGCTGGCCGAGCACCGTGGTGCTGGTGTCCCGCTGGCTGACGTCGGTCAACATCCGGGGCCGGAGGTTGATGCTGTCCAGCACGGCGCGGGTGCGCCTCAGGGTTATCTCGTCGGTGGCCGCGCCGGCGATGAAATCGTAGTGGCCCTTCTCCAGCTTCTCGCGGGCAATGGCTTCGAACTCGAACACATTGACCGGCTCGCCTGCCATGAAACGCCCTCCTTAGATAGCTGTTTGGGCAGTCTACGGCGGGGTGGGGCGGGCCGTCAAATTGCCCGCGATTCCGACAGGGTATAGCAACATTCCTAAAGGGTAGCGAGATAGCCAGAGATAAACCCGGAAAAGGGGCTGTCCGGCAACGTGAATTCCCGCATGACCAAGACGACGAAGTCGTCGTTCCCTTCCGCGTTAATGGTTTGTCTCAGAAGGTCGAGCTGATTCCGGCGTAGTCTCCAGAGATGATTGGGGCTGTTCTCGCCCAGCCCGCTGTCATTCAGATCGATGTCCCGGATCGTCCTGCGAGCCACGGACCACTCTGGGGGCATCAATTGTTCGTCTGGCATTATCTCTCCGGTGTCGAAGTCGAAACCGAAGAATTGGGACGCGGGCTTCTGATCGGCGGAAGCATTTGGGCTGACGTACTCGGAAACGGGGCCATACCGGGCGTCCTCGGCGGCGAGAATCCTGTCGATCAACTGGTCGTCGAAACCGGGCCAGCTGTCGCCTTTTGCTTGGTTGCACCGGCGGCAGGCGTAGACCAGGTTGAGCCAGTCCAGCCAAGTACCGGGGAACCGACTGCGCGGGCGAAAGTGTTCGATCTCCTCACGATCGAGTGGGTCTCCAATCGAAGTCTGCGGTTGACATTGCCGCTCGCAGTAGGCGCAGATTCCGTTAAATTCCCGCGCCAAGGCATCACGGATACGCCGGCGGCTTTCCCCGTCCAAATCGCCCCATTGTGAATGAGAACGACGGAGTTCGGCGATGAATGGGGGTGCCGGAGAACGGTGTACCGAGTGAATAGCTAACCGTTCTCCTGGTTGAGGTCCTGCGACTGCCGGTACTTTTCCATCACCTTGGCGAATCGTTCTTCGAATATCTCCCTCTGCCTTGCCATAGGGCCGCCCGCCAACAAGTCGCGGTCGACCTGCTGCCGCAACTCCAGCATCCGCTGCTGACGCTGTTCCTCGGCCTCGTCCACAACCCGTGGGCCTTCCTTACGCAGTTGGCGCAGCTCTCGGGCCGCAGCGGCGGTCCCGTCGTCCGTTGGGTCGTCAACCTCCATGAACGTCCGCAGGATTTCATCCGCCGTCCAGCCTATGATGTCGTCGGTGTTGGTTGTGGCGGTGACGACGCCGTTTTCGTCTCGCTTCAGCAGGTGTACCTGTCCGGCTCTCAGGCCGGCTACGACGAACGGCGAATGGGTGGTGGCGAATATTTGAAGTCCAGGAAAATGGTCCAATAGCGCCGGGATTACGCGGCGTTGCCAGGTGGGGTGCAGGTGGTTTTCTATTTCGTCGATGAGAAGGATCGCCGGCTTTCCCCCCCAGTCTTCTTCGAATCCATAATGATAAACCATCTTGAGCGCCAGCCACCGTATCCAGAGCAGCGTCCCTTCCGTCCCCGAGCTAAGATGGCCGAGGTAAATTGGTACGGGTTCGTCGTATTCTGAATAAGCTGGAGATGACGGCTGCTCCTTGGAAGGAAGGGTGTCAAAATTACGAGCATCGGTGGTATTTATCCCCATCAAGCGCAGGATAGTTATGTTATTGGGGTCGGCGTGAGGGTGGTGCAGGTAGGCAAGTGCATACGGGTCTGGGATATAATTACGGGATATCGAATCTTGAATCACTTCATTGCAAATGCGCTTGCTGCACGCATCCGCCAACTTGACCGCATCCATCAGGGTGACCCGCGCCAGATATGGGAGATCATCGCGTTCACTACGCCAAAGTTCTTCCCCCAACAATTCAGAGGCGCGCATCGTACGGGAACCGCTGAAAGGCCCAGCCAAAACCTCGTCGGCCGTCTCGCCGTAGGCGTCAGAGCTTTCTCGGTTAGATATACCAGGCAGTCCTTCACGGACAGAATCGATTTGAATCGTCGGCGGATTTTCTGGCTTCGCAGTCGGCTCATTTCTCGAGCTAACCCAATCTTCACTGACCCAATCTTCACTGGCTGTCAGAACGTTCGACGGCCTGGCATCCCGTACACTTTTACTGACGAATTCATCGAATTTATCATCACCATAAAGACCCGATAGGAGAACAGGCCCACCTTGCGAAATCGGCCTTTTGCCATTTCGCTCCGGCCCATTGAGACACTCTGCCAGCATCGTTAGAATGGTGCTTTTCCCGGAGGCGTTCGGCCCGACGAATACGTTGACCCGTTCGTCAAACTTGAGCTTAATCGGCTCGGTGAACGGCGGTACTCCGCCTAAGTTCATTCTCGTGAGGTGCATATCACCAACCTTAGCCAAACGCCTTGCTCTTTTGAGCCTAAGGACAACGGGCGAACGTTGTCAAGCGACTTATAGTAACGCTGATCATCCTGGAGATTTGTCAATGATCGACTATCAAACTTTCAACCTGGGCAACTTGGTCTTGCAGTCCGGGGCGACCCTTCGGGGCGCCTGGCTGGCTTACGAGACTTACGGCGAGCTGAACGCGGCGAAGGACAACGTGATCGTTTTTCCGACGTTCTATGGAGGGCAGCATTACCAGAACGAGGCGATTATCCGGCCGGGACAGGCGCTCGACCCGGGCAAGTATTTCATCGTTGTCCCTAACATGATGGGCAACGGGCTGTCGTCGTCACCCTCCAACACGCCGTCGCCATACGACCGGGCGCGGTTTCCGGGGGTGAGCCTCTACGACAATGTGTCCAGCCAGCACCGGTTGGTGACCGAGCGGTTCGGCATCGAAAAGATCGCGCTGGTGGTGGGCTGGTCGATGGGGGCGCAGCAGACTTACCAGTGGGGGAGCCTGTACCCGGACATGGTGGAACGCATCGCACCGATCTGCGGCTCGGCCAAGACTTCCCGGCATAACTTCGTGTTTCTGGAAGGGGTGAAGGCGGCGCTGACCGCCGACGACGCCTGGGCTAACGGCTGGTACGAAAAGCCGCCCCTGAAGGGCCTGCGGGCCATGGGGCGGGTCTACGCCGGCTGGGCCGTCTCCCAAGCGTTCTACCGGGAGGAGGTGTACCGGGACATCGGCTATTCGTCTCTGGAGGACTACTTGGTGGCCTTCTGGGAGGGACGGCGGTTGGAGGCGGACGCCAACAACTTCCTGGCAATGCTCTGGACTTGGCAGAACGCCGACATCAGCGCGAACGACATCTACCAGCACGACTTTGTTCGCGCTCTCGGGTCAATAAAAGCCAAGGCCATCGTCATGCCGGGGCGGACCGACCTTTATTTCCCGCCCGAGGACAACGAGTCCGAGGTCAGCCACATGCCCAACGCCGAGTTCCGTCCCATCGAGTCCATCTGGGGCCACTTGGCCGGCGGCCCCGGCTTCAACCCAACGGACGCCAAGTTCGTGGACGAGGCGCTGAAGGAGCTGCTGGGTAACTAATTGTGTTCGACTTCCCGGCGCAGTCCTTGCTCTGTTTTGTTGTTCAGCGTTGTACCATAATACTTGACAAGCCCCTCGGCGATGTGTAAAGTGTCGATGCAGTACAACGCTGAACAACATTCGGAGGAAATATGACCACGCGGATTCACAAGGCGAGCAAGACCCAATCCAACCGACCTGGTTGGAGCATAACGTTCAATCACCCTCGCCGCAGCGACGCCCGCGGCAAACCAGGGTTAAAGGTGCGGCGTGGTCTTCGTACAACGGATGATGCCGAAGCTGACCGAATGGTTGAACAGCTTAACGAGATACTTGCCGATCCCGCCTGGTGGAGTATTGACCGTCGGGCTGAGGCCGCACGGCAATTCGAAGGCATCGTAGTCTCGGCGTTTTTTGACGGCATTGAGGCCGGCAAAATCAAGTCCAAGAATTTGCGGGAAGAAATTATCCCGCTGCCTACACCGGAGGAAGGCTATGCGCGGGTGATGCTGGTCGGATCTACAGGAGCCGGCAAAACCACTCTGCTGCGCCACTTCATCGGCTCCGACCACAAGCGAGACCGTTTCCCCTCCACATCGACGGCAAAAACGACAACAGCAGATATTGAGATAGTTACTGACACCGGTCCTTTCAAGGCGGCAATCACTTTTATGACCGAACACGAGATTCGGTGCGCTGTTGACGAATGTCTGGGAGAAGCGTGCGCTGATGTAATCCAAAGGCGTGATGATACGGAAATCGCCGATGCCCTGCTAGAGCACCCAGAACAGCGCTTCCGGCTCTCTTATCCTCTTGGTTCTTGGCGGCAGGAGCCACCGCAACAGAAGACGGACGGCCAGCCGCAAATGGACTATGAGTACGAGGACGAAGTGCCCGAAGTGGACACTTTGACGGATGACGAAATCGTTGATGGTGCGGAACTGACCAGAAACAACGAACGTTTGGGAGAATACGTTGTTCGTATTCGGGAAGTCGCAAGGGCAGTCCGTGAGGCGATGGCACCGGAGCACGGCGACTTTCAAGACATGGACAATGCCAATCGGCGAGAGGAATGGCTGGAGCATTTTAGCGACGCGCTATACGAGAATCAGGACTTCGCCCGGCTCTCTCTTGACATCATGGACGCCATCGCTGAACGCTTCGATTTGGTCGAGACGGGTGAATTCGAGCGTAGCTCAACGGGTTGGCCTACTCTTTGGTACTACGAAGAAAAGGATCGTAATTCCTTTTTGAAGCAAGTGCGCTGGTTCAGCAGTAATCACAAACAGCAGTATGGGCGACTGCTGACTCCGTTGGTTGACGGCATAAGAGTATGTGGCTCATTTCAACCAGCCGTACCTGGGCTGTGGGATGATGACCGTCGGCTGGTCCTACTGGACGGTGAAGGGTTGGGACACTCGGCGAAAGAGGCCACCAGTATATCCACAAAAGTGACAGAAAAATTCCCTGACACGGATATGATTCTGTTAGTGGACACGGCCCAATCGCCGATGCAGGCTGCCCCATTGGAGCTTCTGCGGTCCGTAGGTAGCAGTGGGCATGGGCACAAACTCGCCGTCGTTTTCACGCATTTCGATCAAGTGAAGGGGGACAACCTTGGCAGTTATGCCCAAAAGCGGAACCATGTTCGAGCCTCAATCGGCAACGCCATTGCCAGCCTGCGCGAATCCCTCGGCGCGCCGGTAACCGAGATACTGGAGAGTCGCTTAGAGAACAGCGATTTTTACTTGGGTGGTTTGGATAGGCCAACCGAAAAAATGACATCTGGTTTCATCAAGGATATGGGGAGCTTGCTAGAGCGAATGCAGCAGTCGGCGGAAGTTCCCGAGGTGATCGATGTTGCGCCACTCTACAATATCTCCCGGCTGGAACTTGCCCTTCGAGACGCAACCGACGGGTTCAAAAACCCTTGGCGGGGGCGGCTTGGGCTCAGCTATTACGAAGGTATTCGTAAGGAACATTGGGTGCGTGTTAAAGCATTGTGTCGACGCATCGCCAACCTGTGGGCTGATGAGTACAACGGACTGCGGCCCGTAGCTGACTTGGTTCGGCAGTTGCAAACCTGCATCTCACTTTGGCTGGATAATCCTGCCGGGTGGACCAGACAGCCAAAGGATGAAGACGAGAAGCGGGCTGCAATCAACGAAATTCGCCGAAAGGTCTACGTTAGCATTCATTTCCTGGCGGAACAGCGTCTACTCTCTGCCCATCGTGCTGGTTGGCGAGCCGCTTTTGCGTTCAGTGGCAGAGGGTCCGGAAACGAAAGGGCAAAGGAGATGGCCCGGATTTATGACGTAGCCGCGCCGTCCGTTACATCTCTGATGGACGACACACAAACCCAAGAGTTCTTGAACCAAGTTACCCAGATTGTCAAAGAAGCCGTTGAGGAAGCCGGTGGTTCTTTGCAGGGTGTCCAATAAGCTGAACCTTTCTAGATGGCGAGAATGGGTGTGAGGGTGAATGAAGGATTACGATCAGGCGTACCAATATACATCTTCACCCGCTGCCGGAGAAGAAAGGGAACTTTAGGGACACCCTATTAGGAAACCGCGACGCTAGTCGTCGGCCGGGGCGGCGGCGGGCTCACGGGGCGGGGCTTCCACCAGCTCGTAGAGGGTGCTCCGGGCGCGGATTTGTTCGTCCCAGCCGCGGACGCGCAGGTCGATCATCAGGCCGTCGGGCCCTTTGTATTTCCGGTTGACCCTGTTGCTGCCGGGGCACTCGGTCCCGTCGTGGGCCTCCACGGTGGTGACGGCTTCGTCGAGATCGTCGACGTAGAAGCCGATGTGGTGCACGCCCTTGACCGTCGACGGTCCCTCGCCCAGGTTGGGAGCATCTTCCGAGCCCATCTTCAGGATGGCGAAGTAGATGTAGCCGTCGGTGAGCCAAACGCCTTCCTCGCCGGTCTCGGCCGGGGTCCGCCGCAGCTCATCGAGGCCGAATACGGTCTTGTACCATTCGGCGGTGGCCGCCGGGTCTTCGGTGTGCAGCGCAATGTGCTTGATGCGCGGGGCCATGAGCCTTCTCCTATGGGTTGGTTTCCGGCTGGTTGGTTTCCGGCTGGTTGGTTTCCGGTTGGACGAGCGGCGCCGAAAAGGTTAGAGCCCCATCGCCTCAAGTCCGACCCGCGACAGGTCCTCGTCGGCCTGGCCGCTGGGGTAGCCGCCGACGCCGATGCCACCCAGGATCACGCCGTCCTTCATTACCACGAGGCCGCCTTGGCCGTGGGTAAGGTTGGAGTCGCCCTGCTCGCTGATGCTGCGCCCCTGGCCATGCAGCCGTTGGGCGTTTTCCCCGGAGTTCAGCCCCATGATCGCCGAGGTGTAGGCCTTGCGAGTGGCGTGGCGGCGGCTGAACAAACGGAGGTTGTCCATTGTGGCGTAGGCTTCCAGGTTCCCGGTCGAGTCCACGATGGCCATCGCCACCGGCTCGTTGGGGGTCTCCATCGCCTTGTCCATCATGGCCTTCATGGCGGACTGGACCTGCTGCATCGTCAAAGTTGGCATGGGTTGCGCCTCCCTCTTAAATTGGCATTTATGGACCGCGAGTGTAGACTCGCGGGTGAATTATAGTCCACCGCGCCTGACATATCTAACCCAAGCGCACCAAGACCGGGTTGCTGAGGAGCGAAGATGACGACGCAGCTTGATTCGTGGTTGGCCCTGACGGAAGAGGAAGCCATCGATCCCGCCATGCCGATTTGCGACCCCCATCACCATTTCTGGGACCGGCCCGACGGCCGCTATTTCTTGGACGAGCTCCTGAAAGACACCGGTTCGGGCCATCGGGTGGCGCAGACGGTGTTCATCGAGTGCCGTTCCATGTACCGGCAGGCGGGGCCGCCGGAGTTGCAACCGGTGGGGGAAGTGGAGTTCGTGCAGGGAATCGCCGCCCAGAGCGCCAGCGGCCAGTACGGCCCCACGGCTGTGGCCGGCGGAATCGTCGGTCACGCCGACCTGATGCTTGGAGACGGGGTGACGCCGGTACTGGAAGCCCTCTCAATTGCGGGGAGCGGCCGTTTCCGCGGCATCCGCTGCACCGCCGCTTGGGACGCCAGCCCAGAGGTCACGACGGCGCGGGCCAACGCTCCGGGAATGTTGGCCGACTCGAGGTTTCGTGAGGGAGCCGCCTGCCTGCAGCGCATGGGCCTCAGCTACGACGCTATCGTCTATCATCCCCAATTGCCCGAACTGGCCGAGTTTGCCCGGGCCTTGCCGGACCTGACCATCATCCTGAACCATGTGGGAAGGCCCTTGGGCACCGGCCCATATGCCGGCCGCCGCGACGAGTTGATGCAAGGCTGGAGGCAGGGAATCGACGCCTTGGCGGAGTGTCCGAACGTGGCGGTGAAGGTCGGCGGGCTGGGCAACCCCATCAGCGGCTTCGACTGGCACCAGAGGCCATTTCCGCCAGGGTCGCGGGAAATCGCGCAAGCCGCCGCGCCCTACTACCTGTACTGTATCGAGAAGTTCGGCGCCAGCCGGTGTATGTTCGAAAGCAATTTCCCGGTGGACAAACAGTCCTACTCGTACACCGTGTGCTGGAACGTCTTCAAGCGGTTGACTCGCGATTTCTCCGCCGCCGAACAGGCCGACCTGTTCCACAACACGGCGGCGCGCGCCTACCGGCTGCCGACGGTCTGAACGCGGGCCGCAGGCGCTCCTACGCTCCCGTGACTGGCAGAGTGGGAAATGAAGGGGAAGTGGGGAACGGGCGGCCGGGGTCGACGCGGCGCATCAGGTAGGATTCCGTCTCCATAATCTCGTCCAACCGGCCGGGGAACTCTTCGAAGGGGTCGGCGAAAGCGCGGATGAGGCGACCCGAAAGATTGCCGCAGCCGTCGCTGCCCAGGAAGACGGCCAGTTGGGCAGCCCGCTCGATGGAGGCTCCCTCGCCTGAGGTGACCCGCACCCCCCGCTCGTAGGTCGCCATATCCCCGATCTCCAAGGCCAGGTCCCGGGTTTCCTCCCACATTCGCGTGTGGATGGAGCCGGGGCTGATGGCGTTGACGGTGATGGGTGTGCCAGCCAACTCGAGGGCCAGGTTTTCGGTGAGGTTGATGATGCCGGTCTTGGCGACGTCGTAGGCCGACGTGTTAGGCCCACCGACCCCGGACATGTTGACGATGCGGCCGGCGCCCCGCGCCAGCATACTTGGAATCACTGCCCGGCAGCCGTAAAAAGTCCCGAGCAAATGGACCGCTATCGTGCGGTCCCATTCGTCGGGGTCGTTGTCCCAGAGACGCCCCATCGGCCCGATGTGCCCGGCGTTGTTGACCATCACGTCGATCGCGCCGTAGCGGTCCAAAACGCCGGCCACGGCGTCGTCCACCTGCTGGCGGCTGCTTACGTCCGCGATGAAGGTATGTACTTCGGTACCGTGGGCGTTGGTTATCGCGTCGGCGGTTTCCTGCAACTCCGGCGCCGTCCGGGAAGCAAGGGCCAACCGCGCTCCTTCGGCGGCGTAAGCGAACGCGATGGCCCGGCCGATTCCCCGCCCGCCGCCTGTAATCAGCGCTATGCGTCCCTGCAGCCGTTCCAGTCCGGCCATGGCGGCGCCTCCTTTGGTTCAGTACAGCGCTTTACGAGGCGGTTTGAGGGGGTAGCGACCGAGACTCACGGCCTGGCTGCGCACCGCGGTCTAACTACAAATGGTGGCAACGACTGGGTTCGAACCAGTGACCTAGCGCTTATGAAGCGCCCGCTCTGCCGCTGAGCTACGTTGCCACCTGAGGGTCATCCGGCCAGCCGCCTGGATGTAACCCAAGGGTTTTATGGTACCGGCGACTTGTTGACAGTGTCAATTAGCCCTGCGCCTTTTGCAGGGACATCCAATTGCCGGAAAATCCCCCCGTCCTTCCGTCCGCAGCCGGAATCCAGACCCGAAACTTGGGTTATAGGGTTCCCTTGCCCCGGCCCCCCCCGTCTCCCCGGCGAAAGCCGGGGTCCACATCCCTGGGGGGTCGGGCTAACCACTAACCACTGACCACTGGTCGGGGGGCGCGTGGCTTCCGGCTTTCGCCGGAATGACGGGGGGGCGGCCACTGTCTACTAACCACTATCCACTCGCCCCCCTGACACTTGCCCGTTCCCAATCCTCGAGACCACACCGTAGCATGGTACCTGTCCGGCGCGGCTATTCCCGGAATCCACCACCGGGCCAAAAATGAGCGGAAATGAGAGGATAATCTAAAAATTTCGGCTCCCCCACCGTCAAATAATCTTCATGAGGTGAACCCCATATGGATACCCTGAGCTCCCTGAAAGCCCGCGTCCGCGCCCTCCAACGAAAACTGGCGCCCGAACTCGCCCTCCTCCGGCTCCGCCGGTTGGCCGAGGAGCATTGCCTCCAATCGTCCGCGGCCCGCGCCGCCCACCAACCCCCGCCCGATTCCCATGCCTTCATCCGCCGGGTAGCCTCCGCCGGCTTCCGGCTCACCTCCTTCATGGCGGTCCATAAATACCTGGAGCGGTCCCGCGCCAACAACAACCTCCCCGACCGCGAACACCTCCTCCAAGCCCTAATCCCCTGGTCCCAACACTATCCCCCTCTCAGGTTCGAGTAGGAACGAAACAATCCCAATGAAACAATCATATAAATCAAACGAATCAAAGTTCAAGACCACGCGCCCCCCACCCGCCCCGACCCCCCCAGTCTCCCCGGCGAAAGCCGGGGTCCACGTCCCCGGGGGGTGGGGCTGACCACTAACCACTGTCCACTAACCACTGATCACGTGAATTCCGGCGAAAGCCGGAATTGAATGACCCTGCGTCTTTTGCCGGAGATACAGGGTGTTGCATTGCTATCATCGATGCTACTATTATTTAGCAATTCAGTTGAAATACGCTTTGAAATGGAGACTAAAATGACACAATCCACAGAAAGCCATGCGCCAGCCGATTGTGCGTATTGTTCGGGCTCAGGCCAGGTGAACTCGGAGCCGTGCCGGGTATGTGGCGGCGAGGGTAATATATTGGTTGCCCAGCCTGCCCGGCCCTGCGCTTTTTGCAAGGGGAACGGTAAACAATCAGCCTACCGGTGCAACGTCTGCCGGGGCACCGGGTGGGCCAATTCGAGGAGACCCCTCTAGGACCGGGTCTCCCAGTCGGCGTAGAGCAGAATGTGGTATCTATGCGCAGGCCTACTTCAAATCGGGGAGGGTTAGACATGTCCAGCTATCGAATCATATCGTCGGATAACCACGTCGTTGAACCACCGGACCTGTGGACGGCTCGCATCGACTCCAAATTCAAAGGCCGAGAGCCCCAGGTCGTCCGCGTCGATGATGGGTCCGAGTGGTGGTTCACCGACGGCATCAGGGGCCAAGGCATGTTCAGCGGCGCCCAGGCGGGGCGTAGATTTGAGGAACCGGAAAATCTCAGTTTGCTGGCGACTTTTGAGGACGTTCGGCCCGGCGGATATATCCCGGAAGAGCATGTCAAAGACCTGGACGTCGATGGAATAGACGTGAGCATCCTTTATCCTACTGTGGGCCTGCAACTGTACTGTGCCAGACAGCGAATTACTGTCGGCAACCTTCAGAGCGTATAACGACTGGCTTGCCGAGTTTTGCGCGCCCTTCCCCAAGCGGCTCAAGGGTATCGCCATGGTCAATGTGGACGACGTGCAAGACGGCGTGAGCGAGTTGGAGCGCAGCGCGAAAATGGGACTGGCGGGAGCGATGATCACCATCTATCCGCCGGAAGACAAGCCCTATGATCTACCGATGTACGAACCTCTGTGGGCCGCCGCTCAAGACCTGGAAATGCCTCTCAGTCTTCACCTCACAACGAATCGCCCGGGGCCCGGCCAGCAATACGCGAACCTCGGCACTCTAAAGTCGTCGTTCATTTGCAACACCGACCATTGGGTGAGAATCTCTCTGGCCGATATTATTTACAGCGGCGTTTTTGAGCGCTTTCCGACGCTGATGGTGGGTTCAGTGGAGCAGGAACTGTCCTGGATTCCCCACTTCACAGACCGCTTGGACTACAACTACAGCCAGCGAGCGGTAGGGGATGAAGCCTACCGTTTTAAGAGTGGCGCGTTGCCGAGCGACTTCTTCCACAGCAACGTGTTTCTGGGCTTCCAGGAAGACACGCTTGGGATACAGCTACGCGAAATGATAGGCGTGGACCAAATCATGTGGGGTTCCGACTATCCGCACCAAGAATCCACTTTCCCCAGAAGTAGAGAGATAATTGATGAGATCCTGACTGACTGCTCCGACGAGGAAAAAGCCAAGATCGTCGGCGGCAACGCCGCCAGACTGTACCGGCTCGACTAGATGATCGAGACTGCGAGGTGAGATATGTCGACGTATCGAATCATTTCATCCGACAATCACGTGATGGAGCCCGCCGACCTTTGGACGAGTAGAATCGACGCCAAATTCAAAGGCCGGGAGCCTCATGTCGTCCCGATGGATGACGGCTCCGAGCGCTGGTTCACCGATGGGATCAAGGGCCAATTCGTGGCCGCCGGCACCCAGGTGGGGGTCAGGTTCGAGGAGCCGGAGAATCTGACCAATTTCGGTGTATCGGCAGACGTGATCCCCGGGGGATACATCCCGGAGGAGCATGTCAAAGACCTGGATGCAGATGGGATCGACGTGAGCATCCTCTATCCCACTGTCGGCCTGCAACTTTACTGCACTGTGCCAGACAGCGAATTGCTGTCGGCGACCTTCAGAGCGTATAACGACTGGCTTGCCGAGTTCTGCGCACCCTTTCCCGGCCGCCTCAAAGGCATCGCCATGGTCAACGTGGACGACGTTCAGGATGGGATAAGTGAGCTGGAGCGAGGCGCCAGGATGGGGCTCGCCGGGGCCATGATCACGATCTATCCGCCCGAGGATAAGCCCTACGTTCTGCCAATGTACGAGCCCCTGTGGGCCGCCGCCCAGGACCTGGATATGCCCCTCAGCCTTCACATCACCACAAACCGGCCGGGACCCGGCCAGCAATACGCCGACTTCGATACTTTGAGGTCATCCTTCCTATGCAACACCGATCATTGGGTGAGGGTGTCGTTGGCGGACATGATCTACAGTGGCGTGTTCGAGCGATACCCCAAGCTGATCGTGGGCTCCGTGGAACAAGAGCTGTCCTGGATCCCCCACTTTCTTGACCGGTTGGACTACAACTATACCCAACGAGCCATAGGCGACTTTTCGTACCGGTTCAAGAGTGACGCAATACCCAGCGAATACTTCCATAGCAACGTGTTCCTGGGCTTTCAAGAGGACGCCCTGGGTATCCGGGACCGGGACATTATTGGCGTAGACCAGTTGCTGTGGGGCTCGGATTACCCCCACCCGGAATCGACCTTCCCCCGGAGCCGTCAGATTATCGAAGAGATCCTGATGGACTGCACGGAGGAGGAACGAGCCAAGATCGTCGGCGTAAACGCCGCCAGAATATATAAATGCTAAACGCCAGTCTGACCTCTGCGTGAAGACTTCGGTTGTCTGCCGAGGCCTTCCACCAGGGGTCCCCCGCCCGGATAGCGAGTGACAACATATCGGCCTAGCCCACTGGAAAGGGGCTAGGCCGATATACGTTTATCTGGGTATCCCGTTGGGTATCCCGTAGATAAATCCGGAAAGCCCGACGCCAGCGTCCTCCTTCCTAACATGAGTCATCCCGGAGTTCTCAGGGGCAGCAGGTTACCTTCAGCGCGGGCATGCAGACGCCGGGGAGGCGACGCGGATTCCGGCTTTCGCCGGAAAGACGGGAGGGGTGGCGGAAAGACGGGAGGGGTGGCGGTGTTTATGGCAACTGGCGGGCATACGGACACCGGGAGGGGACGCGGATTCCGGCTTTCGCCGGAAAGACGGGAGGGGTGGCGGGATGACGAGAGGGGCGGCGATGTCTATGGCAACTGGCGGGCATACGGACGCCAGGGAGGGGACGTGGATTCCGGCTTTCGCCGGAAAGACGGGAGGGGTGGCGGAACGTTCTGTCAATGGCGAACGTGAGGTATCCCGGAGTTTGGGGACGAGACTCAAGAAATTCCGGGATGACTTATGGACAGGTGTTTCTCCCAAGTCTGATGGGGCTCGAAGGGCGCGCTATTCGCGGGGGCCTCGCAACCTGTCGGAGAAAAACCGCTCCATGAATACGTCGACCACGGGTATCTCCCCGGCGAAGTATTTGCCGATGAGCCAGCCCAAGGAGGCGAACACCAAGACAATGAAGGCCTCCAGCGGGCCTAAGGCTACGCCAATCACTCCAACCAGCAACCCGATACCGGTAAAAATCAACTTGGGGTTGTTCATAATACCCGTCCTTGTCCTATTCGATCAGGCGGGTTTCCTGGCCTTGGTCGTACCTTACCCGTGTTATATTGACCCGTTGCACTTCCAGCCCGGTCAACCGCTCCACCACTTCCTTTACCCTTGCTTGAAGGTCGTCCCGGACCGCCTGGGCATCCGAACCCAAGGTTATGACAGGATGACAGGATATGACTACGCGGTCGGGCCCCGGCGACAGAGTCTTACGAGCGAGGTGGAGGCCGCACCGGATGTCAACTATGTCGCGGTTGTAGGACCCGGTCCTTTCGACCAGCAGGCGGACGCTGGCCGGGTCTATGTTGAAGACGCCCAAGTCAGTGGAACTGACGAGCAAGGGTGTCCCTCGCCGCTGTGTTCCTCCCTTCGCTTGTAGCGCCAGCAGACCCAGCATCGCAGCGATAACGGCCAATGCGGCGGCAATGCTGACCGTTTTCTCGGCCCCGCCCGATTCAGCCAACCCTCTCAGCTCTGACTCGAACCAGGTGCTGGCGGCCTCATCCTCAGCCGAGGCGCCCGGCAAGAACCGGTATTCCAGGGCATCGGCAGCGACGAGAACTGTAACGACGGCGGAAACAACGAGGAAGAGGGCCACCAACGATACCAGAAATCTATTAATCCTATTCATGAACAAAAAGGCGTTGCCGGCCTCCCTTCCTCTCTCTCCGTCGGCTCTACTTGATGGACGAAGGTTACTCCACCCGGCCCAGCCTGCTGGGGTGCCCGTAGGCGAAATCGATGCCTACGACGTTGATGTTGATTTCCTTGGCGACGAGGCCGCACATCTCCAGCACCCGGCGGGAGACGTTCGCGCGAACTTCGGTAACCAGGTCCGGGATGGAGCGGCCGTATGATACGTTAATGTCAATGTCCAGTATGGCCTCGCGTTGACCGGCTACTACGTCAACTCCCCGGGCCCTCCGTTCGACGCTTCCCAGCCGTTCGGCTATGGCGCGCCGGACCGAACTGGTGCCAAGGGAAGCTACCCCCTCGACCTCTTGGGCGGCGGTCCCGGCAATGGCCCCGATCACTTGATCGTCGATCACCATTTGCCCGCCGGATACCTCCTGTGGGACGTTGCCTGTTTCGGTCATGATTGCCTCCTCATTGTTGCCAGGTAGACCCCCGTTGGCGTTGTCCAACTCAGCCACCACGACAGTTTCGCTTCCAGTATCTGTCTCCGGATCGCTTGGTTCCGCTTTCGCCAACTTCAACCCCCAGGTGAGTTACATTGATCCCTGGGCCCTTCATCCATCTTGCGAAAAGTGCCCGGTCAGCCGTCGAAATACGTCGGGCTAGCTTCCGTCTATGTTCTCACTAGCTTTTTCGATGTTTACATAACTTCCTATCCGAGTCAATAGTTCTTCAGCCAATATACTGGCTTCTC
The DNA here is from genome assembly GCA_034428795.1 of Dehalococcoidia bacterium. Taxonomy (GTDB): domain Bacteria; phylum Chloroflexota; class Dehalococcoidia; order Lucifugimonadales; family UBA3495; genus VXOI01. The sequence goes on from DAOUHF010000139.1 coordinate 24,052, forward strand.
AGCGATTCCAGTACGGTACGAAAGGCGGGCAGCTCGGGCTTGGCTGGGCTCGCCGGCCGTAATATCATCGGGAGCATGGAAACCCAAGACGACAGCCCCAGGGCCTTGGTGGAGGAGACAGCCGTTCGCCTGCGTGAAGCCGTCGGCCGGCTGGCCCCTCAGCTTCGCCCCTTCCCGGCGTTCTTGAACATGACGTCCGTGCAGGCAATCGAGTTGGAGCCGCCGCCCGGCATATCCGCCGACCTGGGATGTGTGGTGGTCTTGCCTGACGGCCAGATTTGCGAATTGGAGCTGGAGGTTATCCCCGGCCCGGCAGGCCCAACTGACGTGGAACAGATAGAGAAATACACGCCGCTGGATTTGGCTGCTGAAGATTACATCCATTTCGCCGCAGCCGCTCTGCGCTTGATGAGCCGCGAGTTGCTGCGCCGGGGCTAGAGGACAGGACTAATCCGCGCTTCAGGCGATGAGCCTGTTCCAGGGCCTCACGCCTTCCAGCCAATTGTGGGGACGAGGCGCTGGTTTACCGGGTCCACCGCCAGCATGGCGGTCTCCAATGCCACAAAGCCCAGCAGATTCGGCTCCCCTTCCCGCCCGAACGTAACCGGGGTGATGAATGATTTGCCGTCCACTCTAATCGTTGCCTGCCCTACCTGGTCGGTAATTACGCTTCCGTCGGCCAACCGAGCCTGGGCTTCCCATTTAACCGGAATCCCCAGCCGCCGCAGCAGGCTGCCCGGGACTTGGGAGTAGGTTGCGCCAGTGTCAACCATAACCTCCACTGGCTCAAACCGCTCTTCCTGAATGTCTCCAACTTCGATAGTCAATGTGAACGTACCCAAGTCTGCTTCCCCCGTAATTGCTTGCCGATTTTAGCCCGGCCTAATCTTCCAGGTCGATGTCTCCGCTCTGGCCGCCTCGTTTGCGCACCAGCCGTATTCCCTCGATGCGGATGCCGCGGTCAACCGCCTTGCACATGTCGTATAGAGTGAGGGCCGCCACCGAGACCGCGGTGAGCGCCTCCATCTCGACGCCGGTGCGGGCGGAGGTGCTGGCGGTGGCGGTAATGTTGATGCGCTGCTGTTCGCCGTCCAACTCCAGGTCAACACTCACCTTGTCCAAGGGCAGGGGATGGCAGAGGGGAATGAGCTCCGAGGTCTTCTTCGCCCCCATGATGCCGGCAATTTGGGCGACGGTCAGGACGTCGCCCTTCTTCATCAGCCCTTCCCGGATGAGCCGCGCCGTTTCCGGCTGAATGGAAACGTAGCCCCGGGCGACGGCCTCGCGGCTGGTGACCGCTTTGGACCCGACGTCGACCATGCGGGCCCGGCCCTCCTCGTCGAGGTGGGTCAGGGATTGTTGCTTCGATGGCAATGTCATAACCGCGCCTGCGTCCTCTCGAATCCTTCGTCGCGACCGAGTCCCGCGCCATTGGCGGCGGTCACCGCCAGCCGGTCGGCGCGCGTATTTCCGGCGTTGCCGGCGTGGCCCCGGAGCCAGCGGAGTTCCACATCGTGCTGGTCCAGCGCCTTGAGCAGGCGGTCCCAAAGGTCGGGATTGATGGCCGGCTCACGCTTGTTCCGCATCCAGCCGTTGGCTTTCCACCGCTTGGCCCAACCCTTTCCCACGGCGTCCACCACATATTTGGAGTCGCTGTGAACCGTTACGCGGCACCGCTCACTCAGCGTTTCGAGCGCTACGATAACGGCCATCAACTCCATGCGGTTGTTGGTGGTGCGCCGGAACCCGCCCGACAACTCCTTCTCCCGGCCCTGGTAAGCCAACACCGCGCCGTAGCCACCCGGTCCGGGGTTGCCCAAGCAGGAGCCGTCGGTGTGGATTGTTACGTGATTGAGGGCTGAGTCGGTGCGTTCCGGCATTGGCATTGTTCTACATCAGGGTCGTCGGTGTCGAAAGTTAGACATGTGGGTTTGGTAATTTTACTTAATGCCTGTATCTGAAACCCGAGTATATTGCCGTCATCGTCTACTTTTATGTCGGCGCGGCCGTCAGCCGACTCGACGAATTCGCCGGGTTTACGCTGCCAGATCACTTCCAGAAAATCGCCTTCCGGGTCGTACCAGATAGATACTTGTTTCGGTTCCATCACTCGCCTCTCCCAGGCAACCTCCTAGAGCCGTGGGCTGTTAGTACAAAGGGGTCGCCTTTATCGAAACAAACCACTACACAGACGAACTTACCGATAGCAATGCCTGTGAACTCTTTGTAATACTCTTTCACTCGCTCAGGGTCGTTCCTTGAAGTTAACACCACGTCGGGTGATTCGAGAGTAGGTCCAATTGTCCATTCTAAACCTGACATCTCAGGATGTACCAAAACGATATGCTGGCGCCTCTCATCGGTCAGGCGTATGAGCTGACCTTCCGGGCCTCTGAGCATCATGCCATTTGGTACCGTCCTGCTCTGCCCCTACCCTCCTATCTGGTACATCTCTATTTTGCGGGGGGTGGCTACGCCGGGGGTGTTGGCGGCGCGTTCCTCGGAGTAGCGGTCGGTGCGGCGTTCCCAGATTCTCGTGATCAGCTCCCGTATGTCGCCGTCGGTTGCGCCTTCGCGCATGGGGTCCCGGAGGCTGACGCCTTTGTTGGCGAACAGGCAGGTGAATATCTGGCCGTCAGTTGACAGACGCAGGCGGGTGCAGGCGCCGCAGAAGGGGCGGGTCACCGAGGCAATGACGCCTATCTCGCCGCCGCCGTCCCTGTAGCGGTAGCGCTCGGCCACCTCGCCGGAGTAGTTGCTTTCCAGCGTTTCCAAGGGCATCTCAGCGTCGATGCGGGCGATAATCTCTTCCGCGCTCACCACTTGGTCCAGTTTCCAACCGTTGCGGTTGCCCACGTCCATGTACTCGATGAACCGGACGATGTGGCCGGTGCCCTTGAAGTGCCGGGCGAGGTCCACCACCGTATGGTCGTTAACGCCGCGCTGGACGACGGCGTTGATCTTCACCGGACGGAGCCCGGCGTCCCACGCTTTCTGGATGGCGTGAAGCACCCGGCGGGAACCAAAGCCGCGCCCGTTCATCTGCTTGAAAACCTCGTCGTCCAGGCTGTCTAGGCTCACAGTGATGCGGTCCAACCCGGCCTTTTTGAGCTCCTCCGCCTGCTGGGCCAGCAGATAGCCGTTGGTGGTCAGCGTAACGTCTTCAATGCCGTCGATGGCGGCTACCTGGCGAATCAGCTGATGAAGTTCCGTCCGCAACAGTGGCTCTCCGCCGGTGATCCGGGCTTTGCTGACGCCGAATTCGGCGAAGAGGCCCACCAGCCGGGCGATCTCCTCGAAGGTCAGAATTTCTTCCCGCGGCAGGAACTCGTAGGCCTCGCCGAATATTTCGGCCGGCATGCAGTATGGACAGCGGAAGTTGCAGCGGTCGGTTACGGAGATGCGAAGGTCCTTCATGGACCGGCCGAGTCTGTCTAATACCATGATCCAATACCGATTCTTTCGAACTACTCTGCCGGACGTCAGCGGCGGGCCTGGGGCAGCTTTGTCAGGGCGGTCAAAACCCTTGCGGCTGCCGATCCCCGGTGGCTTATCCGGTTCTTGTCTTCAAGGGAGAGTTGGGCTACGGTCTTGTCAAAGGAGGGTAGATAGAACACCGGGTCGTACCCGAATCCATCATCTCCCTGTGGCGAATATTGTACCATTCCCGCCACCGAGCCCACCACCGAAGCCAACAAGGCCACGCCCTCGGCAGCCTCCGGCGCGGGACCTGCCGCCGCGATGACGCAGCGGAAGCGGGCGGTGCGCCCCGCCCACGGCACCCCATCGAGATTGCGCAGCAACAACGCCAGCCGGTCGGCGTCGGACTGGCAGGCGTCGCCGCCGTACCGCGCCGAACGAATGCCGGGCTGGCCTCCCAGCGCGTCCACCTCGAGGCCCGAGTCGTCGGCGAGGGTCAACATGCCGCTCAAGGATGCGTATTGCGACGCCTTGAGCCAGGCGTTTTCGGCAAATGTCGTCCCGGTCTCCTCGACTTCGTGGGTGATGCCAAGCTCGGACAGGGAAACCAATTGGAAGGCGGTCCCCAACAACTGGCGATATTCTCTCAGCTTGCCGGGGTTGCCGGTGGCGACCAGCAGCCGGGGCAGTCCGCTCATATGGCGCCCCGCTCTTTCAGGCCGCCGAGTTCGTCGTCGCCCAACCCCAACCAACTCCCGTATACGGAAGAGTTGTGTTGGCCCACCGTAGGGCCCGCGTGCTCGACGGCCCCGGGGGTCGCGCTGAACTTGGGAACGATGCCCACCATTCTGGTGTGGCCCAATTCCGGGTCGTCGATCTCGATGATGTCCTCCCGGGCCAGATAGTGGGGGTCGTCCGCGATCTGGGCGGCGTTGTAGACCGGGCCGACCACGCCACCGGCGGGCACCAATTGGTCCATGATCTCCTCCAGAGGGCGCTGGCCGAGCCACGCGTCCAACTCCTGGTTCAGTTCCGCCCGGTTTTCCAAGCGGGCGGCGTTGTCTTTATAGGCCTCCCGATCGATCATTTGGGGCATTCCCATAGCCTTGGCCAGGCTTTCGAAGGTGCTCTGAGAGGTGGCCGAGAGCCCCAACCAATGCTGCTCCCCATCGGATGACGGACCGGTGCGGTAGAGGCTGCGTGGGGCGGCGTCGGGGAAGTCGTTGCCCACCCGTTCCCGGCTGATGCCCATGAGGTCGTAAATGGTGACGTGAGGAATGCACAGCCGGAACAGGGGCTCAAAAAGGCTGACGTCTATCACCTGACCCTTTCCGGAGCCCCCGGCGTCTCGGCCCCCGGCGTCTCGGCCTCCGGCGTCTCGGCCTCCGGCGTCTCGATGATAGAGGGCCATCATTCCCGCCATGGCGCCGAAGACTCCGGCTATCTCGTCGGCCAACGGCACGGGCGGCAGCACGGGGGGTGTGTCCTGGAAACCGGTCATTCCCACGTAGCCGCTCATGCACTCGGCGATTGTGCCGAACCCGGGACGGTCCTTGTAAGGACCGGTCTGGCCGAAGCCGGAGTAGCGCAACATCACGAGGGAGGGGTTCGCCTCGTGGAGGTCGTCAGGCCCCAGTCCCCATCGCTCCATCACGCCGGGGCGGAAACCTTCGATGACGACGTCGGCACGCCGGGCCAGGCCCTTCATGATTTCCTGGCCCTCGGCAGTCCCAAGGTTTAACGTGATGGACTTCTTATTCCTGGAGTGGACCTTCCACCACAGCGAGACCCCGTTGGCGAAGGGGCCCCAGTTGCGAAGGGGGTCTCCGCCGCCGGGGCGTTCCACCTTCACGACCTCTGCGCCGAAGTCGGCCATCAGGCTGCTGGCCGTGCCCCCGGCGACGATCATGGACAGGTCCAGCACTTTCAGGCCCGCCAGAGGGCCTGATTGGGCGTTGGGTCCTTCGGTCATGCTGCCCCCTTTTTCCGAGTGGATCTTTCCGAATAGACAGGTTCAAGGTGACAAAGGTGACAATGGGGGGCATTTCTTCGCCGGCTCTCCGAGAGGCAACCAAAAGGCCCGTCCTTTGACACTCGATATATTAGCAGTCCCGCCGGTGTCTGATATAATCTAACCGGTCCCAAGCGCCCGTTCTTCAGGCCACAGGCTAACGCTGCGCCGATGCTTTTAGACGATTACTTCCGGCAATACGGACTGATTGGCATCTTCTTGGTCGTTGCCGTTCTGGTCCCCCTCAGCATGCTGATGCTGTCCTGGGGCGCTTCGCGCATCGGCCTCCGGCCCAGCACGCCGTCGGCGGTGAAGTCCGAGACCTACGAGTGCGGGATGGAGGCCATCGGCGGCCGGTGGAACCTGTTCAACTTCCGATACTACATGTTCGCTATCCTGTTCGTCATATTCGACGTCGAAGTTATCTTCCTTTACCCGTGGGCGACCAAGTTTCTGCGGTTGGAGTTATTCGCACTGATAGAAATGGCGGTTTTCGTCGGGATTCTCATGATTGGTTGGGCTTACGCCTGGCGCAAACGCGACCTGGAGTGGGGGTAAACGGACGTGCCACTGGAATTACGACCCGAAATCCCGCCCGGCGATAGCCCTCTGGCGTCCCGCACCTGGCACCTGGACCGCTACGAAGGCCAGACCGTTCAGGACCTGAAGGACGCGTCCCTCGAACCACTGGCCGAGCCCTTGATCGAAGTCCCCGAGGACCTCAAGGGCAACCTGATGGTGACCTCGGTGGACGCCTTGGTCAACTGGAGCCGCAAGTCGGCCCTGTGGCCGGTCACCTTCGGCCTGGCCTGCTGCGCCTTCGAAATGATCGCCAGCAGCATGGGCCGGTTCGACATCGCCCGCTTCGGTATGGAAGCATTCCGCGCCTCGCCGCGCCAGGCCGACCTGATGATCGTAGCCGGCACTGTCACCTGGAAGATGTCGCCGTCCATCAAGCGCATTTACGACCAGATGGCGGACCCCAAGTGGGTCATATCCATGGGCGTCTGCGCCACCAGCGGCGGTCCCTACTACGGCTCGTACAGCGTGGTGCCGGGCGTGGACCACATCGTTCCGGTGGACGTTTACGTGCCGGGCTGCCCGCCCCGGCCGGATGCCCTGCTCTACGGCATCATGGAGCTGCACGAAAAGATCAAGCGCTACCGGAACATGCCGCGGAGTCCCCTTCGGGCCCTGTTGGGTTCGAAGAAGAACGATGCCAGCCGGGCGGGCCCGGCAAACGAAGCCCCGGCAAACGAAGCCCCGGCAAACGTGCCCGGACCACAGACCGGGGAGACCGCCTGATGGCGCTGACGCAGTTAGCCGGGCCGTACCTGGCGGAACGAGTGGCGGCGGCGGTGCCCGGCTCGGTGGACGAATGGCCTCCCGGCAAGTATCGGGAAGCGATTTGGGTGAAGACCCCGATGATCGCCCGCGTGGCCGAATTCCTGCGGACGGAAGAAGACCTGGACTTCCAATTCCTGAACTCCATCTCCGCGGTTGACTACATCGGGCACTTCGAGTTGGTATACCACTTGACGTCCTTCCGCCAGAGGCACAAAGCGGTCATCCGGTCGCGGCTTGCGGGCCGGGACGAGCTGTCCGCCCCATCGGTGTACCACCTGTGGAGAGGGGCGGACTTCCAGGAGCGAGAGGTCTGGGACCTGATGGGTGTCCGGTTCGACGGCCATCCCAACATGAAACGCATCATGCTCTGGGAAGGGTTCGAGGGCCACCCTTTGCGCAAGGACTATTTGTAGGAATGAGGAATTGGGAGTGAGGAATGAGGACCGGTCTTTTCCCGATTCTCATTCCCCATTCTTCGGGGAATAATGACAACCATCCGCACCGAACCGATGACGGTGAACATGGGGCCGCAACACCCGAGCACCCACGGCGTGTTCCGGTTGCGAGTCACGTTTGACGGCGAGGACATCCTCCAGGTGGAGCCGGTGTTCGGCTACCTTCACCGGGGGACCGAGAAGCTGGCCGAGGAGCGAAATTACACCCAGATAGTAACCCTGACGGACCGTTTGGACTACGTTTCGTCGATGATCAACAACCAGGCCTACTGCCTGGCTGTCGAGCAGCTAATGGGGGCCGAGGTACCCATGCGGGCCAAGTACCTTCGTACCCTGACCGCCGAGCTGCAACGAATCGCGGCCCATCTCATGGGCATCGGCTTCATACTGCAAGACCTGGGCGCCCTGGGCACGCCGCTGATGTACTGCTTCCGCTCACGGGAGCGGATCCTGGACCTTTTCGAGATGCTGTGCGGAGCGAGGATCACGGTGAGCTACATGCGGCCGGGCGGGGTGTTCTTCGACGCCCCAGAGGACTTCTGGCCGGCCCTGGACCAGTTCCTCACGGACTTCAATGAGGAGTACAAGGAGCTGGAACAGCTCATCGTCGAGAACGAAATCGTGATGGTACGCACCAGGGGAGTGAGCTTGCTGCCCTTGGACATCGCCATCAACTCCTCGGTCAGCGGGCCGGTGTTGCGGGCCAGCGGACTGGAATGGGACTGGCGGAAGGAGGAACCTTACGACGCCTACGAATTCGTCGATTTCGACGTCCCAACGGCAACTACGGGCGACAATTACGACCGCTTCTGGGTCCGCGTACAGGAAATCCGGCAGAGCGTTCGGATAGTCAGGCAGTGCATCCAGCAGATCGAGCCGGGACCGGTGCGGGCCCGCGTGCCGCTGGTGCTTCGCGCCCCGGCCGGGGCAGAGGCCTACGGCCGGGTGGAGGCTTCCAAGGGCGAGCTGGCTTTCTACCTCGTGAGCGACGGCGGGATCAGCCCGTATCGTTGCAAGATCCGCTCCCCATCGCTAATCAACCTGACCGTGACCGAACACCTGCTGGTCGGATGGAAGCTGGCCGACATGATCGTCACCCTGGGGAGCCTCGACATCAACATGGGTGAAGTGGACAGGTAACGGTACGGCGGTGAACTGTGTCCTTGGCCCCGACAACGTCCTCTACCACACGGCATTGTTCCGGGAAGTCAGCAACTTCGTTGGACATATTCTGCCGTGCTGGCTGTCTTACGTCATCGCCGGGTTGGTCATCATCTTCATTCTGGTCAACGCCGTCCTGCTGGGCGCAGCCCTGTTCTCGTGGATGGAACGCCGTCTCATCGGCAGGTTCCAAAACCGGCTGGGCCCCAACCGGTGGGGTCCCTTCGGCCTTTTCCAGCCCTTCGCCGACCTGCTCAAGCTCATCTTCAAAGAGGACCTGACTCCGGGGACCGCCGACCGGGCCGTGTTCTTCGTCGTCCCGGTGGCCATGTTGGCGCCGGTAATGTTGATGCTGGCCGTCGTGCCCTTCGCCAAAGACACGGCCTTGGCCAACCTGAACGTGGGGGTGCTGTATATCCTGGCCGTCACCTCCATAACCTCCATCGCCATATTCATGGCCGGGTGGGCTTCAAACAACCGGTTTGCCCTCTTCGGCGCGGCCCGGGGCGTGGCGGTGCTCATCAGCTACGAGGTGCCGGTGGTGGTATCGCTGCTGGGCGTGGTGATGGTCGCCGGTTCGATGTCCTTAGCCGACGTGATCGCGGCCCAGAAATTGCCCTTCCTGCTGGTGCAGCCCCTGGCCTTCTTTGTGTTCGTGGCTGGAACCACCGCCGAGTTGAACCGCACACCCTTCGACATGGCCGAAGCGGAGTCGGAGTTGATTGGCGGTTATCATACCGAATACAGCGGCGTCAAGTTCGCCCTGATCCAGGCGTCCGAGTTCGGGGGAGTGATGGCGGCGTCGGGAGTGATCGTGACCCTGTTCCTGAGCGGCTGGTCGGGACCGGTTTCCCAGTACCTGGGCTGGTTGTGGTTCCTGCTAAAAACGTTGGCCGTTGCCTGTGGCTTCATCTGGGTCCGCGCCACTTTCCCCAGGCTCCGGATCGACCAGTTGCTGGCCTTGGCCTGGAAGTGCCTGCTGCCGGTGAGTATCATCAACCTGTTTGCCACCGCCTTGGAGGTATACTTCCTTCGGGATGGGGCCGGCGCCCTGACAACCGGAGATCTCTGGATAATGACCGGAATCAACTGGGGCCTTTCCGCAGCCTGCCTGGTCTTTTTCGGCAGACTGGTGCGGGGCAAGATGAGGCCCACCGAACCCAATAGCCGGGGCCAAACGCCGCCCGCGGTTCCCCCGCGCGGCACGATCCCGGAATTTGGCGTGGAGGCCGACTAGAATGTACGGGCTCGCGATGCTCAGAGGCCTGCTGGTCACCCTGAAAAACCTGACCAAGAAACCGTTTACGGTCCAATACCCGGAAGAACGGCTCAAGCAACACCCCAGGTTCCGTGGCGAGGAGTTCGTCTGGTACGAGGAACGGTGCACCGGGTGCGCCTCTTGCGCCAAGTACTGCCCGCTTGGGATCATCAAGATCGTCACCAGTCCCAGCGAGACCGCTCCGGCCGAGGGCGACAAGTACCGGTTGGAAGTTTTCGACATCGCCATCAACCGCTGCATGTTCTGCGGACTGTGCGTGGAGGCATGCCCCTACGACGCGTTGTTCATGGGCAGCGGGTTCGAGCAGGGGCGGTATTCACGCAAGGACATGGTCATCGACATCGACCAGTTGCGCCAGGCGGAAAAGCATCCCAGCACTTTCTTCCGGCCCCAATTGGAAGGCCGCAACTACGATCCCAAGTCCGGCCAGCCCCTGGACTGGCAGGACGTCGGGCGGGAATCGTGGCAGTGGCACCAGCGGGAAAAGGCCGGAATGCGAATCGGCGGCGGTCTGCCGGATGCCGACGCCCCCGCGCTCAAGTCCGAGAACGACGCGGACGGTGTCCCTCCGGATTTAACGGCCGACGGCCCGGCGGGCCCACCGGCTGTAACTCCCGGGAACGCCGCCTAGATGATCGTTCAGGACATTGTATTCTGGCTGCTCAGCGTGGCGGCGATCTCGGCCGCCTTGGGGGTGGTCTTGGTGCGTGACCTGTTCCGGGCCGCCCTGCTGCTGGTGGGGGTGTTTGTGGCGGTGGCCGGATTCTTCGTGCTGCTGAACGCCGAGTTTCTCGCGGTGGTCCAGGTATTGATCTACGCCGGGGCCATTTCAGTGCTAATCATCTTCGCCGTGATGCTCACGAGGGACGTACAGCACGGCAACCTCCCCAACCGGCTGCAGATTCCGGCGGCGCTGTTCGCCGCCTTGCTGCTGGCGTCCCTGGTCACCGTGGCGGTGGACACGAAATGGGAATTTCTCCCCGAGGAAAGCCAGTCAAGCGTCGAAATTGTACAGACCGGCGCGGTGATGAATCTTGACGAAGAAACATTGACGGCCGCGGGCGTCGTCTCTCCGGAAGACAAGGAGCAAGTGGGGAACGCCGGACTGGCGGACCTGCTCACCGGCAAGTTCGTGCTGCCTTTCGAGGCCGTTTCCGTGTTGCTTTTGGCCGCCTTGATCGGTGCGCTGGCGTTGGTGCGCCCGGCCGCCAGACCGCGGACCGGGCCGGACTAACGGCGTATGTCCTTCGAAGCGTTTCTCATCGTCGCGGCCATCCTGTTCTCCATCGGGCTTTATGGTTCGTTGGCCCGCCGGAACGTGCTGGCGGTGCTGATGTCCATCGAGTTGATGTTCAACGCGGTAAACGTGACACTGGTGGCCATGGCCAAATACCTGGCCCCCGCCGGCCTGCAGGAAGACCTGAGCACGGCCTTGACCGGCCAGGTGTTTGCCGTTTTCATCATCACTGTCGCCGCGGCCGAAATCGCCTTGGGGCTGGGCATAGTGTTCGCCATGTACCGCACCAACGAGTCGGTGGACCTGGGCGAAGCAACACAGATGCGGAACTAGGAATGCGGAATTAGGAGTGTGGAATGTGGAGTGCGGAATGGTTGTATGGGAATTGCCGGCGTCTTAATTCCTCACTCTTGATTTGTAATTTCGAATTGCGAAAATGTGGGTAGAGTTCAAAAAAGCGCAGAACTTGATGTTGGCCGAGATGTGGAAGGATGTCCTGGAAGGAGAAGGGCTGCCCGCCCGCATCCTTCCGGAAGGCGATATTCTGAACTGGAGCGAACGGGTACCCTTCACGATATACGTTCCCAAGGGTAGAGAACACGTTGCCGAGGAGATTCTGAGGAAGCTGTAGATGGTCATTGAAGCCGCCGTTTGGGCGATATTCCTGCTTCCCCTCGGTTCATTCGTCCTGATCGCTTTTCTCATCCGCCCTTTCCTCAACCGCTGGCCGATGCTGAGCGGGCTTGCCACAATTACCGCCCTGACCGGGGCGACCGGACTGGCGGTATGGACTCTCATTTCGGTCATTTCGGGCAATACCCACGAATGGGAGCCACTGAAGTGGTTGGAGGTGGGCGGCGCGTCCATCGACATGGGCCTGCTGATCGACCCACTCACCGCCGTGATGCTGGTGGTCGTCGCTGCCGTCAGCCTCCTGATTCAAGTCTATTCCCTGGGGTATATGCACGGCGATTCCGGGTTCTGCCGGTACTACGCCTATATGTCCCTCTTCACCGCGGCCATGCTGGGGCTGGTCCTCTCCAGCAACATCGTCCAGCTTTACGTGTTCTGGGAACTGGTCGGCGTGTCTTCCTATCTGCTCATCGGGTTCTGGCACGAACGGCCGGCGGCCGCGGCAGCCGCCAAGAAAGCGTTCATCGTCACCAGGATCGGCGACGTGGGCTTTCTGATCGCCATCCTTTACCTGTTTGTGAAGGCCGACGACTTCGCGGCGGCCGGGCTGAACGCCTTTCATATCCCGGACATCTGGCAGGCGGCCCAACCCCTGGCGGCCGGCGGCGCGGTTTTGGGAGGCGTCGCTCTCACCTGGATGGCTTTGGGGATTTTCGCCGGGGCCGCCGGAAAGTCGGGACAGTTCCCTCTCCACTCCTGGCTGCCCGATGCCATGGAGGGCCCGACTCCCGTCAGCGCCCTGATCCATGCCGCCACCATGGTGGCGGCCGGGGTGTTCCTGGTGGCCCGCTTCTTCCCGGTGTTCCAACAGTCCACCGATGCCTTGGCAGTGGTGGCGCTGGTTGGGGCGTTCACCGCTCTCATGGCCGCAACCATGGGCCTGGTGGCCAACGACATCAAAAGGGTAATGGCGTTTTCCACAATCAGCCAGTTGGGCTACATGATGGCCGCCCTCGGCCTGGGCGCCTATGCCCCCGCACTGTTCCACCTGGTGGCCCACGCCGCGTTCAAGGCGCTGTTGTTCCTGGGGGCCGGCAGCGTCAACCATGCCAGCGGCACATTCGACATGCGCTACATGGGCGGGCTCCGGCGGCAGATGCCGTTGACCTATCTCATGATGGTCATCGCCGGCCTCAGCCTGGTCGGCATCATCCCGCTAACCGGGTTTTGGAGCAAGGACGAAATATTGCTGGGCGCCTGGGAGGGCGGCGAATTGACCCAGACCTGGATCAGCCGGGTGACTTTCGCCTCGTTGATCGCGGGAGTGGTGGTGACCGCTTTCTACACCCTTCGCATGATAGTCCTCACGTTCCACGGCGAATTCAGAGGCGGGGCCGACCAAGAATCGCAGGACCGGCCTGAAGCCCGCCTCGGAGACGAGCCAGGGCATGGCGGGATGCGCCTGGCGGAGTCGCCATGGGTCATGGTGGGCCCGATGTTGGTCCTCGGCTTGGGGGCCGTCGCGTTGGGTTTCGTGGCCAATCCCCAGTGGGTCGATATATTCGCCATCCCCAAACACTGGATCACCGGCTTCCTGGCCGACGGTCTCCTGGCGTCGTTGGGTGGAGAAGGCCACGCGGAGACTCCCGATTTCAGTCCCTTTATAGCCATAATCTCGACTGGGGCGGCGTTGGTGGGCATGGTCGCGGCGCTCGGATTGTACCTGAGGCGGCGCTGGCGGCCGGAACCCCTGGAATTGCTGGGCCCGGTACACACGCTCCTAGCCCAACGCTACTATATCGACCACCTTTACGAAGGCCTGTTGGTGCGCCGCGGCTTCTACCGGATCTTCGCCGGAATTTCGGACTGGATCGACCGGAGGATAGTTGACGGCATCGTCGACCTCGTCGGCTGGTTCTTCCGCAACATCGGCTCGGCGATCGGGCGATTCCAGACGGGCCAGGTGCAGGTCTACGGCACTGCGGTGGCCTTCGGCATACTGTTGATCATCCTCGCCTTCCTGCTGACATAGGTTGGACATAGGAATTTTTGGATAGATGGGGTCTGAGTTCCACGGGCTGCTAACCGCGACCGTGTTCCTGCCGGCGGCAGGAGCCATTTGCCTGTTGCTTCTACGCGGCCAGCGAAGCATCCGCGTCTTTGCCACGGCGGTGGTCTTGGCCGACCTGGTGCTGGCGCTGCTGGTGTTCTCCTTCTTCGACCGGGCGGCGGACGCCGAGCGGTTCCAGTTTGTTGACCAGTTAGCCTGGATACCAGAGGCCGGACTCAAGGCCAGCTTCCTGCTGGCGGTGGACGGTCTCAGCGCACCCTTGGTGGCGCTAACCGGGTTGCTTGGGCTGTGCGCCGTTTTGGCTTCCTGGCACATCGGCGTGCGGGTGAAAGAGTACTTCATATGGCTCTTGGTGTTACAGACTGCGGTCATGGGGGTATTCACGTCATTGGACCTGCTGCTCTTCTTCCTGTTCTGGGAACTGGAGCTGGCGCCGATGTACATGCTCATTTCGATCTGGGGCACCGGGCGGAAAGAATATTCGGCGATGAAGTTCCTGATGTTCACCATCGTGGGCAGCGCCTTCATGCTGGTGGCCATCGTCGCCGTGTTCCTGACCCCGGAGATCGGCACTTTCAACATGATGGAGCTCTCCAGCAACACGGCGGCCCTCGCCTCGGCGGCGGCGCTCGTTCCAATTGCCGGGTTGTTCTGGCTGTTCTTCGTGGCCTTTGCGGTAAAATTGCCCACCTGGCCCCTCCACACCTGGCTGCCCGACGCCCACACCGACGCGCCGACCGCCGCCAGCGTGATGCTGGCCGGGGTCCTGCTGAAGATGGGAGGTTATGGGCTGCTTCGCATCAACGTGGGGCTGTTCCCCTCGCAGACCGAGGCCTTCGCCTGGGTCCTCGTCATTCTCGGCGTGGTCAGCGTGCTCTACGGCGCGGTCGTCACGATGCGCCAGACCGACCTCAAACGGCTCATCGCTTACTCCAGCGTGAGCCACATGGGCCTGGTGATGCTGGGCATCGGCTCGGTGGGCGTTTCCAGCGGCGCACTCACGGTCACAGGGCTGAGCGGCGCGGCGATGCAGCTATTCACCCACGGCACCATCACCGGCCTGCTGTTCCTGACCGTTGGCTTGGTGTACGACAAGGCCCACACCCGGTACATCCCCGACCTGGGCGGGCTGGCCGGCCGGATGCCCTTGGTGGCCGCCTCAATGCTCATCGCCGGGCTGGCCTCCCTGGGACTGCCCGGACTGAGCGGGTTCGTATCCGAGCTCCTGGTGTTCCTGGGGGCCTACCGCGCCTACGATTGGCCGACGGCGCTGGCCGTGCTGGGCATCATCGTCGCGGCCGGTTACATCCTCTGGATGATGGAGCGGACGTTCTTTGGGCGGCGGCGGCGGCGATTCGCCGACCTGACCGACGCCTCGCCGGTCGAGGCGGCGCCCTTGGCGCTGCTGGTGGTCTGCATCATCGGAGTCGGTGTGTACCCGGCGATATTGACCGACGTGTTCCAGTTGGGACTCGACCCAATGGTGAAAGCCTTCAATGGCGGCTGACCTGGAATGAGCGTCCACGACCTGTACGTCGTTTCGCCCTACCTGGCGATGGCCGCGGCGGCCACGCTGTTGATCATCGTCGACCTGTTGCTGCCGCGGAAAGGGCTTTTGCCGTACCTGGCGTTCGCCGCCTTGGCCGGTCCCTTCGTGTTGAGCCTTATTCAACTTTTCGATCTGGGGGACTCCACCTCTTTGGTCCAAGGTTCGGGCCTGTTCTCCGTAGAAGAACCCAGCATCCTGCTGGGCGTCCTGTCGGTGGACCGCTTTGCCCTGTTCTTCAACTTCCTGATTACGGCGGCGGCCGCGCTGGTGGTCTTGGCGTCGACCGATTACGTGCGGCAGATGCCGCGGTTCCAGGGTGAGTATTTCGGACTCATTCTCTTCTCGGCCAGCGGCATGATGCTGTTGGGGGCGGCCACAGAGCTCATCACCATCTACATCGCACTCGAGTTGACCACGCTGCCCCTGGCGGCTCTGGCGGCGTTCCTGATGAACGCCCGCTCCAGCGAAGCCGGCATGAAACTTCTGATCATCGGGGCCATCAGCTCGGCGGTGATGCTCTACGGGATGGCGCTGGTGTTCGGGTTCACCGGCAGCACCCAGTTGGCGGAAATATCGGATAGCGTGGGGCGGGCCGGCGGCGGGGTAGCCTTCGGCAACTATGCCCTCCTGGTTGGCATCGTGCTGCTGGTGGCCGGGTTCGGCTTCAAAATTTCATCGGCCCCCTTCCAGATGTGGGTTCCCGATGTTTACGAAGGCGCTCCGACGCCGGTGGTGGCGTTTCTTTCGGTGGCCGGCAAGGCCGCCGGGTTCGCCATATTGCTACGGGTGTTCTTCGTGGGCTTCTTTGACGTGGCTTTGGACTGGGCGGCGTTGATGGCAGCGCTGGCGGCCGCCTCCATGACCATCGGCAACGCGGTGGCCATGGTGCAGAGCAACATCCGGCGGCTCTTCGGTTACAGCACCATCGCCCACGCGGGATACCTGCTGGTGGGAGTCGCTGCCGGTGTCAAGGCCGCCGGCGATGGGCTGGACCTGCCCCAGTTTGCCGCCATAGGTCTCGACAGCGTGTTGTTCTACCTGGGGGCGTACGCCGCCGCCAATCTCACCGCCTTCTTCGCCATAGCGGCCATCAGTTCGAGGGTGGGAAGCGACTGGACCGCCGACTACGCGGGCCTGTTCTTTAAGTCGCCGGTCTTGGCCGTGGCGCTGGCCCTGGCGTTGATCGCGTTGATCGGCGTGCCGCCCACCGGCATATTCATCGGCAAGTTATACGTGTTCCGGGCTGCGGTGGAGAGCGGTCTCATCTGGCTGGCGATAGTCGGCGTCATCAACAGCGCGGTCTCGGCCTACTACTACGTCCGGATCATCCGGACCATGTTCTCGCAACCGGCCCCGGACATTTCGGCCCCGGACATTTCGGCCACTGAACTTCCGGCGGAGCGGCCGTCGCGCTCCCCCGGGCCCTGGCTTGCCATGGGCATAGCCGGGGCCGCTACACTGTTCATGGGAGTGGCGCCCGGGTTCGTAATGGAGGCAGCCCGGGCCGCCGTGCGGGCGTTGGCGGTGTGACCGAGAGGGGAACACGATGGCCGAGCCTTTCACCATGTGTGCTATCATTGGCCTGTCTCGACTCAAACTTTCACGGTCGCGCCCTCAGGTTAGTCCGGGAGAATTGCGATGACGACCAAACTGCCGCCGCCATACCCGGGAAGGGGCGGTATGCCGCTCCCGGAGGAGTTGCATCTACCCTCCGACGACCGGTCGGTCATACCTGATCCCGACGCCCCCGATGATTGGGAGCCGTTGCCGGACGCCATGCAGCAAGAGCCTCATTATCTCGATGCCGTAACAGTCGCAGTCCATCACTTTCTCGACCAGCCGGGTGTATTGGCCGCCGGCAATTGTCCGGTCTACTACACAGCCGAGAATGGCGGGCAGCGGATCTTCCGCCCCGATTTGCTCGTGGCCTTTGGGGTGAACCCCATTACTATTCGCCAACGTAACGGCTATTTCATTTCCAGGGTCGAGAAGCCTCCGGACTTCATCCTGGAGATCGCGTCGGTCAGCACCTTCCGGAACGATCTGGGGCCGAAGCGTAACCTGTACGCCCGCCTGGGGGTGGAGGAGTACTGGCGTTTCGACGCCACCACCGTCTACTACCCGGAGCCTCTGGCCGGGGAGAGACTGCAGGATGGGATATACAGCCCCCTTCCGGTCTCCCGGGACTTGGACGGCATAATCCGGGGTTACAGTCCGCTACTGGGGCTGTTCCTGTGTTGGGACCAAGCGGACCTGCGATTCTTTGACCCCGCAACCGGCGAGTTTCTGCGAACCCTCAATGAGTCGGAATCCGCCCTGTTCGCGGAACGCATCGGCCGGGAGGCCGCCGAGCATCGCGCCGACGCCTTGGAGGACCGCGCCGCAACCGACCAGGCCAGGATACGGAGCCTCGAAGAAGAGTTAGGCCGCCGGCAAGCGGATAGCTAGCTTAGACTCCGTCCTGATGACCACCGTCGGCATCATATACAACTCCCGCATTCCGGAAGCGCTCGATCTCAGCACTGCCATTCTCCACGAGTTGGACCTGGCGGAAGATAGCTGGATATCGCCAGCGGAGAACCTGGAGGCGCTGGCTCCTCGGGCGGAGCCCACCGACATGGTGGTCACGGTCGGCGGGGACGGGACAATCCTCAGGGCCGTCCGGTTCACCGGCCCCGCCCGGATACCGATCGTGGGCATCAACATGGGCCGGCTCGGCTTCATGACCGAATTACAGGTCGATGAGGCGATGGCCAAGCTTCCGCACTACTTTAAGGGCGCTTACCGTGCCGACGAGCGCAACATGCTCCAAGCCACGGTGGTCAAGGCCGGATCGACCCTTACGGAGGGTCCGTATCACGCACTGAACGACCTGGTGGTGGCGAGGGGAGCCGCCTCGCGGGTGGTGACGCTGGCCGGGACCATCGACGGCGTGCCGGTATCGACTTTCCGGGCCGACGGCCTGATTCTTTCCACCGCCACCGGCAGCACCGGCTATAATCTGGCGGTGGGCGGCCCGATACTAGACCCCGAGTCCGACGCGCTGGTGTTAAAGACCGTAGCGGCCCATATGGGCCTCACGGCAGCCCTGGTATTGCAGTCGGAGACCGAAGTGTCGCTGCGGCTCGAGGGTTACCAGCCCGGCGTGCTGAGCGTGGACGGCTACGAGGACCATGACCTCAACATTGGCGACTTGGTGGAGATGAAGCAAAGCCCCCACAAGGCCACCTTCCTCCGGGCCAATCCGCCTTCGTACTTCTTCGGAACCCTCACCCGGCGCCTCGGGTTCAGCATTCGAGGCCAATAGCGGTCCAGATAATCACAGGCCGGAAAAATGGAGGCTACCCCAAAATTGTCTGACTCCAACACTGGTCCCATACAAGTAGAGAACACTATCGAGACGACGCGGCACTATGAGGGACGCATCTTCAACGTCCGTGTCGACACTGTCGAGTTGCCCGGCGGGCGGCGCTCCATGCGGGAGATAGTAGAGCATTCCGACGCCGTCTGCATGGTGCCGGTGGACGACGATGGCAACGTCCTCTTGGTGCGCCAGTACCGCAAGCCCACCGAGTCGTCGGTCCTGGAGGTCCCGGCGGGCGGTGTCGAGGCTGGCGAGGTGTCGGAGGACACTGTGCTTCGGGAATTGCAAGAAGAGGTCGGCTACACCGCCGACAGCGTTACCCACCTGGCCAGCTTCTGGGTCGCTCCCGGCTGGGCCACGGAACGCATGCACGCTTACCTCGCTACCGGCCTGCGTCCGTCCAAGCTGAGCGGCGACGACGACGAGAACATCCAGGTGGTGCGGGTGCCCTTCCGGGAAGCCCTTGGCATGATCCAATCCGGCGAGATCCAAGACGGGAAGACCATCGCCTCCCTGCTATTGGCCCAGCCGTTGATTTGATTCCGTCTGAATCAGGATTCACTGGATGTCGAGGGATGTCGAGATTTCCAGTATTGCCAATTCACTAATCCTGCGGATCATTCGACCCGGCAATCCCGATTCAGACAAGAAAGGAAGGTCCTATGCAAGCCATAGACATGCACATTCACGTGCCTCGGGAACCCGGACTGCCGGAGATCGAAATCGAAGCCGAGTTGCTCCGCTATTTCCGCGCTCCGCCGCCTCCCAAGGACCCGGCGGAGATGGCCGATAAGTTTCGGGGGTTGGATGTCTTCGGGGTGATCTTCTCGGTGGACACGACCACCAACACCGGCGAAAAACCGGACAGTAACGACTGGGTCGCCAGCATTATCAATCAATACCCGGAGCAGTTCATGGGGTTCGCCTCGGTGGACCCTTGGCTGGGCAAAGCCGCCTGCTTCGAGCTGGAGCGATCGGTGAAGGAATTGGGGCTCAAAGGACTGAAGCTGCACCCGGTGCACCAGGCGTTCTTCCCCAACGACACCCGGTTCTACCCGCTGTACGAAGTGGCCGACGGGCTGGGCATTCCGGTGCTGTTCCACTCCGGGTTCGCCGGGGCGGGCTCCGGGACGCCGGGCGGCAGCGGCCTGAAGTTGAAGTACAGCCAGCCCATCCCCTGCTTTGACGACGTGGCCGCGGACTTCCCCAACCTCACAGTCATAATGGCCCATCCGGGTTGGCCCTGGATCGACCAGCAGATTGCCGTCGCCCTGCACAAGTCCAACGTGTACCTGGACCTGTCGGGTTGGATGCCCCGCTTCATCCCGGAGCAGCTAATCCGCGAGACCAACACCCGGCTGCAGGACAAAGTCATGTTCGGCTCCGACTTCCCCTTCATCCAGCCTGACCGCTGGCTTCACGATTTCGAGAACCTCGACATCCGCGAACAGGTGCTGCCCAAAGTGCTAATCGAAAACGCCAGGAGGGCGTTGAAGATTCCGGTTTAGCGACGGAGATCAATGGCTTCTCGCTTAACCCTGGGCTCATGACGGCTATACCGGTACTCACGGTTGCCGGAAACGTGATTCCGTGATTCATGGTTGATGTAGTGCAGTCGCGGATGGGAGTGCCCATTCGGTTGACTGATGAGCGATGGGCTCACATTGTGGACAACCACGACGAGTTGGCCGGTCTCAGAGGCGAAGTCCTTCGGACTGTGGAAAATCCTGGGAGGATTGTGGCCGGTGGGGCGGGCGAACTGTTGGGCACTCGGGAGTATCAACCTGGGAAATGGCTTGTGGTAGCATATAGGGAGTTCAACGGCGACGGTTTCATTATTACCGCTTTCTTGACCAGCCGGATGGGTTCGCTGGAAAGAAGGACGCAGCTATGGCCCTGAAGCAACTGCCTGAAGACCTGAGCCAGTACTTCAATCTCGTGTCGGTGGTGCGGCATTCTCCAAGGGGATACCTGCGGTCTTCCTACGACGAAGAAGCAGATGTCCTCTACGTGCATTTCGAAAAGTCTGGCCGCTCTACTGACAGCGAGCTTACCAACGACGACATCATCCTGCGGTACGATGGCGATTCGATAATAGGAATTACCATTCTCCACGCCAGCCAGCGCTGAAACACCGGCCTGAGAGTGCTCTCCGGCTGGAAGGCGCTTGGCGATTTTGGTATATTAGGCATCGGCTTTCAGGCGAAGGCATCTCCGGGAGGAATTAGGCAAACATGCTGGAGCATGATGTCCTGGTAATCGGAGCCGGTCTGGCCGGCATGCGGGCGGCGATCGCCGCCCGGGCGAACGGGGCCAACACGGCCATCATCAGCAAGGTACACCCGGTGCGAAGTCACTCCAACGCGGCCCAAGGCGGCATCAACGCCGCGTTGACCGACCGCGGCGATGACTGGGAAGACCATGCCTACGACACGGTGAAGGGCAGCGACTTCCTGGGCGACCAGGATGCGATAGAGGTCATGTGCCAGTCGGCGGGCCGGGCCCTGATCGACATGGAGCACTTCGGCGTCACCTTCAACCGGGACGATGACGGCTACCTGGGCACCCGCGCCTTCGGCGGCCAGCGCCGCGCCCGAACATTCTTCGTCGGCGACTTCACCGGCCAAGCCATGCTCCACGTGATGTTCGAGCAGCTCATCAAGTCGGGGGTGCGGCGTTACGAAGAGTGGTTCGTCACTTCCCTGATCATCGAAGACAGCCAGGTCTGCGGTGTCATGGCCTTGGAGATGCGCACCGGGCAGATATACGCCATCCGGGCGAAGACCGTCATCTTCTGCACTGGCGGCCTCGGACGAGTGTTTGAACCCAGCACCAACGCCCTAATCGTGACCGGCGACGGCATGGCGCTGGCCTACAACGCCGGCGCTCAACTCATGGACATGGAGATGGTCCAGTACCATCCGACCACCCTGGCCGGGAGCGGGGTGCTGATTTCCGAGGCGGCCCGGGGCGAGGGAGCCTACCTGCTGGACAAAAACGGCGACCGTTTTATGACCAGATACGCCCCCAACATGATGGAGTTGGCCTCGCGGGACGTCGTCTCCCGCGCCGAGCAAACTGAGATCAACGCCGGCAACGGGGTGAACGGTTGTGTCATGCTGGACTGCCGCCACCTCAGTGAGTCTCTGATCATGGAGAAGCTCAGCCAGATCCGGGAGATCGGCATTGACCTGGCCGGGGTGGACATGATCCGCGACCCTATCCCGATACGGCCCGGCATGCACTACATGATGGGCGGCATCAAGACCGACGTGGACGGCCTGACCAACATACCGGGCGTCTACGCCGCCGGCGAATGCGCCTGCGTCAGCGTTCACGGCGGCAACCGGTTGGGAGCGAACTCCCTGCTGGACACCATTGTCTTCGGCGAACGGTCCGGCAACCATGCCGCGGAAGCCTCACGGGACGTGGACTACGTGGAATTTAACGTGGAACAAACGGTGAAGAACGAAGAGCGCCGCATCCAGGAGTTGTTGGACCGCCCCGCAAACTGCGACCGCATCGCCAGCATCCGGCTGGGTATGGGGGAGTCGATGAACCGGAACCTTGCCGTGTACCGGAACCAGGAAGGAATGGAAGAGTCCTTAGGCGACATGAAACAGCTCGTAGAGCGATACAAGACCGTCCCGATCGAGAACAAGGGGAAGATTTTCAACACCGACCTGGTGTTCGGCTTGGAGCTGGGGTTCATGCTCGACTGCGCCACCCCGATCGTGGTGAGCGCCCTCGACCGCAAGGACAGCCGGGGCGCCCAAGCCAGGACTGACTTCCCGGACCGGGACGACGAAAACTGGATGAAACACTTGGTGGTGACCAAAGAAGAGACCGGCCCGGAAGTTAAGTATTCCCCGGTCAGCATCACCAAATGGACTCCTGAAGAGAGGAAGTACTAGCCGATGGACGTAACGCTCAGGGTAAGGCGACTGGACCCCGAGGCCGAAGAACCCGCACCTTTCTGGCAGGACTACGTAGTGTCCGTTGAGGACAACGCAACCGTGCTGGATGCCCTGATCAAGGTCCGGGAAGAGGACGACGGCACCCTCAGCCTCCGCTGCTCGTGCCGCAGTTCCATCTGCGGCTCCTGCGCCATGCGCATCAACGGGCACGCCGGGCTGGCCTGCAAGACACAGGCGGCGGCTGCACTGCAAGAGGGGAACGTCATCACCGTGGAGCCCGCTGGCAACATGCCGGTCATCAAAGACCTGGTTGTCGATTTCGACCTGTTTTGGGACAAGATCAACCAGGTCGAGCCCTACCTCAAGCCCCAGGGGCCCGAGCCGGAACAGGAGTACGTCGTCTCGAACGAGTCGATGCTGCACCTGTCCAGCGTCACGTCCTGCATCATGTGCGGCGCGTGCGTGTCCGACTGCACCGTGCTCGAAGTCGATCCGTCGTTCTTGGGTCCGGCCGCCTTGGCCAAAGCCTACCGGTTCACCGCCGACCCGCGGGACGGCGACGCCAACGGCGTCTCCCGCGACCGGCTGGAGCGGTTGAACGAACCTTCCGGGATGTGGGACTGCACCCGGTGCCTGGAGTGCGTTCAAGCCTGTCCCAAGGGCGTCGCTCCAATGGACCGGATCATGGCGTTGCGAGACCAGGCCATCGGCGCCGGTTTCCGGGATACCATAGGCGCCCGCCACGCCGAGGCGTTCAGCGAGTCGGTCGAGCGCAGCGGCTGGCTGGACGAGCTGCGATTGGTGCCCAAGTCGTTGGGAATGACCAATGTTTCAGGGATGCTGGGCATGGCGCCTCTAGCCATCCAGGCACTCACCCACGGCAAGATGCCGCCCATCGTCCACAAAAAAATTGAGGGCGCCGAAAACGTCCGTAAGATCTTCGAGAAGGTTGAGGAACCGGAGAGATAAATTCGGAATGATTCAAAATTCAGCACGGAGTTTTGGCTTGAATTACTCTTTCTTTCCCGGCTGTGTGTCCCGCGGCGGCTGTCCGGAACTCTACCCGGCGGCCAAGCTGATCTGCCAACGGCTGCGCATCAACCTTTGGGAGTTGCAGGGGGCGTCCTGCACCGGCGCGGGTGTGCTACAGGAGAAAAACCAGCTTCTGGGCGACACGCTGAATGCCCGCACCTTCGCCATGGCCGAGCGCCTCGACCTTCCTATCCTGACCATCTGCAGCACCTGCCAGGGTGTGATGAGCCAAGCCGATTTCCGGCTGCGCGACCCCGCTTACCGGGCCAAGGTGAACTCCTACCTGGCCGATGAGGGCCTGGAATACAACGGCAATGCCCGTCCCAAGCACCTGCTCTGGGTGCTGGTCGAGGACTACGGCCTGGACCGGTTGGCGGAGCAAATCACGCGTCCCCTTCACGGGGTCCGGCTGGCCCCTTTCTACGGTTGTTACATCGTCCGGCCGACCGACGCCCTGGACTTCGATGGCCATCCGGAACGGCAGGACGCCTTGGAACGGCTCATCGAAATTCTGGGGGCCACGGTCATTGACTTCGCCGGGAAGACCCGTTGCTGCGGCTTCCCGATCCTCACCATCAATGAGCGCAACTCCTTGGCCATGGTTGGAAAGCACACCAGCGAGGCCAAAGACCTGGGGGCCGACGCTATGATCACCCCCTGTCCTCTTTGTCACCTGAACCTGGACAGCTTCCAACCCAAGGCCGCCGCCCAAGCGGGGCGTTCCATCGGCCTGCCGATCCTGCACATGCCCCAAGCCATCGGCTTGGCCATGGGCATCGACCCCCAGGAACTGGGCCTGCGCCGCCACATCGTAAACACCCGCCCCTTGGTAACTTCCTTGGGCGCGCACCGATAGCACACCGGCAACTCGACATAACAACGCCAAAAGAGGGCTGTTGGACATCCGGCGGCCCTTTATGATTTAACCAGGGGCGTCTCTCCCTTCACGATCAAGCGTATATTTCGCGCACCAACACGTTCTACTATTTCCGATACCCGGAGAACTATGAAACATCCTTCGGCTCCTCAGGTTTCTGTTCCCGAAGACTGGCAGACGGCCTTGGCCATTGTGGCCCACCCGGACGACTTGGAGTACGGGGCCGCCAGCGCTGTGGCCAAGTGGACCGCCCAAGGGAAACGGGTCGTCTACCTCATGGTTACGCGCGGAGAGGCGGGTATAGACGGCATGCATCCGTCGGAAGTGGGTCCGCTGCGGTCTCAGGAGGAGGTCGACGCCGCCCGGGTGGTGGGGGTCGACACCGTCGAGTTCTTGGACCACGTCGATGGGGTTATAGAATACGGGCTGCCGCTCCGCCGGGACCTGAGCCGGGCCATCCGGCGGCACCGGCCCGAAATACTGATTACGCTAAGCCATCACCTGCAGTTTCCCACCGGCCACCTCAACTTGGCCGATCACCGCTGGGCGGGCCTGGCGGTCTTCGACGCGGCCCGCGACGCCGGCAACCGGTGGGTGTTCCCCGAATTGTTGGAAGAAGGCAATGAACCGTGGAACGGAGTCCGCTTCGTGGCGGTCTTCGGAACGTCCACGCCGACCCACGCCGTGGACGTTTCCGGCTATTGGGAGATTGGACTGGACAGCCTCCGGGAGCACAAGGCGTACCTGGAGAATTTAGGCCAAAGCGGGGAGGCGACATTCGATTGGTTGACTGGCCATGCCCGCGAGGCGGGAGAAGCCTTCGGCTGCGAGTATGCCTGCTTCGCCGAACTGGTGCTGATCAACGAACCGTTTTAGGGTCTCCCGCCTGGTAGCCCGCATCACCTCGGCCATGCCCACGCCACCGCGAGGAGGCAACGACTAGCGGGGTTGACGGAAGGCGACGGCTGGCTGTGATTTTTCACATTGCCCCGATGCGTACCAAGTTCTCGAAGAAGCGGGCAATGTCCTGTAACTCTTTCGTTTCGTCGTCGGAAAGCCCGTCGGGGTTGAAATGCATCACGTCATTTCGGATTTGCCGCACGGCATTGAGGTGCTTGACGAATTCCACACGGTCGATGTTAAGGTCCAACTGCTTCCAATTTTCCTTGTCCTGCAGCAACCGGCAATAGCCTCCAAGGGTCAGGTCGCCGGAGCCTTCGATCGCTCGTTTACCTTCTGATACGGACGCCGCCTGTAGCTGTTCCAGCCTGAACTTGCCGTGTATCAAATGACGCAGATGGCCCTCGATCTCGCCGATGAAGAGGAATGGCCCGGCGAGTTGCATGAACTGAAGTGAAAGGTCGGTGGCAGTTACTATCCCAGTGATTTTGTTGTCGCTGCCGCGCACAAGCACGTACCCGTGCTCCGCGATGGTGGCGATAGCGTCGAACAGGGGCGTGGTAACCGGCAACTCCTTGGCCGGGTCTATGCAATCGCGGACGTGTAGGCATTCCCGCCCTAACGAAAGGCGGGCGCCAATAGACTTCCAACTGATGATTCCTGACACC
Organism: Dehalococcoidia bacterium; assembly: GCA_034428795.1. GTDB lineage: Bacteria > Chloroflexota > Dehalococcoidia > Lucifugimonadales > UBA3495 > VXOI01. The sequence continues at coordinate 49,973 of DAOUHF010000139.1, forward strand.
TTCCATTGGGTGTCCATGACTGGAAGTTGGGAATAGTCGTGCAGTTGCATTATGGTGGTTGCCGCATTCAGGAAGCCGTCCGGAGAGACACTTGTCGGGTGCTTGTTGGCCGCCTCTAAGGACCCGATGCGGTGAGTAGGGTCGTAAATATGGCGCGGCGCGGGGGCCTCGGGCTCATCCGAATCAAGGCTAATGATTATCGGGGAGTCTATCCAGCCGACCGCAAAGTCCTGATCGGTGTCGAGGTTATATCTTTCAAGACCGTTGCGGATTTGGCTGTTTATCCAGTTCCCTCGCTTAACGTACCCGAATCTCAGTAGGAGGTTTCTGACGCTGATCCGCTCCGGCGTGGGCAAAGCGCCGTTAGCGATGGCGTCCCTCATACGGGTGGCAGTGGCCTCCAGCCACTGAAGCCCTTCAGGTATGGGCATTCCCTATCCTCCCTGGGGAGAGGCGCCTAGCTCTGGCACTATCTCCCGAAACGCTCCGATGGTGCGGTCTATGTCTTCGTCGGTGTGGACGGCGGAGGGGTCGCTTTTGACGGCTGACCGCGCTTGCAAGAGCACTGGTTCTATCCCGAGAACTGCTGGACGGGAGCGGCTCCATCCCGTCACCCGCAGGAAGTTGGGATGCTTTCGGGTGCGAACACGCCTGGTTTTCCGAGATGGGCATGATCAATGAGCCGGTTCACCCGCCTAGCCGAACAACTCCCCCAGCCGGCAGGCGAAACCCGCTACCACGTCCTCACCGTCCAGAACGTCGTCCTCGGACAGGTGGCTGACATCGTCGATGGAGCGGTACACGTCGGCGGAGCGGGTGACGGGGTAGATGACCCATGCCAGTCGGACGCCGGCGCGAAGCCACCCCTCGACCTTTTCCCGCACTTCGCGCCTGGTGTCGCTGGGGGAAACGACTTCGACTACGAGGTCGGGGGCAACGGCGAGATAGCCGTCGGGAATAGCTTGTTCGCCCAATCGGTCATATGATACGAAGGCGGCGTCGGGCGCACGAACGGTATCCGGACTCCGCCGGAGAATAAACCCGGTCTCGGCGGCGAATATCCGGCCGAGGCCGCTCGACCGTACATGAACGCCCAGCAGAATACCGATGTTCATCGCGATATAGCCGTGAGGTCCGCCTGCTGGCGCCATCTCATACACCTTGCCCTTCACCAACTCGAGCCTCCTTCCGGTGGTGGGAAGGCGGAGCAGTTCTTCTGCGGTGAACAACTTTTTTAGCGTGCGCATCGTATTTACCCCCGCAGAGTTGGCACTATTTCCCGGAAGGCCTCGATGGTGCGGTCTATGTCTTCATCGGTGTGGACGGCGGAGGGGTAGTATTTTTGGCCGCCTTTCAAGATACCCCGTTCCAGCAGTCCCGAGGTGAGGCGGGCCATCGCCTGGGTGTCGCCGGTCAGTATGTCCCGGTAGTTTGCCACAGGCCGTTCGGTGAAGCAGAAGTCGAATACGGCGTCTTCGCCGCAGCTCTGTACCGGGACCCCGTGTTCATTACAGGACTCGACCAGCGCGTTGCGAATGGCTCGTCCGGCGCCGTGTATCCGCTGGTAGGCGCCCTCCTCCCGCAACACTTCAAGAGTGGCGAGGCCTGCGGCGCAGGCGACGGGGTTGCCGTTCAGCGTACCGATCTGGTTGACGAAGGTGTCGCTGTCCACGGCGCCCCGGTCGTAGACCGACATAATGTCGGCGCGCCCCATGACCGCCGCCAGCGGGTAGCCGCCGCCCATGATCTTGCCGACGGAGCAGAGGTCAGGCGTGACGCCGTAGAACTCCTGAGCGCCGCCGTAGCCGAGGCGGAAGCTGGTCACGACTTCATCGAAGATCAGCGGTATGCCGTACCGGGCGGTCAGGTCCCGCAACCCCTGCAGGAAGCCGGGCTGCGGCGCCAGGATGCGCTGCATTGGTTCCACGATGACCGCGGCTATCTCTTGGTGGTGGGCCTGCATGATGGTCCCAGTGGTGACCAGGTCGTTGAACGGAGCGATCAACATCAGGTCGGTGATTGCTTTCGGGATGCCGCCGCTGTTGGCCTCAGCCTGGGGGAATTCCTCGGAGGCGCTGGGGGTCACGCTCATCAGGGCGTAGTCGCTGGTGCCGTGAAAACCTCCCTCGAACTTCAGCACTTTCTCCCGGCCGGTAAACGCGCGGGCCACCCGCATGGCCTGGAAGCAGGCGTCGGTGCCGCTGGTCGTGAAGCGGATTTTTTCGGCGCAGGGAACGGCCTCGACCAGCGCCTCGGCCAGCAGCACGGCCTTGTCGTTGCTCGCGAAGAAGGTGCTGCCCTGCTCGACCGTCTTGATGACCGCCTCTACCACGTGGGGATGAGCGTGGCCCAAGATCATCGGGCCGGAGCCCATGAGCCAGTCGACGTACTCGTTTCCGCTAACGTCCCAGACCTTGGAGCCCCTGCCGCCGGCGACCAGGAAGTCCTGCTCCGGCGAGAAGGTAATGTTGCCGTTGCCTCCTGGCAGAAGGCGCGCCGCCTTGTCCAGTAATAGCTGTTCTTCGGGTGTTCGGTTCGGCATGGGGACCTCCCTGGCATGATAGATATTTACCGGGACGAACCTACTCGGTTATTTCGATTACGGTATCTCCGATACTGACGGAACTGCCCTCCACGTCAATGGTGACCCGCTTATTTGGGGAAGGCTCCGCTATGATTTTTCGAGTACGGGTCACCATTTGGGACCGGAATGCCGCAATCGCCGTCTCCGCGACGGATGGTACGGGTGCCTTATATGTTTCATAAGTCTTTGCGACAGAGAATCGAGGGTGGATTTCAAAGACCCTCACCCTGATTTTTTCTCGGGTCAACACTCCTAATTCAGTCCCGCTGTCCGGGTCTCTTACAGGAACATCGGGTTGAGTCACCTTGAAAAACATCCCCTCCGAAACACCATCTTCGCTACCCTTGTTGATTACAAGGTCTCGCTCGTTGAGGATGTTGGCCACTTTTCCTTGAATGGACATTGCTTATCCTCCCCACCTGCGGATTAGGGTGCGGACAATGTCAATCGGGACTTGATCGACAAAACGGAACTCTACCCCGGGCGGAGCAGAGAAATCGCTCATCATCCGGTTTTCGAGGTTTGCCCAGAAATCATGTCGATTCATCTTATCAGATACCATGCAGAGGCATGAATCGTGGTCAACCGCTATAGCAAAGACCGACCCCAATTGTTCCTTGGTATGGGCATTGAGCACTAGAAATGAGTCACCTTCCGCAATGGGGGTTGTAACCCCTAGAAGCAGTCTGATGACTAGTTCTCCTTCCCTGCTTCCTATGCCGAGGGCCGTAACAGGCGGGTCGGATTCTCTTGACGCAACTTCCAATACGCGAATTGCAATCCAGGCAAAAGGCCGCCGCCGACCAGCATAGAGGCCCCGGACCGATTGGCAAGAGACAATCAGCCCAATCGCAACTCCAGCGGATACGAGGCTGGCTACGACAACTACAACTACGCGCTCACCGGCAGGCCAAGTGTCATCCGTATAAACGGATAGGGATAGCGGCACTGCGAGGGCCAAACACACCCCTAACAGGGCGAGAAATACTAGGAAATTTCCTCTGATAGTGCGCAACTGGCGTTCTGAGCCACTAACCCAGTGTCGCGCGCGACGCGACCAAGGCATAAAATACCCCTCACGGATTAATTTCTCGGATTGTTGAATTAATGCGTGAGGGGTGTCAAGGGCTGAGTTTTATTGTGGTTTATACCACAATTTGGGTATTACTCTGGGTCACGGCATGAAAGGGAGAAACAGACTCGCGGAGCAGGCGCTACGCCTCGGCCCGCGCTTGGTTCATCACTTCCACCAACTCTTTAACGCTGTCGGCCGAACTTTGAAGTGCGGCCTTTTCTTCGGCGGTGAGGTTGATTTCCAGGACCTGTTCCATGCCGCCGGCGCCCAGCTTCACGGGGACGCCGACGCACAGGCCGTTAATGCCGTATTCGCCCTCCAGATAAGCGCAACAGGGCAGGATGCGCTTCTTGTCCAGCAGGACCGCCTCCACCATCTGGGTGATGGCGGCCGAGGGGGCGTAGTAGGCGCTGCCCTCTTTGAGCAGGGCCACGATTTCGCCGCCGCCCTGCCGGGTGCGGCGGACGAGTTGGTCCACTTTCTCTTCGGCCATGAGCTCGCTGATGGGGATCCCGCCTACGGTGGTGAACCGGACGAGGGGCACCATGTCGTCGCCGTGGCCGCCAAGCACGTAAGCCTGCACATCCTCCACCGAGACGTCCAGCTCTTGGGCGATGAAGGTGCGGAAACGGGCCGTGTCCAATACTCCTGCCATGCCGAACACCCGGTTCCTGGGGAAGCCGCTGGCCTCGTAGACATTCTGGACCATCGCGTCCAATGGGTTGGTGACCGGAATGATGATGCTATTCGGAGAATGCTTGACCACCTGCTCGGTCACGGAGGAGGTGATGCGCATGTTGGTCAGAAGCAGATCGTCGCGGCTCATTCCCGGTCGGCGGGCGATGCCCGCAGTGATGACGACCACGTCGGAGCCGGCCGTTTCTTCGTAGCCGTTGCTGCCGGTGATGGCGGCGTCGCTGCCCAAGACCGGCCCAGACTCCAGCATGTCGAGGGACTTGCCTTGGGGCAGGTCCTCGACGACGTCTACCAGGACCACGTCGGCGTAGCCCAACTGGTGAACCCGCTGGGCGGTCGTGGCTCCAACATTTCCGGCTCCTACTACGGTTACTTTGCTTCTCATCTGGTTAGTGCTCCTCTGTCTATTGGGTCTGTTGCTAGATTGCGTCCACAAGCGCATTCAGAGTGGCGCTGGGGCGCATGGCTTTGGCGGCCATCTCGTCATTTGGAAGGTAATAGCCGCCGATATTGACCGGCTGTCCCTGAGCGTCGTTCAGTTCCTGGATGATTTTTTCTTCGTTGGCGGCCAACTGCTGGGCCACCTCGGCAAAGCGAGCTTGCAGCTCGGGGTCCTGGGTCTGATTGGCCAGCGCTTCCGCCCAGTATCGGGCAAGGTAGAAATGACTGCCCCGGGTGTCCAGTTCGTTCACCCGACGCGATGGCGCGCGGCGTTGTTCCATATGCTCCCCGACCGCCTGGTCCAGGGTCTCGGCCAGGAGTTTGGCCCGGTCGTTCTTGAGCACTTCGGCGCAATGCTCAAAGGATGCGACGAGGGCACAGAACTCACCCAGAGAATCCCACCGCAGGTGGCCCTCCTCCAAGAACTGCTGCACGTGCCTGGGGGCCGAGCCGCCGGCGCCCGTCTCAAACATGCCGCCGCCTTTAAGCAGGGGGACGACCGACAGCATCTTGGCGCTGGTGCCCAATTCCAAAATGGGGAAGAGATCGGTCAAGTAATCACGCAACACGTTGCCTGTCACAGAGATGGTGTCCTGACCCGCCCGGCTCCGCACCATCGAGAAATTAATCGCATCGATGGGAGTCATGATGCGAATGTCCAACCCGGCCGTGTCATGCGCGGGCAGATATTGGTCCACCTTCTTAATCAGCTCCGCGTCGTGAGCCCGGTTCGGGTCCAGCCAAAAGACGGATGGCGAGCCGGTGATTCTAGCCCGATTGACCCCAAGCCTGACCCAGTCTTTAATCGCCGCGTCTTTGGTCTGGCACATCCGGAAGATGTCGCCTTCCTCAACGCTCTGTTCCATCAGGGTCGCCCCGGATGCGTCCACGACCCGAATCGTTCCGTTGCCGGGGGCTTTGAAGGTTTTGTCGTGAGACCCATACTCTTCCGCCGCTTGGGCCATCAGCCCGACGTTGGAGACACTGCCGATGGTCGACGGATCAAACGCCCCATGCTGTTGGCAGTCTTCGATAACCGCTTGATATAGAGTCGAATAAGAGCGATCGGGAATCATCGCGATGGTGTCGTGCAACTCGTTATCAGGACCCCACGTGCGTCCGCCATCGCGGACAATCACCGGCATGGTGGCGTCAATAATCACATCGCTCGGCACATGCAGATTGGTGATGCCCCGGTTGGAGTCCACCATCGCCAGTTCCGGGCGCGCGCTGTAGACCGCCTGGATATCGGCTTCGATTTCCGCTCGCTTGTTTTCAGGCAGAGATTGAATCTTCGTGAGGAGTTCAGCGACTCCATTGTCGGGGTTCACTCCAATCTCACCCAGTTCAGCCGCGTGTTTGGTCAACACGTCCTGGTAGTAAACCGACACGCAATGGCCGAAAATTATCGGATCGGACACACGCATCATGGTCGACTTGAGGTGTAGGGAAAGCAACACGCCATCGGCTTTGGCATTCGCCATTTCCGCAGCGTAAAAGTCGCGCAACTGCCGCACATTCATCACGGCGCAATCGATGATTTCATCGGCCAGCAGGGGGATACCGGCTTTGAGCACGGTTGCCTGCCCGTCGCCGGCAACAAATTCGATTGCTGCCGACCCCGATTCCGCGATTGTCGACGCCTGCTCACTACCGTAGAAATCCCCGCTTGTCATGTGGCCAACGCGGGTCTTGGAGACTTCCGGCCAGTCCCGCATCATCCGATGGGGATTGCGTTTGCCGTGCTCCTTGACCGAGTTGGAGGACCGGCGGTCAGAGTTCCCCTGCCGCAGGACGGGGTTCACCGCGCTGCCCAGCACCCTGGAAAAACGCGCCTGGAGTTGCCGTTGCTCGTCGGTCGCAGGATCGTCGGGGTAGTCGGGAATGTCATATCCCTTGTCCTGCAATTCCTTGATCGCCGCTTTTAACTGGGGAATAGAGGCGCTGATATTGGGCAGCTTGATAATGTTCGCCGCCGGGTTCTCGCACAACTCGGCGCACATACCCAGATAATCGGGGATTTTTTGCTCATCGGTCAGGTTGTCGGGGAAGTTAGCGATAATGCGGCCAGTCAAGGAGATATCCCAAGTTTCCAGTTCAATTCCGGACCCCTTGGTAAAGGCCCGGAGGACCGGCAGCAACGAGTGCGTTGCCAAGGCCGGAGCCTCATCAATTTTGGTATAAACAATCTTGGCTATTTCTGGCATGCTCCTCTCCTTAGTAATTAGTTTCACGGGCCGCCGCCATTTGCCAAGAGATGTTCAGCTACCGGCCCGGCCATGAAAATAGCGCACAAACTTCGCAGCACGGAACGAGGCGATATGGATGAGTTGGTACATTGCCGGGTGGTCGTGTCCGGGCGCCCGGCCAAGGCGGCTTCGCTGGCGTCAGGCATTTAGTGAATCGTATTATATAACCGATAATTGGCCTGCGGTAGTCCAAACCCGACGTTGGCGCAGCGTCAAACTGCCGTTAAAACCGGACTCTATATGCTCGAATCCGGCCCGGTTCAAGTAATATGGAGGGGGTCTGATCACTCGCCCTCCGGAGTTTGGGAATCTTTGCACATGGCGGAAAACCGAAGGCCAACACCGGCGCGTCCCCGGCCCCCCGCGACACGCGGCGCCGCTATCGACGGCGACGCGCTGGCGGCTTTCCTGCAGCGGCATACCGGCGTAGGCCGGGTCGAGCCGTCCACGACGTTGGGCAGTCTGGGCTTGGACTCGTTGGGGGTAATGGAGTTGCTCTCGGCTTTGGACGCGGAGCTGGGGCTGGACTCAAGCCATTTCCTGGCCGACGAGACCACCACGGTCGAGGAACTGGCGGCCCAGGCCGGCGGGCGACTCCCGCCGCCGGGCCCGCGTTACCGCGCCGGGCGTTGGCCCCTGACGAGGCCGGTTGTGGCGTTGCGGGCCCTATTCCAGTTGCTGCTGTTTCAACCGCTGCTGGCGGTCCTGTCACGGCGCCGGGTGCGCGGCTTGGAACACCTTCGAGGCCTGCCGGGCCCGGTCATTTTCGCGGCCAACCACCTGAGCTTGCTTGACAACCCCGCCGTGATGGTTGCCCTCCCGTGGCGGTGGCGCCTGCGCCTGGCCACGGCGGCGTCGGACCACGTGCTCGACCAGCGCGGCCAAGTGCAGCGTTTCATCGCGATCCTGCTGTGCAACGCCTTCCCCCTCTCCCAGACCCGGTCGGTGCGCCGCAGCATGCAATTCTGCCGGTGGCTGGTCGCGGGCGGGTGGTCGCTGCTCTACTTCCCAGAGGGCAGGCGTTCGGAGGACGGCTCTATTCTGCGGTTCAAGCGCGGCATAGGTCTGCTGGCCGTCGAGTTGGGCCTGCCGGTGGTCCCGGTGCATCTCAAGGGCATCGACCGCGTGATGCCAATGGGCGCCCGGTGGCCGCGCCGCGGTACCATCGAGATCAGTTTCGGGCAGCCATTGCGCTTTGCCCGGGATGATGAATACGCCAGCGCCGCTGACGCCATCCGGGAGGCCATTGCGATCCTGGCGCGGGAGGCCGACAGGTGACCCCGCGGCTGTCCATGTTCGGAGTCCTCGGGAGAGCAAATGGCTGACAATACCCAAACAACGATCAGGCTCCCGTTCTTCAACAAGCTGTTCTTTGCCTCCGATCACGTCGGCCTGCAGGCGATCCAGTACTTCCGGCAGGCCTGGGTGCTTTTTTACCTGGCTCCCCCGGCGATGGAGGGTATTACCAGGGTCCCGGACGTATCGCTGGGGTGGTTGAACATAGACGCCCGGGTGCTGGCCGGGTTCCTCATTTTCGCCGGCCGGTTTATCGACGCGTTTACCGACCCGATCATCGGCTGGTGGAGCGACCGCACCCAGAGCCGTTGGGGCAGGCGTATTCCCTTTATCCTGTTTAGCACGCCCTTCTACGCCCTGTTCGCCGCCCTCATCTGGTTCCTGCCGACGGAGAACGCCAGTTGGTGGAACGTGCTGTACTTCGTGATAATGCTGGAGCTCTTTTTTACTGCGGCGACGATGTCCAGCGGCCCGTTGGAGGCGCTGGTGCCGGAAGTTACGACCACCGCCGCTGACCGGATGAACCTGGTGGGCCTCATATTCCTGTTCGCCATCATCGGCGCCGGTGTAGGACTGATCGGCGGCGGACCCATTGTGGATGTGCTGGGTTTCAAGGTGATGGCAGTCATACTGGCGGTGCTGGGGGTGACGTTCCGTTATGTGTCGCTGGCGGGGGTCTGGAGACACGCCCCGCGACACACGCCTCCGGCCCGGGTCTCGTTTTTCGGGGGGCTGCGGAGCACGTTGAGAAACTCGCAGTTCGTTTACTACCTGCCAACATTCTTCATGTTCACCACCGGCGTAGGCATTCTGCAAGGCTGGATACCCTTTTTCGTATCGGGAGTGTTGGGGGAGGAGAAAGAAGGCACGGTGTCCGGCCTGATTTCCGCCGTCGTTATCGGCGGGGCGGTTATCAGCGGCATTGTCTTCTGGCTTCTGCTTAGCCGGCGTGGGGTTAGCAAACGGCGGGTGTACGGCATTTGCCTGGTTGCCAGCGGCGCGGTCTTCCCGATACTGGGGCTGGTCGGCTTGATTTCGGAAAGCGGATTATTGCTGCAGGGCTTCATACTGTTGTTCATTGCCGGGCTGCCAATGTCGGCTGTGTTCATGCTGCCCAAGGCGATAACCGCCGACATCGCCGACTATGACGCCCTGCTGACCGGGGAACGCCGCGAGGCCATGTTCTACGCAACGCAGAACTTCTTTGAAAAAGTGACCTACGCCCTGCCGCCGTTTCTGTTGAGTTTAGTGTTGCTGCTGGGCGACTCGGCGGAAAACCCGCTGGGCATCCGCCTGGCCCCGCTACTGGCAGGGGGGTTGGCGCTGTTAGGCATAGTGCTGTGGCCCCGCTACCGGCTGCCCGACACGGTGAACCGGGAGACGGTTGCCGCGGCCGGCCTGCTGCCTCAGGAGTCTGGCTCGCATGCGTGACCGCCGTTTTACGGCACGATTCTACGGCTGGCTTCCGGCTCGGTCTGCGTGGAGACGATCTAAGGAACCTCTGAACAAGTTATGGTCATTGAGGCGACAGCCGAAAACTCGGAGGAGAGCTTAACCCCCATCCTAACCTTCCCCCAGCGGGGGGAAGGGACTTGTTCAGATGTTCCCTAAAAAATCCGGCATTGGCGTTTTAATGAGCCTAGTGCCCAAGGCTGCGTCAGCCGTTAAGTTGCGCCGCCAACGCTTCAGGGCCGGTTACCGGCAACTGACAAGCGTAGTTCTCGCAGACGTAGGCGGTGGGAACGCCGTCGACCATGCCGCGGCCTTCCAGGAGGGGCAGGGCTGACCCGCTGACCTGTCCCGAAGCGCCGACGACCACCCGGTTGGCCAGGTAGTTGCCGAAAACGGTGTTCAACAGCCGGGCGGTGGCCGGGTCGTCGCGTGGGCCAACGATGGCGATCTCCTTGGGCGTCGAGACGTGGAAGTCCAATGCCGCCAGCCACCGTCCGGTTCCCGCCGGCGCCCGCGACATCAGTTCGCTGAGGGTCCGCAGCGGTGGCACGGCCTTCTCCCGGTAGTCGTCGTTCCCGGTGATTACCGCCAGCCGGAGCAGCAGGTCGGACGCCACAGAGCTGCCGCAGGGCTGGGCGTTGTCGAAGACGTCCCGGGGCCGTACCACAAGCTCTTCGTGATTGCGGCCGGTGTCGTAGAAGGCGCCCACCGGTTCGTCCCAAAACAGCTCGATCATCTCGTCGGCCAAGGCCGTCGCCGCATCGAGCCATTGCCGGTCGAACGTGCTCTCGTAGAGGGACAAGAGACCGTCGGCCACGAAGGAGTAGTCCTCCAGGAAACCCGGAAGCTTCGCCTCGCCCTCGCGGTAGGTCCGAAGCAGTTGGCCGTCGGGCTGCATGGTGGTGGTCAAGAAAGTGGCGTTCTTTATGGCGGCATCCAGGTAGTCCCGGCGGTCCAGGGCCGCTCCAGCCTCGGCGAAGGCCCGGAGCATGAGGCCGTTCCAGGAAGCCAGCGCCTTGTCGTCCAACATCGGGAGCACCCGTTGCTCGCGGACCAGGCGGAGGGCGGTCTTCCCCCGCCGGATGATGTCGAGAAGCTGGTCCAGGGCTATGCCTTGCTCTGCGGCGAAGGCGGTGGCGGTCTTGGAGATGTTCAGGATGTTTTTGCCTTCGAAGTTGCCTTCTTGGGTCGCGCCGAAGAAACCGCCGAACACTGCCGCCTCTTCGCTGCCAAGGACCGCCGCGATTTCATCCGGAGACCAAACGAAGTATTTGCCCTCCTCGCCTTCGCTGTCGGCGTCGGTGGCCGAGAAGAAACCGCCGTGAAGGCCGGTCATCTCCCGCAACACGTAGTCCAGGGTTTCCTCGGTAATGCGCCGGTACAGGCCTCGTCCGGTCGCTTGGTGGGCATTCAAATACAGGCGGGCCAGCAGGGCGTTGTCGTAGAGCATCTTCTCAAAGTGAGGCACCAGCCAGAAGGAGTCGGTCGAGTAGCGGTGGAAACCGCCGGCGACCTGGTCATAGATGCCGCCCCGCGCCATCTTCTCCAGGGTGAGTTCCAGCATCTCCAGGGCTCGGTCGTTGTAACCGTGGGCGTGGTAGCGCAGGAACACTTCGAGGGTCATTGGCTGAGGGAATTTGGGAGCATTGCCGACTCCCCCGTTCTGGTAGTCGAAATTGGTGGCCAGCGCCGAATAGGCTTGGTGGAGAATGTCGACGCTGAGAAGGGCATCGCCGCGGGGCATCTGGGCGGTGCGGCCCATCTGCTGGGCCAATTGCCCGGTAACCCGGTCGATCTCCGCCCGGTTGGTGCGGTAGGCGCTGGCCGCCGACTCCAGAAGCCTGGGGAACCCTGGGATATTGTAGCGGTCGACCGGCGGGAAGTAAGTGCCGCCGAAAAAGGGCTTGCCGTCAGGGGTGAGGAAGACGGTCATCGGCCAGCCGCCGCTGCCCGTCAGCATCTGAACTGCCTCCATGTAGACGGCGTCCAAGTCGGGCCGTTCCTCGCGGTCCACCTTGATGTTGATGAAATTCTGGTTCATCACGGCGGCGATGACGTCGCTCTCGAAGGACTCGCGCTCCATGACGTGGCACCAGTGGCAGGCGGAATAGCCGATGCTGAGCAGGATGGGCTTGTCCTCGGCGCGGGCCCGCTCCAGCGCTTCTTCGCCCCAGGGGTACCAGTCCACCGGGTTATTGGCGTGCTGCAACAGATAGGGGCTGGTCTCGTTAATTAAACGGTTCGGCATTGTGTGCTCCCGTAGTGGCTGAAAATTTTCTCCGCCGCTTCTCTATGCGCACGTTGGGCGCACGTTGGGATTGATGGAAGTGGATTTTTGATTGATGCTCAGGCCACTGGCTTCTTGATTCTCATTCCTTTTCTCCCCGTGATTGGACTTCCTCTGTCAGCAACTCCAGGAACCCGGCCACCGCCATCGCCCCCAGGTCTTCCCCGTCTCGCTGGCGGACGGCGATGGCGCCGGCTTCCATTTCCCGGTCGCCCACTACCAGCATGTAGGGCACTTTTTGCAGTTGCGCGGTGCGGATTTTTTGGTTCATGCGCTCGTTACGGGTATCGGTCTCGACCCTGAACCCGCCGGACGTGAGGGTCCCGCGGACTGATTCCGCGTACTCCTGGTGGCGGTCGGCGATGGGGATGACAACGGCCTGCACCGGGGCCAGCCATACCGGGAAAGCGCCGCCGTAGTGCTCGATCAACACGCCAAGGAAACGTTCCATGGAGCCCAGGATGGCCCGGTGCACCATGTAGGGGCGGCTCCTGCCGCCGTGCTCGTCCTGGTAGGTCAGGTCAAATCGTTCCGGCAGGTTGAAGTCGAATTGCACAGTGGTGCATTGCCAGGCCCGCCCCAGGGCGTCGGTGATGTTGATGTCAATCTTGGGGCCGTAGAATGCGCCGCCGCCCTCGTCAATGGTGAATGGAATCCCGCGCCGGTCCAGGGCCCCCTGCAGCGAGGCGGCGGCATGCTCCCACATTTCCGGATCGCCGACGTACTTTTCGGGCCGGGTGGACAGGGCGATGGAATATTCGGAGAAGCCGAAAGCCTCCAGCAACTCGAAGGTCAATTCCAAAACGCCTCCAACCTCGTCTTCCACCTGCTCTTGGCGGCAGAAGATGTGGGCGTCGTCCTGGGTGAAGCCCCGCACCCGCATCAGACCGTGGAGCACCCCGCTGCGTTCATAGCGGTAAACGGTGCCGAGTTCGGCGAACCGCAGGGGAAGCTCACGGTAGCTGCGCAGGGCTGAACGGTAGATGGTGATGTGGAAGGGACAGTTCATCGGCTTGAGGAAGTATTCCTGCTCGTCCACCTCGACGGCCGCGTACATGCTGTCGCGGTAGAAGTCCAGGTGCCCGCTGGTCTGCCAGAGTTGGGCCCGGCCGATATGGGGGGAATAGACTATGTCGTAGCCGCGGCGGTAGTGGAGGTCCTTCCAGTAGTCTTCAATGATCGAGCGTATCCGGCCGCCCTTGGGGTGCCATACCACCAAGCCCGGCCCGATCTCCTCGTGGATTGTGTACAAGCCCAGTTGGCGGCCAAGCGTCCGGTGGTCCCGGCGCTCCGCCTCTTCGAGCCGGGCCAGGTGGCCGTCGAGGTCCTCTTGGGACTCGAAAGCGGTGCCGTAGATGCGTTGCAGCATCGGACGGTTCTCGTCGCCTCGCCAGTAAGCGCCAGCGACGCTGAGGAGCTTGAGGGCCGGAATTTCCCCGGTGTCGTTTACGTGGGATCCTTGGCAAAGATCGACGAAGCCGTTGTGCCGGTAGATGGAGAGGGTCGCGGCTTCGTCCAGGCCTTCGATCAACTCAAGCTTGTATGGCTGTTCCGCAAAGAGCTCTTGGGCCTGGTCTCTATCCAATTCCTCCCGGACGAAGGGGAAGCCGCCCGAGACGCTCTCTTTCATCAGGGCCTCGATGCGTTCCAGGTCTTCCGGGGTGAAGGGACGGGAGACGTCGAAGTCGTAGTAGAACCCGTCTTGGGTGGGCGGTCCGATGCCCATCTTGGCTTCCGGAAACAGCTTCAGCACCGCGTCGGCCATGACGTGAGCGGCGGAGTGGCGCATCCGGTGGCGGTTGGCCAGTGTTTCGTCGACGCTTCCCGTCTCCAGAGTTCCGTGGTCTAACATTGTTCTTCCCTATAGACAAACTGGCGGAATCAAGCTGCCGGGAGCCGCTTCCGCCGCTGCAGTCCATTATAGCCCAACAGAATAGCCCAATAGGGTCGGCCTGAAGCGCGGTAATCGCGGTGGCGCGATTGAGGAAACGACCTGGCGCCCGCGATAACCGATACAGAATTCGGGGAGGCGCAACTAAAACCACTCGTTAACCCAACCGCCGGCGGTGAGTATATCAAGTGTATAATTGCGGCACCCGGCTTTCTTGTCAGATTGGCCTAGGAGCAGGCGTATGGCGACTAAAGAGGACCTGGAATCATTCGTTACTCAGGTGACCTGTCCCGAGGATTTCGACGACTTTTGGGACGGAGTCCTGGGTGAACTGGCCGGGATGGACTTGAATCCCGCCATCACGGCCGACCCGCTGCGCAGCAACGACGACGTCAACGTCTACCAAGCGACTTACCGGAGCCTGGGCGGCCTGGAAATCTTCGGGTGGTACAGCGTCCCGGCCGAGGGGGATGGGCCCTTCCCCGCCATCCTCCATCTTCCCGGCTACAAGTCGGAGCCGGCGCTACGGCGGGACTGGGGCCGCAAGGGCGTCGTGGTGCTGTCGGTGGCCGTCAGAGGCAAACTGCCCAGCAGCTCTCAGTTCAATCCCGGCTACCCGGGGCTGCTCACCAGCGGAGTGGAGAGCCGGGACACCTACAGCTACAAGGGGGTGGCTTCCGACTGCTCGCGCGCGGTCGATTTCCTGCTTTCGAGGCCCGAAGTGGACCCGGAGCGGATTTACGCCTGCGGCGTCAGCCAGGGCGGGGGGTTGACCCTCGTCACCACCGGCTTGAGGCCGGAGATCAAGGGCGGCGTATCGGGCTATCCGTTCCTGTGCTGCTTCCCGGAGTCGATGAAGATGCTGCGGAGCTATCCGTACGACGAGCTCAGTTGCTACAGCAGGGAGTACCCCGACCGCGCCGGCCGGATGCTGGAAACCCTGCGGTACTTCGACGCCGTGAATTTCGCCCCTCGCATCAAGTGCCCCATGGTGGTGGGCGTCGCCTTGGAGGATGAAGTGTGTCCCCCCGAGACCAGCTACGCCGCCTACCGGTTGCTCGGCGGGGAGAAGGAACTCTGGCTCTTCCCAGGCTCGGGGCACGGCAACGCCCACGACTACCCGGCCCAAGAAACCGCCTGGCTGGAGGGGCAGATCGGTGTGGGGCACGCCCAGGTGACGGCCTGATGACGGCCCCGCGGTCCGACGCGGAGGCGTTCTGGGAGCAAGCGGAGGCGTTCTGGGAGCAAATGGAAGCCGAGCTGGCCGAATTGTCGCCCAATGTGACGTTGGAGGCCGACGCATTTTACTCCCAGCCCGAATGGGATGTTTACCGGATGCGCTATTCCGGCGCCGGGGGACACCGGCTCCACGCCTGGCTTTCCGTGCCCAAGGGTGACGGTCCCTTCCCGGCTCTGGTGAGGATGCCGGACTATGCCAGTGTACACGACATAATCTATACGTCCCTTCGTCACCGGGCGGTAGTGATGAATGCAACCCACCGCGGCCAGCGGAACAGCGACGCTTCGGTGCGATCCAGCTATCCGGGGCTGCTGACGGAAGGGATAGAAAGCGCCGGTTCATACCATGTTCTAGGCGCATTCGCCGACGCCCTGCGGGCCATCGATGCCCTGCGGGCCCAGGAGCAGGTTGCGGTGGGAGCAGTGGCGCTGACCGGCACGGGTCTCGGCGGCAGCCTGGCCTTGGCCGCCGCCGCCCGGCGTTCCGGCATCGTCGGCGTCGCGGCCGACACACCCATGCCCTTGGGGCACCCGGCGGCGCTGCAACCGGGCCTGGGTTACCCTCTGGCCGAGTTGGGCGATTACCTGCGCATGTACCCCGGCCGGCGAGTCCAGGTGGAGGAGGTATTGTCAGTCCTCCGACCGCTTGAGGTTGCTCGTTCCGTGACGGCGCCTGTGCTGCTCAGCGTGGGCCGGTTCGACCGAAGCGTCTGTCCCCTGGCCTTTGGCGAGGATTTGGCCTCGAGTTTGCCCAATAGCGACCTCAGGGTATACGACGGGGCTGCCGAGGGCGGCGGCCACGAACACGCTGAAGTCCGAACAGCCTGGTTGGGAGAGCGCTTGGGTGCGCTTTGATCCGTCACGAGCCCCCCTCGACGGATATCGACGGGCTATTGATATGACGGGCTATTGATATGACGGGCTATTGATATAATGTTCTGGAAAATTTAACAGTCTGGCGGAGCCGCCTTAAGCGCTCCGCGGGCGGCAGTGGAGACGAAGCCAACTCATGGAGCATCTGAAACAGCAGCTATCGGCGCTTAACGAGAAGATTGCAACCATCGTGGAGCGTCTTTGACCTCTCGGCCCAAGAGAACGCGGTAAACGCACTGGAAACCCAGGCCGGCGATCCGGTGTTCTGGGACGACCACCAGGCCGCCCAGCGCAAGATGCAAGAGCTGGGACGGTTAAAGGATACGGTATCCCTCTGGAGGGGTATCGAAGGCCAGGGCAACAGCCTGCTTGAATTGACGGAGCTGGCCATTGCCGAGGACGATTTCTCCCTTGAGGAACAGTTGACGCACGAGGTCGCCCAACTGGCCCGTGACCTGGCCCGCGAAGAGGTTGTCCTTACCCTGTCCGGTCCCCACGACCAGCGGTCGGCCATCGTTTCGATACATGCCGGAGCCGGGGGTACCGATTCCCAGGACTGGGCCCAGATGCTGGTCAACATGTACTCCCGCTGGGCCGAGGTGGGAAAACGACCCATGGAGGTACTCGACCTCTCCTACGGCGATGATGCGGGCCTGCGCAGTGGGACTATCGAGGTAGGGGGCAATCACGCCTTCGGTTATCTGACAGCCGAACGGGGGGTGCACCGTCTGGTGCGCCTGTCCCCCTTCGACCCCAATCACCTGCGTCACACTTCCTTCGCCGTTGTCGAGGTGCTGCCCACCGCAGAGAGTGAGGAGGATGTCGACGTCAAGTCCGAGGACATCAGGATGGACACCTTCCGGTCCAGCGGGCCCGGCGGTCAGAACGTGCAGAAGGTGGCGTCGGCGGTACGTTTAACCCACCTGCCGACCGGCACCGTGGTCTCCTGCCAGAACGAACGTTCCCAGCACCAGAACCGGGAATTCGCCATGCGGATACTGCGGGCCAAGTTGCTGAACCTCCAGACGGAACAGCGCGAGATGGAAATCGCCAGGCTGCGCGGCGAGAGGGTGTCGCCGGAATGGGGGAACCAGATCCGCAGCTACGTGCTCCATCCGTACAAGTCGGTGAAAGACCACCGGACCAACTGGCAGAGCACCAACCCCGATGCCGTGTTGGACGGAGAAATCGGCCAGTTCATCGAGGCCTACCTGATAGACCGGCTGGGGGGATAAACCGCCGCGAGGCGGACTCAATCCCGGCGCAACGAACAATAAGAAGGGGCGGCCACGGCGGCCGCCCCTTCTGGGTCGAACACTTTGAGGACCGTTAGCAGTTGGCGAGAATGTGGCCGAACCGGGCCTTCTTGGTGCGGAGGTAGCGGCGATTCTCGTCGTTGACCGCTGCCTCCACCGGCACCCGGTCCACGATCTCCAAGTCGAACCCGGACAGACCCGCCACTTTGCGGGGGTTGTTGGTCAGCAGGCGCAGCTTCGAGACCCCCAGGTCCTGCAGGATCTGTGCGCCAACACCGTAGTGCCGCAGGTCCGGCTCGAAGCCCAGGGTCTGGTTCGCCTCCACGGTGTCAAGGCCGTGGTCCTGCAGCGAATAGGCCTTGATCTTGTTGTGCAGTCCGATTCCCCGCCCTTCCTGCCTCATGTACAGAAAAACGCCGGCCCCCGCTTTCGAAATGATATCCAGGGCCAGCTCCCGCTGCTCCCCGCAGTCACAACGGCGGCTGCCAAAGACGTCGCCGGTGAGGCATTCGCTGTGAATGCGGACCAGCACCGGTTCATCCTTGCTCCATTCGCCGATGGTCAGGGCGATGTGCTCGCCTTGATCGACATAACTCTTGTAGGCCACTGCCTTGAATTCGCCCCAACGACTGGGCAGCCGTGCTTCAGCGACCTTTTCAACCAACCTTTCGTGGCGCCGCCGGTGAGCGATGACTTGGGCGATGCTGAGAATCTTGAGCCCGTGTTCCTCAGCGAACTCCTCCAAGGCGGGCAGGCGTGACATGGAGCCGTCTTCGGCCATGATCTCGCAGACTATCCCGGCGGGGTACATTCCCGCCAGGTTGCAGAGGTCGACGATGGCTTCGGTGTGCCCGGCGCGAACCAGCACGCCGCCGGGGTAGTATCGCAGGGGGAACAGATGGCCCGGCCGGGTGAAGTCCTCGGGCTGCGCCGCCGGGTCGATCAGCGCCTGGATCGTGGCTGCCCGGTCGTGGGCCGAAATGCCGGTGGTGGTGTTTTGCTTGTAGTCCACCGAAACGGTGAACGCCGTCTGGTTCTTGTTGGCGCCGTTCTCCGTGACCATAAGGGGCATCTGGAGCTCGTCGAGCCGCTCCCCCAGCATGGGCATGCAAAGCAGGCCCCGGGCGTGCTTGACGATGAAGTTAACGGCGTCGGGCGTCACCTTCTCGGCAGCCATCACCAGGTCGCCTTCGTTCTCCCGTTGCTCATCGTCTACGACGATCAACAACCTGCCGGCTCTCATTTCCTCGAGGGCTTCTTCCAGGCTGCACAGAGGCATATTGATACCCTTCTAGTGCGGATGGGTCCCCGGGTAACCCTGTTACCGGTTCAGTAGATTTTCAACGTACTTTGCCAGGATATCAGCCTCTAGATTAACCTGATTGCCCGATGATAATCCGTTGAGATTAGTATTATGCAACGTGTGAGGGATAATGGCAAGGGTGAATGAAGAGGTGCGCCTTTTTACCACGGTCAGGCTGATACCGTCAACGGCGATAAAGCCCTTCTCCACCACGTAGGGCATCAACCTCCGGGGAGCCCGGATGCTGAATATTATCGAATCGCCTTCTTCCCGAGTGGAAATAACCCGGCCGGTGCCGTCGACGTGCCCCTGAACGATGTGGCCGCCGAGGCGGTCGCTCGCCCGGAGCGCCCTTTCCAGGTTCACCTGGCTCCCGGAATGCAGCTCTCCCAAGGACGTGCGCCGCATTGTCTCCGGCGAGAGGTCAACCGAGAAATCCGACGCGCTCCGCGAAACGGCGGTGACACAAGCGCCGTTCACCGCCACGCTGTCGCCGATTTTCAGGTCCTCCAATACCATGGAGGCCCGGATGGTCATTCCGTTTTCGGTGATGTGAGCAACCGAGCCGACTTCTTCAACAATTCCGGTAAACACTTCTGTCCTATATTCCGGGATGATTTGGCCGGGATGATTTGGCCGGGATGATTTGGCCGGATTGATTTGGAGGGAGGCGTGGCCCCTACCCCGAACGCCTCGGGTAGCCCACAATCAACGAGTCGTCGCCAACCGGCTGGGTCCGGGCGTTTTCGATGCGCCAGGCATCGGCCATCGTGGCGGAGCCGTCGCCTGCCACCGGGGAAGCGGCAGCCGCGCCTCCAATGATAACGGGGGCGACGAAAGCGTACACCTTGTCGATCAGTCCCTGGTCGAAGCAGGAGCCCAATACCTGGCCGCCGCCTTCTACGATCAGGTCCACTATTTCCCGAGCGCCAAGGTCAGCCAAGACTTCGCTCAATGCCACGCGGCCGCCGGATTCACCCGGCAAGGGGACGACCTGTGCGCCGGCTTGGTTCAACGCGCGGACCCGGGCCGGGGGAGCATCGTCGCGGGTGTAGACCACCGTTATGCCGGGCTGGCCCAGCATCTGGGCCGACGGCGGAGTACGGCACGCGCTGTCCAACACGGCCCGCAGGGGTTGGCGCTCCAGCGGGAGCCCTTTATCGTCCCGCGAGGTTAGCAGCGGGTCGTCGGCCAGCACGGTGCCCACTCCCACCAGGATAGCGTCGGCTTGGCGGCGCATCCGTTGCACCAGGCTGCGGGCCGGGGGTCCGGTGACCCATTTTGAGTCCCCGGTGCGGGTCGCGATCTTGCCGTCCAGGCTCATTGCGAACTTGGCGGTGACGAAGGGGAGGCCCGTGGTGATGTGCTTGAAAAAGGACTCGTAGAGTTCCGTTACACTTTCGACCGGCCCTTCGAGCACCACTTCGATCCCGGCCGCTTCCAACTCGGCCAGGCCCTGGCCGCCGACCAAAGGGTTGGGGTCGATGGCCGCCGCGGAGACCCTTCGGATACCGGCTTGGGTGATTGCCCCGGTGCAGGGCGGTGTGCGGCCCCAGTGGCAGCAGGGCTCCAGAGTAACGTACAGCTCTCCGCCCCGCGCCCGGTCGCCGGCCTGTTGCAGCGCTCCGATTTCGGCGTGGGGCTGGCCGGGCGGCTGCGTCGCGCCGCGGCCAACCTCCAACCCGTCTTTCATCACCACCGCGCCAACGGCTGGGTTGGGACTGGTGTAACCCAAGACCTGCCGTGCCGCCTCCATCGCCCGCTCCATGGGAGTGGCGGGGTTTCCAGAAGGATGATCGTCGTCGGCGATCCACATTCGGGGCTCACGTACTTAACGCGGACGAGTCAGAAGAGCCTAGCTGACGCCATTCAGGGTGGTCAACCAGGAAATACGAGAACGTCGCGGCGGCTACCAGTGCTAGAACTGCTTTGCATTCCGTTTTTAGGAGGCGGGGACGGCGCTCTGGCAACACATCGGCTTGGACAGCCAAGTCACTATGAGAACTAATCGCTAAAGTTCGCCGCGTTTCTAGGGTATCAACCAGTGCATACCCAACAATTATCGCAAAGGCACTGATGGCTTCGCCGGTGAAAGTTTTCCGGGCGGCGGAATGTGGGAGGTCAAAAGAGTGTTGGGAAGTTCCTTGGTTTTCAGACATAGTGAGGCTCAAATGTAGCAAGTATGGAGACCAGTGTATCGCAAGGATGGTAGAGAATAAACGGGCCTCGTTACTTACCCGATTTTTGACCGGAGTATTGACAGCCTGAATTCCCTGAGCTACCTTAAAACGGCTTAGCGACTCCCAGAAATATTAAGTTAGAGTTGGAGCGTGAGCATTAAGGGGGCTCTCCTAAATATGGGAGCCCCCTATTTTTGGGTGGGGCAGCATAGATGCGCTCGTCGATATTCGTTGATGCCGGTTACCTCTACGCGCAAGGATCACAATCGTTGGCTGGCCATAAAATTGCACGTCAATATCTCATCCTCAACATACAAAAAGCTGTTGAACTCCTGTATGACGAAGTAATGAACCGCGCTGGGCATTGTGATGTCCTCCGCATCTACTGGTACGATGGCCTTATTGACCGAAATTTAACAGACGAGCAACAAAGGGTTGCAGGTACATCGAACGTCAAGATCAGACTCGGCATCGTCAATCCGAGCGGTCAACAAAAAGGCGTTGATTCTCTCATCGTTACAGATCTTGTTGAGCTAGCCCGCAATCGCGCTATTGGTGATGCCTTTGTTCTCTCTGGCGATGAGGACCTGCGGATCGGAGTCCAGATCGCGCAGAGCTTCGGAGTGAGGGTACACCTCATAGGCATTGAACCAAGCGCAGGCTCTCAATCGCGGACTCTTGCGCAAGAGGCGGACACGACCCTCGAATGGACACGTTCCCAGATCGAAGACATCCTATCGGTTTCGTCTGAATATGCCGTGCCAACAAGCCACGGAACAGAATTCCGTGAAGAGATTACCCCTATTATTCAAGCCTATGCAAATTCTCTTTCGCCAAACGATATCCAGGCAATCAACAATGCAACACCCGCAACATCGATCCCTCAAGAATATGACAGACCACTCTTGAGATCGTGTCGCGACATCCTAGGCCGGGATCTTGACCCTAATACAGAGACCCCATTAATGAGACGGATATTTCGTGAGATTTGCTCGTCCGCTTCAACGGTATAGGTCGCCCACATACCATTGCTGAAGGTGCCGTCCGGCTATTCTTCCGATTCGGCTGGGCCGGCTATGGCAAACACCCCCTGCACGTTCACCGCGGCTTCCAACTCGCCCGGTTGGATTCCGGTCGATAACACCGATTGGGCGGCATAAGAGTCAGCGCCGGATGCGAACCGGGGAAACGGCGCCGGGGCGGTGGACTCCGAGAGGTAGACCAGCGGACCCAACTCCACCCCCGCCAACTCCGCGAGTCTCGCGGCCTTGGCCAGGAGGTCCGCCACGGCGGCCGCCCGGGCCTCGTCCTCCAGCGCCTCGGAATCTTCTATCGAGAAGTCGATGCCGTTGATACGGACAATATCTCCAGCGGCCTCTATCACACCGTCGATGATCGCACCAACCGAGTCCAGATCGCGGACTTTGACCGCGAGTTGGTTGTTAACCTGGTAGCCTTTCAACACCTGCTTGTGAGCCTTGGTGCACTGGGTTCCGGGCGGGACGTCACCAGTTTCCTCCGCCACGACGGCTTCGCCCTCTTCATCGACGCACTGGGTGACTTCCACGTAGCTGTACCGAGGGCCGATGCTGTAGTGCCGGGTCTGGATATCCTCTTCGGCGACGTCATTTTCCTCGAGCGCCTCGATCGTCGCGTCTATACCTTCGGCGGCCTCCGTCCTTGCGTCGGCAGCGCTTTCGGCGAGCACCTCGACCCCCAGGCTCAGGATGGCCAAGTCGGGGGCGCCGCTGGCGGAGCCCTGCCCGGAAACCCAAATACCGGCAGGGGAGTTACTTTCTCCTTCTGCGAACGCAGGCGGCCCATATGTGGCAGCCAGCAACACGGCCAAAATAGCTCCGATAATGACCAGAGAGATTTTTTTCCCTGAAAGCGTCAGCGCCATATCCTCTCACCCTTCGAATGAAACTTTAGCCTTGGAACGACACCCGGCCGTCCAGCAATGCCCGGGCCATGACAAACTTGTGAATCTCGGAGGTGCCGCCGCCGATCCGGGCATGCCGCAACAGGTGATACCAGTGGGCGATGGGCAGGTCGAGGGTTTCCCCCATCCCGCCGAATACCTGCATTATCTTGTCGATACTGCGACAATCCCACTCGCCGGCGCAGTACTTGATCATGGAGGCCTCGACCCGTACGTCCTCGTCGTTGTCCGCCCGGGCTGCGGCCTCCCGGGTGGCCGCCCGGAGGGTCATGATGTCGATGTATACGTCGGTCAGCATCCATTGAATGGCTTGGCGGTCGGCGATGGGACGTCCGTAGGTGACCCGCTGCTTGGCCCATTCGATTGCCATCTCCAGGGCGCGGCTCAATATGCCCAGGGCCATGGAACCGCGGAGGAGGCGGTCGTGGTGCACCAGCCACTTCTGGCCAAGGCTGAAGCCCATTCCCACCTCCCCCAGCACCTTGGTCTGAGGCACGCGAACGTTGTCCAGGTGCACCATGTGCTGTTGGGCTTTGGTGGGGTTGAGCCACATTCGAATGGGGTCGAAGCTCAGGCCGGGGCTGGGGTTGTCGACGATGAACATGGTAATGCCGCCCCGCTGCCTCTTTTCGGGGTCCGTAACCGCTTGCACCAGGATGTAGTCGGCCGTGGCCGCGCCCGAGATGAACATTTTGGCGCCATTCAGCACCCAATCGTCGCCGTCGAGGACGCCGGAGGTCTGCATCATCCCGCCGGGGTCCGACCCGGCCTGGGGTTCGGTCTGACCGAAGGCGTAGTGCAGGTCGCCCTGAATCGACGGCAGCAGGTATTCGCGCTCCTGTTCCGACGTGCAGGAGCCGATCATCATCTTAGCGTCTGAGTGCTTCACAGATACGCCCATCGTGTCTGAGAGAGTCCCATTTACTGCTGATTAGGGCGGTGGGTTTGACGCCATGACGCCAAATCCGACGCCAAATTAAGGGAGAGTGAAAGCCCACCGAGGGGACAATCTCGATGGGCTTTAGGGCGGAGAATGGAGCACATGACCAAGGCCAATAATACCACGAAGCGTTTAGACGGTGGGCCGCTGGACCGGACGCAATGGGCATGGGGCCAACACCAGCAACACGGCTTCAACGGCTCCGGCTTCATGGTCCTATTCGCCCTCGTGGGCCATGCTCACAAGAAGACGGGGAGATGTCGGCCTGGAATCGCGTTGCTGGCCGAAGAAACCAAACTGTCTCAACGCCAAGTACGCCGGGCCCTGGAGGACTTGGAGAGCGCCGGAGCCGTCAAGATCGTAGAGTCGGGCAAGCTGAACCACCGGGCCAGCGTCTACCTGTTGACCGGGCAAGAGGATGATTGGGGCTTTCCAGACGGCGCTTTCATTCCGGGCATGGCAAGGCCAGACGAGATCGACGAATGGGAGCAAGTTGAGGCCGCAAAACAGCATAGGACATTGCCAGCTACAAAACCCGCAGCAAACAAGCATAGGACATTGCCAGCTACAAAACCCGCAGTTTCCGAAGATGAGCATAGGACATTTTCGACAGAGCATAGGACATTTTCGACCGGGGAGAGTGCGGGGTTTGTATCTGTCAATGTCCTACCAACCCCTAGGAACCCCTTACAACCCCCCGCTAAAGCGGGGGTTGTAAAAGGGAACACTACGAATCAACCAACCAAACCCCCAACGGCTATCGCCGGGGGGTTGGTTGATTCGGGGAGTGTAGGGGACGGGGACCGGATCGAGGCCGAAGCGGAGCAAGTCCACATCGACTACCTGGCCCTCAAGGTTGAGGCAGAGAAAGCAGAGGCAGACGCCATTCCGCCATGCTGCGGGTGTGGCCGGGCGCATTGGACGCCAGACATCAACAAAGAGCGCCACGCGGTCAAGACGGGATCACCCCTGAGCAATCGGATTTGTTACGGGTGTCCTGGCCCTACCGGAGCGGTGGCAGTAGGCAATGAGGGAGCCGAATATGCACAGTGATGATTACATGGACGGGTACGCAGCGGGCAAGGCCAAAGCCCATGCCGAGATACGGGCAATGGAGCCCCAGGAACATATGCAGGGATGCAAGTGTGAGCCGTGCAAGACCATCCTGAGCATCCTAACGAAGTTGAGTAAAGTGGTGGGCCACTGAGGGCCGGGTGAACTTCACCCGGCCTTTTCTTTTGTGATGTTATACTGCTATCAATATGCTATCCGGGAGGGTGTAACCATGAC
>DAOUHF010000140.1:0-2483 GCA_034428795.1 Dehalococcoidia bacterium
ACTGACTGCGGTAGTTGGCAAGGTCTTCCATGGATATGATGCCGCCGACACTGTCCGATGAATCTACGATGAGTTTGGCGATGGGGCCGCGGTAGAAGGCGTCTTTGGCGGCCTGTAACCGTTCGGTCCGGCTGCTTGCCGATTTGTCAGCGGCGTCATACATGATCTTCAGGGTGTTGGCCAGGCCGGGTTGTACGAGAGGTGTGCCCGGGAGCGGAACCTCGCGGTCGTTATAGAACACGTCCCAACCGCCGGGCGGGAAGTTATCGAATTGCTGTTGGCCAGGTTGGGAATGGAGGCGGCCCAGCATGTACTCATAATTGGGAATGCCGTCCGCGGCGTAGCTGATGGCTGGGGCCAGGACGTCGGTGAGCTCCATTGTGCCGTAACGATCGAGCATGGAAATGAAGGCGTCCACGATTCCGGGGAGGGTGAACGACAACGGAGCGTTCATGCCGGGACCGGTGGGTATGCGCTCCAAGCCTCGTGAGGTGTAGAAATCGGCGGTTGCCGCGCCGGGCGCACTGCCCTGGCCGCTGAGTGACAGCAGGTCGCCAGTGGCCGCGTCATACAGCATGAAAACGCCTTCGGCGGCCAGGGAGTAGGAGGCGATGGGTTCCACGACGGCGGCGGCGAAACCGGCGGCCACCAGGGCGTCGAAGGCATTGCCGCCGGCCAGCAACATGCGCATACCGGCCATGGAGGTGAGATAGTGTCCGGAGGAGATTACGCCGGCGTTTGAACGCACGACCGGGCGACCGGTGGAAGGCAGGTCAATATCTCCCTGTTCGAGATTGTGGGCGGCTGGTTGGAGAACCATCTTAACTCCTTATGCTGGACGGTGCCGGATGCTGGACTGGGCCGGAAGATCCGGCGGCATTTGACGTGCGACTATTATAGGTTGAAACGCGGTTTGCTGTTCCGGGGTGGTCGGCCCGGCCCACGCCAGCCTGAGATCAGAGGAAGTCGCGGACTAGGGCGCCTGGATGTTCACCGCCTCGTTGTAGCCTGAGAATGATGTGGCGCCGTCCTGTGGTATAGACAATCTCCTCGCCACTGGAAGGGTCACGGAATCTTTGCTTCAGGAAGGTGTAGGACTTTCGCACCAGGTAGTCGTCAACGCCGATCCATATTTCGGTGTGGCCCTCCGCCCCCAGCACCGTCTGGGCGCCTTGGGACTGGGTGTCCAGCGGCCCGTCGGCTGGGATCGGGCCGGACCCGGACACTGACTGGCTAGCGTAGGCGTCTTCCAGCGCGCTCCTGAGGGCTTCCCCGCTCAGCGGCGCGCTCAGGTGGTAGACGCTTTCGCCCTCAAACTCCGTGACCGTCATAGTGACGCCTTCCAAAAGTTTTGGGTCGGCATCCCCGCCTTCGGGAAACAAAGGTCCCACCTCCAACGCATTCAAGCTGAACCGTGGATAGCGATACGCTTCCCCCTCCATTACAATCGCGCCGTCTACGTACATACGCGGGCCGATGAAGATGATATGGGATACGAACTCTGTTCCGAGCATGGGGCCAAGAGAGCCGTCATAGCGGTAACGGTCGGGAGCCTGGTAGTTCCCTTCCACGAACGTTGGCGCACTCACTGCGGGAAATCCAGCCATCTCGAAAGAGACAATGTTATCCAGTCTGAAATGGACGGACTCGAGCGCCCTCATAGCCTACCCTGACGTTTCCAGCACTTCCATCATTCGTCTTGCTTCCGCCGACACCTGGTCCGGCATAGGAGTGGGCTTTGCGCTGCGGCCTGCTGACGGGCTGGAAGGCAGTGGGGTCAATTTCGGCGGCGTGCCCTGGGTGGGGTCATTGCCGCCCGGGGCAACGGCAAGCCGGGATTCGGAGGTTGGGCCCGAAGCGCTGCCCGGCGTGGCGGCGGACCGAGCACCGGACGTTGAGACGGAAGTATCGTCCCGCGCGGCGTCAGACTCGGTCGGCGGGGGCGAGGCATCGGAGCAGGCCGACAACAGCGCAACCAACACGGCCAACGTTAGAAATATTCCGAGAGATTTCAACATGGTGTCGCTCCAGTTCAGAGAGTTGGGCGTCATGTCCCGGCAACTCAAAAACCGTCGGGTGGCGTTGTTGTTGGTTGTTTTTGTAGCTGGGTTTTCCGTCGCATATACCCACCCTATGTTTTCCGACACCGCAAGCCCCCGTAAAGTGTCCCGGTCACGTCGTCTCTGAAATGGCTGGCGGGCGCGTGGTGGGCGGTGCAGGACTCGAACCTGCGACCTCCTGCGTGTAAAGCAGGCGCTCTAACCAGCTGAGCTAACCGCCCACATGTCCCAGGTTGGGGCTCAGGAAACCGGTTTCGCCATCAACGTGGACTTCCGAAACAGGTGTAATTCCGACGCATGAAATGGTGCGCTTGGCGGGATTCGAACCCACGACCTCTGCCTCCGCAGGGCAGCGCTCTATCCGCTGAGCTACAAGCGCGTGACGGAACATTCCGGTGTGTTCATGGTGCCGAGGGAGGGATT
>DAOUHF010000141.1:0-1832 GCA_034428795.1 Dehalococcoidia bacterium
TCCCACTCGAAAGCGACCACCATGTCCTCCGGGTTCTCGCCCGAGCCCAGCCCCTCGACCAAACGCCAGCTCTGTCCGCCGTCGGTGGAGCGGTAGAATTGCGGGTTGTTGCGCCGGGCGTTTTCCGACGCCGTGACCAGCACCAAGTCCGCGTCGTCGGGGGCCGCGGCGACGTGAAGGGTGTAGCGGCGGTCCAGACCGTCGTTGATCAACTCCCAATGGTCTCCCCCGTCGTCGGTCCGATAGGGTGCGCTGGCGGTGGCGACGTATACCCGTTGCGGCCGGGTGCTGCTGAGGGTCACGCAGTGAATGTCGTCGTCGAGCCCCGGTAGCTGCTGCCAGCTATTGCCGCCGTCCCTGGAGCGTACCATGCCGCCCACCTCGATACCGGCGTACAGGTGGTTGGGGTCTCCCGGCGATACACGCAGATCGCGAACGTGGGAGTCGCGGGTCGGCGCGTGAAAGCCCCACGCTGTCGATTCCGGCACCTCCCGGAAACCGTGGAACTCCTGCCAGCTCTCTCCGGCGTCCTTCGATTGGAAGACCGCCGCCGGCTCGCTTCCGGCATAGACTGCATCGGGTTCCACGGGATGGGCCAGTACGCTGTGGGCGTATTCGGTGGGGTACGAGTCGATGTGCCGCCAGGTAACGCCGGCGTCGTCGGTGCGGTAAACGCCGGCCTCGTAGGCCGCCAGGTAGGCCCGTTCCGGGTTGACCGGGCTTGCGGTCAAACGCGACGCGGCATGGGGCAGCGTCGTGACCGGCCCCTGCCGCCAATTCTTGCCGTCGTCCTCGCTGGTAACGGCGCAAACGCCGTCGTGCATGCCCACATAAATTGTACGGTGGCTGTGGTGCGACATGATCTCTGGTCCTCCCGTTATGTCGAATGGCCTGCTTTGACCTTGATTATATGCCACTTGGGAACATTGGGGCAGGGAGCTTGGTCATAATAGCGGGCTACCCCGGCGCCAGGCCGGGCTCTTTACGAGGATCGGACACCCGGACTATGATAACCGGGCAAAGGGTGGTTAGCTCAGTTGGTTAGAGCGCCTGCTTTACACGCAGGAGGCCGCAGGTTCGAGTCCTGCACCGCCCACCACGCCGCTTACGGCAGAGATGCGGGTGAGGGTGAGATAATTCAAGTCCAAGTGATGACCAGGTATTGCTGAGTCCAGGCGACCGGTGAATGTATGGCAGACGTGGTATTTGAGATCAAGACGAACAAGGGAGCGGCTGGTTGCGGTGCTGGTAGCCTATCCTGACGGAAGATACCTCACCGGTCAGACCGACGCCGACGGTAAGTGCCGTCTGGACCTATACCGCACCGATCAGGAAATGAAGGTGCTTGTAGCTGCGGAGGGCCATCTACCTTTCCATACAACCATTATTCCGGGGAAATCAGAAATCGTGCCCGTGGAGTTAGAGCCGTCAAAGGACGATAAGAGGGCACTGCTCTTTACCCGCGGCACAGGATATATCCCGGGGATTGAGGGAAGACTCAATCCTCACAAGGGCGGTTATCTCTATGGTGACAACATCGCCATCAACGGGCGACTCGCAACACCTGCCGCGCATTTCACGATAGGAGAATGCCTCCATCTGATTGACGTGCACGGCGTAGAGACGACTATCCGGTTTCTGGAGATTGAGGGACAATTCTCTCTAATTGAGTACACCGAGCCCAAAGCTTATTCTGGGAAATGAACGTGGCCACGGCGGAGCAACATCGAGAGATTAGCACTCAGTTCTTGGAGCACGCCGAGGACGAATTACGTAAAGGCGATCTGCTTCAGGCCTCCGAGAAGGCATGGGGGGCGGTTTCCCACTATGTG
>DAOUHF010000142.1:0-3699 GCA_034428795.1 Dehalococcoidia bacterium
GTCCCTGGCGACCCAACCCCGTCTCCCCGGCGAAAGCCGGGGTCCACGTCCCAGGGGGTTGGGGGCCGACGTGGTTTCCGGCTTCCGCCGGAATGACGGGTGGGGGGCGAAAGCCGGGGTCCACGTCCCCTCAGTGGTTGACCGTCGTCTGGAGTCGAAGCGCTGTCCCTGGGGGTTGGGGGGTGGCGTGGTTTCCGGCTTTCGCCGGAATGACGGAAGGGAGGCGGAATGACGGAAGGGGGATACCCTACACGGAAGGATACCGTACACGGAAGGGACGCCGTACAGTGTGGCCCTGCGCCTGCTCGCGGGCATACAGACGACGCGGAGGCGGCGTGGTTTCCGGCTTTCGCCGGAATGACGGGTGGGGGGTCGGATTGACGGAAGGAATGCCCTACACGTAAGGGATACCGTACCCGGAAAGGATACCGTACAGTGTGCCCCCTGCGCCTACTCGCAGGCATACAGACGACGCGGAGGCGGCGTGGATTCCGGGTTTCGCCGGAATGACGGAAGGGATACCCTACACGGAAGGGGTGGCGGCATCCCTACAGGGCCTGGATGACGTTGCCCACCTCTTCGGGAGGTGGGCAACTCGTTCTTCCTCGTTCATCATCCCTGCCGGAAACTCCGGGATGACTCACGCTTGGTTTTGGCCGTGTCCCTAACAGATACTAACTTTACCCTTGGTAGTAGGGGCCGCGGAGGACCTGGCCGGGGAGGGCCCCAGTGTGTTCGCCGTTCTCCAGCAGGACTTCGCCGTTGACGATGACGTAGTCGATTCCGGTTGCGCCCTGCTTCACGTGCATTTCGCCGCCGGGGAACTCGTACATCGGCTCGCGGGGTTTCATCCCGATGGTGTCGGGGTCAAAGATGGTGATGTCGGCCGCCTTGCCGGCCTGGATGAAGCCGCGGTCGTGCAGGTCGTGCATCAGCGCGGTCTTGCCGGTCATCCGGTAGACAGCGTCCTCCAGGGTCATCACGCCCTCTTCCCGGACCCAGTGGCCCAGCAGGTAAGTGCTGTAGGTCGTCCGGTCTCCCTTGTCGGGCCGGGCGCCGCCGTCGGTGGTGCCTATGACGGTGTAGGGCGATCCCAGAATCTCGCGCTGCGAATCGGCGTCGCTGTTCCGGTCGATCACCTGGAAACTGGTCCGCAGATCATCGTCCAGCACCAGGTCCAGGAACGCGTCCATAATCCCCTTGTTCTGTTGCTGGGCAATCTCCTCGACGCTCATGCCGCTGTACCGCCGGTTGCGCTCTTCATGGGCCATGTAGACCTCGACCAGGTCCCAGCGGCGGTTGAAGCTCATGGTGCGCGTACCCCGGTTCATGCGATAGCGGTGGGTACCCTCGGTTTCCACGCCCTCGACGCTCAACGCCCTGCGGATTTCGGTGTCGCGGAAGGAGCGTATCCGGTCTTCCACCGGCTGGGCCATGACCGAGTCCCAAGTGGGCATGCCCTGGAACACGGTGGTGGGGCTGATCATGTCCTCATCTTCCAGACCGCCCAACCCGGCTCTCAGGTCGAAGATGGGGCCCGCAGTGGCCGACAGGCAGGAAGCGTAAGCCCTGGCGCCGGACTTGAAAGCATCCTCCAACATTTGGAGGTGCTCCTTCCATTCGTCGGGCTTGCTAAGTTCTTGGGCCAGCAGGTTGTAAATGGCGGGGCGCCCGGTGCGTCGGGACAGTTCCTGGGCGATCCGGGCCGGCTCGGTGTAGCCGCCGGCCGCGCCGCCGCTGACCTGGAAGACACCGGTGCCCAACTCGCCGAGAACGTCGCCCAATGCGTAGCGTTCCTCGTCGTTCGCCACCGAGGACGGCACGCGCACGCCGAAAATCTCCTCGCCTTGGGCGGCGAAATCCGCGACGCTGAACCCCAGCGCACCGGCCAGGACTCCCTTGCGGATTTCCAGCTTCATGGCCTCGATTTCCGCGGCGGTAGCCTCCCGCTCTTGGGCGGCTTCGCCCATCACGTAGCGCCGCACGCCGGAATGGCCGACGAACGCGCCCACGTTGATGCCCCGGCGGCGTCCGATGGCGTCCAGGTACTCCGGAATGGACTCCCAAGCAAAGTCGACGCCGGCCCGCTGGGACCGGATCGGGATTCCTTCCATTTTGTCGAACATTTCCAGGTACCAGTCGCCGTCTCCGGGCCGGACCGGCGCGATGACCGCGCCGCACTGGCCGACGATGATCGAAGTATTGCCGTTGAGCGAGGTCGAGTTCACGATGGGGTCCCACATGCACTGGGAGTCGAAGTGGGTATGGTGGTCGATAAAGCCAGGGGCGACGACCCGGCCGCCGGCGTCGATTACGCGTGCGGCGGACTCGTTGAACCGTCCGACCCCCACGATCTTGCCGCCGCTCACCGCCACGTCGGCCCGGAACTCGGGGCCCCCAGACCCGTCGACCACACGTCCGTTCTTTATGAGAAGATCAAAAGCCATCGCTCACCTTCCTTCCTATGCGGATTCTAACCTGTGCGGATTCTAACCTGAACTGCAACGGACTCTACGATAACCGGGCAATTACGTCAAATCCATCTATGCAGATTCTTATTTGCCACGCATTGTCTGAGCCAGGAATCAGGATTATCGGGATCAACAGGCCTCTGGGATTGGCCAATCTTGAAAATCCCGCAATCAGGGGAATCCTGATTCAGGCTATAATTCGGTCGGCTACGAACATCTAAGGAGCAGAGAAATGTCTACCGAACAAGCAACCAACCTGGCAGCCAAGCTAGCGGAGCTGGAAGGCCGGGTCCGGGACTTGGAGGCGGCCGACGAGATACGGAATCTCAAGGCAACCTACGCGGCCGCCTGCGACGACAACTACAACCCGGACGCAATCGCGGCGCTGTTCGTGGAGGACGCGGTGTGGGAGAGCGACGGGTTGGGCAACTTCGAAGGGCGGGAGGCGATCCGGGAATTTTTCCGGGGCATCTCCAGCTATTTCACCTTCGCCCTCCATTACGGATTAAACCCCAAAATTGAGGTCGCCGGTGACACCGCCCGCGCCCGCTGGTACCTGTTCATGCCCTGCACCGTCAGCGACGGCGGCCGGGCCATGTGGAGGGCTGGCATCGACGACGAAGAGTACGTGAGGGTCGACGGCCGGTGGATGTTCAAGCGCAAGAAATCGGCGACCATCTTCAACACTCCCTTCGAAGAAGGCTGGGCCAAAACCCGTTTCATCTAGGGAACGCCTGAACAAGTCCCTTCCCCCCGATGCGGGAAGATTAGGATGGCGGAAGGTTAGGATGGGGGCGCCGGCGCTCACAAGTCCCTTCCCCCAATAACCCCAGAGTCCTGCCTGGAATCGGCATTGACAATCGCGTGGGCTGTTTGCTAAATTGCCAACAGATTCAAGGTATCAATAAGATATGGCGACACGCAGACGCAGTTCACAGCTAGCCGAGCAGATATTGGAAACACTCGGAGAGCGGGGCTACCGGTCGACGGTCCCGCGGCGGTCGGTCATCCAGGCGGTGGCCGGGCAGAAACGCCATTTCACCGCCGAGGGGCTGTACCGGCAGTTGCCCGGCTTGGGCCGGGCCACCATATACCGGTCCCTCAAGATCCTTATCGAGACCGGCGTCGTGTGCCGGGTGCTTCTGGAAGACGGCGAACTCCATTATCAGTTGAGCCACCGGGGCCATCATCACCATCTCCTTTGCGTGGAGTGCGGGGCCTCGCAGGA
>DAOUHF010000143.1:0-5992 GCA_034428795.1 Dehalococcoidia bacterium
CTCTACAACCAGCCAAGCATCAAAGACTTTAATAAGCAGCCAGTTCGTCTCCACAGTTCTGCAACTCCTTTCGGACGGCATCACGCGGTTACAAGCCGGGAGAACTGTTGATGGCAATATGACTGAAAACGCAATCAGCCAACGCTTGAATGACGCCATGGAAGAGATTTATGCAGGCAGCGACAGCGACATAGTCAATTTTGTCCTGCGGCCAATCCGCACCATACCAGGCCAGCCCAGTCAGATCTCAGAGCCTGACTTCACGTTTCACTATCTCGTGATTCCCCGCGACAACAGAAAATACTTAGCTGCTGAAGCCAAAAAACTCCGCGGTACTGGCCGTTCACTGGCCCGTGCGTACGTTCTCTGCGGCGTCTGCCGCTTCGTGCAAGGAACGTATTCTCTGGGCCATGACTACGCCGTGATGCTCGGCTACGTTGTAGTATCTCCGTTAACCAGGGCTATTACACAAGTCAAGAATCATATGGACTCCCGGTCAATCCGGACAGCCGAGCAGAGCGCATTTTCCGACGCCAGTGCCGCCTGGCACCTGCCAAATACCTATTCCAGCCAACACCTACAGGCCACCACCACCCAGCCATTCACGTTGCTGCATCTCTTCGCCGATTTCAGCTGACGCGGCCACCATCGGCAATGCGCCAATTTCCGCCAAGGCGAGGGCAGCCGCGCCTCTCTCCTGATAGGCTGCCAGGATGCGCCGGGTGTGGCGCGGGCTGACTCCCATCAGTTCAGCCGCCTGGTCCAGGGCAATGTGCTCCGTGAGGAAGCTGTTCAGGACCTGAAGTCTTGCCTGTTCTTTTTGAGTCAAAGTCACATTCTCCATGGGGTGAATGTGACATTTCTGCTGGCCAGTTAGCGAGGACATTTTCGCTGAACGTCAACAGCCGCAGTGGTACACCTTCTCGCCGCCCTTGACACTATGGACAGTATACTTGGTCTCGGCCGCCGATTCTAACGGCCAAGACCTTCTGCGCCACTGTCAATTCGGTCTCGTCCTTAGCAACACCGCCCAGCACGATCGTACCAGCCCGGTGTCTTCTCCAGTTACTCCCCTCTACACGGCCCGGATTCGGACACAACAATGGTAACTACTAGCGCCACCCGGACGTCAGGCGTGGCGGCGTCTCTCCTCTTCCCATACGGGAATTCCTTCGGCTTTCCGGCCGCACCAACAATTGTATGCAGCCGATGGGATTTGCTACTATTCACTCAAACGCTCACGGGGGATTGAGGTGGAAACGCTAGTTGACCTGCTGGATGAATCCGCGAGGAAGTACGGCCCCAACCCCGCGCTCCTGGTGAAGCCGTCGTTCAAGTACCTGGCTTGGTCATACCGACAGCTATGGGAGGCCGCAGGGCAGGCGGCTTCATGGCTCCAGGACCAGGGCGTCCAGAAGGGCGACCGGGTCATCTTCTGGGGTCCCAACATGCCCCAGTGGGTCATCGGCTTCTTCGGGGCGTTCCGCGCCGGGGCTGTCCCGGTGCCCCTGGACGTGCGCAGCGCTCCGGACTTCGTGTCCCGCGTGGCCAGGCTCACGGAGCCCAGGCTCGCCCTGGTGTCCCGGCGCATTGACACGGCCCCTGTTGGGGACATGCCGTGTTTTCACCTGGAGGAACTCGACCAACTGGCAGCGGGTTGCCCCAGCGTTCCCGCCTCGGTCAACCTTGGCCCGGACGACCTGGCCGAGATAATGTTCACCTCCGGCACCACCGGCGACCCCAAGGGCGTGATGCTGACCCACCGGAACATCACCACCAACGCCGAGGCCGTGGCCCGGATATTCGTGGGCCGGGAATCGGACCGCATCCTCTCCCTGCTCCCCCTGAGCCACATGCTGGAGCAGTGCGGCGGCCTGCTCGTGCCGCTCCTGTCCGGGGCGCGGGTCGTCTACCCGGTCAGCCGCCAGCCGACCTTCCTGTTCAAGGCCTTCCAGGAAAACCGCATCAGCTTGCTGCTGTTGGTACCCCAGGGATTGCAACTGCTGATGAACGGCATCGAGCGGGAAGTCCAACGCCAGGGAAAGGGAGCCATCTGGGAAAAGATGCACCGCCTCGCCCCCAAGTTGCCGATGGCCGCCCGGAGAAAGCTCTTCGCCACCGTCCACCGGCGTTTCGGCGGCGGGCTGCGCTGCGTGTTCACCGGCGGCTCCTTCCTCGACCCAATCCTGGCCCGTAAGTGGGAGAACTTGGGCGTTCCCATCGTGGAAGGCTACGGTGCGACCGAGGCCGCCCCCGTCGTGACATTCAACCCGGAGTCGGGTCGGGTGCTAGGCTCGGTGGGCAGGACTCTGGCCGGACAACGGGTCCGCATAGCCGAGGATGGCGAGGTTCTAGCCGCCGGGCCGAACGTGACACCGGGCTACTGGCAGAACTCGGAAGCCACTGAAGCCGCATTCGATGGCGAGTGGTACAAGACCGGGGACCTGGGGTATATGGATGACGCGGGCCGTCTCTACCTGAAGGGGCGGAAGAAGGACCTGATCGTCCTGACCAACGGTCAGAACGTTTACCCCGAAGACATCGAGCAGCAATTGAACGCTGAATCCAACGTCATAGAGGGCGTGGTTGTCGGACTTCCCGGTGAGACCAGCGCCGCTGAGACAGTACACGCCGTCCTGCTCCTGGACAATTCCTCCAACGGCCTCCAGGACTCACGGGCGATCATCGACTCCGTGAACTCCCGGCTGGCGGACCACCAGCGGATCACCAGCCACTCGGTATGGCCCGAGGAAGACTTCCCGAGGACTCACACCCTGAAGGTCAGGAAGGCGTTGGTCCTGGACCATATCAAGAACGTCGATTCCGAGACCGCAAATGCACAGCCGCCGTCCCAGGCCCCGCTTTCGGACCAGGCCGATCCCCTTGTCCAACTGGTGGCGCAAGTGGCCCAGGTCCCGGTTGCGATAGTCACGCCGGAGCATTCTTTGAGCGACGACCTAGGACTGGACTCGCTGGGCCGGGTGGAACTGCTGTCGCTGATCGAGCAGGAGATGGGCGTGTACATCGACGAGTCGGTGCTGGGGGCGTCAACCACCTTCGCCGGTCTGCAAGCGTTGGTGACTGAGCGGGCACAAGCCGGTGGACCCAACGTACAGTTCTACCAGTGGCCCCTGGCCCGCTGGTGTACCAACCTACGGGAGGCCATCCATCACTCGGTGCTGTTCCCCTGGCTCGGCGCCATGTACGCCCCGGAAGTGTCCGGGCTGGAGGAGTTGAAGGGCCTGGAAGGTCCGGTGGTCTTCGCCATCAACCACAACGCGGTCAAGTGGGACAGCATGTTGGTCCTCAAGACTCTCCCTCGACCTCTGCGCCGCCGGATGAGCTACGCTGCCGCTGCGGAGTACACCTTCGCCAAACGTTGGGTGGCCGTGGTGGCATCGCTGGTGGGCAACGCCTTCCCCCTGTACCGGGAGGGCGCCATCAGGCCGAGCTTGGAGCACCTGGGCAGCGTTCTAGACCGGGGCTGGAACGTGGGACTTTTCCCCGAAGGTGAGCAGTACGTGGGCCAGCCGATGCTTCCCTTCCAGACCGGCACCGGGCTGCTGGCCGTGGACGGGCGGGTGCCCGTGGTCCCGCTGCGCCTGGTCAACCACGGGAAGTCCAGGGGTGGGATAGCCGGACCGAAGAGCCGGGAAGCAGTATCGGTGCGTTTCGGGAAGCCATTGGTCTTCCCCCCGGGCACCGACTACGCCGAGGCAACCCGGAAGATCGAGGAGGCGGTGCGCTCCCTGTGATGTCGCTCCGCTAACATGCTGTTGGTGCATTGGTCCGACGCCATTGTCGCATCGGACATTCCGGCCATGTCACACAAGCGGGTGTCGGTGATGGGTTGGTCCGCCAGTTGTCGGACCGCCTTGGCCGCGGCGACGCCGATTCGCCAAGCCTCCGTCTGGCCCCACTGCATCCCCTGGCGGACAATATATCAGCGACTGCTCTCTGAAGGGCGATCAGGCGCCATCGAGAACTTCGACTGGGACGACAACACGGTGAACCACACCTGGTGGGCCGACGAGGGAATAACCTGGCGGGAACTCACGCGGGAATATCCCTTGGTGTTCGAAGAACAGGAGTAACCGGCATGGTATACAACGACAGCTTCGGGAGCCTGCGAACGAAACGACGAGGGCCGCACGAAATTCCACAAGCGGAAACGGGCCCGGAGACCCGGGAGCGACAGATCCCCAGAACCCGCACTTCCCGTCACGCAGGAAACCGCCGGCGGTGCGACGGAAAAGACGGCAGACTGCCCGGAGCGACCGGATAAACCCGCCACAGGACGCTTCTTCCAGCCAGCCCTCACCCTGAACTCCCTCCCCGGAAGCCAAAATCCACAGGCCCCCCCGGCATAGCCCATCCGCAACCCGATAACGCGACAAAACCGCGAGACCGGGAATTGCTCTACCCTCGACTCATGGCGCCACCATCGCCACCCCAGGCATCGTCAAACCCGCCTCCCGGACGCGTCATGGACAGACCGCTCCAGCGGCGAAAACGGCTCCCGCGACACGGTCGTCAGCCAGCCTCGCCTCGGCATTTCCCAACGCAGGCAAAAGCGCGAAAAGCGATCCTCTCAAGAAGCGCGGCGCCAGCCTGGCTCACAAGGACGGCCAACCCCAACGCCGGAAGACAGGGATCCCAACTCCGGGCCGGCGAAAACCCTGAACGGAAAGAGGAAAAGATGGAACCGGTACAACCGAGGACCTCGGCCAAGAACTGCCCGGAGTGCAACCAGCCCCTGAGCGTCAGGACCAACCAGAACACAAGAAAAGATTTCCTCGGCTGCACCGCCTGGCCCGATTGCCACCACACCGAACCCCTGCCTCTGGACATGGTCCTGAGAAGGCAGGGCCACCCCGAACTCCCGGGGCTCTGAGGCAACAACCCCCGGCGATCCCCGGAAACGCGCCAGGAAGCCGTTTCCGGCCCCATGTTAGAACAAGACGGCGAAACTTCCCCCTAAAAGGCGGGAAAGAAACGCTCAAAAGTCCAAACGGGCGAAGCCGAGGGGGGAAATAGGCCAAAAAAGGGCAAAAGTAAGTAATAAGAACGGTAAATGAATGACAATTCAGCCGGATTTATCATTCACCCTGGGAAGGTGACTAACCGGGCCGAAGGAGGTGGTGGCCGGCAAGACTGTACCAGAAAAACGCGCTGCGGCAAAGGAGGACCAGAAAGTAATGGGAAAGCCCAACCTGAGACCAGAGCCGGTCCCGGCCCGGAGACACGTCAGCTGCCAGAAGATGGACCCGGCCTGCGGACGGAACGACCGGGAACGGCGATGGAAGATACACCGCAAGGACTGGCGCCGTTTGCTCCGGTCCGGCCCGGCGCCGGAATGAACGCCGGCGTCTTCCCGCGGGCCCACTGCCGCAGCCAGTGCTGGTTCGCCCAGGGAAACGTCTGCCGGTGCCCCTGCGGCGGCGAGAACCACGGGGCCGTGAGGCCGGACGGGAAGAGGCCGGCAGAAGCCGGCCGTGACGGAAGGGAATTCCAATCCTTACTGTGGAGTACGGACACCGGACGCGAAGGGGATTCCTCCGCCGCGGCTCAGCGCCGGACGACCTGCCCCGCGTCCTAGAACAACGTCGACGGGAAGAAACCTAGAAGTCTGGCCGGAAAGCCATTGGCCGGGTTTCGCGCTACGCCATACAGACGTATTATAGTCTTATGTGGCATGATAGTATCTGTAATACGGTTCAAGAACCCACTGTTACATATATAATCGTCGCTAAGAAAACGACGACTTGGGGAGAATCGGGGTTTCCGTCCGAGTTTCTAGGGGCGGCAGCAGCACCTGCAGCAGCAGCGGCTCCGGCCCCCAGCTCACCTGGCGCACCCGGATGCCCAGCAGATTCGTCACTGCTGGGAAGCAAATCCCATCCTGTGGATTCGTCCGAGCCACCGCACGCGGTCACAGCCAGCAGTGCGACGAGCATAATTGGGATTGGGAATCGGCTAATTCTCAAAAGCA
>DAOUHF010000144.1:0-1799 GCA_034428795.1 Dehalococcoidia bacterium
GGGCCTGCCGGGCGTCACATAACGTCATTATGTGTCATTCCGAATTTCAGGATGCTGGCGGGGGCTGGTACCATCACGCACTCGCGCTCGGCCCCAGGACGGAAGCCTCGCAAGCCCACCCAAGCAGCGGCGCAACCACACTTGTCAGAATCGCGCGCGCGCCCATCCAGGCTGGAACATAGGTAAACGCTAGCCCGCTTGTGGGGACTATCGGCCTTTTGCGCGAGGTCTACTTCCCCGAAGGGAATCCAGGCACTTGTCCGGTTAGCGCGTTATACAGCCAAGTGGCCTGCGTGGCAGCATCGGTAAACACTACTAGTGTGGGTAAGCGTCTTGTACTCAGTGGCTTGGAGCAACGCGAAGCAGGTTATTGCACGGCGAGGGTGACGGTGTTGCTCGGGACGCCGTTTTGCAGCAGGAGCAGGGGCACGGCCGGGCCCGCCTCTACATCCGCCGGGACTTCCACGTTCACTTGATAGAGCCCTACAAAGCCAGGCGCCAGCCCGGCAAAGTGCACCGTCGCTGGCTTGCCCCCCACCTGTGCCTCCACCGGCACCACCACCCGCGCCATCGGCTCAGCTCCTGGCGCCTGGCCCGAGGCCACCTGGGGATTGGTCGCGCCCAGCCCGGTGCCGAATACCTGTATGATTGCACCCGCTGCAACAGGCGCCGCGCTGTCCACCAGCCGCCTCTGCACGTCCAGGATCGCTCCCTGTCCGCTGCCTTGCTGGTTGGTGCTAAAAATCCCGGGCCGTGCCTCGGCCAGCGTGATGGTCTCCGGTACCGTAACCACCTCCGGCCCGCTCCCATCACGCCTCGTCTGCACGACCACGTGCGGCCGGCTGTTGGGGGCTAGCTCAAACGGGATTTGGGCGTTGATCTGCCCATCACTGGTGAAGAACAACGGCGCCTCTACGCCCCCGATGTTTATCGTGGCTCCGCCCAGCGTGGTCTCTAGCGGCAGCTGAGAGGCAAAGTTCAACCCGGATGCCAGATTACTCCCAAACACCGACACAATGCTGCCCGGCGATGTAAGCTCTCACTACGGTTGGTACAAAAAAATCAGTCCGGTCAACTCTCGGCACGGGTGCCGGCTCCATGAGCCATAGGTTGCGGCGGCGCTCCACGCCACTGGCGATTCGGTTACGGGCGAACCGATGACTGAGCTGGTCTTCCTCCAGGACCTGGTTATCATTCTCGCGGCCGCCGTCGTCGTCGTCGTCCTTCTGCGCCGCCTGAAAGTGCCGTCCATCGCGGGTTTCATCGTCGCCGGCGCGGCGATCGGACCCTATGCACTGGAACTCGTTCAGGATCTCCACCAGGTCGAAGTGCTCGCCGAGCTCGGAGCTGTGCTGCTCCTATTCGGTATTGGCCTCGAACTGTCCTTGGACCGCATTCCAGACATGCAAGCCGAGCCTAATGCCTGCGCCGACGGAGTCGCCACTCGAGGTGGAGAGCGATGAGCGCAGGCAAGGGTCCCCGGGGTCTCCCGCCCGGAGCGTCCCCCCGCGCTCGTCGGCTCGCTCTCGAGCTCGCACGCCCGGTTGAGAAGTTCCTCCATGTGGAGGCGTCGAGTGGGATCCTGTTGCTGGTCACGGCGGTGATCGCTCTCGTCTGGGCGAACTCTCCGTGGGCGTCCACCTACGAGCACCTGCTGCACACTCCCGTCTCCGTGGGCTTCGGTGAACACGTGTTCACGCGAACGGTCCACTTCTGGATCAACGAGATCCTGATGGTGGTCTTCTTCTTCGTCGTGGGGCTCGAGGTCAGGCGGGAGCTGTTCGAGGGCGAGCTCTCCG
>DAOUHF010000145.1:0-40996 GCA_034428795.1 Dehalococcoidia bacterium
CTCTACGAAGATAAGGGAAACCGCGTTAGCAAGCAGGCCGGTGAAGGACGTCCTGGTCGATCTTCCGCGGGACGAGTTGGCCTGATCCCAAAGTACCAAAGAACTGGCCGTTTTCCACCACCACTTTGCCCCGGGCGATCGTGGTCACTGGCCATCCGTTGATGGGCCAGCCCTCCCAGATGCTGTAGTCGCTGATGTGGAGGTCGCTCAGGTCCAGGTTCCGGCGGATGCTGGGATCGATGAGGGCCAGGTCCGCGTCACTGCCCGGGGCGATGGCGCCCTTGCGCGGGTAGAGGCCCATGATCTTGGCGGCGTTGGCCGAAGTCACGTCCACGAAGCGTTGGAGTGACATTCCCAGGTCGCCCACACCGACGCTGTAGGTGATTCCCATACGGGCCTCAGTGCCGTTATGGCCTCCCGTAACGTCGTTGATAGTCCTGCCCTGGGTTTTGACCGAGTACGTCGAGCAGAACTCGTCGGTGGCCATGGTGTTGAGGTCTCCATTGAGCAGCCCGTCCCACAGGGACTGCCGGTCAGCTTCGGATTTGAGAGACGGGTAGGTGTGATACTTCATCCCATCAGGCTGTTTGTAGGCCTCAGCGTTAAAGCAGGCGTAGTTGTGGAGAGTCTCGCCATACACGGCCTGGCCCCGCCCTCTGCCCTCACGTATTGCGTTCACCCCTTCCCTGGCGCTGACGTGGACGAAATACACCGCCGCGCCGGTCCATTCGGCCATGCGCAGGATCCGCCGGAAGGATACGTCTTCCACCATGTTGGTGTGGACTTCGTGCATGTTAAACCACTCGGTCCGCTCCTCACGGTCCAGCTTCTCGTAGTTGTACTTGACCATGTCGTCGTCTTCTGAGTGAACGGTCAAGAGGCCGCCGTTGGCGGCCACCTGTTCCATAACCGCCGTTATGTGGCCCATGCGCATTTGCCAGCCCACGCCCGGAGGTATGCGAGAGGCGGGCATGATGTCGGTGGTGAATACTTTGAATGAAGGGAAGCCCTGTTGAATGGCCTCGGGTATCTGGTCCACGACGTTGGTTGGAATGTTTCCCAACAACATGCAGTGGTAAGAATAGTCACAGTAGGAGTTGCCCCGCCAGAGCGCGTTCTTTTCCTCGATGGCGCTGAAGACGTCGGTTGAGGGCTCCACGTGAGCGAAATCGAGGATGGTGGTCGTGCCGCCGAACAAGGCGGAGCGGGTAGCCTCCTCGGGAGGCGCCGTTTCCGCGGGAGGGCGCATCGGCGTGGCCGGGGCCACATGGGGGTGCTGGGTGACAGACGTCCAGATGGGCATGGAAACGTGGGCGTGGGGCTCAATGCCGCCCGGCACCACGATCTTCCCAGAGGCATCGATTACGCGGCCGACCTCATCTGTTAAGGAGCCCGGAGTCGCTACCGCAATTATCTTGTCTCCGGCGACGGCCACGTCCCAGTCGCCTACACCCCAAGGTGTCACCACCTGCCCGCCCCTGATTACGAGATCAATCATGGCATCGCCTCCGTGTATTGATGGCTGCTTTTCGCGGCGATTGTAGCAGAAATCGAATAGGCGAACACGATCAAGCCCTGGCTCACGCACCGTGCTAATTGGGGTTCCGGCAGCTACGAAATCGTACCGGTGGCGTGGAAGATGATAGTTGACCGTCGTTCGCAGGCTGGCATATACTCCGGTCGCGTCATTTGACTGCGCCGGGACAACGTGAAACAGGAAATTCCAGGTAAACACGCGCTGGCGCGAGGGTTACCAAGTAAAAATTAGGGGGCTGAAAAATGGCTGACTACAGGGTCATATCCTCGGACAACCACGTAGTGGAGCCGGCAGACCTGTGGACGAGCAGGGCTGACAGCAAATACAAAGATCGAGTGCCGCGGATCGTCCGCGAGGAACATGGCGCCGATTGGTGGTACTGCGATGGCTATGCGGTGGTTGGGGTTGAACTTGGGACGCAGGCCGGCTTGAGGTTTGAGGCGCCGGAAGAAGTGTCGATGGAACGGGATACGATAGACCGCACACGGCTTGGGGGATATATCCCTGAAGAACATGTCAAAGACATGAAAATCGACGGGATTGACATGAGTATTGTCTACCCGAGCACCGGTCTTCTCCTCTACAGCATTCCGGATGGCGATCTCCTGACCCACATCTTCAAAATTTACAACGACTGGGTCGCTGAGTTCTGCAGCGCGTACCCCAAGGTGCTCAAGTCGATCGCCATGATCAACGTAGACGACGTGGAGGAGGGTATAAAGGAACTGGAGAGGTGTGCGAAGCTGGGTTTTGTGGGCGCCATGACCTCCGTATACCCGCCTGAGGAGCGACCGTACAGTCTGCCGATTTACGACCCTCTGTGGGCCGCGGCCCAAGACCTGCAGATACCGCTTAGTCTGCACATCGCCACAAACCGTCCGGGTCCAGGCCAGGAGTTTCAGAATCTCCGCTCCGTTCCCCCGTGGTTCTTGAGCAACGTAGGCCACTGGGTACGGGAGTCAATCGGCCAGATGATATTCACCGGTGTATTCGAGCGCTATCCGAAGCTACAGGTAGGGGCGGTTGAGATGGAGCTGTCCTGGGTGCCCCATTTCCTGGACCGGATCGACTACACCTATAACCAGAGGCAAGTCGAGTTTACCCCGTACCGGTTTAAGGAGGACATGCTCCCTAGTGACTACTTCCACCGCAACGTATTCTTGGGGTTCCAAGAAGATGCAGTGGGCATAAGGCTCCGCGACATCATAGGTGTGGACAGCCTGATGTGGGGCGGGGACTATCCTCACCCGGAGTCTACCTTCCCCAGAAGCCGTCAGATCATTGACGAAATACTGATGGAGTGTACGGAGGAGGAAAAGGCCAAGATAACGGGAGAGAACGCGGCCAGGGTGTACAACCTGAACTAGTTACCGAAGCCCTGCGGGGTCTCACTATCGGCCTCAACAGCAGGCGCTCCTCCAAGGGAGCGCCTGCTGTTTTTTTGCCGTAACACGCGCCGACATTTAGGGAACCTCTGAACAAGTCCCTTCCCCCCGATGGGGGAAGGTTAGGATGGGGGTGCCGGCGCTCAAGGGAACCCGGTAAATTTGCTGAGAGACCGCCAATCGCCAGGCTATCGCGTGGATTCCCGCTTTCGCGGGAAAGACGGGTAGGGCGGGAAAGACGGGTAGGGCGGGCCGTAGGTTTGGAGATAGTTTTTTAGTACGGAGAAAGGCTGGCTCTCCTCAACCGTTGCTCTAGGGAACATCTGAACAAGTCCCTTCCCCCCGATGGGGGACGGTTAGGATGGGGGCGCCTCGTCAGCAGGCAACCAGCAGATTGAGTTTGCACCTAGTCGTCGGATGCGGCGTGGACTTCC
Organism: Dehalococcoidia bacterium; assembly: GCA_034428795.1. Classification (GTDB taxonomy): domain Bacteria; phylum Chloroflexota; class Dehalococcoidia; order Lucifugimonadales; family UBA3495; genus VXOI01. The sequence continues at coordinate 3,357 of DAOUHF010000145.1, forward strand.
GCGGCTTCTTCCGGCTGTCCTGCCGCCTCTTTTTCCGGATGGCTCCGCCGCCGGTTTTGGCGGTGGGTCCGGACCAGCGGCGCATCCCCCGGCTTGATGCTCATCAGCAGCTCTACTTCCCGGGTCATGGCTTCTTGGGAGTATTCGCTCCGTTCTCCCATCCGGCGGAACTTCTGGTAGCGTTTCTTCAGCAGCTTGCCCGTCGACATCTTGGAGAGCTGGGTGATTTGTTTCAGGATCGCCGTCTGCAACGCCGCCCCCGCCCCCCTGGGATCGTTGTGGGAGCCTCCTTCCGGCTCGGCGACTATCTCGTCGGCCACTCCCAGGTCGAGGCAATCGTGGGCCGTGAGCATCAACGCCTCGGCGGCCTCCCGGTCCAGCATGTAATCGTGGTAGTCGTGGCCCAGGCTATGGTTCAACGATATCGGCGAATAGATAGCGTACTGTTGCATCAGGATGCGGTCGGCCAACCCCAAGGCCAGCGCCCCTTCGCTGCCCCCTTCGCCAATGACCACGGACACTATGGGCGTTGGAACGTCCAGCATCTCGGAGAGCGTGCGGGCAATGGCGTTGCCGATGCCCTGTTCCTCGGCCTCCAGGCCGGGGTCGGCCCCTTGTGTGTCAATCAGAGTGATCAGCGGCAGTTTGAACCGGGAGGCCAAACGGATCACCCGCTGGGCCTTCCGCAGCCCGTCGGGGTAGACGTGATACCGCTCGCCCTCCACCAAGGGGCGGCGTTGCTGCCCGACCACCGCCACCGGCTGGCCGCACAGAAAGCCGACACCGCAAATTATGGAGCGGTCGTCACTATTCAGCCGGTCGCCCCGCAACTCGATAAACGGGTCCAGCAGGGAGCGGAAATAGGTGAGGGCGGCAGGGCGCTCCGAGTGGCGGGCCACCGCCAGGGCCTCCCAGGGCTCTACCGACGGGCACTCGTCCGTTTCGATTTTGGAGAGTTCTTTGCCGTTCGTCTTGCCCTGTTTCTGGCCCCAGAAGATTTTGAGGAGTTGCGCCACCCGCGTCTGTAGCGCCTCACGGTCCACCACGTTGTCCAAAAGCCCATGGCTGACGTGGGCCTCGGCCGTGTGGGCGTCCAATGGCAGGGGCATCTTGGAGAATTCCTGCAGAGTCCGAAGCGGCGACAATCCGATAAGCGACTTGGGCTCCGCCAGGATAATGTCGGCGAGGTTGGCGAAGCTGGCGTAGGCTTGGCCCGTAGACGGGTTGGCCAACACCACCACAAACGGCGCTTCCGCGTCCCGTAACCGGTTGGCGGCGGTCACGGTCTTGGCCATCTGCATCAGGGAGAGAACCCCCTCTTGGGCCCGCATCCCCCCGCCGGAGACCACAGCGACTGCCGGAAGGCCGTGGCGCGCCGCCGATTCGAGGGCGGTCGCCACCTTCTCTCCCACCACACTGCCCATGGTGCCGCCCATGAACCCGAAATCCAGCACGATCAACATGACTTCCGTGTCGTCGATCCGGCAGCGGCCCGTTACGGCTGCCTCGGTGAGGCCGGTGCGATTTTGGTCTTGGGACTTCAGCTTCTGGTAGCGGCCTCGGGGCGAAAAGGACAGGGGCGCCACCGAACTCAGGTACTTGTGAGTCTCCTTGAAGCTGCCAGGGTCCGCCATTTGCTCAATGCGCTCCCGGGCTGTGACCGAGTAATGAAAACGACAGAACGGGCACACCCGGTAGGTCAAATACGAGGTGGAATCGCTGATGTACTCTTCACAATAGAGACAGCGGTCGTGGATGACCGACAGGTAGGTGTGCCCGGATTCCCCCTCCCGGCCAAACAGGTGCACCAAGAAATTTGCCAGGTTCCGCAACTTGCCTCCACAGGCCCCCGTTTAAGGGGAGCGTTCTTATGATACAAAACCCGGCCCGTTTATGATACAAAACCCGGCCCGTAAAATGTGATGGGGGAGGGGATAATTAAATGACCCTGTAAATGACCCTGTTGTCGCGCCTCGATTGCTTTCGGTTGGTGGCTGGCATACACTTCGGCCAGTTTCGTGCGATTTCGTGCGATCCGTTGCGATCCCGGGCGATCCCGTGCGATTCTAAGGAGGCGCCGATGGCTGTTCCCGACGATACGTTGAAAGCTATCATCCGCGACTACCGGGGATTTGAGCTTACGGACGATGAACTGGACCTAGTCCGGCCGGAAGTTGACTCCTACCTGGCGGAGTTGGCCCGGCTGGACGACCTTGACTTGTCGGACGTAATGTCGAGCCGGTTAATTCGCATGGCGGCGCGGGACGAGGAAAAGGCCCGCTCGCGTTACTCGTCCGGCCAATCACCCGGCCAAACACCGGGCCAATCGCAAGGAGGCAGCTAAGATGGTTGACGGCGACCTGCTGCAGATGACTATTGCCGAGCTTGCGCCCAGGATACGCGCCGGGGAAGTGTCGCCGGTGGAGGTTACTACCGCCGCCCTGGAGCGGGCCGGCGCACTCCAGCCGGCCCTCAATTCCTTCATCACACTGCTCAGCGATCAAGCGATGGCCCAAGCTCGCGAGGAAGAAGAAGCGATCTCGCGGGGCGAATACAAGGGCCCGCTTCAAGGCATCCCCATCGGCCTCAAAGACAACCTGGCCACGGCGGGCATTCGCACAACCCTGGGCAGCAAGGTGCTGTCGGACCACGTGCCGGAGGAGGACGCTGAGGTGGTGCGGCGTTGCCGCGGGGCCGGGGCCGTCATCCTGGGCAAAGAAAACCTGGAGGAATTCGCCGCCGGCGCAACCTCCAATAACCCCCACTTCGGCCCGGTGCACAACCCTTGGGGACTGGACCACATACCCGGCGGCTCCAGCGGCGGGGGCGGGGCCAACGTGGCCTCGGAAATCACCTTTGCCTCCCTGGGCACCGACCTCGGCGGCTCGGTGCGTCTGCCCGGCACCTTCTGCGGAGTCGTTGGCCTGAAACAGACCTTCGGACGCGTTTCGCAACGGGGCCTGCTGGTGACCAGCTTCAACGGCGATCACATTGGGCCCATGACCCGGTCGGTGGAAGACAGCGCCATCATGCTTCAAGCGATGGCGGGGCACGACCCCCTTGACCCCAGCACTGTGCCCGTACCGGTGGCCGATTATTCCGCCCGGATCGACCGGGGGGTGCGCGGCCTGCGGATGGGAGTGCCGGAAGGCTACTACTTCGAGGATCTCGACCCGGAGGTCGAGTCATCGGTGCGCCGGGCCATCGCCGCCCTGGAAGAGCTGGGCGCGGAAACCGTGCCGATCGACCTGCCCATGATGAAGTACATCGGCGCCCTGCGAATCGCGGCCATGTCCGACGCCATCGTAACCCACGAGGCCATGCTGCGGTCGAACCGGGAGGACTACGGGCCGGACGTGCTGTACCGCACGCTGGGCGGGCAGTTCGTCATGGGCCACCATTATTCCAAGGCGATGAAAGTGCAGCGGCTGATTCAGGAAGAATACGCCCAGGTCATGCAGGACGTGGACTTCATGGTGACGCCCACCGCCCCCGTTTTCGCCCCGCGCATCGACACTCCGTACATCGAGCACGCCGGAGCGACCCACCGGGTGCGCGGCCCCGGCTCCGGGATCATTTCCCGTTGCACCACTCCGTTCAACTCCACCGGCTTGCCCGCCATCTCCGTGCCGTGCGGCCTGAGCGAGTCGGGCCTGCCCATCGGGGTGCAGTTCATTACCAAGGGTTTCGAGGAGGACCTGCTGTTCCAAGTGGCCGCGGCCTACGAGCAGGTATCGGCGATGCGGGGCCGCCGTCCGCCGGTGCTGGATTAGGGACAATAACCCCCTCTCCATCAAAAGCGTGCCTGGCAAGAGCGTGTCTGGCAAGAGCGTGTCTGGCAAGAGCGTGCCTGGCAAGAATGTGCCTGGGGAGAACGTGTCTGAGGAGAACGGTCGGATGAAGGGTGATTGCCCCAACCGGCTACCGTCTCCGTGTTAAAATTTCGCCATCCAGGCTAACAGGAGGAAAAGCATATGCCAGCAAGTTGGATTGACATTGACGTAGACGGCAGCAGCATGGAGGGGTACCTGGCCCGGCCCGAGGAGGAAGCATCACACCCGGCAGTCGTCGTAATCCAAGAAATCTGGGGGGTGAACTCCCACATACAGTCCGTGGCCGACCGGCTGCCGGCCCAAGGGTACGTGGGGCTCGCGCCCGCCATGTTCCACCGCCAAGGCCGCATGATCGCCGGCCTGCACGAGGAATTGCCGGCCGCCATCGGTTGGATGCAGCAGTGCACCGACGCCGGGATAGTCGCCGACGTTCGCGCCGCAGTGGACTACCTCAAGGCGCAACCGTTCGTGAACGACAAAATCGGCATCGTCGGGTTCTGCTTCGGCGGGCGGGTGTCGTACCTGGCGGCGGCCAGCGTATCCGACCTTTCGGCGTCGGTCGTGTTCTACGGCGGCAACATCATGGGGTCCCTGGGCGACGGCGCCTCGCCCTACGACCAGTCGGAAAACATCTCCTGCCCCATCCTGGGCCTATTCGGGGAAGAGGACGCCAACCCGACGCCCGACGACGTTGCGAAAATCGACGGCGAGTTGGCCAGGCTGGGCAAGGCCCACGAGTTCCACAACTACGGCGGGGCCGGCCACGGCTTCCACTGCGAAGTCCGGGGCAGCTACCGCCCGGAAGCCGCGCAGGACGCCTGGGGCAAAGCCATCGCTTGGTTCGACGCCAACCTCAAGGGCTGAACCTGGGCCCCCACCCGCTATCCCGGCCCAGACCCACATGAGTCATCCCGGAGTTTCCCGCAGGGATGATGAACGAGGAAGAACGAGTTGCCCACCTCCCACAGAGGTGGGCAACGTCATATGGCCCTGTAGGGCTGCCGGCATGCCTCCCGGCGTGTCCCCTCCGTCATTCCGGCGAAAGCCGGAACCCACGCGCCCCCAACCCCCAAGGACGTGGACCCCGGCTTTCGCCCCCCACCCGTCATTCCGGCGAAAGCCGGAAACCACGCGACCAGTGGACAGTGGACAGTGGTTAGTGGACAGCCCCAGCCCCCGGGGGCGTGGACCCCGGCCACTAACCACCGGCCACTAACCACTAACCACTGGTGGGGGCCCCGGCTTTCGCCGGGGAGACGGGGGGGCGCCGGTGAACCACTGAGATAGCCGAAGCGTGGAGGGGACGTGGACCCCGGCTTTCGCCGGGGAGACGGAGTAGGGCCGCCGGTGAACCACTGAGATGGCCGAAGCGTGGAGGGGACGTGGACCCCGGCTTTCGCCCCCAACCCCCCGTCATTCCGGCGGAAGCCGGAAACCACGCGACCAGTGGACAGTGGACAGTGGTTAGTGGACAGCCCCAGCCCCCGGGGGTGTGGACCCCGGCCACTAACCACCGGCCACTAACCACTAACCACTGGTGGGGACCCCGGCTTTCGCCGGGGAGACGGAGTAGGGCCGACGGCCAACCACTGAGATAGCCGAAGCGTGGAAGGGACGTGGACCCCGGCTTTCGCCCCCCCACCCGTCATTCCGGCGAAAGCCGGAAACCACGTCGGCCCCCAACCCCCAGGGACGTGGACCCCGGCTTTCGCCGGGGAGACGGAGGGGGCCGCCGGCCAACCACTGAGATGGCCGAAGCGTGGAAGGGACGTGGACCCCGGCTTTCGCCGGGGAGACGGAGTAGGGCCATGACCCCCTCCCGTCGTTCCGGCATGCTGTCCCTGGGAGTTGGGGTTACGTGGATTCCGGCTTTCGCCGAAACGACGACGGTTGGCGTGCGTGGATTCCGGCTTTTGCCGGAATGACGGCAATTGGCGTGCGTGGATTCCGGCTTTCGCCGGAAAGGCGAAGAGACAGTTTCTCAGCCGACAGGCGGCCGTTGGCGGTTGGGACGATACAATTCTTCCAACGCCGCGCCGGCCCGCAGGACCGTGGTCTCCTCGAAGTGGCGTCCCACGAGTTGCACGCCGATGGGCAGGCCTTCCCGGCTGCTGCCGAAGGGAACGGAAAGGGCCGGCGAACCGGTCAGGTCGAACGGGACGGTGCAGGTGAGGGCGTGGCGCGGCGGAGCTGTCTCCGCCCCGATTTCGTGGCGGCGCGTGTCGTGGGGATGGGCGGCTACCGGCCCGGCGGGGCACAGCAGCACGTCGAAGCGGGTGAACAAAGCCGCCAAGCCGGCCCGGAGCAACTCCACCTGTTCCATCGCTTCCAAGTATTCATCGAAGGCTGGCAGCGGGATGCTCAGGCGGCGCTGCATCGACAACGCCAGCAGTTCCTGGCGGCCCTCGATTATCGGCCCCAGGTACCGGCTCCCCTCGGCGGAGAATATGCGGGCGGAAATCTGCTGCGCCGGCCAGTCCTGCCACTCCTCCAGCCCCACCGGTTCGACCAGGCAGCCCAATTCCCCGAGCGCCGCCGCGGCAGCGGCCACGGTATTCTGTACTTCCCGGTCAACGGGGGCGAATGGCCCCTCGGGGCACCAGGCCACCCGCAGCCCGGCGGGCGGGGCTATCTCCGAAACGCCGGGTACCGGAACCGGGATAGCATAGTGGTCGAGACCGTCGGGCCCGGCCATCAGGTTGAAACCCATGGCGGCGTCCCGCACCGAGCGAGCCAAGGGCCCCACGTGCATGAACCGCAGCAAGGCCTCGGGCCAGTGGCCGGTCAGGGGGATGCGGCCGTGGGTCGCCTTCAGCCCGACAATGCCGCAGTAGTTGGCCGGCTCCCGGATGGAGCCGCCCACGTCGCTGCCGATGCCCAAGGGCGACATGCCGGCGGCGATGGCCGAGGCCTCCCCGCCGCTGGAGCCGCCGGGGGTGCGGCCGACCATCCACGGGTTCTCGGTGCGCCCGTAGACCAGGTTGTCGGTTTCCCACCACAGGGCGAACTCGGGCATATTGGACTTGGCGATAAAGATTCCGCCGGCGTCCTTCAGCCTTTGCACCACGGTAGCGTCGGCCGCCGGGACGTGGTCCTCGAAGAGCTTGGAGCCACGGGTAGTGCGAACGCCGGCGGTGTCCACGCAGTCTTTCACCGTAAACGGCACACCGTGGAGCGGCCCCCAATTGTCGCCGCGCAGGACCGCGGCCTCCGCCTCCCGGGCCCGGTCCATCACCCCATCGGGAAATGCGATCAAGGCGTTCAACGCCGGGTTCACGGCATCGATGCGGTCGAGATGAGCCTGCGTCACCTCCACTGGCGACACGTCACGCAGCCGAATGCGCTCGGCCAGCTCAACGGCATCGGCGTAAAATAGCTCGTCATTCATGTGGACACCTCGCCCTAAATTATTCTGCCGGACAGGACCTGGGAACTAAGGAAGCACAAGGACTGCTCCCAGGCTAGCAGTGGAACGGCTTCGATCCAGCCGGAACATACGTGGGTAGCTACCAAGCTGTGGATGGAAAACCCGAAAGCGTCCCGCCGCAGTGGGCCACCAAGCCAATCTCCAGGATTCGGAACGGGGGGTTCAGGCATTAGGGTTTACTATAGGCCCTTGCCCGATTACCGCGCGAATCCGGTTCCTCAGCTTCTCCCGCAATTCTGAGGGATCAGCCCAAACTACGTGGCTGTAATGTGCCGTGTCGAAATGCAAATTATTCAGAGATTTCTCATGACAGGTGAAAATTACCGGCAAGTCTAGCCCATGCGCGAATCCGGCCTCGTAATACACTCCGCCTCTGGCCCCGTCTTCACCTTGAGTAAAATCGGCGACCACGAATCTTGAGCGGCGAATTTCAGCTATAATCTCGTCTTCGATTTTATTGACATGGTCCTTGCGGTCAATTCGGATGGAGTTGAAACCGGCGTCCTGATTCCGGCTTCGATGCCATCTTCATAAGCTTTGGCAGTACTATGATCGAACCACATAGCGATGAACGCTTGGGAAAAGTCTGCATTAGTTCTCAGATCGGCAATTCGGTTGTGTCCGGTTACAGTGACTGTGCCGAAGACCGCGCCCGAGACAGATCTGTCTCCCGCTATCCAGCCCATTTCCATCAGGTAGTCCAAGCAATAGGCGACCTCTTCCCAACTGGTCGACTCAGACCAAGCATATGCGGCAAGGGTGCTATCACTAACTGCAAAACGATCCGCAACTGTTTCCGACAACCCTGCGATAAAGCGAAGCAGTCTGTCGGTCCGGTCATGAACCCGAAGAGCAGGTTTATCCTTTACAGAGTCGATAACTTGTTTGGTTATGGTCGGTTGTAAGTTCCCTTGCAACCTCTGGCTAATCAACCACGTGGTAAGCCGCGCCTTTTGTGTGTTCGTCATATAGTCGACATCTGAATTAACTAGGAGTTCAGGAATAATGTAGCCCCCTCCCGCGGGAGGAGACTCATCTACCCGATAAATCTTGGTGGCGGGAAGGTAAATCGCGTCCAATCCGTCACTCACGTTCCAGATTGGACATTGTTGAACTTTGGTTGTCATTTTCGTCTCTCTATGCTTGATTTGGCCCAACCTCAATCTCTTAGTCTTTGCGTACTCTACTTCTCCGTCGTCATCCCCAAAATCGCCCCAATACGCCGTGCCGTGTGGGTGAAGTGCTCGGCTTCCTCCGGCGTTAGCGGGCGGCCCAAGACGCGGCGCTCGCGGTAGGACAGCCACTTTTTGAGGACCTGATAGCCGCCGAGCTTGTAGTTCCAGATGGCGGTGGGGACGTTGCGCCAGTAGGCGCGGTCGTTCAGGTAGACATCAACGGTGGACTCGCCCAAGGTTGTTATCGCGTCGCCAAGGGCGGCGCGTTCGCCGGCAGTGTAGGGGCGTTGTTCAGCCCGGCCGTGGCCCGGCATTACGGCGTCGCCAGTGCCGAAATGGCCCCAGCCCGCTGTGACCGAGAAGTCGTCGCCGGCCATGTTGCGTCCGCCGGCGGTGGCTGGGACGCCGATGGATGCTATCTCCGGGCGCAGTGTTCCGGTGGTTACGCCGGGAACGGCAGTCTCCGAGTCCAGCAGCGCGGCCAATTGGCGGCCCTGTTGCGCCGATGCCGCCAGTTCTTCCGCCGCGCCGCCAATATCACAATCGGGCCAGCCCGGCAGGGGGATGCGCGGCCACTCCATCCGCAGCGCCCCGGCGTTGGCCTCGCGGTAGGCGGGGTCGTGCAGCACGGCCAGCGCGTGGTGGAACAGGTCCTCCACGCCCAGACCCAGACGTTCCAGATAGCGTTGGGCGACGGGTGACAGGTTGGGACGGCGGTGGGGTCCGTCGCCGTCCAGCCCCAGGCCGTCGTCGCGGAGCCAGGCGGAAATACAGGTTGCCCCCCGGTCCATAAGGTCTAGGCACCCGATGTTGGAAATCACCTGCGGAGGTGACCATTCCCGCCGCGGTTTCTGTTGAGTAACCAGCCACAGGTTCCCTTCGAACACATGCTGCTTGTAGTCTGGGCGCGGACGGTCAAGCAACCCACCATTCGCCTCCCAATACAACCACCGAATATCAAACGGACGGTATGCGTAACGAATGAATCCCGCTTCTGCCGGGCCAGTCCGTTGGACATCTCCAGAATCGAAATATGCCTGAACCCTAGTCTTGAGTTTGTCTGAGTCAATATCGACTAGGAACGAGTCGCGGCTGGTTTTCACTCCGGGGAATGAGGTGGGGAACAAATCGGGCAGTGCGGGCCAGTCTTGCCAATCCCCATTGACAGCAACAGCCGCGAAGGGCAGGCCCAACGGCAATATCGGCGCGATTGATTCATAAAGGACTTCCGGCTCCGTTTCCGCCGTCTGCGTCAAGTCGGCGGGCTTGGTCTGGCCCCACAGGTGGCGGAAACCGACGGTTCCGGCGGGCGAGTGGTCGGCCTTGCGTACAAGCGTCGTGATGGCGGTGCCTACCTGTATGCCCACGGTATCTTCCGGCGTGGAGAAGATGCTGGGGTCGGGATCGCCGTCGGGGGTGGTCTTGCCCGTCTTGTACTTGTCGCCGTTGAGACAGTCAATGCGGATGGCGTCGAAGGCTTCCAGGTAGCGCTCCCGCATCCCGGTGAAGGACAGGCCGTCCAGCCATGAGTAGTTGGAGATGAAGCAGACCACGCCACGGCCCGTCTTCTCGGCGATGCGCCGCTCGGCCATGCGGAAGAAGCGGACGTAGAGGTCGTTCAAGCCCTGGCCTTCGGGACGCCGGACTCGCTTGGTGGTGCGGTAGGCTTCCGACAACTCCCGTTCCTCGTCCACGGCCATGCCGGCGAAGCCGTTGTAGGGCGGGTTGCCCAGTATCACCAGCACCGGGGTGTCCTGCTTCACCCGCTCGGCCCGGTCGCGCTCCTCCTCCAGTTCAGGGAACGGCAGCGGCTTCTGGACCCGCGGCTCCCAGCCGGTGAGGGCGTTGGTGAGGAAGACGCCCGCCCGCTCGTTGCCGTCGTCGGACAGAGGCGCGTCCAACGCCTGCATGGTCAGGCCGACCTGCAGGTGGGCCACGACGAAGGGGGCGGGCATAATCTCGAAGCCGAACACCCGCTGGGTGGCGGCCTGTTTCACCCGTGCGCCGGTCAACGCGCCCAGTCCCCGTTCTTTCAGGTTGGCGGCGATGCGCTTCAGAGTTTCGGCCAAGTAGGCGCCGGTGCCGCAGCAGGGGTCGAGGACGTAGACGTTGTCCGCCGCCAGGCCATCGGCGATGCCAAGGTCGTCCTTGAGGGCCCGGTCCACGCGGGCGACCATGTAGCGGACGACTTCGGCGGGGGTGTACCAGACGCCAAGCTGCTTGCGCAGGGCGGGATCGAAGGCCTCAAGGAAGGGCTCGTAGAAGTAGGGCACGGCCTCGCCCTCGTTGAACCTGGCGAAGAAGGCGGCCCGGTCCACACGGTCGAGGGCCGCGGCGGTCCAGTCCAGCACCTCGACCAGCCCCAGGGGCTGCAACCGTCCGGGATCGGAAAGCTGCTGGAACAAAGCCCGCAACACGGGGGCGCGCAGGTGCCAGACGGCGGTGCGCCAGTCGAACGCGCCGTTTGGCGGCGGCGCCTGGCGCGACCACAGCACCCAAGCGGAGAAGACGCCGTAGAAGAGGGTCTGCACCAGGGTGGAGCGGAAGAAGGCCGCGCCGCGGTCGCCCTCGAAGCGGACACCCAAGGCTTCTTCCAACGCAGACCGCACCGCGCCCAGGGACGGGGCATCGCCCGCCGCCTCGACCCGTGCCAAGCCGTCGCGGGCGTAGGACGCCAGCAGCCACGCCAGGTCACGGGGTTCGGCCAAGGATGCGCGGTGGGACAGGGCGCGGCTGAGGTACTCACCCAAGGCGGCGCCAACGTCGCGGGCGAAGGCGCGGGGGTGTTGCAGCCTGGTCTCGAAGCCGGCGGCGGACTGGGCCAACCGGAAGGTCTCCAGCTTGGCGGGTCTGCCTTCCGAGTCTTCGCCCAGCAGCACGAAGTCGCGGGTGTTGGTAACGAGAACAAGGCGGTAGCGGTCCCAGTAGCGGCTGACCTGACCGCTACCGGCGGTGAGCCAGGCGTCGTCGTTGGCCGGCTTGACCTCTACCACGCCGCACTCCGGCGTCTGTCCCTGCTTGGGCTGTCCGCGCTGGGTCTGTTTTGCGGCATAGAGGCCGAAGTCGGGGTGCCCCGCGCCCTGCTGGGCCAACTGATTCACGCAATACACCTGGGGCCGGGAAGTGGATCCCACAGCGTTCAGCAGGTTGTGCAACGGCGGGTAGTAGGACAACTCTCCGGTACCGCCGCCCGTAGCCCGGACGCGGCGGAGCTCGGTGAGATAGTCTTCTACGGCCGCCGCGAGTTTGGCGCTGGTTGCTGGCATAACTCTCCAAGGGTCCCCGCGAGGGGCAACTCTCGCATGGAGGCTATGTTATCTTATCGCGACAACGCACGGCACGACGATTTGTTTTCAAGCGGTCCCAAAATCGCTCTGCGCCCTCTGCGATGAAACAGGTCTAATGTATCGCGGCGGCGGGGGCGGCGGCGCGCTCGTTGACCAACTTTCCTTCCCGGAACCGGGAGAGGGCGAACGGTTGGATTAATTCAGGGGTCTGGCCGGTGGCAATCAGGCTCGCGATATTCTTTCCGGCCGCCGGCGCGGCCTTGAATCCCCAGCTTCCCCAACCGCAGGAAAGAATGAAGCCGTCGAGACCGTCCACCGTGCCCATGATCGGGGCGTAGTCGGGGGTCATGTCGCAGAGCCCGGCCCACTGGCGCAGAATCTTGACGTTGGACAAGCAGGGGAACATCTCCAGGGTGTGGGCGGCCAGCTCCTCCATGGGTATCAACGACGACCGCTGGCTGTATGACGGGTAGGGGTCGACTCCGCCCCCGATCACGACTTCCCCGCGGTCCGTCTGGTAGACGTAGGCGTGGAGGTTGGCCGACGAAATGGTCTTGTCCAGGAAGGGCTTGAGGGGCTCGGTGACCATCGCCTGCAACGGGTGGGTGGTGATGGGCAGGTCGACCCCGGCCATCCGCCCGATGGTGGAGCTCCAGCCGGCGGTGGCGCTCAGCACGACGTCGGCCTGAACGAAGCCCTTGCTGGTCTCGACCCCGGTCACCCGGCCGTTGGTCCGGTCGATTCCGGTAACCTCGGTAAAGGGATGCAGGTCCGCGCCGCCCTTGTTGGCGCCGCGGGCGAATCCCCAGACGACGGCGTCGTGGCGTATCACTCCGCAGGGCGGGTGATAAAGGGCGGCCAGGATGGGGAACGATTTGCCTTCCCTGAGGTCGATGGGCGGCACCAATGCCTTGATCTCCCGGGGGCCGATCATCCGGCTGTCGACTCCGAGGATGCGGTTGAACTCGGTCCGCATTCGCAGACCGAAGACCGAGGCGTCGGTGTGGCCCAGGTCCAGGCGCCCCATCTGGTTGAACAGCAAGTTGAAATTGAGCTCCGCGGCCAGCCCTTCGTAGAGCCTGACGCTTTCGTTAAAGAAAGGTATTCCCTCGGTGGTCAGGTAGTTGGAGCGGATGATGGCCGTGGTGCGGGCGCTGGCCCCGCCGCCCAGATAGCCCTTGTCGAAAACGGCGACGTCGCGGACACCCAGCTTGGTGAGGTAGTAGGCGGTGGACAGCCCGTGAACGCCCCCGCCGATGATCGCCACGTGGCAGCGGTCCCGCAGGGGCCGCTTGTCCCACATCCGTCCCTTCCTAAACAACTGAAACATATTTCACGCAGAGGGCACAAAGAAAACGCAGAGGACGCGGAGCATTAATAGTTATTCACGATTCTTTGAACGCCCTTCCTTAACTCGGTTACGTTAAAGTTTATCAGGAGACCTACGCGGAGGCCCGAAAGCTTCAAGTAGGTCAACAATTGAGACTTGTGTAGGGGCGATAGCAACTCTACGGCCTTTATTTCCACGATCACTTTGCCATCGACCAGCAAGTCTAAACGGTAGCCTGATTCCAGGGTTATTTCTTTGTAGGTAACGGGGAGGCCCTTTTGTCGCTCTACACTGATCCCCCGGTCAATAAGTTCGGATGCCAAGCAAGTTTCGTACACAGACTCCATTAACCCAGGCCCCAACGCTCTATGCACGTCGATGGCTCCGCCAATTACTTGCTTGGTAATCGAATCGAGCTCCTCCCGTTCATCCATCCCATATTCCTCAGCGTTCTCTGTGAAATCTCTGCGCCCTTTGCGTTAAACGGCCTTCAGTTCAAGTAAGGCTTCGGTGCCTGCGGGGCCGCCTTTTTCGTGTTTCGCGGCGGTTATGATGGCTTCCCACAGGTATTCGCCGAATTCCCGGGCGGTATAGAGCTGGTAAACGGGGATGCCGTGGGCGTCGCGGCGCAACAGGATGCCTTGTATCTCGGCAAAGCGGGCCTGGGCGCAGGTGAGGTCGGGCATGGCGCGGGTCGAGACGTCCAGTCCGGTGATTCCCCGCAGCAGCCGCTGCGAGGCCGGGCCGATGATTGAGACTCCACACAGACCCGACGTGATGTCGACGACATGGGCGCAGGACGCGTCATGGCCCTGCATCGCAGCCATCGCCGCCGGGGCGACGCCGGTGGGGGTGAGGAGCAGGAACTCGTCGGCGGTGAGCCTTGCGGCCAGCAGCTTGCCGCCGCGTTCCAGCGGCGAGTCCGCCTCGCCCACCGAACCGACGGCCAGTTCATCCGCCCGGGCTACCAGCGCCCCGACCAACTCAGACGCGTTGGCTCCGACGACCCGGAGCTTGCCGAGCGGGCTGATGTCAGAGACTCCGACCGTGTCCCGCAGCCACGCCGCCTCTTGCGAAACGTCGCCGTAACCGGAGGGAAGCTGCCACCCGTCGGCCAGCGCCATGACGGCCCCCAGCGGCAACTGGGCGTGATACATCGCGGTGCGGCGTTCGGGGACGGCGGCGTTCATGGCATCAGCCCCGCGCATCAGCCCCGCAGCCGCAGGCCGTCCGGGTCGTAGACCGGCTCGAGGGTGACCTGTGCGGGGAGCCGCCGGTCATCGACCACCACTTCGATGCGGGCTCCGTCCCGGGCCAACTCGACGGGGACCCAAGCCAGCCCGAACCCCTTCCCCAAGGTGGGGCTGCGCCGGGCGCTGGTGACCCGGCCCACGGGACGGCCGCCGCTCACGACCGGAACGCCGTCGCGAGGCACCACCCCGTCCTCCATAATGAATCCCACCAGCTTCTGTTTGGGGCCCCGCTGGCTGGCCACAGCCAGGCCGCCCCGTCCGATGAAATCGTCCTTGTCGAACCGGACCACCCACTCGGAGCCGGTCTCCAAGGGATTGGACGCCGCGTCGGTATCCTGCCCGACGATGAGGTGCCCCTTTTCCAGGCGCAATATCCGCTGGGCTTCCAGGCCAAAGGGCGCAATGCCGAATTCCTGGCCTGCCTGCATCAGGGCGGACCACACGTATTCACCGTATTCCGAGGGGAAGTGGACCTCCCAGCCCGTTTCTCCCACGAAGCCTATGCGAAGCAACAGGCAGGGGATGCCGGCTATTTCTCCCCGGAAGGAGCGCATGTACCGGAACGCTTGGGGCGACAGGTCGACGTCGGTGATTTTCGAGAGGGTTTCGCGGGCCCGGGGACCGGCGACGTTTATGGCAGTCGCTCCAGAGGTCATATTGGTTACATGGGCGCACCATCCCGAACCGGCCTGCCACCAGTTGAACCACTCCTCCACAACGTCCGCGTTGCCGGAGGTGGTCGTGACGAAATAGGAGTCCCCGGCCGTGCGGGTGACGGTCCCGTCGTCCATTATCGTCCCGTTATCGGAACACATCAGGCCGTAGCGTATCCGGCCTACCGGCAGGTCGGAGAACCTGTGGGTGTAGAGGCGGTCCAGCAGAGCCCCGGCGTCCGAGCCTACCACGTCCAGCTTGCCCAGGGTGCTGACGTCGATGATTCCAACCCGCTCCCGGACCGCGGCGCATTCGTCGTCGGGCGATCCGTAGTGCAGGGGCCGCCGCCAACCGCCGGAGTCGACCATCTCCGCGCCCAGCTCCCGGTGCAGGTGGTCCATTGGGGTGCGCTTGACGGGCATGTGGGACGGACCGGCCAGCGCGGCCAGCGGCACCGGTTGCAGTGGAGGCCGGTCGGTGGTGACGCCGATCTCGCCGGGCGCGCGCCCGGTGCGTTCCGCGCAGAGGGCGGTCAATCGCTTGCCGCACATCTTGCCCTGGCAGGGGCCCATGGAGACAGTCGTGTACCGCTTCAGAGTCTGGATGTCTTCGAAGCCTTCGTCGATCGCCCGATCAATGTCGTGGGCGGTCACGTCTTCGCAGAAGCAAACGAAGCTCCGGCTGTCGGAGCCGGTCGCCGCGCCGGTCGCCGCCCTGGCCGGGGCGGCGGCTTCCGGCTGGGCGGCGACCGGCGTTTCTTCGGCGGCGGGCGCCGCTGGCGCTTCCTGAAGGCTGGCCCCGACGCCGTTTAGTTCCGACACGGAGGTCGTCCCGGCCAGTTCTCCCTGGCCGATGGCGTTGCCCACGTTCGTTGCGCCCGCGAGGTGGCCCGCCACCAACACGTTCTTGGGCAGAGCGTGGGGCCGGGCTTGATCGCCGGTGAACCAGGACGAGCCGCCAGCCTGGTGCAGCAAGGCATCGGAAGGTTGCATCGCTCCCGACATACAGATCACGTCGCACCTGATGCGGCTGCTGGATTTTCCCCCGGCGGCGATGGGCGCGACCACCGCGGCCTTGACGCGTCCCCGGCCCAACGCCTTCACGACCCGGTGGCCATACAGGACGCGAACACCCCGGTCGAGAACGGTCTGGGCGGCCTCGTTATCGGCATTCGGGGGTCCGCCGTCGATGACCGCCGCGATTGTCACGCCAGCGTCCATCAGATCAACGGCCGCCGTGTAACCACGGCCATTCTCCGTGGCGACGACGGCCGTGGCTCCGGGGCGGATGCCGTAGAGATTGATCAACCTCTGGGCCGCCGAGGTCAACATGACGCCGGGGCGGTCGTTGTCCTCGAACAGGAGCGGAGTCTCAGCCGCTCCGGTGGCCAGCACCACCTTCCTGGCCCGGAGCCGGACTATGCTGTCGCCGGTCAGTATGCCCAGCAGGTTGTCTTGGTAGAACCCGAAAACGGCGGCGCGGCTCATCACCGTGATGCCGGGAGACGCGTCAACGGCCGCGGCCATCGCCCGGGCCAGTTCGTAACCCTTCTGCCGGGCGTAGCCGGGGACCGGATCCCCAGGGACCGGGTCCAGGGACTGCCCGCTGAAGCGCAGGTGGCCGCCCAGTTCCGGCTGGTCGTCGATTATCGCCACCGAAACGCCGCCCTTGGCCGCGGCCAATGCGGTCGCCATACCGGCGGGACCTCCGCCAACGACGGCCACCTCGACGTGCTCGTTACGGTGGCGGTAGCGTTCCTCGTGTTGCGCCGCGACGTCGATTCGGCCCAAGCCGCCGACACGGCGGATGATGTTCCGCGCCAGCAGCCAGAGGGCCTTGGGGCGGTGCAGGGCCTTGTAGTAGAAGCCTACCGGCATCAGCCAATGGAACCGGTCGAGCACCGAAAGCAGGTCCAACCCCAAGGAGGGCCAAGCGTTCTGGTGCTCGACCTTCATTCCCGGTTCGATGGGGCGGGTACAGGTGCGGACGTTGGGCTCGCCGTCCACGTTCATCAAGCAGTTGGGGCAATTGCCGGCGCAGCACAGCAGACCGCGGGGACGGTGGTACTTGAAGCTGCGGCTGAATTTGATAGCGCCGGCGGCGGACAAGGCCGAGGCGACGGTGTCGCCCTTGAAGCCCCGGACCTCGTGGCCGTCAAATTCGAACTCGACCGAGACAGTGCGGTCAAGGATCTCTCCAGGCTGGGTATTCAAGCGGATGGGGCCGGACTTGGGCATGGTGGTCAGCCTGCCCCCGGCCAGAAAGTTTCCTGCACTTCGTTAGTGGTGGTGTCCCGGTTGGCGAAGAACCACCGGCGGCAGCCGTAACGGTGGTTCCACCACTCCCGCTGCACCCCGGCGGCGTTGGGCCGGAAGTAGAAATAGCTGGCCCAGCGGTCAGCCGAAGCGTCCGGCGACGGCCGCGAAGTCGCCTCTCCGCCGAAACGGAACTCTTGGACGCCGCGCTCACCGCAGTTGGGGCATATCAGGAGGAAGGACATCGCGTTCGCAAGATACTTAAATGTTAGCCCACATGCGTTGGACTGCTTCTCTAACCCGAATCAAGTCGCGTGGACCCAGCACTCCTAAGCGTCGCCCCAAACTCCTCTTTTCAATGGTGGAGAGCTTGTGCAGCCTGACGATTGACGGCCCCCTCAGTCCGGCCGAATCCCAATTAACGATGGCAATGTCGTGTTCATCCCTCGCAAGTTGGCTGGTGATACGGGCGACCACGACATCTCCGTTTCCGGTGTCCAAAACTACCAGGCTGGGACGAAGGCTACTCCGGACCAGATCGGTGAACGGGAAAACCACCATGACAAGTTCACCGTGCCTATACGCCTCTCTCATTCAGATTGTGTGTCCATCGCGTCGTCTGCACAATATCCCGCTAAGAACTGCTCGAGCCCAAGGCGACGCCACATTTCGTCCTCAACCTCGTCAACAACCTGTATGCCCTTCTTGGTGATAGTCCAGAGACCGGAGTTGGAGCGATTAACCAAGCCGTTGGACTCAAGAGATGAGAGCGACCGGGGAACCTGGCAGTGAAGCTCGACTGGAGGCTTTTTCCTATCCTCTTCCGGTGAGTGCCACAGTACGCTTTCCACGATCGCGGACACGGGAGCCGAGCCGCCGACCGCCTGCAGGGCGAAGAGCGTCATATGGCTCCTGGCGTCGTAACCGTGTGGCCTCATCGTTATCTCTCGAGGGATCCAGCAATGTTCTTTATGATACCGGATACCGCATGATACCGGATACCGCTTCCGTCTAAAACAGCGTGCTAAGGAACATCTGAACAAGTCCCTTCCCCCCGATGGGGGAAGGTTAGGATGGGCCATAACTTTTTCCGATGTTCCCTAAAACAGCGTCAGGTACCGCTGGATTTCCCAAGGGGTTACCTGGCGGTGGTATTCGCGCCACTCGGATTTTTTTTGTTCGATGAACTCGTCGGAGATTACGCCGAGGGAGTCTTTTACCACGTCGTCGTGCTTTAGCTCCGTCAGGGCCTCGGCCAAGGATTGAGGCAGCATGCGGACGCCGCGGCGGCGGATTTCTTCGAGACCGAGATCGTACAGGTTGCCCAAGTGCGGTTCGCCGGGGTCGAGTTTGCGTTTGATGCCGTCAAGCCCGGCCATCAGGTAAGCGCCGAAGGACAGGTAAGGGTTGCAGGCCGATGACATGGTGCGGTCTTCCAAGTGCCCGGGGCCGGCGGTGCGTATCATCTGGGTGCGGTTGTTGTCGCCGTAAGATACGAATGCCGGGGTCCAGAGGAACCCGGAAGTGGAGCCCATGAGCGCCGGGCCGACCTGCAACCGCTTGTAGCAATTGACGGTCGGCGACATCACGGCGCAGAGCGCCGGGGCGTGGGCCAATACCCCGCCGATGAAATGATAGGCCATCTGGGAGAGGCCCAGCGCACGGCGGTCTTCCACGTCCAGGAACAGGTTGTCCCCGGTTTCGGCGTCGGCCAAGTGGTAATGGATGTGGCCGCCGCTGCCGGTACGGTCGGTGAAGGGCTTGGCCATGTGGGTCGCGATAGCCCCGTGTTTTTGGGCGTACTGGCTGGTCATCATTTTGAAGAAAGTGTAGCGGTCGGCGGTGGTGAGGGCGTCGGAGTAGTGAAAGTTGATTTCGTACTGCCCGTTGGCGTCCTCGTGGTCCGACTGGTAGGCGTCCCAGCCGACGCGGCGCATGGCGTCCATCATGTCGCGCAGGTAACCGATCACGTTGGCTATGCCCTTGAAGTCGTAACAGGGCTTGCGGAGGCTGTCGATGTCGTTGGGGTCCCATACCTGAATCGAGCCGTCGGCGTTTTTGGTCACCAGAAAATGCTCGGGCTCGATTCCCACGTTGAAGACGTAGCCTTCCTGGCGCGCCTGCCTCAACACGCGCTTGAAGTTCTGGCGGGGGCAATACATGTGGGGACTGCCGTCGACAAACAGGTCGCTGGCAAACCGGGCCAGCCCTTCGGCCCAAGGGACGCAGGTGTAGGAATCGAGGTCGATGCGGGCCATCATGTCATGCGAGTGGGGCCCCTGGCCCATGCCGGGCAGGGCCGCCCCGGCGAATCCGGCCCCGTCATCGAGCACGTCCTCGAAGTGGTCCACCGGGACCATCTTCGCTTTGGGAGAGCCGTTCAGGTCCACGAACTGGGCCAGCAGGAACTCGACGTCGTCGTCCTTCATTCGCCCGGCGATTTCTTCTCTGGTGGTCATGCCGCCGCTCCTAACGTCAGTAGACCTTGTTGGTGCCCACCAGCGGGACCCGGGCCATGGCCGAGGCCTCGATGGTGAGGGCCGCCAGGTCCTCGGGTTCCAGGCTGTGAACGTCACTCTTGCCCAATGAGCGCGTGAGCAGGGCCATTTCCATGGTCATCGAGTTGATGAAGTTGGCCACTCGCTCCGCGCCTTCGTCGGGGTCCAGACGCGCAGTCAGCAACGGATCCTGAGTGGTGATTCCCACCGGGCACTTGCCAGTGTGGCAGTGACGGCAGTACCCGGCCGGGACGCCGATTTCCCGGACGAAATCGCTCCCAGGGATCTCCTTGTTGCAGTTGAGGGCGATGAGGGCGCCGATCCCGATGGCCACGGCGTCGGCCCCCAACGCCAACGCCTTGGCGGCGTCGGCCCCGTGGCGGATGCCGCCCGAGGCGATGAGGCTGACCTTGCCGTAGAGCCCCAACTCGCGCAAGGCCTCCCGGGCCATGACGATGGCCGGGACGGTGGGTATACCGCTGTGTTCGATGAGCACTTCGGCCGACGCGCCGGTTCCCGCCAGCATGCTGTCGATGACGATGGCGTCGGCCCCGGCCTTGGCGGCCAGCTTGACGTCGTCGTCCACCCGGCAAGCGCCCAGCTTCACGTGGACCGGTATCCGCCAGTCGGTGGCCTCCCGCAGCTGTTCGATCTTCACGGCTAGGTCGTCGGGGCCCAGCCAGTCGGGATGGCGGGCCGGGCTGCGCTGGTCGATACCCAAGGGCAGGTCCCGCATCTCGGCGATTTCGTCCTGCACCTTGACGCCCATCAGCATGCCGCCGGTGCCGGGCTTGGCGCCCTGCCCCACGACGATTTCAATCGCCTGGGCCTGGACCAAGTGGTGAGGGTTGAACCCGTAGCGGCTGGGCAGGACCTGGTAGATCAGCTTTTCCGACGCGGCCCTTTCGGCCGGCAGCATCCCGCCGTCGCCGGTGCAACTGGCCGTCCCGACTAAGGTGGCCGCCTTGCCCAAGGCGGTCTTGGCGTTGGCCGAGAGGGCGCCGTAGCTCATGCCGCTGATGTAGACCGGCGTTTCCAGCACCAATGGATTTTCGGCGTTCAGCCCGCCGATGACCGTCCGGGTGTTGCAGCGTTCTTTGTAACCCTCCAAGGGGAACCGGGTGAGGCCGGTGGAGAGGAAAGTCAGGTCGTCGAAATGGGTTACTTTCTGAAACGAGGAAAAACCGCGGATGCGGTAGCGGCCAAGCTCGGCCTTGGCATGGACGTCTTCCATGACCCACGGAGACCAGATTTGGCTGCTGTCCATTACCATCGTTACGCTCGAATGCGGAGTTACGAGTTAGGGGTTACGAGGGAATCGGGAACTCTCCTGATTCCATATCCATAATCCCCAATTCCTATAACGCGGCCTTCTCCAGCCGTTCCAGGTTATCGTAGTGGTACAGCTTCTTCGCTGAGACCACCTTTGTGAAAGAACGTTTGCCTTCGATCCCGTGTGCCCGCAGCACTCCCAGGATGTCGATCAACTCGTCTTCGCTGATCTCTTCGACTTTGGCGTCGGCGCCCAGAGAGCCGATCTTGCCGCCAACGTAGATTGCGCCCTCGTACATGGAGTCGCCCAACGCTTCGCCGGCGTCGCCGCAGATGATGATGCGGCCTTTCTGCATCATGAAGCCAGTGAGAAACCCCGTATTCCCGCCGACAACCATCGTGCCGCCTTTCATTGATATACCGGCCCGGGCCCCGGCGTTTCCGCCAATGAAGAGTTCGCCGCCCCGCATGGTGGAGCCCGCCGACGCCCCGGCGTCCCTTGCTACCGAGATACGGCCCGACATCATGTTGTCGCCCACCGCCCAGCCGGCGTTCCCGGCGATGGCGATTCGCGGGCCGTCGAGCAGGCTGGCGGCGTAGTAGCCGACGCTGCCGTCGATTCGGATATCGCAGTCCTGGAAGATGGCGACGGCGAGGTTGTGCCGCGCGTTCGGGTTCGCCAGGGTGATGCTGGTCTCCCGGGCGGCAAGGTCCTTGAGCCGTAGGTTGATCTCGCGGGTGGTGAGCGCGGAGGCGTCTAGAGTAACCAGGTCATGACCTCGCTGTTTTGCGGCTCCACCCGTTCTATCTCCTCCGAGAATACCCCTCGGAGCGCTATTTCTTCGGAAGCAATGGCGATGACGTCGTCCGTCTCCATGGTCACCAAGGGCTTGGCCGACCACTCGTCCTTGGCGTAGCCCAGGCCCTCGCGGGTGGCGACCAGGTAGGTGAAGGTGCCGTCCAAATCGTGGAGGGATGCCCGAAGGGCGTCTTCCAGTCCTTCGCCGCGGGCCAGCTTGTCGGCCAGATAAACGGCGATAAGCTCGGAGTCGTTGCCGGTCTGGAAGTGGTGTCCCTGGTCTTGGAACATTCGCTTGAGCTTGTGGAAGTTGGTCAACTGGCCGTTGTGGACCACCGTCACGTCGGGGAAGGGGTAGGCCCAGAAGGGATGGGCATGGTTCACGTCAACGATGCTCTCGGTCGCCATACGAACGTGGCCGATGCCATGGGTGCCCCGCACGCCAGCCAAGGCGTGCTTCTGGTCCATAGCCGCCGGCGTCCCGACGTCTTTGATGACCTCCGAGGAACGGCCGATGCTGTGGAGGGCGACACCGGCCGTGTTAAGCAGGTCCCGCGCCAGGCTGGGCACCTCTCCTTCGTAGTTGATCACCAACCGAAGGAACTGGCCGGTCTGCCGCTTGGACTGCACGACTCCGCCGGAACGCCGCACCGTCTCTTCGGCTCGCGCCAAGACATCCGGAGCGCCCGCCGCATCGTCGGTCCAGATGCGGACTACCAAGTCGCCCTCTAGGCGCTCGCCGACGACGGTGATACCGCTGGAGTCCTTACCGCGGTGGGTAAGGGGCTCCAACATGCGCACCAACTCGTCGCCCACGGGCGCAAGCCCGTCTTGGGAGAACTGGTTCTTGTGAAGGATACCGCTAACGCCGCACAAGCTGTCGCCACTCATAGATCACGCCGGAACGGCATAGAGAAAAAGGCAACCGCTCCGGGTGGGATGCAGGCAGTGTAGCCAAGCCACCAAGGGCTAGTCAAGTTGGGAAATTGCCCGCTGCAGGCCGACTGCCTCGACCCGGCAGCCGACGCAGGCTGACCGGGAATCATAGTGCGCCGGCTGTGCCCGATCAGAGAGGATTACGCCAGCGGAGGCCAGGGAAGCGGCCGAAGTCGGTGTCGTTGGAGTGCACCTCTGCTTGATACTCCATCGCGAGGGCGGCAATGTGGGCGTCGGTAACCAGATTAGCGCCGACGCCGGCGGCGACGAGATTGTGCCGAAGAAGGTTCAGGTGGTCAGTGCCGGGGTTGACCGTAGTAACTGGAGGAAACCGGAACCACTCTAGGACATAATCGACCGCTTCCACGGGGGTGACGGGACGAACAAGCACCCTGGGGTGGGTCATAAGTCTTACAAAGCCGGTGGATACGACCCACGGTACGCCGATTCTCTCCGCACCGTTGACCAGACTTTCCCACCAGCGCCTGGCTGTGCTGTGATGGGGCGCCTCTTCGTTATGGGCATAGACCAGCAGATTGAGGTCCGGAATTATCACCTGGCGTCCGGTCCAGCGAATTCCTCGACCTGGAGTTCGTCGTTGAATTGGTTTAACTTCAGCGGGTCCATGCCGGGAGCGATTCCGCTTCGATTCGGGACCAACCGGTACTCGGGCCGCGGACTCGCGATTACGCCGGGCGACATCCCACGGAGCAGTACTTCGTTTACCACCTGCTTAAACGGCTTATCGAGAAGCCTGGCCAATTCCCTCAGGGAGTCGGCAATGTCATCGTCCAAAGTTAGTGTAGTTCTCATGTAGACATCATGATGCGTTGTTGTGCTGATGTCAAGATGCGCACCGGTCCGGTCCCGGCTATCGTCCACCGGCGCACGGTAACGGGGCGCCTACCGGCGGCGTTCGCGGACGTATTCGGCCAGGTCGGAGAGAGCGCGGCGGGCTTCTCCCTCGGGGAGCGCCTCCAGGGTGGCGCAAGCCTTGTCGCAGTAGTCGCGCACCACCTGTTCGCAGTCACCGGCGATTGACGAGTTGTTGATCATGTCCAGGGCCTGCTGCAGCCTTCCGTCCTGCTTGGGGTCACGGAACAGAGCGGCCACCGGGTTGTCGTCGGGGTAGCGTTCCAGGAGCATGATGGTCGGGAGAGTCAATACCCCATGAATCAGGTCGGTGCCCACCGGTTTCCCTAAATCGGCGGCTTCGCCTTGAACGTCCAGGAGGTCGTCGCCGATTTGGAAGGCCATTCCGATGTTGTACCCATACTCGCGCATCGCCTGCACCTGGGGTTCGGGGGCGCCGCCCAGCACCGCGCCCGACTCCCCGGCAGTGCAAAAGAGCGAAGCCGTCTTGCGGTAAATTCGTTCGTTGTAGAGTTCCCGGGCCCCTTCGGAGTTAAAGGCGTTGAAATACTCCAGCAGCTCGCCGCTGGCCAGTTCCATGATGGTCTCGGAAAAACGCCGTATCACCCGAATGTTATGCGTGTCGCATACGAAAGTGGCGGATGTCGCGAAGACAAAGTCGCCGAATAGCACGGCCACGTGCTGGCCCCAAACATTGCCCACGGTAGCCCGGCCCCGGCGCAACGGCGAGTCGTCCACGGTGTCGTCGTGGATCAGCGTCGCCAGGTGAAGCAGCTCCACCGCGCTGGCCATCAGCACCGGTTTTTCCGGGTCGTGGGGGTAGAAATGGGAGGCCAGAAGCGTGATGGCCGGCCTGACCCGCTTTCCCCCGGAATCTGTCACGTAGTCCAACAAGGGACGCAGGTGGGCGGCTTCGGTGTCGGCCAAGCTCAGGAGCTTTTGCTCCACCTGCTGAAGCTCGGATTGTACCGGGGCGTAGATCGAGGCCGCGCGGTCGTCTAACCCGTGGAGCATTCTTCCCCTAGGCCGCGCTTGCGCCCAAACGGTTGACCTCTTGTTCCACCACCTCGGGCTCCAGCTTGGTGTACAGGGGGGAGGGGCGGCGCAGATTGCCACCGGCGGTCACCCCTTCCATCACCGAGTCGAAGTCCCAGCGGCCTTCTTCCACCCGGTCGTCGTACCCCAGGAATTCGTGGAGTCTTTGGGAGCTGAAGGGCATGAACGGGTAGAGCAGCATTTTCAGGGTGTTGATGGCGCAGATGCCGACCCAGAGGCTGGTGGCGGCCTCGGACCGGTTTTCCTTGATGGACCGCCACGGGGCCTTGGTGTCCAGATAGCGGTTGGCTTCCTGGGCCAACGCGAAGGTCCGCGTGATGGCCGCTTTGAACCGGCAGTTGTGGAGACTGGCGTCGACCTCGTCCATCGTCGCGCGGGCGGAGCGGAGCAAACCTTCGTCGATCTCGTCCAACGGCCCTGGGGTTGGGACCTTGCCTTCGAAGTTCCGGTAAGCGAAGGTCAAGACGCGGTTGACGAGGTTGCCGTAGGTGGCCACCAACTCATCGTTGTTGCGGCGAACGAACTCACCCCAAGAGAAGTCAGAGTCGGCCGACTCCGGCATATTGACCGACAGCAGGTAGCGGAGCGGGTCGGGGTCGTAACGCTCCAGGTAGTCGGGGACCCAGACCGCCCAGTTCTGGCTGGTGGAAAACTTCTGGTTTTCCAGGCTCAGGAACTCGTTGGCCGGAACGTCGTAGGGCAGATTCAGACCGTTCCCGTAACCCATCAGCATGGCGGGCCAGATAATGCTGTGGAAGGGGATGTTGTCCTTGCCGATGAAGTAGTAGGCGCGGCTGTCCGGGTCTTTCCAGAAGTCTTCCCAAGACTCCGGCCGGCCTTGAATCTGCGCCCACTCGACGGCCGCCGAAAGGTAGCCGATAACCGCCTCGAACCAGACGTAAATGCGCTTGTCGTCGTACCCGTCAATGGGAATGGACACGCCCCATTCCAGGTCGCGGGTGATGGCCCGGTCTTTCAGGCCGTCTTCCAGGTAGCGCCGGGTGAAGTTAAGGACGTTGGCCCGCCAGTGGGTCTGCTGGTTCACCCACTCCAGCAACGGCTCCTGGAACGCGGACAGTTTCAGGAAGAAATGCTCAGACTCTCGGAACTCGGGCGGGTCGCCGCTCAGTGCACAACGCGGGTCGACCAGGTCGCGGGCATCGAGAGTGCGTCCGCAAGCGTCGCACTGATCGCCGCGGGCCCGGGGATTGGAGCAGAGTGGGCAGGCGCCCTCGACATAGCGGTCTGGCAGGAAACGGACGCATTGGGGACAGTAGGCAAGGAGCATGGCATCGGTGTAGATGTAGCCCCGCTCCCGCAGCACGCGGAATATGTCGTGGGTTACGGCCTCGTGGTTTTTGGTCTCGGTGTGGGTGAAAAGGTCGAAGGATATCCCCAGTTTCTCCCAGGATTCCAGAAACATTGCGTGATAACGGTCCACCACCTCCCTCGGCGTGACCCCTTCCTGGTCGGCGCGAATGGTGATGGGCGTGCCGTGGGTGTCGCTCCCGGATACCATCAGGACCTCGTTACCCTTGAGGCGGTGGTACCGGGCGAATATGTCGGCCGACAGGTAACAGCCCGCCACGTGGCCCAGGTGCAACGGGCCATTGGCGTAGGGCCAGGCGACTGCCACGAGAATGCGCTCAACCACTGGACAAATCCATTTCGCCCAAAGGCGCCGGGGATGGGATTCAGCGATACGCCGGGGTATCCGGGAACCGTATTTTAGCATAAGGAAATGGCATAGTGTACGCATAAAGCACGGGATTCCGGCCCTCTGCCCATAGCCGCGCCCGCTGCCAGAGTTAAGGGGGGAACAGGGAATAAGGGTCAATGGAGATGCCACGGAGGGCATACGGATAACGTTAAAAAAGCTGCCGCAGGTTGTCGGCGTCACAGGCTGCGCCATGTGGCGCGAGGCTTCCCGGTAGAGTTGGTCTTGGTGTCCCGGTAAGGCCCAACCGTTCCCGGACACCGGTGCAGGCGGGTGGATGGCGACCTCCGCTCTTATCGTCTTCCCAATCGCCGTAGTCCTGAATTTTCAGAGGCATGGCGGGAACCCGTTTGTAGAGCGTCAGGTGTCGAGCGTCAGGCCGGACCACCGCCATAGCAGGCCAACCAAGTGTCGCCAACCAAGTGTCAATGAAGGGGGGGCACGGTGTGCCCCTGGCCTGAACACTTTTTGGACACCTTTGGTTGTCCGTTCCTGCTATGGCGACTAGAACGAAACGAGGGAGTTGCCTAGCAGTCAATCCCTATTTTGTGCACCTTCGCAGTAGCTGTTACTCAGGAAGTGAGGCAGTGACAACAGAGATTCAGACAGTCGCAGAGATATTCACTGACGCCAGATTCATGCACTCCGAGGCACTGGCGCGTCTGGGGGCTGGGGACATAAGAGACGCTGCGGAGAAGGCATGGTGTGCTACAAGGCGAGCTACCGAGGCGCTGGTTCTGGCACAGACCAATCAGCATCACACAAATACGTCACTGATCACCCGGGAGCTACGAGTGCTGGGCCGCAACAGCGCAGCGGTCCGGTCCCTGCAAGACCGCTACGCGGCAACGGCAAGGTTCCTGCACGGAGACTGTTTCTATGTTGGGCTCTGTGGGCCGATAGACGACACCGAACGCCGCATCCGGGAGACTGCCGGCTACATAGCCGAGGCCGAGGGATTGGCAGGTGCGTGAACGGTGCTTCCTACCGACAGAGAAGATGATGTATGAAATGCCCACGTTGTCTTGAAAATTTCCACGTGCCAGAGCGCACCGGCTTACGTCGTTCACTTGGGTAATGACTCAGACGGGCACTGGTGGATAGAGAAAGTACAGTGTCCTAACCCTGTCTGCGGAAGAGTTATCCCGGCGCCCCCATCCTAACCTTCCCCCATCGGGGGGAAGGGACTTGTTCAGACGTTCTCTAAGCCCGAATCCACCGATGGACGGCGTGATGACAGGGGCTGGGGGGTGAGGGAGCTCCAGGGAGATGGAGGAGCTGGCGCCCTTCGCCGAAGGCGTGCAAGAACGCTTCCAAGGCTGGGAAGGGACTGTCCGGCAACCGTCATCAAGATGATTCTTGACGTCGCTGGCTTTTTGGCATGACATATAGAACAAAGCCAGCGAGGGAGCACACTTGATGACTACTTCACGCGAAAAGTTCTCCAGCCAAGCCGCGCCGGAGTTACTGGCGAAGATGCGCGAAATTGCCCGAAACGACGGGCGTCACTTCCAAGCGGTGCTGGAAGACGCCATGAGCGGCTACATTGAGGGCAGGACACAGGCTAAAGTCCGACCCGAGGTGATGGCCCACTTCCGAGCAAGTGTCGAGAGGCACCGCAAGCTCTATGAACTGCTGGCCCAATGACCCATGATTTCCCTTCAATCGACGAAGTGATTGTCTTACATGGCGCACTGATTGACGAATTTGGGGGCGCTCATGGCATCCGGGACGAGGGCGCCTTGGCATCTGCCATCATGCGCCCGCAGATGGGCTACTACGATGATCTGATTCAGGAAGCCGCCGCTCTGCTAGAGAGCTTGGCCATGAACGACCCCTTTGTGGACGGCAACAAGCGAACCGCCTTTGCCGCCACCGAGGTCTTCCTGGGACTTAACGGCTACTTTATCGACTGCGACAACCTGGAAGCCTATTCGTTCTTCACGCATCTTTTCGAGACCAATTCCTTCCGGTTCGCCGAACTGAACTCATGGCTTGAAGAGCACGTCAAGCCCATTGCAGACAGTGGGTAGGGTAGATCAGCGCTTTGGCGCTAACCCCGCTGTGGTGCGGTGGTACCGTGAGTTCGAGGAGGACGCTGAGGAGTGCAAGCCGGGCGTCCTGGCCGCTGAGGCGACAGAAGACATAGATAATAGCGCGTTTGAGGGACTTCAGTGACGAACAAAATTGACCTGTCCCCGATTTTCGACGTGTACTCGATGCGTGAGCAAACGGCGGGCGATGCGGTCAAACCGCTTACGCAAGAGTTCAAGAATCGCGTTGGAATGTTTTGTGAGGAAATGGTTCCCGCTTACGATCATTATTCGCATGCTGGTCACAAAATTGCAGACTACTGGATGACCCTGCGCGACAAGCTTCGGTACCTACATGGGATCGACCACCTCGCAGACAAGAACCGACATAACCCTTACACAGAAGTAGAAAAGTTCCTCTCGGAATGCAGCGATGAGCACTATCTCGATTTCATTGAAATGTTCTTCCAGTCAGAAAAGCTTCCGACGCACTTCTCGGACCGTGAATTGAAGGAAGCCGTCAATAACATCAACAATTTCTTTAACCTGGACGACCTGCCGTACGCTCTCACGGAGTTCTCAATATCCGAATCTCGGACATTCAGGCTGCGAATTCAGAGGCTACTCTCGCCTTTGCGAACACGATCTAAGCGGCCAGGGCCGCCGAGGGCAGTATCGGCACATACACAGCCCTCATCTCTTCCTATCAGGATTCCCAAGATAGAGGCATTCCCCCAGATCATCCGGCGTGACAGCCAAGCCATACACCAGACCGCTATCCGACCCGCTCTCAGACTTTTAGCAGACCCAGCCTTCAAAGCAGCCAACCAGGAGTTTCTGGATGCTCTAGGCCACTATAGGAAAGGTGAGTACGCGGATTGCATGGCAAAGTGCGGGAGTTCGTTTGAGAGTGTGATGAAGGTAATATGTGACCGCAAGAAATGGCCCTATCAGCAGACTTACACAGCCCAAAAATTGCTTGATACTATCTTTGCAAAGACTGGAATGGAGCCTTTCTTCAAGGACCCCATTATGCTGGTAGCAACCATGAGGAATAGGTTCAGCAGCGCTCACGGGGCCGGTACTCAGCAGCGAAGCGTCCCAGAGCATAGGGCCCAGCACGCCATCAATGCTACTGCGTCCGCCATACTTTTGCTGGTTGAAGAGACCAAGCAATGACCGGCAGTACCACCGGCTAAAACACTCAGCAGCAGCCCCACGGAGACGTCAGTGAAATGGCCGAGAGAAATCTGCAAGCTTGGATACCTTACTGGCCTCTACTAGCCGCGTTCCTGCTGTGCGTATTTGCAGGCTGCGGGGGGCAACAAGAAGTTGTGGCGACCGCCACCGCCACCGCCACTCCAACCCCTACGTGGGAGCAGTGGCTGGGCACCCAAATGGCTCGGAACATATGCGAGGACCCCAGCCACAACATGCTGTACCGGGACCCAACGAAGACCCCACCCTACAGCGCGGAGTTCCTCTGCAGGGCACCGGAGCCAACCCCAAACACAGTGGCAACGGCGGTGGCCACTACCATCGCGGCACAAAGTCTATCCCCAGCGCCGACCTACGTGCTGACACCGCAACCCACCAGGATACCGATCTCCACGACGAAGCCTACACCCCGGCCGACAGCGACACCAAGGCCGACAGCGACACCCCGGGCGACAGCGACACCAAGGCCGACAGCGACACCAAGGCCGACAGAGGCACCGAAGCCACGGCAGACTCCCACAATAGAGCAGATGGTCGCGTGGGCCTCGGGGACGGCGGAGGCAAAAAGGAAATGCGACCAAGCAGGCGGCGACTTCCGGATCTCGAACATCAGGGAGGGAGAGGGAAGCAAATGGACTTGGAATTACAAATGCGCTCAGCAACCCGGAACAGGGGCCCCGCAACCGCAGGAAGACAGGGACATAGCTCAGGAACTCATAAGATGCGGGACCAGCCTGGAGGTAGTCGTCGGGATGGCGATGTCCGGTGGACTGGACCTTAGCCCCATAGCAACGTGCATGGTGCCCCACCTTCTGGAAGCACTGGACGACATGTTCTCGCTGGTGGACAGCATCCTCACAAACGACGGTGGAACGAACCCGCACCTGAGAGCGGAGTTTGATCACAGTACAGTAGTGCCAGCCGGGGAGGAACGCCGGATCAGCGCAAGGGCAGAGAGGTACGGCTACCTGAACTACAAGTTCGTCTCAGTGAAGGATACCTACTCGAAAGAACCGTTGAAGCTGAGGTTCAGCGTCTACGGCAACGACCAGAGACGCCGGAGCGTGGTGACGGCAGCCGAGAGCGGGTCGTTCGTAGTCCACGAGGGGGAGACTATAACTCTGGAGTTCGACAACGGGAGTTCCTTAATCACTGGGAAGAGAGTTTGGATGAGCTGGCACTGGAGCGAGTCACCCGATTACAAGTACAGGTACGAGTGAACCCCGCCATGGCGAATGAGAACCCTATACGGAGCTCGGTTGACCCGATTGGAACAGATGTCAACGCGGGCAAAGATCGGGGGAAGAAAGCCAATCAAGAAAAGGGCTGGCAGAACACTGGCCGGGAGGACCTAGGATGAATTCCCCATAAACGGCCAATAGACACCGGGACGGGACACGAAGGCAAGACCGCGCCTGGCAAAAGGCCGGATACAAGCCTGCATCCCGCCCGCATGTCAAGCTAATTTCCAGTCTCGCAAAGTAGCTGAAACCCGTCACCGGGTTCAACCAGTGAAGTTGAGGCCTTTCGCCAAAAATACGACGGATTCAAGCCGCGCCAGAAGCCAAAGCCGAATAGCGGAATTTTCCCGGCCTTGACTGATTGTTGACATGACCCTGAGGCGCTGATACCATTTACTAGATACAATTTACGAATTCCGCGACGAACGGGAGTAATACCGGCGCCCTGTCTCAGAGAGTCGGCGGTTGGTGCAAGCCGATGGCAGAAGGACCGGGAACTCGCCCGGGAGCGGCCCGCCTGAACCATATAGTAAGGCGCGGCGGTTGACACCGTTAAATGTTTTCGAGTGGCTTCGGAGCTACGGGCAGGCCGGGCTCCAGGCCAGAAGGGTGGTACCACGGGAGCCCAGTCCCGTCCCTTCATTAGGAGGGGGCGGGGTTTTTTTATGGCATTTTCAGGACTGGATTGAACGGGGATTGAACGATGAAACTGAGCGGCGCTGAACTGGTTTGCGAAAGTCTGGTCAAAGAGGGTGTGGACATCCTGTTCGGGCTGCCCGGCGGCGCGGTGCTTCCCTTGTACGGCGCGCTGGCGAAGTACCCGCAGTTGCGCCATATCCTGGTGCGTCACGAGCAGGCAGCCGCCATGGCGGCCGACGGCTACGCTCGCTCCAGCGGCAAGGTGGGCGTATGCGTGGCCACCTCCGGCCCCGGCGCAACCAACCTCGTGACCGGCATCGCCTCGGCGCAGATGGACTCCATACCCATCGTCGCCATCACCGGCCAGGTGCCCCGTCCGGCCATCGGCCGGGACGCCTTCCAGGAGACCGACGTAACCGGCATCACCCTGCCCATTACCAAGCATAACTTCCTGGTAATGGAGGTGGAGGACGTCGCTCCCGCCTTCAAGGAGGCGTTCCACATCGCCCGCACCGGCCGCCCCGGCCCGGTGTTGATCGACATTCCCAAGGACGTGCTTCAAGACCTGCGGGCCGAGTTCGTATGGCCGGAACAGCCCAACCTGCCCGGTTACAACCCGCCGGGCGACGCACCCCAAGCACAGGTGGCCCGCGCCGCCGAGCTCATCAACCAAGCCGAACGGCCGCTCATCCTGGCTGGCCACGGCGTCCTGATTTCTCACGCCTACGACCGGTTGATCGAACTGGCGGAAAAGGCCCAGATTCCCGTAATTACCACCCTGTTGGGTATAAGCTCCATACCCACCGACCACGAGCTCAACCTGGGTATGCCGGGAATGCACGGGATGGCTTACAACAACCTGGCCATTGACCAGGCCGACCTGCTGATTGCCCTGGGTATGCGCTTCGACGACCGGATTACCGGACGGCTGCGGGACTTCGCCCCCAACGCCAAGGTCGTCCACGTGGACGTGGACGCCTCGGAGGTGGACAAAAACGTGAAGGCGACCGCGCCGGTGGTCGGCGACCTGAAATGCGTACTGGACCAATTGCTGCCCTTGGTGCAACCGAACATACACATAGACTGGCGCCGGCATTTGGACTATCTCAAGTCGCAGCACCCGTCGCTCTACATCAGGGAGTCGGAAGACCTGCTGCCCCAATACGTGCTGAACCGCCTTTCGGAGGTGACCAAGGGCGACTGCATCGTGGTGACGGGCGTTGGGCAGCACCAGATGTGGGCGGCGCAGCACTGCAAGTTCAATTCCCCCAATACGCTGATTACCTCCGGCGGCTTGGGCACGATGGGCTTTGAGGTCCCGGCGGCCTTGGGCGCAAAGATGGGCCGCCCCGACATGGCGGTCTGGTCGGTGGCCGGCGACGGCGGCTTCCAGATGACTATGTGCGACCTGGCCACTGCGGTGGAGAGCAACATCGACGTCAAGTTCGCCATTCTCAACAACGGGAACCTGGGCATGGTGCACCAGTGGCAGGACCTGTTCTACGATAAGGACTACTTCGCCACCGAATACTCCGGGAACCCCGACTTCGTCAAACTGGCCGGCGCCTACGGCATCACCGGCCTCCGGGTGACCAAGCAGGAAGAGGTAGCCGACGCCATTCAGCAGGCGATGGAAACACCGGGCCCCGTGATCATCGATTTCGTGGTGAAGGACACCGAAAACGTGTACCCGATGATCCCCGCCGGAGGCTCGGTCCTCGAGATGATGGAAGAAGAGCCGGCGACCCCGACAGCGCCGCCGTCAGGCGGAGGGTGAGCGTTAGTGGTCAGTGGCTAGTGGTTAGTGGTTAGTGTTCAGTGGTCAGTGGTTAGTGGCTAGTTCCTCATCACTAGCAGTCCGACATTCTTGCATTGACGTCCAATGACTACACCAGCATCGGGAGAACGAGATGATCGACTCGATGAAGGAACAGATAGAGCAGAAGGTTAAAGAAGGCAAGACCATCGTGGATATCTGCGAAGAGCTAGACCTGGAATGGAAGGATGTCTCGAAATTCCTGCACTCGGTCGATAAGAAAAGCTGGCAAGGTGCGAAGAGTGTAATAAGTCTGAGGCTCAAGAGTCTCAGCAAAGAAAACGACCCATCCGCAAGGGAGAATTTAGTGAAAGAAGCGGACAAGTGGATTAATTACCTCTATGCCGATGGGAGGCGCCTGAGCCAGCAAGTCGACAAAGTGCGTAAAGCTATGGACAGCGCGCGCAAGACGCTTGACGGTTAGTAAACAAACCCTGAGGAGAACATGGACCAGCACACTATCATCGCCTTGGTGGAGGACAAACCCGGCGTCTTGACGCGGGTGGCCAGCATGTTCCGCCGCCGCGGTTTCAACATCGCCAGCCTGGCCGTGGGCCACAGCGAAACACCGGGGCTGTCGCGCATGACTTTTGTAGTGAACGCCGACGAGGCCACGGTGAGCCAGGTGACCAGGCAACTGGACAAGCT
Source organism: Dehalococcoidia bacterium (assembly GCA_034428795.1). Classification (GTDB taxonomy): domain Bacteria; phylum Chloroflexota; class Dehalococcoidia; order Lucifugimonadales; family UBA3495; genus VXOI01. The sequence goes on from DAOUHF010000145.1 coordinate 37,317, forward strand.
GATCGACGTGGTACACGTGTATGACATCTCCGGTCACAAGATGGTCGCCCGGGAGCTGGCCCTGATCAAGGTCGGGGTGACGACTGCCACGCGGGGCGAGGTCATACAGATCGCCAACCTGTTCCGGGCCGATATCATCGACGTTGGCCCGGCCTCGATGGTGGTCGAGATAACCGCCGGCGTGGACAAGATCAACGCCCTGCACGCCCTGATGGAGCCCTTCGGCATCATCGAAATGCTACGCACCGGCTTGGTGGCGATGGTGCGCGGCGACGAGACCGGCATGACCCAGCCCCAAGAGACCGACGGCGCCCCAAGCAGCGTGAACGGGGCCGGAACTCTGCACATTTAGACCCGCATATTTGGGCCGGATATTTGGACCGGTAATTTAGAGAGGAAGAAAGAGCATGGTTAACGTTTACTACGATCAGGACGCCGACCTGGCTCACATCGCCGACAAGACTATCGGCATCATCGGCTACGGAAGCCAGGGCCACGCCCACGCCCTGAACCTCAAGGACAACGGGCAGAACGTAGTCGTCGGGCTTTACCCCGGCAGCTCCAGCATCGCCACCGCGGAGGCGGCCGGCCTGCGCGTCGCGGAAGTGCCCGAAGCGGCGGCCGAGGCCGACGTGATAATGATGGTGATCCCGGACCACCTGCAAGGCCGGATTTACCGGGAGCAAATCGCCCCCAACCTCAAGCCGGGCAGCGCTTTCATGGTGGCCCACGGGTTCAGCATCCACTACGGGGAGATCGTGCTGCCGGACAACATGGACGTGATGATGGTCGCGCCCAAGGCCCCCGGCCACCGGATGCGCGAGCTGTTCGTCGAGGGCGTCGGCGTGCCCAGCCTGCTGGCCGTCCACCAGAACGCCACCGGAAACGCCAAGGACATCGGCCTGGCCTACGCCAAGGGCATCGGCTGCACTGGCGCCGGCGTGCTGGAAACCACCATCAAGGACGAGACCGAGAGCGACCTGTTCGGCGAGCAGTCGATTCTTTGCGGCGGGGTCACCGCCTTGGTCAACGCTGCCTTCGAAACGCTGGTGGAGGCTGGCTACCCCCAGGAAATCGCCTACTTCGAGTGCCTGCACGAACTGAAGATGATTGTGGACCTGATGTACCAGGGCGGCCACAACTACATGCACTTCTCGGTAAGCGACACCGCCGAGTACGGCTCCCTGAGCCGCCGGAACCGGATCATCGACGAGCACGTCCGCGAGAACATGCGGGAGGTCCTTAAAGAGATCCAGGACGGGACCTTCGCCCGCGAGTGGATCGCCGAGAACGACGAGGGTCGCCCCCGGTTCGTCCCGATGCGGGAGGCCGCGCAAAACGCCCCCATCGAAGCCATCGGCAAAGAGCTCCGGGCCATGATGCCCTGGATGGACCCCAAGTAGTGGACAGTGGCTAGTGGACAGTGGCCGGTGGACAGGACGCTAGAGGAATTTGAGTGGAATTGGCGGTCTTGGGTTGTGATTATAGGATGGAGCCAAATTATATGCAGCGGGAGACATTGAGTGTAGTTCACCGTAGCATGCTGGTCCTGGCCGGGCTGGGTGCGGTGGACTACGTGACCTTGGAGCCCCTTTCTGAGCGGCGCAGTTTGCGGCGCAAGTGCCCAACACTCTAGAAATTCACAGGAAGGGAATAAGGGAAAGAGATGGCTAACGAAAGAGTATTACTCCTGGATACCACCCTCCGCGATGGCGAACAGTCGGCCGGGATCGGCATGACCGGCGCCGAGAAGATGGAGATTGCCCGCCAGCTTCAAAAAATGCAGGTAGACATAATCGAGGCTGGGTTCGCCGCCAGTTCGCCCGGCGACTTCGAGGCGGTGTCCAACATCGCCAAAGAGATCAAAGGGCCCATCATCGCCTCGCTGGCCAGGGCCCATCCCAACGACGTCGACCAGGCTTGGAGGGCTGTCGAGCATTCCGAGCGGCCCCGCATCCACGTGTTCCTCTCCTCTTCGGAGATTCACCAGATGCACCAGCTCCGGAAGAACCGCGAAGAGGTCATGGAGATGGCCGTGACCATGGTGGAGCGGGCCAAGGGCTACTGCCCGGATGTCGAGTTTTCCCCCATGGACGCCACCCGCACGAACCCCGAGTACCTGTACCAGATGCTGTCCGAGGTGATCCGGGCCGGCGCCACCACTATCAACATCGCCGACACGGTCGGGTACGCCATCCCGTCGGCGACCGGGTTCGGTATGCTGCTGCAGAACATCAAGGCCAACGTCCCCGGCATCGAGAACGTGCTCCTGAGCGTCCACTGCCACAACGACCTTGGCCTGGCAGTGGCCAACAGCCTCACCGCCATCGAAGTCGGCGCCCGGCAGGTCGAGGGCTGTATCAACGGTATCGGCGAGCGCGCCGGCAACGCCTCCCTGGAAGAGATCATCATGGCCCTGGACACCCGGAAGGACCACTTCGGGGTGGACATCGGCATCGATACCACCCAGATTTATCCGTCCAGCCGGATGGTCAGCCGAATCACCGGTATGTCGGTGCAGTCCAACAAGGCGGTGGTGGGCGAGAACGCCTTCCGCCACGCCTCGGGCATCCACCAGGACGGTGTGCTAAAAGACCGCTCCACCTACGAGGTGATGCAGCCGGAGCGGGTGGGCGTGCCGGGCAACAGCCTGGTGCTGGGTAAGCTCAGCGGACGCGCCGGTCTTCAGGCCCGCCTGGAGGCCTTGGGCTATCAGTTGAGCCGTGAAGAGGTTTCCCGCGTCTTCGAGTCGTTCAAGGACCTGGCCGACCGGAAACGCGAGGTCACCGACCGCGACTTGGAAATCCTGATGGACGAGGAGTCGCGGGAAGCCAGTGAGCCCATCAGCTACGTTCTGGAGCAGGTGCAGTTCAGCGGCGGCGATCACGGCATCGCCACTGCCACGGTGCGGCTGACAGACTCCGACAATAGCTCCGTCACCGACGCCGCCACTGGCAACGGCCCGGTCAACGCCATCTGCAACGCCATCGACCGGGCCATCGGCATCACCAACAAGCTGGTGGATTTCAACGTGCAGGCGGCGACCGAGGGCCGGGACTCGCTGGGCACGGTGACCATCCGCATCGAGCAGGACGGCAAGACTTACACCGGCCGCGGCGCCGACACCGACATCGTGGTAGCCAGCGCCAAAGCCTACCTCAGCGCCGTCAACCGCCGGCTGGCCGCCGACGAGTCCTCCAACGTTCCTGCCTTGGGGTCAACCCCGGACTAACGCCGGCGAAAGGATACGGCAAAGCCGTAATGAGTCATCCCGGAGTTTCTTGCAGGGATGATGAACGAGGAAGAACGAGTTGCCCACCTCCCGGAGAGGTGGGCAACTCGTTCGGCCCTGTAGGGATGCCGGCATCTCTCCCGCCATTCTGGCGGAAGCCGGAAACCACGTCGGCCCCCAACCCCCAGGGACGTGGACCCCGGCTTTCGCCCCCCCACCCGTCATTCCGGCGGAAGCCGGAAACCACGTCGGCCCCCACCCCCCAGGGACGTGGACCCCGGCTTTCGCCGGGGAGACGGAGGCGGGCTGCCGGTCAACCACTGAGATAGCCGAAGCGTGGAGGGGACGTGGACCCCGGCTTTCGCCCCCCCACCCGTCATTCCGGCGGAAGCCGGAAACCACGTTGGCCCCCAACCAGTGGACAGTGGTTCGTGGACAGTGGTTAGCC
>DAOUHF010000146.1:0-73664 GCA_034428795.1 Dehalococcoidia bacterium
CTGAGGGAACTGTCCGAGAAAACAGGTGTCGCCGTAGGGTACATCTCCGAGATCGAGCGTGGGCGAAAACCGGGATCGACCTCGGCCTTGGCCCGCATCGCCAGTGCGCTTGACACCACGATCGACGTCCTGGTGAGCGAATAGCAGCTGCGCAGAGCTGGAAGGTAAGAAACGCAAAGATACAAAAGAGCAGGAGGACAGCACAAAGAAGCATCTGCAGCCCCTCACCTCGGCAGCTTCTCTACGCCAGGGTCTCCAGCGACCGGCAGGACGTGGACCTGTCCGTGTCCGCCCAGCTTCGTGCGCTCAGGGACTACGCCAAGGCCAACGGGGCTACTCCATAGCACGCGAGTACGTGGACGAGGCTGAGAGCGGGCGCGTGGCGGACGGGCCCCAGTTCAGAGAGATGATCGAGGAGGGCAGCCAGCCCAACTCCCCCTTCCGGGAGATTCTCGTATGGAAGTTCTCTAGGTTCACCCGCAAGCGGGAGGACGCCGTCGCCTTCAAGTCCATGCTCAGGCGCAAGGGAGTCAGGGTAGTGCCCATCACCGAGCACGCCGACGACTCCCCCACCGGCAAGCTCATGGAGGCCATCATCGAGAGCGTGTACGAGTTCTACTCGGAAAATTTGGCCCAGGAGGCTGTGCGGGGTATGCGCGAGTCGGCCTCACGCGGCTTTTTCCTCGGCTCCAAGGCACCCTTCGGCTACAGGCGCGTCAAGGCCAGCGACGGAGCGAAGGAACGCCCCACCCTGGAGGTTGACCCGGCAACCGCTCCGATAGTGCGGGAAGTGTTCGGGAGTTCCCTGCGTCGCAACGGCCTCAAGGAGATATGCTAGGAGCTGCACGACAAGGGCATCACCAACCGGGGCAAACGCTGGTACAAGGGCGGACTCACTACCTGCTGGCCAACGAAGCCTACACCGGAACCGCCGTCTGGGGCAGGACGTCGCAGGGAGAGGGCGACCCGGACCCGGTGCGGGTTGAGGAAGCCTGACCCGCCCTGGTGTCCAGGGAGATGTTCGATGCCATGCGGGACCGCGGGCCGAAGATGCAGAGGCCCGGTAGGGTGGGCAGCAAGTTCCTGCTGAGCGGAACTGCTGCGCTGCGGGGTGTGCGGCAGGCCTACACCGGCCAGGGAGCCAAGAGCGGCCAGTTCGCCTACTACGTCTGCGGCACCCTGTTCAGGGAAGGCGCAGGAACGTGCAGCAATGGCCGCTACCTCAACGCCCCTAGAACAGAGGAGTTCATCGTCGAAAAGGCCAGGGAGCGCATCCTTACCGAGGAGACCATCGTCGAATTGGTGACCCTGGTGGCTGAGGAGATCGACGGGATGGCCAGTGAGCTTGCCGGCAGGCTGGAGGTCATCGACGCGGAGCTTGGGGACGCGCAGAGCCGGTTTCAGAAGCTCTACGAGGCCCTCGAGACCAGCGAGCTGACGTTGGGGAGGTCCGGTCCGTCGGGCCCCGCATCCTCTCCTTGAGGCACCGGGAGGAGCAGCTTGAAGCTGCGCGAGAGGCCGCCGAGACTTAGCTTGAGCAGCGCAGGGTGGAGCTTCCCACCGCCGAGAAGATCAAGGGGGTACGTGGCTGACTTCCGGGAGTTCTTTCAGGAGGGGACGTTCCCTGAGCGCAAGGCTCTCATTCGCAACTTCGTGGAGGGCATCGAGATCGTGGACGACGAGGCCGTGTTGACGTACACCATACCCATGCCAAGCGATGGTGTGACCCCGGAATCGGCCTCGGTTCTTGATTTCGTCCAGTCCGGCCCACCAACGGCGTCCTGCTCCTCATCGCCGCTTCCTCGACAGAGAAAGGACCCGTGACGCTCCGGTACAAGGAGGTGAGGTGCTTCCGATTCTTCTCCGTTATGCCCCGCGGGATGGGCGTAGTGGTCGCCACGAGCCTTTCCCTCAGACTCTCGCAAAGTAATAGGTACTGTATCTCAGGCGCCACTAGATGAAGCAACTCTTGGAGAGGCGCGTTTGGCCTGATCGGGTTATCCAATTGGTATAATGGTCTGAGTGACGGATTCGTGAAAACGGATTCGTGAAAGAGGAAGGGCAATGGCGACTTTCGAACAGGCTTTTGGTGACATGGAGAAGGCGGCTGCATCAACCGCCAAGTCAGCAGCTGACTTGACCAAACTGGCCAAGGCACTGGAGAAAGCGGCGAAGGACGGCAACATTGCCGCCGCGAAACGGGCCCAGCACAGCATGAGCGAAGCTCTTGGCGCCCTGCGGCAGGAGGTCGCCAACTCCGTAGAATCCTGGCCGTTTGGAGACGATGAGGAGCAGCAATGCCTCGACGACGGTTACGCTCAGGAACTGCGCACCGTGGCCGCCACGAGGGGGCTTAAAATCTTCGAACGCGACGGCCGAATGATTGCGCACCCGTCCATTGTCCGAGTCCTGCCATCGTCCCGTGCGGTCAGAATTGACCGCAAGCAGGTTTCCACGATACGCCCCACACGTTTGACGGACATCCTGCTGGAGAATCAGAGGAAACCTCCCCGCTTCCGTGCTGACAGGTTCCTTGAATCCCTGTACCAGGTCTATTCGGAGGTAACCAGGGAGGAAGGGCCGAGCCGAATGATGACGGGGCGGCAAGGCAGAGTGGTGGAATTGGAACGAGTGTACCGGATGTTCACCTCGCTCCCCGGCAGTGCCCGCGAATATGACCGCACCGACTTCACCCGTGATCTTTACCTGCTGGACCGCGACGGCCCGAAAACCACCAACAGGGGCTTGCAGGTGTCTTTCCCCGCATCGTCCGGCACCCGCGGCAACCGAGGCTTGTTTTCCTTCGTGGCGCCCGATGAACAGATCGTGACTTATTATGGAATACAGTTCTCCGAGGTCGGCTGATGGCGAACACAATCCCGCTCCTTGACTGGTTGGAGGTCATGGAGTCCGAGTATCTATCCTCCTTCATACCGGAAGGAGGCGCCTCGGTTAAGTTCGCTGTGACGCCAGATCAACTGAAAGTCGGCCTGCATGAGGCTGTGAAGGAACGGTGCGGCAAGCTGGGAATGGTGTTTGTGTCCATCGACGCAGCTTCCCGGCGGGCCCACATGCCACAGGACCTGTTCCACGGCCTGGCTTCATCCGTAAATTGGCGTGAGGCGGCCAGACGTATGATCCTGAAGCTGGCCCGCGAGAGGGTCTATGTCGTCGATGGAATCGACCCGCAGGCCGATATAAACGTGTTCGAGGCTATCGCCGAAATCAACGGCCTGGAACACCAGTTTGTAATGAACAGCCTAAGGCCGCAGATCCAGGAACGAGTGTACAGTGAACCCCTGATGGCCAGAGACTTCAGGGTCGCCATGACTCACCTCTGCCTCACAGAAGACACCAGGAAAGGCGACCCGTACGGCGGACAGCCCATCATTGACTGGCTGACCGGGAGCAACACCAGGATCAGCAGTGTGAGGCCGTTCTCGATCTATACCCCCATCAACCGCACCACGGCCCGCCACTTCTTCGAATCTGCCCTGTTCTGGCTGCATCACGCGGGTTCTTCGGGCACCGTCATCCTGCTGGACAACTCCCGGGTTACACTGGCCCGGAACCCCAAGGACGGGTCACGGTATTACACCAGGGCGATGGTCCTGGAGCACTACGAATTGCTGCGGGAGTTCGTGGACACAACCGACCGCCTCACCGCGACCATGCTGGTGGTTGTTACGTCCAATGATTTTCTCGAGGAGGAAGCCGGGTCCAGGAACAGGGGGTTCGGAATCTACCAGGCCCTGATGACGAGAGTCATTGACGACGTCCGGGACCGTAATCTCGTCAACCCGGTCGCGTCCCTGGTCCGGATATCCCCAGGTGAGGCACCGCACAATGACTGAAAATGACGATGGTATTTCGAATCTGGCCTACCGCCGGGCAATGGAAGCACTGCGAAACGGAGTTCCAAACCGAGAGGCAGTCAGGCTGCTCGGCTGCAACCAACCGCAGCCAGAGGCGCAGTTCGTAGATTTGCTCCGGCGGGCGGCGGACGCCGATACACCCCCAGGAAGCGCCCTGGGAATGCTGGTCTCAGGAGATTTTGGTACTGGCAAGTCTCACCTGCTTTCTCACTTTGAGTACCGGGCGCTCTCCCAGGGTTTTGTGTGCAGCAAGGTGGCAATCAGCAAGGAAACGCCGCTCTATGACCTGGCCAAGGTGTTCAAGTCGGCGATGGACAACGGGAGAATACTCGATCGTACCGGCCCACTGATTGAGGCGCTCGGCCTCCAGCTCAACTACGACTACGACGAGTATTCCAACCTCTTCAGCTGGGCCAACTCGCCTTCCAGCGGCATTCACCCCATCTTCCCGGCGAGCCTTCTGGTGCACGAAAGATCGAACGAGCTGGAACTGAACCGCACCATCGAGTCCTTCTGGGCCGGGGAGAGGATGAAGGTAAGCGATGTGAAGAACGGCCTTCGGCAGATTGGCCAGTTGCAGAGTTATTCCTTCAGGACGCCCAAAGCTTCTGACCTGCCTCCGCAGCGACTCCGGTTTGCAACAGAGCTGATCAAGGGTGCGGGCTACCGAGGATGGGTCGTCCTGCTGGACGAAATTGAACTGGTGGGCCAATACAGCCTGCTGCAGCGCGCCCGCTCGTACGCGGAACTGGCCCGCTGGCTTGGGCAGGCCCAAGGGGAATCGTACCCGGGGCTGGTGGTCGTCGGAACGGTCACCGCCGACTATGCCCTGGCGAATATATCGCCGGAGGCGAGCAGCAAAAAGGACCGCGACTATGCGGGGCAGAGACTGCGCTCCCGCGGGGACGACAATGGGGCAGCCCGGGCGGAAACGGCGATGCGGCTGTTGGAGCGAGAATGCACCCCACTGAGCGCCCCTGCGGAGGCCGACGTGAACGACACTCTGAATAGACTGCGGCACATATACAGCGAGGCCTACGGATGGGCTGCTCCAGCCCTCGAGGCGAGAACCGGAGCAGCCAGCTTTCAGCAGCGCATGCGGTACAGGATCAGGTCGGCGATCAACGAATGGGACCTGCTGAGGCTCTATCCCGATTCCAGGCCTGAGACGGTGGAGAGGGAGTTCAGGCACCAGTACGGCGAGAATTCAGACTTGGAGGCAGGGACGACAGAGGGCGACGATGTAGGGGTCGAATAGGCCTTACGGTCGTTAGCTGTTGCGAGTCAGGATGCCAATTTCTTTCGACAAGGCGAAGAATGTGGAAACGCCGGGCGCCATTGGATTCCTGCGCCTCTTGGATGAGGAACGTGGGTCAGGAATTCGGGCCGCGCTGTTTGCTGCATCGGCTCTGGACGTACCTCTTGAGTTCTGCTTCACTCGAGTGGACGTCGCCGATTCCGTGCTGTGGAGGAAAGGAGAAGCCCGTAAGGTCGCCGCAGTGTCCTTGATCCGGACGCTTCTCCATTCGGCGAACCGCACTCCCGATATCATCCTCGGACTGGCTGACGAGATCCCGCCACTGGTTTTCTCCGATGACATCATGGTCGATGTCCCGGCCTGCCGGATCTCAACGGATCCGGCGCCAAGGAGGGGCGTGGCGGAGGATATTGAACAGCTCGGCTCGTCTCTGTTCCTGGTCTGGAGCGCCCCTCCACCCCCCGAGGGTTCGGTTGCCCGGCGGCTGCTGAACGTGTTGGCGGAACGCCCAAATGCTTTAGAACCGTTTGACCGGGTGGCCGTAGGGATCGCGGAAGCTTACGAGGGACGGTGAAGGAGGGGCGGTTTGCTGAGAGGTTCTGACCACGCGTCTGGCACCGGGTATCACATCGAACCGGTGAAATTCTTGCCGGTCCCGGCGCCCGCCCACCCTGAACCGGCGACACAAGTTGATTTGGAGTGGATGTACTCGGTTGAGGCGTCCGGCTCATCCCAGCATACCGGTGAGTCAGCGGCCGCCCCTCGCCCCCACGGAGACCTTGACCTCGCCCGCAGATTGCACCGAGTCCTGTCTCCGCCTGGCGCCGAGTCGCCATCGATGGACAGCCTGGAGTGGCCTGGCACGCTGATGCCCTTTCAGGAGGACGGAGTGAGGGCCCTCCTGGCGAGCGATCGCATCTTGCTGGCTGACGATATGGGGTTAGGTAAGACGCTTCAGGTCATAGCGGCCGTGCGAATTCTCACCCATCGCGGCCACATCGGATCGGCGCTGGTCGCGGCTCCCGCGAGCCTGTTGGACCAGTGGCGCGGAGAACTCCGCAAGTGGGCGCCGGAGCTCTCGGCAATCATCATTCGCGGCTCGGCGTCTGACCGCGCTTGGCAGTGGCAGGCCGATACCGCCGTTACCCTGGTTAGCTATGAGACACTGAGGTCGGACTTCGAGGGTAACACCCATGCACCTGTAAGGAGGAAAATCTGGGACGTGGTGGTGGCCGACGAAGCCCAACGGATCAAGAACCGGAATGATACCAGCAGGTCGCTCAAGGGACTGAATCGCGTCCGTTCATGGGCGCTGACCGGAACGCCCATAGAGAACCACGAGGAGGAGTTGGCGTCCATCCTGGAGTTCGTGGATCACGCCGGAGAGGAACAGCCAAAGCGGTATCAATCCGGTCCCGAACTGCTCAGCCGCCACCGCGAACTCCAGTTGCGACGCAAGAAGGGCGACGTGCTGGATGATCTTCCGGAGAAGCAGGTTACCCTGTTGCCCATCGAGCTTCATTCCGGGCAGCGGGCAAGCTACGACAAGGCCGAACAGGAAGGGGTTGTATACCTGCGGTCGCTGGGGAAGGAAATCACCGTCCAGCACGTGCTGGAGCTGATCACGCGGTTAAAGCAGATCTGCAACGCCGACCCCGCGAACGGCGAGTCCTGCAAGCTGGATGACATCAGGGAAAGGTTGGAGCTATTGGTGGGCCAAGGGCACAAAGCGCTGGTCTTCTCCCAATACACCAGCGACACGGCAGGAGTGGCGGCTGCGGCAAGCCATTTACGGGAATTTAACCCGTTGGTGATTACCGGAGAAGTGCCACTTCAAGACAGGCCCTCGATAATTGAGCGCTTCAAAAGTGATTCCCGGCATCAAGCGCTAGTAATCTCTCTTCGTGCGGGTGGGTTGGGTTTGAACTTGCAAGAGGCCTCGTATGTCTTCCATTTAGACCGTTGGTGGAACCCTGCGGTGGAACGCCAGGCGGAAGACCGAAGCCACCGGATGGGTCAGACGGCCAAGGTCAATGTGATCAAATATTCATGCACCAGCACCATCGAAGAGCGCATAGACGGAATCCTTGCCAGGAAACAGGACCTCTTCGACCGGCTTGTTGACGACGTTTCGCTTGACCTGTCGGCCCGTTTGAACCGCAAAGAACTGTTCGGCCTCTTTGGACTGCAGCGATATGCCTGACCATTCACGACTGCCAGCCTCCCGGGGGGGTTGACCCAAAAATGACCAGCAGTACTCCCGAACAGCGGGCTAGGGCCGACATCGACCGGTTGCTGGAACAGGCGGGACCGGTGGTGCAAGATGTTGCTGTCCTAAACGTCTACTTCTGCTGCGTTCAGATTCACCCGAGACAGTTACGCCGGCAGGCAGGGGGTCTGCCAGCTGCCTTAACCGCCGGTTTGTCCCTCCCATTGTTTGAATCTTATGGTGGCATTGGATGGAGTCGCGGGGCCATGTCAGTTGAATTCCAGCTCTTCAACCAAGTCTTGGAACCGTCTGATCCAGCGGCGCACCTCACGCTGGTTTTTGTCGCATAACATCTTCAGTTTCTGTTCCAAGGCTGTTGCTTCCCCTCGGGTTGAGATGGTGCTGAACCATACAAGCTTCGGGTTTTTGCCGGTAGTCCCCTGGACAGTCCCGTCTCGGTGTTCCATAAGTCTTTCCCGGATCTCGCGAGTCTGGCCGGCGTAGAATTCCCCGTCGTCCAGCTTGAGAATATAGACGTAGAATTCCGTTGCATTTTTGTCCCCAGCTTCCCAGTCGGGAGAATATTCTGGGTTGTATCTCCGGTAGGGCTTTTTGGCACCGTTGGTTGGTCGGCAGTTAGGACATGTCGGGTATCCGGATCCTTTTCCTTGCTTGCACTTGGGACATTCGTTTATTTCTCCTTTCTGTGCTGCTTGGAAATGGTCAGGGCCCCAGACGTAATGGGATGGTATGGTCTTGGTACAGTCGTAGTATTTGCATCTCTTGGCGCTCTGGGATGTAGCCATGCTGACCCCACGGAAGGTTGATTTCTCGCGGTGGTCGTGTTTCCACTTGAAGTACAGGAAGGCTCCTGCGATTCCCACGGCAAAGATAAGTAATATTTCCATGTTTTGCTCCAATGCCTACCCCGGCGAGAAGCAGTAATGATGAGTGCTTCACCATAAGCATAGCCAATTCGGGCGCCACCAAGGACATCGTTCTTGGTGGCGGAGCCTGACACCAAGCCAGAGTTTTCTAGGTTGACCTCCCCCCGATTCTACCATAGACACGTTTCGTCCTTAGGTGGACATGTTGACCAACAGGGGACCTGTGATGCCCAAGTTGACCAATGTAAGAATCGATCTTAAGGTCCCCGGAGTCGGCGGAATCTCAGGGACGTGGGAACCGGACGAATCGGAGATAATGGCAGCCTGGGAACTGTACGTGGAGATGGTGACAATCAACCTGGGGAACGACCGCCTTGTCTCGGTCAACGACCTTATCCGTACCATCGAGGGTGCCGTCGGACGTGTCGCCTTGGTTCAACATGAGGAGCGACACCGGGCCGATCCCTCGTTGATGTGGGCTGACATAGGACGCGCCCGCAGGCTTTTGGGATGGCACCCGGAAGCGCCCATCGAGGAAGGAATCCGTCGCACCGTGACCTCGCACCTGGACAACCGGGAGTGGGCCAAGGACCTCGTATGAGGGTCCGCAGGACAGAATTCGAAGGTTGCGCTACAACAGCTTGGAGTAACGCGGCTTGGCCAAAATGCGGGCGATGACGGAGTCCCTCTCACGCCTGCTGTCTTCGTCCTTGGGTGCGGCGGGTTCATACAGGTAGAGCGGCTCGGCTATGTGCCGCGGGCTAGAGGCCATCTCTATGATGGGCGCCATGAACGCCCAGTCGGCGGCAAGGTCGATCCATTCTCCGCCCCACTTCAGGTCTTCGACGTTGATGGCGTCAAATAGCCGCTTCCTGAAGGTCCGAAGGTGCTGCCACACGTTGCTGTCCCACCAGCGGGGACGGTCGAAGTTCGGAAGATAGAAAATCTCCTTGTCGAGCCTGAGCATGGACCCCACAGTCACGTCGGCGCCGTCTTCGTACTCCGCTCCGACCCGCTGCAGCACACGCTCCCCGATCAGGGCGTCGTCCGGGTCCAGGGTGATGATCACCGACTCCGGGTCGGCGCAGTAGTTGGCGATGGCGTTCCAGGTGTTGTACAGCCCGCCGCGCCGCTGCTCGTTCCTTACAAGGGTGACTCGGTCTCCGTAGTCCGCCAGCAGCACGCGGGCATAACTGCCGAACCCGTTGGTTGAGGCATCATCGACCACCACCGCGCCCCGGTCCGGCATACTCTGGGCAACAAGGGACTCGACGCAGCGCTTGAACCTGCCGGGCTCCACGTTGCGGCCACAAATCACGAAGACGAAGGGTTCACGCCGCTTGGGACCCGCCCAGTCCGATGGGGATCCGGTGAGCTCCACGTTGCCCAGTTGCGCGGCGGGCCTATGGCCCCGTTCCACGGAGGCGGTGATGTCCAGCCATTCCCCGTGGTCCGCTTTCCGGTCATTGGGCACGTGGATGAAGGCCGTCCTGGGGTCGCCGCCCCGATAGGAGTGGTAATCCGAAGCAGCGATGAAGCGGTCGAAGGCCCGGTGCCATGCCAGGGCGAACCTTCCTTGTTCAACCTCGTTGGGCACAGGCAGCACCGTCTCGAGCCTCTCGCGGTCGAACAGGCAGCCGCGCACCTCGACGCGCCAATCCTCCCCGTTGGGCCTCTCGTGAGAGTAGAGAATCGGCTCGGAAGAGCAGATACTCATGGGCACGAACAGTGCCTTCGGGTCGGTGCGTAGGACCTCCACCATCTCGCCGAGATAATCGTGGTAGTGGTCATGACGGGCTATCAGCAGGTCGCTGTCCACCTGCAGGACATAATCACCGGAGCAGGAATCGAATCCGAAGAGGGTGGCGAACAGTTGCTGCCCGTTGGCCGAGTGGGTTTCCCCCGTCTCCGCTCCGAACCATTTCCTGTAGGTGGCCCGAATTATTGCCGGATCCTGAGGTGCATAGACCACCCGGTCCACCACGCCGCCTGCGAGCAGGCGCTCCATTGCCGCTCGATGGGCATCCGGGTCGGGGTAGTCGTACTGGCGGGCGAAGGGTCCATCGAACGAGTCGACCACCACAACCTTTTCCATGAACGACACCGGAGTTTCCAGTTGGTCAACCTGGTGCCGCACCAGTCGCTCGATTGTGCGCCATTCCATGACGCACGTCTTGACCAGGAAGGAGACCCGCGGCCCGTTTGCTGGTGCGGGTGTGAGCCGAAAGACCAAGTGGTCGGATGAGGGTAGAAGCGCCTTGGTGTCCGTGCCGTCGAGTTCGGATGCGCCATCGACAAAGAAACCGGCGTTGATGAAGGCACGCCGGTAGGTGGAGTAACTCCGGTGCACCTCGCTCCGCGTGTTGCCATTGGCGACCACGGTCTTGTCGTATACGAAGGTGTCCTCGTACCCCCATCCGTCATGCAGATATTTTCCCGACAACTCTGTCGACGCAGCGGACAGGTGGAACGGATTGCAGACCGCCACGAAGACAGTTCCCGATTCGGCAACCAGCCCGCGCAGGTCTTTCAGCCCCTCCTCGAACTCCGAATTGTCGGCGATCGTGCACAGCACTCTGCCGCAGACCACGGTGTCGAACCTGGCGTTCTCTGCCAAGAGCTTTTCGAGCAAGTCCCTTCCACCGTAGCCGGCACGGCTTCCGTGCTCCAGGCACCGGGAGACGCAGGCGTTATCAGGGTCGTACCCGACTACAACAATTCCCCGGCCGGCTAGTTCCTCGGTCAGGCGCCCGTTGCCGCATCCATAGTCCAGCACGGAACCGGGTCTCTCGGCGGCGATCAGGTCCGCCAATGGCCGGTAGTAGAGCTCGTCGAGTCCTCTGAGATCCAAGGCCCTGCGGAATTGGTCTAGTCCTGCCAGTTCCGGCAGAGAGGCGTCGGTCAGCGACCTGGTCATGAGTAGCTTGAGGTCCGAGCGAAACGGAAACCGGTACGTGAGGTACGTCCGTCGGCACATGCGCTCGAACTCGGCGTCATTCAACGGGACGATATCCGAGCCGTAGTCGATGAGCTTCACCCCGGAGGATGTGACCAGCAGATTGTCCGGATGGATGTTGCGGCAGGCTACTCCGGCCTGCCTGGCCTCCCGGAGCAGGGTCAGCAAATCATCCAGGTGTCCGCCCTCGTATTTCACCCCTTCATCGTAGGGATAGACCACAACCACGTGCTCGCCCCGCTCACGGACTTCCAACAAATCCGGCAGAGCCTTGTAGCCGGAGACTCTGCCCACCAGGGATTCCAGGAACGCGACTCGTTCCGTCCGGTCCCGCGCCTTCCAGTAGTGGAAATGCTTGTAAACCAGTAATCCGTCGGTGAATACGACTCCCTCTTCCCCAACACCGAGACCGGTCAGGGGACCGGTTGCGAATTCGGCTCGAACATAGTCTTCCGCCGCCTGCTGCAGTTCCTTCAAAGGCAGGGGTGTACTGGCTCGGTGCCGGTCAACAATCGCACGCAGTTGACGCAGAAAATTCTCGATGACCGTGGCATCAACATCACTTACACGCAGCTTGAATTCGTCCAACCGGTCATCAGTGTAGATGTACTCCAACTCACCCACGAAACTACGGAGGCCTTCCAGTGAATGCGCATATTCCCCGTTCTCCAGCCACCAGGGCCCTCGGTCTCCATCCGACAGGACACGACACAACGGCTGCAACGCAGAGATCAATCCCCTGACCCTGATGCAGCTCATTTCGAAAGCGGAAACCCGTTCGGCCAGGTACTTTCGGTGGAGACCGGCGGCCATCTTGATTTCCCCGTCAGTGAATTCCAATAGACGACTTCCGCGGGGGAGTACAGCTCCGCCTTGACCCTGTTCAGCCTTATGTTCCAGCAGATCCCTCAGGGTTGAGTAGAAGGCGTACCCCAGCAGGTCCTGCTCCATGGTGGAGAAATGGCCTTGCACCGATCCGTCGTTGGGCGCAGCGCTCCTGACCTGCCGGACGGGGAGCGGGGCCTGAAGAACGTCGCGCCCTCCGGCGTAACGGTTGAGCAGGCTCCATACCATGTCGCTGCGTCGGATGTCCGCGCCGTCTACGGCCGGAACGGCGTTGGGAAACTCCCGCAGGGCCTGGAGGTCGAACACCAGGGTGGCAGGCCCCCTGTTGATCGATGACGAAAGACCACCGCCGCCGACGCTACGTTCGCCGCGCGCCAGTGGTCGGAATACTTGGATTCCGCTCACAATCCCGGGGAGGCGCGCCACCAACTCCCTGAAAACCGCCCCTGCCGTCTGGTTCTGTCCCGTAGCCTCGTACCAGAAGGGCAGTTCCAGTTGGCTCGTCCCGCTGCTGGATAGGTCATAGTAATAGTCCGGGTTCTCCAGCCGGGCCAGCCGGTTCTCATTCCGGAGGTCGGGAAACGGCCAATCGGGAGACATGGAAGCAAGGCGGTGCAAGTTGTGATACAGGTCGACCAGTTGGGTCCTGATACAGCTCAGGGCTGGCAGGGGCGGATCTCCCGTCACCTCGCACAGGGCTATGCTGGCCCCGCTGTCCTTCAGCCTCTTGATTTCGGACACGTAATCGAAATTCTGGGAGTGCAGTGAATCGCTGGGGCCATATGCCAGGCTTTCCAGCACCACGTCGTCGTCGAGAATCCACACCACCGCCCCCGGCAGGGGCTTGGCCTCCATGAACAGGTAGTGCTGGAGCATGGTGCGGCTCAGTGCAATGCTCTTTCGCCTGGACAGTTGCTCCCTGGTGACGGCAAAGACCCCAGCCTCGGCATCGTCGGCCTGCTGTTCCAGGGTTTTCACAATAACGTCAAGACCCTGGTCTGTAGCCCTGTCCACCGTGTCCCGAAGGTCTTGCCTGGAAGCCTGGTCTTGGCCGCCGTTTTCCAGCAGGACGACCCTCAGCGTAACTCCCTCGCCTCCACCGATCTTCTCAGCAAGAGAGTTCAGGAGGCGGTCCACGAGGCCGGTGTCGGGAGACGTTATGGATCCCGCCACCAAGGTCAAAGGGTTCTCAGAGACGTGGGTTTCTGATGCGAGCATGCCTGCGACGGGCGCCACGATCTCCCCAGTTGGATCGCAGTCGAACAGTCTCCGGCTCCTCTCGATGAACGCCGCCTGCTGTTCATCGGACATCCGGCCCCGATATTTGCGAAAGAAATACTTCAGCCCGGCGCGCTTCGCGTCACCACCGGGAGTGGACAACCTGGGACGGTCGTTGTCGGCAAAATGATGGACAAGATGCTCGTTCATTAAGCCGTACTTGACTGTGCCCAAGTCGGCCAGCCGGATGCAGATGTCCCTGTCGGTGGTGCTGTTCATTGCCTCATCGAAGCCGCCCGCCTCCAGCAGTCTGCGGAGCCTGGCGAATAGGTTGGAGCCTTGGATGTGAGGGTTGCGAACCAGCGGGGCCCCGGCGTCCAGGCTGGCTGGTGGGTCCAGCAACTCGGCTTCGGCGCCTTTGGAGTGGTGGAAGGCCAGGCCGGAGGCCACTATGTCCAGGCCCCTTTCCAAAACCGCCTCTTCGCAATGTTCCAAGTATGTCCCGGCCCACGAATCATCGTCGTCCAGGATGGCGACGTACGCCAGCGGGTCAATCCCGTGCAGGCGGAAAAGAGCAGTGTTCCAAGCTCCGGAGGCACCCGGCGTACGCCGGTTCTCCAAGTAAAGCGTCCGGGTGCCGGGGATCGTAAGGCCCGCCACGACTTCAGCGTTGGCGTGCCTGGTGTCGGCGTCCGAGTCGTCGACTACGACCAGATGGTCCGGGAGTCGAGTTTGCCTTGCGATGGACGCAAGGGCCCTTTCAGCAAGGAGTCCCGGCCTGTTGTGGGTGGCAACTACGGCGGCAATGGAGGGCACAATAAACGTCCGAGATTTCAGGGTAGTCGACCTGAAGGATGATCTCACCAGGGTAGGATGGTTTCAGGGTAACTGCTCCGCAGTAGAACAGCGAACCGGCAACGAAATTGCACTCTCGCCGGATACAGTCTTCAGAATCTGGAATTTCACAGGGGAAATTCCTGGATCCACCTACGAGGAACGATTGCACAGGGCAGGAAAGCGGGCGAGGTGGCGGCCGGATTCCTGCGGAGAATATGACAGCGCCATGATATGCTACCAAAAGTCCATTGCCCCATATATCCACAGCACGTTGAGGCAGTGAAGGTAATCAGCGGTAATCAGCGCGGCCGTCGGCGATGGGACACTCCATCTAGATTAGCCAACATTTGGGTCCACTCATCCGGCCGCACCTGGGCAACCACTTGGCAACTGTCCGAGCAGGAGAGGCAATGTCCATTGAAGAGGAGCTGCTGAAGCGCATCTCCGTTCGTTCGGAGATATTCGGAGGAAAACCCATCATCCGTGATATGCGCATTGCGGTGGAACACGTTCTGGGAATGCTGGCCTCGGGAGACACCTCCGAAACGATTCTCAGCGAATATGAGTTCCTTGAGGTTGAGGACATCCAGGCATGTCTGCTGTACGCTCATCGTTCGCTGGCAGGGGAGCAGGTCCATGAGCGTATGACAGTACGGTAACCGGGAAGAAGTTCCTGCTGGATGTATGCGCGTCATCACGTCGAATGCGCGCCACGCTCGCCCGCTTGGGACATGACGTATTGTCCGCGGCTGAGTTGGATCCAAAGGCCAGCGATGAAGCCCTGCTCTCAATGGCGCTGTCGGAACAGTGGGTACTCATTACTGAAGACAAGGACTTCGGCGAGTTGGTGTTTGTACACCGACTGCCGCATCCGTGCATCATCAGGTTTGTCGAAATGAGAGTCGTGGAACAGGTTGACGCTATGGAGGAGCTCATTAAGGGTTACGAGGACTCAATGACGGACGGCACCCTCATCGTGGTCACCCGAAGACGGATAAGAATACGCCACGGGCACCCCGAATAGCGAGATTTCCCACCAGAGGCGGATCTCATCCTGACCGGTATCTCGTATCTGGATGAGCTTAAATGAAACCGCTGGCCAAAGGTGTTCCGCGACCTCATTACGGACTCAAAAGTCAACTCAGAAATGCCTCTATATCAGGGCATAATTGAAGCTAAATAGCTTCAATTCTGATATAATCTTTATATCCAGTACAAAGAATCACACAGTCCCCTTTGTGCCCTTCTTCGGGCCCTTGGCACAGCCGTAACCCATTGGTGATTTGATATATGACGCAAGCTTCTACCGCCGAGTACACTGCCAAAGACATCCAGGTCTTGGAAGGCTTGGAAGCTGTCCGGCTGCGCCCGGGTATGTACATCGGCAGCACCGACCAACGGGGTCTCCATCATCTGATATACGAGATTCTGGACAACGCCGTGGACGAGGCGATGGCCGGCTATTGCAACCGGGTGGAGTTGACCCTGGACGAATCGGGCGCCATCACGGTGACGGACAATGGCCGAGGCATTCCCATCGACATGCACCCGGCCACCAACAAGAGCGCACTGGAAACCGTGATGACTACCCTCCACGCCGGCGGCAAGTTCGGCAGCGGCGCTTACAAGGTGACCGGCGGCCTCCATGGGGTGGGCGGTTCGGTTGTAAACGGCCTTTCGGAGTACCTGAGGGCTGAAGTATGCCGTCAGGGCTGGCGCTACTTCCAAGAGTACGCCCGGGGCATCCCGACCACCGATTTGGTTAAAGACGAAAGGACCCAGCAACAAGGAACTTTGATCTCTTTCCGGCCGGACCCGGATATCTTTCCCGATATCGACTACGACTTCGACCTTCTGATCAGTCATTTCAAGGAGATCGCTTACCTCAACAAAGGACTGGAGATCTGTTTCGTCAGCCGGTGGCACGCGGCGACGCGGCGGGGCGATATCGAGCGCACCTACTTCTTCGACGGCGGAATTGCCAACCTGGTGCGCAACATCAACCGCAACCGTCGTGTCATGCAGTCGTCGCCCTTCTATTTCGAGAAGACGGTGGATGATACTGCCGTCGAGGTGGCGGTCCAGTACAACGACAGCTTCTCCGAGACGGTGTTCTCTTTCGCCAATTGCATCAACACCCAAGAGGGCGGCAGCCACATGACCGGCTTCCGGTCGGCTCTCACCCGGGTGATCAACGACTACGCCCGCAAGCAGGGCCAAATCAAGGAAGACCAAGCCAACCTCCTGGGCGAGGACGTGCGGGAGGGATTGGCGGCCGTCATCAGCGTGAAGCTCACGAACCCCCAGTTCGAGGGTCAGACCAAGACCAAGCTGGGCAACGCCGAAGTGCGGGGCATAGTCGAATCGGTGGTCGGCGAGGGCCTGAACCGTTACCTGGAGGAGAACCCCATCGACGGCAAGCGGGTGGTGGAAAAGTGCCTCACCTCCCAGAAAGCCCGGGAGGCGGCCAAGCGCGCCCGGGAATTGGTTATCCGCAAGAACGCACTGGACGGTACTTCACTGCCCGGTAAGCTGGCCGATTGCGCCGAGCGCGACCCGGCGAAGTCGGAGCTGTATATCGTCGAAGGTGAGTCGGCCGGCGGCTCCGCCAAGATGGGCCGAGACCGCCATTTCCAGGCCATCCTGCCCTTGAAAGGCAAGATCCTGAACGTGGAACGGGTCTTGCAACAACCGGATAAAATACTGGGGCACGAGGAGATACGGGCCATGGTGGCCGCGATCGGGGCTGGCGAGGGCGAGGACTTCGACCCGGCCAAGGCGCGTTACCACAAGGTGATCATCATGACCGACGCCGACGTGGACGGCTCCCACATCCGGGCCTTGATACTCACTTTCCTCTATCGGCGAATGCCGGCCCTGATTGATTACGGTTATCTCTTCATTGCACAGCCGCCTCTGTACCGGGTCCAAGCGGGACGCAAGGTGGATTACGCCTATTCCGAGGAGCAAAAGGACGAAATCCTTTCCAAGAACGCCTCCCAGCGCAATCCCCAGGTGCAACGCTATAAGGGGTTGGGTGAGATGAACCCCGATCAGTTGTGGGAGACCACAATGAACCCGGAGACTCGCCACATGCTCGAAGTGAAACTAGAGAAGACCGTCCAGGAGGAGAACGCGTTCATAGAACTTATGGGTGAGTTGGTGGAACCCCGGAAGAGCTTCATCCAAGCCCACGCCCGGAACGTCAAGAACCTTGATGTTTAAGTCCCCCTAACCTATAATGCCCCGTATTGCCTTCGACCAGCGGTTGTAACACCAAGCCGCAGTCAGACCAAAAGCAGACCAGAGGTAGCCCGCTTGCCAGCCAGAAAATCGTTCCGCCAATCGGTAAAACGCAACCAACGGAACCGTAGCGCCCGTACGGAGACAAGGACCATAATCGCCAGGGCGGTGCGGTCGATGGATTCCGGGGACCTCTCGGAGGCCGAAGTGGCGGTGGATCGCGCCGTGAGCACCATGGACCGCGCGGTACAGAAAGGGATCATGCACAAGAACAACGTGGCCCGGCGCAAGTCCCGCCTCACTACCCGCTTCAACGACATGGTTCGTGGCGAAGGCGCCTAGCGTCGCCGCGGCCCCAAAGATCGACCGGTTCCCGGCGTTTCCCGCTTCAGTCACGGAGCGGGGCTTTTTTTGGTTCCGAACCGCAGCACAGCGCGGGTGACACCTCAGCGTTGACAGATCCAATGGGCTTTGTTAACTTCCTGCTAGAACATCCGTGTTATGTAAGGTGAATATGGTTACCAGGAAGCGAATGCCACAGCGCCGGCAACAGATTCTTGAGTTCATACAGGGGTTTATCTCCGATAACGGGATCCCGCCAACGGTCCGGGACATCCAGAAGGCCTGCGACATCAGTTCGACATCGGTGGTGGACTATAACCTGCACAAGCTGCGGGAGGCCGGATACCTCAACCGCCGGCCGGATGTCGCCCGGGGTATCGAGCTTTTGGACAACGAAGGCCAACCCGTGTCCAATGCTCCCCGGGTACAGATCGTCGGGGCTATCGCCGCCGGTCAACCGCTGCCCGTTTTCAGCACCGAGGGGGTCCAGTCCAGCGAAGAGTTCGACGCTGTTGAAATTTCTCCGGACCTGCCCCGCCGTCACGGCAAGCTCTTCGGCCTGGCGGTGCGGGGGACTTCCATGATCGACGCGTTGATCGACGACGGAGACGTGGTGATCGTAAAACCCGCCCATGAGGCCTCGAATGGCGACATGGTTGTCGCCTGGTTGAAGCAGGAAGAGGAAGCGACCCTGAAGAGGTTTTACCTGGAGGGGGACCTGGTGCGTCTCCAGCCAGCCAACAGCCAGATGACGGCCATCTACAGTCCGGCGGATAACGTGGAGGTCCGGGGCAAGGTCGTTTCGGTGATGCGAAAGTTTGGCTGACCCGGCACCCCTGCCGCCATGTCCGGCACCCCTTCTGTCATTCCGGCCCCCCCCGTCATTCCGGCGAAAGCCGGAATCCACGCCGCCTCCTCGGTGTCTGTATGTCCGCGAGTTGGCGTAAGAGTGTGCTGCACGGCGGGATACGTTTGATGGACTGGCGTGAATGGGCTTCGGCTGCCTCAGGAGTTGCCCGTAGGCTCGAGGTTAACCTGCTGTCCCCGAGGGTTGGGGTTCCGTAAATGCCGGCGTTGGCCGGAAAGACCGTTGCGATGCCCAAACTCCGGTATGACTCACGTTTCCAAAGGCCCAGGTGCTGGCGCCCCCGCGTTCAACGCCGGGCGTTGCTCAACGCGATGTAGGTCGCGACGGAAAAGGGAACCATGTAGCTAAGGGGAATTTTCCAAAAGAGCTCGTTCACCCAGTTGCCGCCGACGATGACGTTTCCTTGGTTGAGGGCGGTAATGATGGTGCCCACAACCACGGCGGTCAAAACCGAGCGGCGCAACATCGGCCAGTGCCTGCAGGCGCACCGGGCGCATTTCATCACCGAGCCGCCGGTGCGGTTGTCGAAGGCAAAAGCCCACCGGTGCCGGGCTCTGCGGCCGCAGCGCACACAGGTAGCCGCCTCTACTGCTGGTGTCGGTGTTGGCGCCGGTGTTTGTGACGGGGTGGCTGCCTGAATTGGGGCCAATCGTTCCTCGGGAGCTTGAACGCTCCTTGAAATGGAAACCGGGCCACACAAGACCTGATCGATAAAGTTCGGACGGGTGGATGGCCCGGCCTTCCGGGAACGGATTTTAAATGAACCAATAGTGCCTGTCACTCCGAAATGTGGCCCTGAACTGGCACCCTGAACCGTTGGCCCTCGATTTCTTGTTGGCGGGCCCCCGGGATCTTATAATTGAATGTGCAGTCCTTGGTCCGGTGGTATAGGGACCGACGTTTAATGGAGCCGACCAATGTACGATTTCCACACCCACACGTTCCTGAGCGACGGTGTTCTCTCACCTATAGAGTTAATTCGGCGGGCGTTGATCCGGGGGTATAGGGCCATGGCCATTACCGATCATGTCGGATTGGGCAACGTCGAGTACGTACTGAAGACCCTGATCACAGACTGTGCTCAAGCCACCAAGAGGTGGGACATCCTCGTCCTTCCCGGCGTCGAGGTCACCCACGTGCCAAAGGAAGACATCGACCTTGTGGCCCGCACCGCCAAGGAGATGGGGGCCAAGATGGTGGCAGTGCACGGGGAGACGGTGGTGGAGCCCGTGGAACCAGGCACCAACGAGGCTGCCATACGGTCATCCTTCGTCGATATACTGGCCCATCCGGGCCTGATTTCCTTGGAAGAGGCGCGGTTGGCTGCGGAGAGAGGAGTGTACCTGGAGGTTTCGGCCCGCCGTAGCCACGCATACGCCAATGGGCACGTGGCCAAGATGGCGAAACAGGCCGGAGCATCCTTGGTGTTGGACTCCGACGCCCACGAACCCGAAGACCTGCTGACTCCAGAGTTCAGGCTGAGAGTCGCAAAAGGCGCGGGCCTCGATGAAGATGAGGTCCACGCCATGCTGGAAACGAACCCGCGGAACTTGCTGGGGAAGTTGGGTTTCGGGCCGGATCACGCCCCCGCGGCAGGCTGACCGGCCTCTGCGTTCCGCCTTCTTCTAAGATTTACCGATCCGGAATACCTTGGTCCCGCATTGAGGACAGACTCCTTGCGTCGCCGGCCGGCCGTTCTTGAGTGTTACCTGCTCCGGGTTGGAAATCTCGCGTTTTCCCCTGCACTTGAAGCAATACGCCTCCATTGTGTGTGCACCTCGCCTTCCCTATTTGGTTGTAACGCCCGGTTTCCGGGAGACTGAAAACGGCCGCCGAGTGGGCTGCGTTCCGGCCTTCCATCTCGTTCGGGGAGAGGCCGGAACCACCGGACATAACGTGGATTTCCCAACTATAGCGGCCAGTCTCATAATGTCAAGGACTATTAACGAGCGGTGATACCGGGAACCAGTGGGGCCTGGGGCGCCGGCCCCTTCGGGTACGACGCAGGACCGTCCCTAGCAGACTTCCACCGGGGCCAGCGGCGACGGGGAATCCAATTGAAAGACCTTGACCGGCCGCCACGAGTTGGCCGGCCGCTCGTAGCGCACCAAAGCGAGGAACCGGCCCTCACTGTCGTAGGCCCGGAATTGCTCCAAATATCCCGCGTCCAAGACCGGGCGGCCCAGGGTGACCGGCTGGCCGTGCTTCAAGAACTCTTCGGCGTGCCGCCCCACGGTAACGCTCTTGAGGCGCCGTAAGACCCAGTCGACAGGCATCAAATGCTCTTTCCACCCTTCCGTCTCGGCGTCCGCATCCGCCGCCAGTTGCTCCAGGGTAATTCCATCAGCCGCCTGGAATCCGCCGCAACTCTGGCGTTCCAGGTCGGCAACGTGGCCGCCGCATCCCAATGAGTCCCCAAGGTCGTGGGCCAAAGAGCGCATGTAAACGCCGCGGCCGCATTCAACGTCAAGTGTCAGTGTCGGAAGTTCCAGGCTTACGATGCGGGCCGAGTATATCTCCACCGGTCGAGGCGCCCGCTCGACTTCGATGCCCTCCCGGGCCAGCTTGTAAAGCCGCTGTCCGCCCACCTTGACGGCGCTATACATGGGAGGAATCTGCTGGATTTCGCCGATGAACGGTTGTAACGCCGCGTCGATGTCGTCGATGGTGACGTGGCCGGGGTCGCCGGTCTTCACCACTTCTCCTTCAGCGTCGTAGGTAGTGGTGGTGACACCGAGGGTGACGTCCATCATGTACCGTTTGTTGCCGCCGACGACGTAGTCCATCAGACGGGTGGCCTGCCCGAAACACACCGGCAGCACGCCCCGGGCCAACGGGTCCATGGTGCCGCCGTGCCCCACCTTCTGACGCTGGCCTGTGATGCGCTTCACTTGGCGGAGGGCTTCCATGGAGGTGATGCCCGGGGGTTTGTAAAGGTTTACGAAACCGTTGTTGACAGGACGTTGGGAGCGCCGTCCGTCGAGCTTGTTATTGGGCATTTTATTGGTTGGCCGGCTGGTGCGGCGCCGGCCTTACTTCATCCGGCGCCGCTTGTAATTGCAGTTCTTCGGTGTCGTCAGACGCCAGCGTGTCCATCAACCGCAGAATTTGTTCGCCCTCTTCGATGGACTCGTCCAAGGCGAAGGTCATAAAGGGAGTGTGCCGAAGGTTGACGCGGCTACGGAGTTCCCGCCGGAGGTAGGCGGCTGCCGATTGGCAACCGTCCAAGGCCAACCGCTTCGTCTCGCCGCCGCCCATGACACTCACGTAAACCCGTGCGGTGCGCAAATCGTTGGAAGCGCTGACCCGGGTGATGCTGATCACACCGCTCAGTCTGGGGTCTTTGATCTGACGGGCCAGCAGGTGGCTGATTTCGGTGCGCAACAATTCGTTGACGCGGTCGATGCGTCTGGCCATGTGGACTTCCCCTCATCGAATATCGGGGAGCGGACAAGGGTGCGGGCCCCCCAAGACGAATGCGGCCGGTTGAGGCCGGCTACCGTCGTCCTCGTTCCTGCCGGTAAATCTCCAACACGTCCCCTTGTTGAAAGGCGTTGAATCCTTGGAGCACGACGCCGCACTCGGTGCCAGTGGTCATTTCGTTTACTTCGTCCCGGAAATGACGCAGGCTGGTGACCGTAGTGTCGGCGACGGTCACGCCGCCTCTGACGACACGGGCTGAGCCGTTGCGTACCACCCGGCCGTCCGACACGCGGCAACCGGCGATTTGCGCGCCACGCCGGCCTTCGAAGACCTCCCGGATTTCGGCCCGGCCCACCACCACTTCGGTGTAGACTGGCTCCAACATTCCGTGAAGGGCCAATTCGATATCGTCGATGAGATGGTAAATGATGCCGTAGTGGCGTATCTCCACGCCCATGCGGTCGGCCAAGCGTTCCGCGCTGGGCTCGGCGCCGGTGGCGAAGCAGATGACGATGGCCTCGGAGGCGCTGGCCAAGAGGACGTCGGATTCGGTGACGGCCCCGCTGCCGGTGTGCAGGACACGGACCTTGGCATCTTCGTCGACCAGTCGTTCCAACGCCTGTCTCACCGCTTCGACGCTGCCTTGAACGTCGGCTTTCAGCACCAGGTTCAATTCCTTGACGTTGTCGACGTCGACGCGGTTGACCACCTCTTCCAGGGTCAACGCCCTCGTCTGGCCCGGGGTGGTCCAGTGGGCGCGGTCCCGGCTGCCGGCAATAGACCGTGCTTCCCGGTCGTTGGCCGCTACGGTCAATTGGTCCCCGGCCTCGGGAATCGCCCCGAATCCCAGCACCTCCACCGGACTGCCGGGAGTCGCCCGGTCCACCGGCCGGCCTTGGTCGTCCGTCATGGCGCGGACTCGTCCCGAGGTCGCGCCGGCGGCGATGAAGTCGCCGATCTTCAGCGTGCCGTCGGCGACCAGGATAGTGGCGCTGGGGCCGCGCTTCCGGTCAAGCTTGGCTTCGATAACCACTCCGGCGGCCGGTTTGTCCGGGTTGGCCTTTAGCTCCGAAATCTCGGCGACCAGCAGGATGTTTTCCAGCAGGTTGTCTATTCCGTTACCGGTGGTGGCCGAAACCTCGGCGGATACGACATCGCCGCCCCAGTCTTCCACCAGTAATTCCTGCTCGCTGAGCTGCCGTTTCACCCGCTCTGGGTCGGCTCCAGGCAGGTCCATTTTGTTGATGGCGACAACTATAGGCACCTTCGCGGCCTTGGCGTGGTTGATCGCCTCCACCGTCTGGGGCATGATGCCGTCGTCCGCCGCCACCACCAGAACTGCGATGTCGGTCACCTTGGCTCCCCGAGCCCGTATGCCGGTAAACGCGGCGTGACCGGGGGTGTCCAGGAAAGTAATGGACTGGCCCTGTACGTCAACCTGGTAGGCGCCGATGTGCTGGGTAATGCCCCCCAGTTCGCGGTCCGCAACCCGCGATTTCCGGATGTAGTCCAGCAAGGAGGTCTTGCCGTGGTCGACGTGACCCAGAACGGTGACCACCGGGGGCCGGGAACTCAGATCAGCGTCGTCGCTCTTGCCGCCGGCGGCTGCGGCCCGCCCCGCGGCGGCGGCGGGTTCTTGGGCCATCGTGGTCCGGACGCCGAAGGCCGTCGTGACCAGTGTGGCCACCTGGTAGTCGATCAGCTGGTTCATCGAGGCCATGATGCCATTGCGCATGAGCTGCTTGATGACATCGATGGCCGATTGGTCCAAAACTTCCGCCAAGTATTGGACGGTCATGGTATCCGGCAATACCAGAGGGCGAGGCGGTCCGCCTCGTTTATCTCCGGCCGCCCGACGGGGCCTGGCGGGTCTAGCTCTTTCGTCAACTGGCGTTGACCGTGTTTCGGAAGTCATGTTTCCGTCCGCTTACTAGTCTTTGGCAATGGATTCCCGGACGATAGATTCCTGATAAAACGCCCGTATACCATCCCGGTCCTGGCTGGAAATCTCGGCCTTAAAGCTACGGGCCAACCCACCGCGATCTACGGCCCGGTTCCAACAATCGGCCGACTGGCAGAGGTAAGCGCCGCGCCCGGAGGCTTTGCCGGTGAGGTCTACTGCGACCTCCCCTTCCGGGGTCCGCACGACCCGCACCAAGCCCTGCTTGGGGACCTTTTTGGCGCAGGCGACGCAGCTTCGTTCGGGAACGTGCTGTTTTCTGGCCACGAACCCCCTCCTACGCGGGGAGACTGGCCGCTACCGGCCCCCGCCGCCCCGGCGGGCTCCGCCGCCGCCCCGGCGTGAACGGCCGCCCCGGCGGGCGCCGCCTCCCCGGAACTCTTCCACGATGTCCTCGGCGAACCGGATCTTGCCGGCGTCGGGAGTCAGCACCGGCAACGCGCCCAACTCGATTGGGCTTTCGTCGATTCCGTCTTCAAAGAGGTCCTCGAGGTCCTCGAGATCATCGACGTCCTCTGCGGCTTCCGGTTCCCCAATTTCCACGTCGTCCAGGGTGAAGGAACCCAAGTCTTCCACGCTCAGCCCCGGCTCGGCTTCGACGGCGGCCCCAGCCAGGACCTCTTCTCCGCGCATCAACTCTTCGAGGATGCTGTCTTCGTCAACCGGGGAAATGGCCGGTTCTGCGAAGACCGGTGCATCCGGCGCCGGAGCCGATTCTACGACGGCGGTCGCCCCGGCTTCTTCCGGCGCCGCGGCCACGGTTTCGGCGGTCAGTTCAGCAGCAACCACGGTGTCGGCCGTCGACCCGTCCGCCACTGCCACTGCGGTTTCGGCTGCACTTGCCAAGGCTGCCTCGGCCGCTTTAACCGCCTCGGCGGCCGCCGCGCTGACTCGGGCTTCCCTGATTCCTTCCCATTCGGTCATGCCCTTGATGTCCAACCGCCAACCGGTCAGCCGGGCCGCCAACCGGGTGTTTTGTCCCTCTTTGCCAATAGCCAGGGACAACTGCCGGTCGGGGACGATTACGACGGCGGTCTGCTCCGCTCCCAGCAACTCCACGTGGACCGGCTCGGAAGGACTCAGGGCCTTCGAGATGAAGGTCCGCGGGTCAGCGTCCCAAGAGACGATGTCGATCTTTTCGCCCTGTAGCTCATTCACGATGCTTTGAATGCGGTTCCCGCGAATACCGATGCACGAGCCCACCGGGTCGATGCCGGGTTGGGTGGCGGTTACGGCAACCTTGCTACGGAAGCCGGCCTCCCGGGCGATGGCTTTGATCTCTACCACGCCGTTGTAGACCTCGGGCACCTCGATCTCGAACAGCCTCCGCAGCATGTTCCGGTTGCTGCGGGAGACCAGAATCTCCGGCCCCTTGGGGGTGCTGCGCACACTGAGAACGTAGACTTTGGAGCGCATGCCCTTGCGGTAGCGCTCGTTCGTGACCTGTTCTTCGTAGGGTAGGATCGCTTGGGCTCGCCCCAGGTCCATGGTTATGGTGCGCCCCGGTTCGGCCTGTTCGATCATCCCCGATACGATGTCGCCTTCGTGTTGTTGGAACTCTTGGAACAGCAGTTCCCGCTCGGCCTCCCGGAGGCGTTGCAACACCACCTGCTTGGCGGTCTGGGCCGCGATGCGGCTGGCATTATGGGGGAGCGGCTCGGCGGCGGCGATTTCATCGCCGATGGCGGCGCTCTTCTTTATCAGTTTGGCGTCCGTGAGGGTGATTTCCCGGTCGGGGTCTTCCACCGCTTCGACCACCATTTTGAGGGCGTAAACACTGACATCGCCGGTGTTGGGGTTGAGGGTCACCGAGATGTTCTGACCGGAGGCCGGGTTGTCCTTCTTGAAGGCGGAGGCCAACGCGACTTCAATGGCGCCCAGCACCTGTTCTCTGGGCAAGTGCCTCTCCGCCGCCAGTTGTGTCAACGCTATCAGAAAATCACTTTTCATCGCTGAGCCCCCTCCCAAAACCTGTTGGAAACGGATGTCTCCGTCAACAAGAGAACGGGTTGCACCCGCTCTCAAAAAGAAAGGACCGTTCGGCGAAAGTATAGCACCGCCCGATGGCGCTTTCAACCTGGAAAGCCGGGCGGCCGGCAAATTGCGGCCCTGGGTGAGAGGGGGCTCCGGGAGGGGGTACCGGACCCGGTTGGAGCTAGGCCGTCACCACCAGATCTTGCCTTGGGACTCTTCCCGGAGCTGGTCGTAGTCTTTGGTCCAAAGGCTGGTGCTCAGGTATTTCCATCCGCCGTCGGCCAGCAGGCATACGATGGTCCCCGACTCCATCCGCTCGGCCTGCCGTATGGCGCCATAGACCACCGAGCCCGACGATACGCCGGCGAAAATTCCCTCTTCGTTCAGCAGCCGCTTGGCCGTGTGGAAGGCCTCGAAGCTGCCCACCAACATCCGGGAGTCCAGCAGGTTGATATCCAGGATTGGTGGTATGAAGCCCTCTTCCAGGCTGCGCAGGCCCGAGATGAAGTCTTCCGGCTCCGGAGCGACCGCCACGATCTTGACCTCGGGGTTGTGTTCCTTCAGCCGCCGGGCAACCCCCATGAGCGTGCCGCCGGTACCCAGCCCCGCCACGAACATGTCGACTTCCGGAAGGGCGCCGATTATTTCCGGCCCGGTGGTCTCGTAGTGGGCCCCCGGGTTGCCGCTGTTGCCGTACTGGTACATCATGACGTAGTCGTGAGGATTTTTCTCCACCAAGTCTTGGGCCACCTCGATGGAACCGTTGGTGCCACGGGAACCGTCGGAGGAGATAATTTCGGCGCCGTAAGCCTCCAGCAGTTGTACCCGCTCGACGCTGACGTTTTCCGGCATCACCACCGCTACTTTGTACCCTTTGAGCCGTCCGATCATGGCCAGGGAGATGCCGGTGTTGCCGCTGGTGGGTTCCAGGATGGTGCGGGCGGCGCCAAGCTCGCCGTCGGCTTCGGCCTGCTCGATCATCTTGAGGCCGATACGGTCCTTAACGCTGCCGGTGGGGTTCTGGCCCTCCAGCTTGGCGAAGATGCGGACGCCCTCCTTCGGGCTCATGTTCTGCAACTCCACAACCGGCGTGTTGCCGATGATGGCCAGGATTCCTTTGTAAGTCAGCTTCGTAGCCATACGTCCTGAAAGTCCGCTGCCCGCCTGCCTGAATGTGGGCAGTGGAGCCGGTTATCGGTTGATGCCGGCCGCCGCCGGTTAGTCCAGGGCGGCGGCGGCAGGTTCGTGTTGTGGCTCGGCTACCCCGCAGAACACCTCGTAGTCGATCAACTCGGTGACGGTGGGACTGTCTCCGCACAGCGGGCATTTCGGATTCCGCTTCAGCCGCACTTCCCGGAAGCTCATGCTGAGGGCGTCGATGAGCAGCAACCGCGAACTGAGTGAGTCGCCGATGCCCAGGAAATACTTGAGGGCTTCGGTGGCCTGGATGCTGCCGACGAGTCCGGTTAGAGCGCCCAGGACCCCAGCCTCGGCGCAGTTGGGGACCATCCCCGGAGGCGGAGGTGAAGGGAACAAGCAACGGTAGCAGCCTTCGCCGGGCAGGAATACGGTGGCCTGTCCGTCGAAGATCAGGATACTGCCGTCCACCAACGGCTTGTTCAACAGATAGCAGGCGTCGTTCACCAGGTAACGAGTGGCGAAATTGTCGGCGCCGTTGATGACCAGATCGTATTGGCTGATGATATCC
Source organism: Dehalococcoidia bacterium (assembly GCA_034428795.1). Lineage (GTDB taxonomy): Bacteria > Chloroflexota > Dehalococcoidia > Lucifugimonadales > UBA3495 > VXOI01. The sequence goes on from DAOUHF010000146.1 coordinate 27,605, forward strand.
ATGGCGTTGTCGGACTCGAGCCGGGTCTCGTGGAGCACCACGTTTACGTCGGGATTGTAGGACTTGATGTTGTCCAACGCCGACTGCACCTTGGGCCGGCCTACGTCCGAGGTGTGGTGCAACACCTGCCGTTGCAGGTTGGACAGTTCCACGACGTCGAAATCGACTATCCCGACGGTGCCAACCCCGGCCAAGGACAGGTAGATCGCCGAAGGAGAGCCCAAGCCGCCAGCGCCGATGATCAACGCCTTGGCTTGCATCAGTGCCCGTTGGCCCTTGCTGCCAACGTCGTTCATTATGATGTGGCGGCTGTACCGCTTCACTTGGTCCGGCGTGAGCGCTATGGGTTGCGTGGCCATCTCTTCGGTCCCTCCGCACTTTAATCAAACAAAAAGCCTGCGTTTACCCCCAGGGCAACCCCATTCGGGTGGACGCAGGCTTGGAAACCGTGGTTCCGGCCTACCCCCTATGTGGGGGGACAGGTACAGGAGTAAATTGGCGTTTTGATGGCTGGAATCTTCAACTTTCGGAGTCTATATCCGGCCCAATCCGTTGTCAACCGCACTAACGCGCAACGGCGTGGGAACCGTTCAGACCAACCTACGGCAGTCGCCAATCCCCGGCAGTTGCCAATCTGGCAATCGATCGAAGGGGGCGTCCTGTCGTCGTCGCTACGCGGTCTGTGCCGCCAGGCTCAACTGGCGCTCGGCCAGGTCGGCTACGCTGATGTTGGTGAGGAGGTCTCGGATGGAGTCTTCCACCAACTGCCACACTTCCTGCTGGGCGCAGGAGTCTGAAAAGACACAATCATCGGGGTTGGCCAAGCAGTCCAAGGGCGAGTTACCGGAATCCAGCCTTGTCATGACCATGCTCAGATTGATCTCTTTCGGGTCGATAGCCAAGGCATGGCCGCCTTGGGGGCCCCGCCGGCTGCTGATGAACCCGAGCTTGTTGAGGGACGCCATCAGTTGGTCCAGGTAGGCTTCGGGTATCCCCTGCCTCGTGGCGATTTGCCCGGTCTGAACGTAACCATCCCCGTAGTTCAGGGCCAGCTCAACCAGAGCGCGTACCCCGTAATCTACTTTCATGGGGATTTTCATCAGACGCACCTCCGGTGCCTAACGGACGTGGAGATTATACATCAGTGCTGTTTCGTTTCCAAGATTGTGTATTTGGGAGGGCAACAATCCCCGCGGCCGCCAGTCTATAATAGCCGGTGGCAGGCGAAGCCGGGGTCGAAGCCGGGGTTAATGCCGCTCCGGCTCCGACCCCGGCTTCGACCAAATAGGTACGCAAGAATCAAGTCGAAGTTGCCAAAGGTTGTCAGACGGGAGGGTCCGATACGCGCGAGGGTCCGATACGATGGTTAAAGGGGTAGCGGTGGGCTTCGGAGTGATTATATTGCTCGCCCTGATACCCGTCGTACACTTCGTCGGAATCCCCTTAGGCCCATTCGTCGCTGGCTATTATGGCGTCTCCTCGCTGGACTATTACGGGGGCTCGGCGGGCCGGAAAGCGGCGGTGTTCGGCGCATGGTTCGGGACTTGGATGCTGGTGGTGTTCGCCATCGCTGCGGCCATTGTCACAGCGGCCGCGGACTTCGACCGTCTCGTCATCCTGTGGGTGGGAGTGGCGGTCTGCACGCTCTACTACGGGAGCATGTCCGCCCTCGGGGCCTGGTATGCAGAGCTTCGTGCGGCCTCCTGAACCGTCGCGGCAGGGCCGGCTGGCCGTGTTGTTTGCGAATGGGCATGGATAAAACCAGGGCCACCGCTGGTCCCGCCGCCGTGGCCATCTGGATAAGGGCGCTGTTCAAGACCCTCCGGCCCCTGCAGTGGACCAAGAACGGCCTCGTGTTCCTGCCCTTCGTCTTCGCCGTCAATGTCGCTTGGTCGGCGGACTCCCTCAGCCTCGTGCCCGATCTCTTGGTGCGGTTGGTGATACTGTTTGTGGCGTTTTGCGCCATGTCCAGCGGCGTCTATCTGCTGAACGACCTGATGGACCGGGAGGCCGACCGGAAACACGCGGTGAAACGGCGCCGGCCCCTCGCCTCCGGTCAGGTGAGCGTACCGGCTGCGGTAGCCCTGATGATCGTCCTGGAAGCTGCCGGCCTGGCCGTAGTCACGCTGCTGGACCCGCTGCTGGGGCTGGTCGGCCTGGTATATCTGGCAATCAACGTGGGCTACTCCCTGGGGGCCAAGCGGGTGGTGCTGCTTGACGTCTTTGCCGTCGCCAGCGGCTATGTCATCCGGGCCGCTGCGGGGGCGCTGGCCATCGACGTGGCGCCATCGCCGTGGCTATACGTAACCACCGGCGCCGGCGCCCTGCTGATCGTCTTGGGGCGGCGGTACGCCGAGGTCCGGCTGGCTGGCGAGAACGCCGCGGAACAGCGGCCGGTGCTGCGGGCCTACTCCGGGGCCTTCATCAATCAGTTACTGACTGTCTCGGCAACGGCGGCCTGGCTCAGCTATACTTTATACACAATAGAGGCGGAAAATCTTCCTGACAACGGCGCCATGCTCTTTACCTTGCCCTTCGTGGTGTTCGGGCTGTTCCGGTACCTCTTTCTCTTGAACCACAGTCAGAGGGCCGAGGCGCCAGAGCAGTTGATCATCCGGGACCTGCCCCTAACGCTGTCTATCATCGGTTGGATTGCGGTCTCCGCCGCCGTTTTGCTGATCAACAGCTGAGACGTAACGGACCGGCGGAGAGGAGTTTCAATATATGCGGAGCCCCGAAGAAAACCCTGCCATGACCGTCCCGGCGGGGACGGCCCCCGCCGTTTCCCGCACCGGCCCGCCGGTGGTGGCGGTGGTTGCTACCCGGCCGGAGACGGTGTTGGAGGACATGGGCCGGGCCATGGAGTTGGCGGGGATTACCGAACACCTCTCCCCGGAGGCGACTACGCTCCTCAAGGTCAACATCTCCTGGCAACACTGGTACCCCGGCTGCTCGACTACCCCTTGGCAGATCGAAGGGGTAGCCGGCGGGCTGCGGTCCCGGGGTTTCAAAGACCTGGTGGCCGCCCACAACGGCACCGTGGTGGTCGACTCCTACGAAGGAGAGGCCAACAACAGGCACAAGGCCGCCCAAGACCGCATGGACCTTCCCTCGGTACACTTGGACAGCCTTCCCAACCGCTGGGTGGACTACAAGCCCAAAGCCGAAATGATGGTCTTGGACGAAATCTTCCCTGAGGGAATCCAGGTCCCCGAGTCGTTCGCCGGCACGAACATCGTGCACCTGCCGACGATGAAGACCCACGTTTTCACCACTATGACCGGCGCGATGAAGAATGCCTTCGGCGGTCTCCTCCACCGCAAGCGTCACTGGACTCATTCGGTGATTCACGAAACCCTGGTAGACCTGCTGGCCATACAGCAAGAGATTCACGCTGGAATATTCGCCGTGATGGACGGCACCTTCGCCGGCGATGGTCCGGGTCCCCGGGCGATGCGCTGGCACATCAAAGACCGGATTCTGGCCAGCGCCGACCAAGTCGCTATTGACGCCGTGGCGGCGAAGATGATGGGGTTCGACCCCATGGACCTGAAGTTCATCCGGCTGGCCCACGAGCGGGGACTGGGCTGCGGCGACGTTAGTAAGATCGAGGTGGCGGGGGAGGATATCAGCGAAGTAAACTGGAAATTCTCCGGCGTCGAGAACACCTTTGCCAGCCGCGGGCAGAAGCTGATCTACTGGGGGCCGTTAAAGCCCATGGAAAAAATGCTGCTCCGGAGCCCCCTTGTCGGGTGGGCTTTCCTCGCCTCCAACCTTTACCACAACGGGTACTGGCTCAAGACCAAAGGCAAACGCCGCATTGAAGCCGCCCTGAAAACCGAATGGGGACGGCTTTTCCAGTCGTATTAGAAGCCAACGGCAGGTACGAAATGCCAATTTCCGGCTTGAGAATCACCAACGCCGGCCCGTTTGACGACATCACGTTCGAGTTCGACAAGCAGGTGAATGTCTTTGTTGGCCCGAACAATTCAGGCAAGTCGACGACGCTGCTGGTACTCGCGGAAATTGCGGTCTTTCCCGTCTGGTTCCCTGAGAAACTCCTCAAGGGCGCCGAGAGCCAATGGCACGTAACTCTCATGGACAGCCAGCAGAAATGGCAATCCGAGGGTGTGATTCCCATTGACCTAAGCTCGAATCAAGGCGCGATGGATCTGCTAAGAAAAGTCGGCTTTACGACCTTCATTCCTGCACTTCGGAGAAGTACTGACTACCGGTCCAAAGGCCCGGCGATTCTTGCCGAACAGCAGGAATTGCATTTCGGAGACCCAGAACTGCGAAAACGACAGAACCTTATCGCAACAGACGCTGAACTCGTGAGCGACGAGTCGGTTATTCGTAAGATGATCGATCTGGACTACACGGCCTACCGCCTGAATCAGCCGCACGTACGCCAGGTCATTGACAAGGTCGCCGGTGTAGCGTCCGAGATCACGGAAGGGTTCCCCATCGAGTTCCTGGGAATCGGCCAAGACGAGCGAGGACTCTTCCCGGAATTTCGCACCCCGGACGGTGACCTTCCTTTCAACGTGCTAAGCCAAGGAACTCAATCGATCATCCAATGGCTATCCCACTTCCTATTCGGCTACGCTCAATACTATGATTATCCGCAAGGCCTGGTGGAAAAACCTGCCATCCTCATAATCGATGAAATCGACGCCCACCTGCACCCGTCCTGGCAGAGGCGGATCATCCCCGCCCTGACCGGCAATTTCCCCAACCTGCAAATCTTCTGCTCGACACACTCGCCGTTGATGCTGGCGGGACTGGCCGAGGGCCAGGTGCAGTTGCTCAGCCGAGACTTGGGCGGGAACGTGACGGTTTCTCGGAACGAGACAGACATGATAGGGTGGTCAGCCGAAGAGATATTGAGTCACGTTCAAGGTGTTCGGAATCCCACGGATCTGGCAGCGTCGATAGACTTAGACCGGTTGGGGGAGTTGATTTCGAAGACGACCCTAACGGATGAGGAAACTGCGGAATTGGAGGAACTCCGGCATCGAGTAGGACAGGCAGTGTCGGCCGGCCCAGCCGCGGCCCAGGTTGAATTCCTCTTCAAACAGGTCAAACAAATCTACTCAAGGCCGAAATCCGATTCGGAGCTTCCGGCAAGAACACGGCCGAGGGTAAGGAGAAGGGACAGCGAGCCTTCGTGATCGATGCACTGGGTTAATCGAGGCGTTGAACCGGCTCGTGTAGCAGCCATACGCTTGCAGTTCACCCAGAGGTGGATAGACCATTTTCAGGGAACCAGGGTCAGGCCAACGGACGCCCGGTGGCGGGGATTTCACGATGAATTGAGCGAGGTATTTTCTGGGATTTGCGCTTATTGCGAAGAGGAAACCAGAGGAGAAATAGATCACTTCAGGCCGGTTAGCAGGTTTCCAAGACTGGTATATGAGTGGTCGAATTGGGTTTTTGCTTGTAATCGTATGAAATCAAACCAATGGCCGCCGGACGGATACGTCAATCCGTGCGCGGAGGACGAACCCGACCGGCCGGAACGCTACTTTGCTCTTGATACGGCATCCGGAATGTTAATCCCAAGGACGGGTATTCCGGTTGACCACCGGCAGAGAGCTCTCCGAATGATAAATGATCTTGATCTCAATGCCAGATATCACCTCACGAGACGCACACGCTGGCTGAGATCAATTGGCGTCCTATTCGAAAACCAAGCTGAAAACTCTGAGGCTGGCTCGCAATTTCTGGATGACGCGGTAGACCGGGGCTCCGCTTTATCCAGCATTGCCCGCACGTTCCTGGAAGAACGTGGTTTCACAATCGACGACTGAACGGAGACCGGCCCCCGACAGTCCATACCGGTTTACTTGCAGATAAAAAAGACAGGCGATTTAGATGGACATTGCAATCATCGGGCTGCCGCAGAGCGGCAAGACTACCTTGTTCAACGCGCTGACTGCGGGGCACTCGGCTACCACCGGCGGCGGGGCCGGGCCTTTGAACGTTGGCGTCGTGAAAGTGATAGACCCCAGGCTGGCCACTCTTGGGCAGATGTACATGCCCAAGAAGATAGTCCATGCCGAAATCAAGTTTTGGGACTTGCCACTGGCCGGCGGGGACTCCATTAACCAGTTGTTGAGCGGCCGGCAGCGAAATCTGCTTCAAGCGGCCGACGCGATATTGCTCGTCGTCCGCGCCTTCGACGATCCGGCCTCGCCCCATCCGATGGGCAGCGTGGACCCGGCCCGCGACCTCGCCGCGATGCTGGGAGAGCTGACGCTGGCCGACCTGGAATCCTTGGAGAGGGCCGAAGAGCGGTTGGCCAGCAACTTTAATAAATCGAAACCCGACGAGCGCCCCGCTCTCGTGGCCCAGCTCGAGGCCGTGCGCAAGGTGAAGGCAGCCATGGAGGCTGGCGTTCCCTTACGTCGGCAGGCGCTGACCCCTTCGGAATCGGCGGCGCTCTCGGATTTCCAGCTTCTGACCGGCAAACCGGTCATTGTGGCATTCAACACCGGGGAGTCGGACGCCGCTCCGACTCTGGACTGCCTGGGCCTCGAGATGGAATCGATCGCCGGCCTCGGCGAAGTAGACCTGTCCGCCAAACTGGAGGAAGATCTGGCGCTCATGCCGGAGGCCGAGGCCGACGAGTTCCGGACGGCCTTGGGACTGGGTGAACCGGCCATCGAGAGCGTGAAGCGGGTCTGTTACGGCACGGTCGGACTGGTCTCTTTCCTCACCGTCGGCGAGGACGAGGTCAGGGCTTGGCCGGTCCCGGACGGGATACCGGCCCAAGACGCGGCCGGAACGATTCATACGGACTTTTCCCGTGGGTTCATCCGCGCCGAGGTCATCCGCTACGACGACCTGGTGCGTTGCGGCAGTATCGCCCAAGGCCGCAAAGAGGGCGTGCTGCGCTCTGAAGGTAAGACCTACGCGGTGAAGGACGGCGACGTCATCAACTTTCTGATTAACGTTTGACCATGTAAATTGCGGGAAATTGCCCCCGGAGCTAGCCTTGGTTGATGACTCTCGCGAAGCTTAGCTCGTGGCCGTCGGGGTCGGTGACGTGAAAGTAGCGCTCTCCCCATGGGGCGTCAGCGGGCTGAGTAGTGGGAGTGAGGCCTAGCGCGGTGAGGCGGCGGTAGTGACCGTCGACGTCGTCTACGTGAAATATCAGGCGGCCCCACCAAGACTGGCCGTCCGGTCCTCCCAGAATCAGGTTCAGGAAACCTTCCCCAACCCGAAAACTGGTAAAAGACGCTTCCCGCCCGCCGTAGAGGAACTCCAGCCCGACTTGGTCCTGGTAGAATTCCACGGAACGGGCCATGTCCCGCACCGCCAGGGTAACCGCGCTAATCGTTTCGACGGGCATTATAATGCTCCATGCTGTTGGATCCCAGTCCGGCCCTGTCGGCAATCGGACGGACTCGCGCAGCGGGCGTTACCGCCTCCGCCGGCGTCCGGGTATTCCCGGGTAGGTCCGTTCGGTAAGCACCCACTCCAAGCGCTCCTTGAGGGCGGTCACTTCTCCAGGTTCCAGTAATTCCACCAACTCCAGGAGGCTGCCGGTGACCTCGCCCGGCGGCCCCAGAAGCTGTGCACGTGTTTCCGTCAAACTGTCCAACAAGTCGCCGGGTATGGCCTCTCCGCCGAAGTCCCAAATGACCGTGCGGATTTTGATGTCCGAGTGAAACGTCAGGCCGTGGTCGATGCTCCACAGCTTGTCGCTTTCGTCGGCAATCAGGTGGTTGGCCTTGCGGTCGGTGCTGTTCGCCACCAGGTCGAAGCAGCAAACCACCTTGAGCTGAGGAGCGAAATCCGGGCTCAGATTGTAGTAGTTCTGCTTGGGGTCGTGCTCGATGAACTGCTGTACCGACCCGACGCCGTGGGGCCCGTCGCGGATGATGGTAAATGGGACCAGGTCCCAACCCAGATGGTTGCTGAGGAGATACGCGGCGTATTCCCGCTTGTAGAGCGAGCCCCGGGGAAAGTCCCACAACGGCGCTTCGCCGTCCCGCGGCTTGTAGATGGCCAGTTCCGACTGCCCGTCCAGCTCCACCATACACAGAAAGGTATAGTTGGAGCCCATGCGGGTCAGTTGGTAGGAGGTAATCTCGCCGCGGCGGATTACGTCTTGAATCTTGGTGTCGGCTGCCAATGGTCCAAGAGCCTCACCCGCTTACCTTAACCGGCTTCCAGCACAGTGTGCCCGTTGGCCCTGGGGCAGGCGTGGCCGTCCGGATTGATGGGCTGCCCACACAGGAAACAGATGGGCCGGCCGGCGGCACAGATCTTCAGTGATTCGTCGAATAGGGCTTGGGCTTGGGGTAGAGTAATCCAAAAACTGACCGAATCCGGTTCTTCCGTTCCTTCTTCGGTCTCCCTTTCGTGGACCTCCAGATAGAAGGAGTTGGACTTGGCGTCGTGGCTGAGCATCATCTGCCCTGCCTTGAAGTCCAGGCTGGTTTCGCCGCTGGACCAGGATGCCTCTTTGGGGAAGCTTTCCCTGCCCTTGTCGTCGTCGGAGAGCCGCTCGACTAATTCTTTAAGGTAGACGCCCAGTTGCAGCAGTTGCTCTTTCTCCAACCAGACGGAGCAGAACCCCGGACCGGCGTTCAAGTCCAACCTGAAGGTGCGCTGGCCGGGTTGACCAAGTGTGACCGGTTGAATGCTGGACAGGCCGCCCAGAGGGTACCGAACTTGTTTGGATTCCATAGCCAATATGATAGTCACACCGATGCCCGTGTGGCAAGACTTTGATCGTATGCCTCGCGGCGCCGTTCGGCGGGCGCCGCAGACGGCCCCCACGCTACAGACCGCCCTGGCGGGTATCAGCCGACAATGCTGCGGGAGCGGTACTGGAGGGCTTCCGCCAAGTGCGCTACGGTGATGCCATCTGAAGAATCCAGGTCGGCGATGGTGCGTGATACTTTAAGGACCCGGTGGAACGCCCGCGCCGAAAGGTTGAGCCGCTGGGTGGCCGTTTGCAGAAGGGCCCTGGCCGAGTCGTCAAGCTGGCAGTGCTTCCATACCTCGGCGGGGCCCATCTCCGAGTTGCACAGAAATCCGGATTCCTGAAAGCGCTCGCGCTGCAACTCCCTGGCCTGCCCCACCCGCTGCCGGGGGCCGCTGGAGTCCTCCGAGGGAGTATCGTCTATCAATTTGTCGTATTCCACCGGGGGCACCTCTACGAATACATCCACCCGGTCCAAAAGCGGGCCGCTTATCCGTTTCTGGTAACGGTCGACGGCCGAAGGACTGCAGGTGCACTGCTTCCCCGGGTGGGAGTAGTACCCGCAAGGACAGGGATTCATGGCGGCGACCAGCATGAAGCTGGCCGGGTAGGTGACGGTCCCGCTCACCCGGCTGATGGTCACCACCTTGTCTTCCAACGGTTGCCGGAGCGATTCCAGGGCGCTGTGGCTGAACTCGGGGAGCTCGTCCAGGAACAACACCCCTCGATGGCTCAGGGTGATCTCGCCGGGCCGCAAGGTGCGCCCCCCGCCGACCAGCCCGGCGTTGGAAATGGTGTAGTGGGGAGACCGGAAGGGCCTCTTGAACACCAGCGGGTTCTCGGCCTGCAGCGCTCCTTTAACGCTGTAAATCTTGGTGACCTCCAATGCTTCCTGGGGCGCCATACGGGGCAGTATGGACGGCAGGCAACGGGCCAACAGGGTCTTGCCGCTGCCCGGCGGGCCGTTGAAAAGCAGGTTGTGGAAGCCCGCTGCCGCAACCTCCAAGGCGCGTTTGGCGTGCTCTTGCCCCCGCACGTGGGCCAAGTTCATCTGGTCTCGAACGTCGACGTCGCCGCACGCGGCCCAGCCGTCGCCGTTCATGGGTTGAATCTGTTCCTCCAACCTGAGGTGGCCGATCAGCCGGGCCAGGGAAGCCACCGGGTACACTTGGAGGTTCTCCACCAAAGAAGCCTCTTCGGCGTCCACCGCCGGAACGTACACTGAGTCGTATCCTTGATCCCGGGCCACCGACGCCATAGCCAGTATCCCGTTGGTGTGCCGCAGACTGCCGTCCAGCGACAACTCGCCCAAGAAAATCGCGCCGGGAGGCGCCGAATCAATCTGCCCGGAGCTCAGGAGCATCCCCACCGCGATTGGCAGGTCGTAGGCTGGTCCCTCTTTCTTCAGATCGGCAGGCGCCAGGTTAACAGCGATGCGCTTCAAGGGAAATTCGCAGCCGCTGTTGCGCAGGGCGGCCCTGACCCGCTCCTTGGCTTCTTGGACCGCGGTATCGGGCAGCCCCACGATGTGGAAGGCAGGCAGGCCTGGGGAAATGTCGACTTCGACCTGTACCACGAAGCCGTCCAGTCCTACGACGGCGCAGGTATGCGAATTGGCAAGCACGTTAGTCGCTCCTTGGCCTCGCGTTGGTTCCGGGGTTGGGTGACCGGGGACCCGGCCAATATAGAACAATGGAAAAGCTCTCGCTACCAGCAACTGTCACCCCGATGTGTGACGGTGTGCCGCGTGTAGACCGGCCTTCCACATTATTGAGCGGCAACCGGGTTATCGAGCGGCAACCGGGTTATCGAGCCGCAACCGTGGGGGACGCACGTCTCTCTTCCGGCCTTGGGGTCGACGGCGAAGGGCTGAGCGGTGATTGGGAGGAATTCCTGGCGGGGCGCCCGTCGGGCGGGGCCTGTTTTGCACCCCGGACGAAGCCAGGGCGACGCTGCGGGCCGGCCGGAACCGGAATCCTAGCGACCGGCTATCGTCATTTGCCGGAGGTCGTGGGCGAGGTCGATGCCCCCGGTATAAGACCGTGCCGCTTCCTCTCCAAGAGGTTGGGGGACGGCGTGGTACGCGTCGGGGAAGTGGGTCAGCACGAGCCGCGACACCCTGGCATCGGCGGCGGCCTGGCCCGCCTCGCTGGCGGTGGAGTGGCCCCGGCTGTGAGCGAGTTCCGCGCCACCAACGCTGAAGGCCTCGTGTATCAGCAGGTCCGCGCCCTCCGCTGCTTTCACCAGTCCCGTGGAATACATGGTGTCCCCGGAAAACACTATGGAAATGCCGCCGGACTCGATGCGCCAACCCACCGCCCCCGCGATGTGGTCGACCGGGAATCGAAAGGCTGTCGTCCTTGGTCCCAGCTCGATTACGCGGCCTGGGCCGGTGGGACGCCAGTGCAAGACTTCGCGTCCTTGAGAGTTCCTGCCGAAATTGCCGGAAACGTCTGTTACGTTCAACTGCGACTGCAAACAATACAACTTCACGCTTTCGAGCGTGTCGTCGCTGGCGTGAACTTTCAGCGGCGGTTTGTCGTCGCCGGATAACGCCCGCTCGAACTGGAGAAAGGCCAGTCCCGACATGTGGTCGCCGTGCGAGTGAGAAAGCAGCACGTTGTCGAATCCCAGCAGGTCTATATCGAGGAGCGCGGCGTTCCTCAACGCGGAGTTCCCGGAAGCGGCGTCAAGTAACACTCGCGTTCCATCGGGGCACTCCAAGGCAATCGCCGTATGGCTGCGAAGCCTGGAGCTGCCGGAACCGGTGCCTAGAAAGCTGATTTGCATCGATCTCGTCGCTCTACCAGACGGTCTCGACCTGCGCCGATGCGGCGAGGGCGCCGTCCTTGGTCACCAAGGGGGCATCCAGGGCGACCGCCTCTGCCGCGACGAGGCGGTCGTGCATTTCAGGGATCTCCGGGAACAGGTCAAGTATTTCAAGCTGTGCCCGGCCCAAGTCGGACAGTTCCACGCCGCTCACTCCGGTCAGTATGTCCAGCAGCGTGGCCGGCGCCACCGGTTGGCCGAGTTTTACCGATAGGTAATAGAATTCCGCAACCGTGATCGCGGGTACTACTATCGTGGCATTTTCCGTCTCGGCCAATCGGAAGACGGCGGACGCCGCCGCGGTGAGACGGTCGGGTGATCGGAGGTACCACCACAGCGCATGGGTGTCTACTACGAAACGGAGCGGCCTATTCAGCACCGCTGCTCTGCGCCTCGGCAGGCCCTGGGAGGCGCGGCTCCCAGAGAGATTTGGCTTCCACGAAGTCTTGGTAGCTGGCGTCAGGCAGGGAAGCCATGGAACCCCGGAGAGTCCGCAGTGAAGGCTTTTCTTCCTCGAATGGCTGTATTGGCGTCAGCTTGCCGCATGGTTTGCCATGCCGGGTGATGGTTACTTCCTGTCCATATTCAAGGCTTCGAATTATTTCGCTGACCTTGGACTTAAATTCTCGAATACTGTATGTGAACATATTACCCACGCAATGTGACCATAATAATCAGGATGGTGTGGTTACATTATAATAGAGGCGTTGACACCCATAACGGTATTAGCTATCAAATGAGCGCCAGCGCCCCCATCCTAACCTTCCCCCCGATGGGGGAAGGGACTTGTTCAGATGTTTCCTAGGAATTGGGCAAGACTTTAATTCATAATTTTAAGTTCTTGATTCGTAATTCGAGAGAGTATTGACGCAGGGCTATGGTCAGGTCGCCGCGGGTGCGCTCCAGGATGCCGCGCATGGCGTCGGTGGTGCGGCGAAGCCCGCCGGTCACGGCTTCCGGGAAGTCCACGGTCACCAATACGCCGTAGATCTCGTCCATCAATTCCATCATTTCCTGGCAGCGTTCCACTTGGTCGCTGCGGAGCCGGTCGAGGATGTAGCGGCGCAACTCGCCGATGACCTCGGCCATGCCGTTCAGGTAGGACGACGGGTCGACGCCCAATTCTTCCATCCCGGGGAGCGGCCCGCCGGAAATGACGGCAAGGGTTACGTTGGCCTCGGTGAACTCCTTGCGAGCGTCGTTCATGAACCCAGCGTTATAGATGAGGGGATTGTCCTCCCGGATGTGCTCGGCTTCCTTGAGCCGGGCGGCCCCTTTATGGACCAGGTCCCGTGCTTCTTCGAAGTCCGCCCGGTGCACCGCCCGGATGGCGTTGGCCGACATCCGAACCACTTCCCTGGACACGGCCAGAGCTTGCTCACGGTCGCTGTTCCGGTCGTTGAGTTGGTCGATCGCCTGTTGGCCGATCTCCGAAAGGTCCGCGCTGTATTTGGTTGGCATTAAACTCTTCCCCCGGCGTTCTCGATAGCTTGTACCAGCCTGGCCGCCGCAGCTTCCGGCTCTCCGGCCAGCCCGACGGCTGCGGTGACGCAGATGGCGTCGGCGCCCGCTTCCACTACCGGTGTAACGTTGTCGGCCGTGATGCCCCCGATGGCGACCAAGGGCACGTGGGTCACTTCCCGGGCCGCGCGCAGCCGGTCCGGACCTTGAGGGGCGCGTCCACCGGGCTTGGTGCCCGTCTGGTAAATGGCCCCGAAGGCCACGTGGTCGGCGCCCATTTCTTGGGACTCGACCAGCAAGTCCAATTCCCGGTTGGACCGCCCCAGTACCTGGTGGGCCTGAAGCACCCGCCGTGCCTGGGCCACCGGAAGGTCGGTCTGGCCCACGTGCAATCCGGCGGAGCCCACGGCGGCCGCCAGATCGGCATGGTCGTTGATTATCAACTGGACGCCGTTGTTTTCACACAGGTCCTGGAGCGCCAACGCCAACGGCAGCGTCTCGCCCTTGTCGTGGAGCTTGTCTCGCAGTTGGAGCATCCGGGCCCCTCCGTTGACCGCCGCCGTGGCAATATCCAGCGGCGCCCGGCCGGCGGTTACTTCAGGGTCGATGATGACGTACAACCCCCGGACCAAGGACGCCTTTTCGCGGCGGACGGCTGCGCCGAGTTGGGCCGACAGGTCGCTCAGACAATGGCGCAAGCGGGCTATGGTCTCCCATCCAACCGGGGTGGACGACTCGTTGGTTTCCAGATGAAGCAACAGGGCCAGCGTGGTTGCAACGAGGGCTACCGCCTGCTCGTTGTTTCGAGGCGGGGGGTCGGCGAGGTCGGCCAGTGCGGCGGGCGATGGCAGCGATGGCGCAATATCACGGAGGTCTTGCAGCGCGGGCACTGGTTCCGGCGCGGCCATCCCGGCGACTGCGGCCACGTAGTGAACGATGACGGAGTAATGGCTGTGCCCCGAGGGGGCCGGTGTGGTCACAGGTCCAGGCCCTTGGGGGTTTCGCCCTGCCGGGCCGCGTCAATGTTATCGCGCACCGACTGAGGCATATCCATGCCGTGCTTGGCGAAGGCATTCTCCACTCCCCGGCCAATGTTGCGCGGGTCCTGGTAGTACTCTGGAGAGCGGTGCTCGCTTCCGGAAGGGAAGGCTTCATGCACCGATGAGGTGGTCTTGCCCATGGCGAACGACGACATTCGCCGCTCCATGCAGGCGCTTTGGCAGTAGCCGCATACCGCGTTGACCTCGCCGCCAATGGACCTCACGAAGAAGGACGAGACCTTGCCGCAAGACTGGCAACGATATTCATATATTGGCATGTTCGCCCCCGAGTGACCGCCCTATGAGTCGGACGAGATTTCCTTGCGCATACGGTCGAAGTCGGCCGTGGTCTGTCCGCCCATCTCCTGTTGGATGCGTCCCATGTACTGGTCGATACTGGCCGCGCTATCCTCGTTCACGTCGCTCATCGTCTCCCGGTTGGGCGCCCAGTTGAGGCTGTCGCCCCACGACGCCCGGAACGAAAACCCGGACATCAGCCGTTGCATGTCGCCGCTGCCGCACTGGCTACATTCCGGCTGCTTGTCTGCCGACCAGCTATACACCAGGAAATTGCTCACCGATTGGCAGGCGGAGCAACGATATTCGTAGATGGGCATTCGCACCCTTCGCTGTCCGGATTTGAGCCGCACACCATTTTAGCATGGCCGTCACAATCCGTTTGCAGACGCCAATGACCGAAATCACCTTGCGAGGCAGGCCTGGGTTTGAGCAAGCCGCCGCCGCAATGTATAATGCGGGCTGATAGGAGTGTTTATGGCGACGCTGAAACCGCGCACTGGAACACGGCTGTCCATCGAAGAGTTCCTGGAATTGCCTGATACGTTCGACAAGCGGAAGATGGAACTGGACGAGGGAGAGCTATACATAATGCCCAGACCGCGGACTGGTCACCAGTTTTTGCAACTTAAGATAGGCGGTTACTTCGACAGATACCTTGATGAATTCGATGATCCGCCAGCCGATTTGTTTCACGACGTTATCGTTGCCCTGTCGTTGGAAAGCCGCATCCTCTTGTCCCCAGACCTTGTCATCGTCTTGCGAGGCAGCCCGGCCACAGTGAGCGACCGCATGGTCGAGGGCGCACCCGACATCGTGGTCGAAATACTCTCCACTGACCGTAGCCGTGACCTGGTCCGCAAGCGTCAACTCTACGCCGAAGCGGGTGTAAAGGAATATTGGATTTTTGACCCACGCTCTGACACCACTACGCTCCTGGAACTGCGGGGCGGCGAGTATGTGGAACGGGCCGTGCTGGATGCCAACGCTGCACTGACCACACCGCTGCTTCCCGGCCTTGTCATACCTCTGGCAGACGTATTCCACCATCGCCGCCGCCCGGCGCGGGGTTAGGCCTGACCGTCGACCGGCCCCAGGTTGGCGCTTATAGCCTGTTTCCGCCAAGCCTGCGCTACCGGTTACCGCCAAGCCTGCGCCACCGGTTACCGCCAAGCCTGCGCCACCGGTTACCGCCATTGTATAATGCGGCTACCCAAGCCGACTGCCGAGGTGCCGCCATGGCGGAAGCCCAAGGCCATACCCTGCCTCTATTCGCCCCCAAACGCGAGCCATTGCTCATGATCATGGACGGCCACGCCATGGTCCACCGGTCATTCCGGGCGATCTCTACCCAGCGCAGTTTGACTGTTGGCTCGACCGGCGAGGACATCACCGGCGTGTTCGGTTTCACCAACGTCTTCCTGCGGGCGCTGAACGACTGGAACCCCGCCTACTGCGCTATCGCATTCGACACGTCGGCGCCCACATTTCGCCACGAACGGTTCGAAGCCTACAAGGCCCAGAGACCGGCGTCGCCCCCGGAACTTAGAACGCAGTTCGGCCGCGTGAAGCAGCTCATGGAACTGTTTGGAGTGCCCGTTTTCGAGCTTGATGGATGGGAAGCCGACGACATCATCGGTACCCTGACCCGCCAATCCGAGGAGGCTGGAATAGACTCGGTGGTGCTTACCGGCGACCGGGACACCTTCCAGCTAATCTCCCCGCGGGTGAGAGTCGACCTCGCCTCTAATATCCAGGAACGCAAGGTGTACGACGAGGCCGAGTTGGCCGAACGGTATTCCGGGCTCACGGCCGCCCAGCAACCCGATTTCAAGGCCCTGCTCGGCGATTCCTCGGACAACATTCCGGGAGTGCCTAAAGTCGGAGAGAAAACGGCCGCCAGGCTGCTCAACGATTATCAAAGCCTTGAAGGCATCTACGAACACCTGGACGAAATCAAGCAGAAAGCGGTGAAGGCGGCGCTGGAAGAAAACCGGGACAGGGCTTTCGAGAACCGGACGCTGATGACCATTGACCGGCACTCGCCGTTGGACTTGGACCTGGAGCGTTGCCGCTTCTGGCAATATGACCGCCGGGCGGTGGTCGATTGGATGACCGAACTGGAATTCTTCAGCATCATTCCCCGGGTGCCCGGTCCCGATGTCGTCGGGGAGGCGCCGGACGTGCCCGACCGGGAAATGGACCTGGACGTCGACTACACGATAGTCCAGTCCCAGGCCGCATTGGACTCCATGATTGCGGCCATCGAGGAGACCGGCAGCTTTTCCTTCGATACCGAGACTACCAGCTTGGACGCCGTGAGAGCAGACCTGGTAGGGTTGAGCTTCGCCACCGCCCCCGGCCGGGCATGGTACGTTCCGGTCGGACACCGGAGCGGGGTCCAACTGCCCTTGGAGACGGTGCTGGCGGCGGTACGCCCCCTGTTTGAGTCGGCGGATATCGCCAAATGCGCCCATAACGCAAACTACGATCTAACCGTACTGGCGGGCCATGGCGTCAAGCCAAGGAACCTGGACTTCGACACCATGATCGCCGCTCACCTGACCGGCCGTAACGCCCTGGGTCTGAAGAACCTGGCGCTGGACGTTCTCGGCCAAGAGATGACGCCCATCAGCGGCCTCATCGGTAAAGGCCGCCAGCAAGTGACCTTCGACCAGGTGGACATCGAGCCGGCGGGAAATTACGCGGCCGCCGATGCCGACATGACGGTCCGGCTCCGTGATGCGTTCGAGCCGGCGTTGGCCCGGGAGGGGCTGGAACCGCTGTTGGCCGACTTGGAAATGCCGCTGGTGCCGGTGCTGGTCACCATGCAACGCCACGGGATCATGATGGACGCCGGCGTGCTCCACGAAATGTCCCAGGACCTGACCCAACAGATGTACCAGGTCGAGGAAGGTCTGTACCAGTCCATCGGCCACACGGTGCAAATCAACTCGCCGCAGCAACTCAGCGACCTGCTATTCAAGGAACTGGGCCTGCCCAAAACCAAGCGCACCAAGACCGGCCACTACTCGACCGACGCCAACTCCCTGGAGGCGCTGAAAGACCATCACCCGGTGGTCAACCAGATACTGGAATACCGGCAGGTTTCCAAGCTCAAGTCCACCTATGTCGACGCCCTGCCAGACATGATCAACCCGTACACCGGCCGGGTGCATACCAGCTACAACCAGACCGGCTCGGCCACGGGCCGCATCTCCAGCAACGACCCGAATTTGCAGAACATACCCATCCGTACCGAGTTGGGACGCCAGGTGCGCCGCGCCTTCGTAGCGGAGAACGCCCCGGACTGGCAGTTGCTATCGGCCGACTACTCCCAGATTGAACTCCGGGTGCTGGCCCACATGTCCCAGGACGAAGGACTTCTCGAAGCCTTCCGCCGCGGTGAGGACATCCACTCCGCCACTGCTTCGCTAATGTTCGAGGTGCCCATCAACGGCGTCGATTCGGAGATGCGCCGCATCGCCAAAGTGCTCAACTTCGGCGTCATCTATGGCCTGTCGCCCCACGGCATTTCCCAGCAGACCGGGTTTTCCAGGGAACAGGGGGCGCATTTCATCGACGCCTATTTCACCAAGTACCCTGGAATCAGCGGCTTTCTGGAGGACGTGAAAGCCACGGCACGGGCGAAGCAGTACGTGGAGACGCTGCTGGGCCGCCGCCGATACCTCGCCGACATCAACAGCGCCAACTTCAACGTGCGGGGCGGGGCCGAGCGGATGGCCATCAACATGCCGATTCAAGGCACCGCCGCCGACATCATGAAGATTGCGATGATCCGGGTGCAGGACCGGCTGGACAGGGAAGAAATGCGGACCAAGATGCTCCTCCAAGTGCATGACGAGTTGGTGTTCGAGGTGCCCAACGACGAATTGGAGGCACTCAAGGACCTGGTCTTCGACGAGATGCCCGCCGCCATGGACCTGGACGTCACCCTCAAGGTAGATGCCAAGTGGGGCTACAACTGGGGAGACATGGAGTAGGCGGGAAGTGCGGGCCGGAACAATGAGGAGGAATACCGGTGGGTGCAACAGAAGTGCAGGCCAAAGTTTTCGGAGAGAACGAGACCCGGGAATATAGGTTCATGGTCGACACCGGCTCCACCTATTTGGCCCTTCCCTTGGAAGAGATAGAGGCGCTGGGAATCCGTCGCCGCCGGATGCGGGTAAAGCTTTTGAGCGCAACTGGACTCGTCGACGTAGATACATACGTCGTCGACGGCGAGTTGATGGGAGAGAATTTCAGTGCGATACTCGTGCCTGCGGCGACCCCTCTTCTGGGCTATGAACTCCTTCAAAACCTCAGGTACAAGGTCAATCCGGTTACCTACGAATTAGAGAAAGTGTCGGACGACGTCATCAACCATCCGCCATACCAGTTGTAAAAACGCGAGGAGCAGCAGTGGAAGCGGCCATCGCGGCCATCGCGGCCGTCACTGAAGCGCGGGCCATTATCATCGGAGCGACTGATACCCGGTCGTTCACTTTCGTGGTCGATATTGGGCCCACCTGTTTGGGGTTGCCATTGGAGGAAATCGAGGCGTTAGGGCTTAGGCGCCCTCCTTACGTTTAGGTGAAGTTGACGCTATGGAACTAATCCGCAGTTTGATTTTCGTGCCGGGGAACCGGCCTAACATGCTGGAGCGGGCCCGCTCCTTCGACGCCGACATTATAATGGTTGACTTGGAGGACTCAGTGCCGCCCGGGGAAAAGGCCGACGCCCGCGACTTGGCCGTTAAGTGGGTGCCCATCTTGCGTCGGGAGGGCCAGCGGGTGATGGTCCGGGTCAATTCCCTGGACACCGGCCTGACCAGAGAGGAGTTGGAGGCCATCGTTTCCTCCGACATTTACGGCGTTAGTCTGGGGAAGGTCGAGTCGGTCTGGCACGTTAAAGAAACCGCCCGTATCCTGTCGGGTCTTGAGGCCGCGGCCGGGATTCCCGCGGAGAGCGTCAAGATCATTCCTTGGATCGAGAACGCGAAGGCGGTCTGGGGAGCCAGGGAAATCGGCCAGGCGTCAGCCCGCGTGGTCGGCATCGCTTTCGGCGCCGAGGATTTCACCAACGACATGGGTATCGAGCGCACCGATACCGGCGAAGAGGTCTACGTGCCCCGGGCGATGGTCCCGGTAGCGGCCCGCGCCGCCGACGTCGCCTCCTTGGACTCCCCCTTCGTCCGGTTCCAGGACCCCGACGCATTGGGGACCGACGCCGCCCGGGCCCGCCGGATGGGCTACACCGGCAAGTTCGCCATCCACCCAGCTCAACTTGGCGTAATCAACAAAACGTTCAGCCCGTCAGAAGAAGAGGTCGCCTACGCCCGGCGGGTGATGGAAGCCTGGGACCAGGCCGAAGCCGGGGGGCGAGGTTCTCTTGCCTTGGACGGCCGTATGGTCGACGTCCCGGTGGTAAAGCGGGCTCAAAACCTGCTGGCCTTGGCCGGCGCCATTGAAGCTCGGGGCCGGTAGCAAAGCGGGCCCGGGCCCTTGAGATGGTATGGACAAACCGATCTTGCCACCTGATCGCATCGTCCTGGAGGGAATGCAGTTCTACGGCTTTCACGGGGTGAACCCTGAAGAGCAAGCCTTGGGACAGTCCTACCTGGTCGATCTGGCAGTCGAGTTGGACCTGACCCCGGCAGGCCGGTCAGACCGGCTGGATGATACCGTCAGCTACACTCACCTGTACCGGGCCGTGCAGTCGGTGATGGAGGGCGAATCGCGGAACTTGCTGGAGACCGCTGCCCAGGCCATAGCCGACCAGGTCTTGGCCCAGTTCCCCGTGGACGCGGTGTCGGTGTCGGTCAAGAAACCGAGGCCTCCGGTTCGCGGCTCGGTAATCGAACACGCAATGGTGGAAATCTATCGCCGGCGGGAAAGCTGACCGGCAGGAATGACTATGAGAGTCCACGAATACCACGAAGGCAACCGCGAGTTGCAGGACCGGTTTCAGACCCGCAAGCTGGCCGACCGCTTGAGTGAGCGGGTAACCGAGAGCATTGGCGCTGAGGCCCGGGAGGTAATCGAAGCCGCCCGCATGTTCTTCCTGGCCACCTGCGACGACCGTGGGCTGCCCACTTGCTCCTACAAGGGCGGCGACCCTGGATTCGTCTGGGTTGTCGACGACCGTACCCTGGCCTTCCCCAACTACGACGGAAACGGTAAGTACCAGTCTATGGGCAACCTGCTGCGGAACCCCAACGTGGGCCTGCTGTTCGTGGATTTCGAGGGCCAGCAGCGGCTGCGGATTCAAGGGGTGGCTCGCCTCCAGGAAAACGACGCCCTGCTGACCGAATACACCGAGGCTCAGTTCGTGGTGGTGGTGGAAGTCACCGAGGTATACAAAAACTGCCCCCGCTACGTCCATCGCTACCAGTTCGTCGAGCCCTCCGAATACGTCCCGCACGAGGGAGTTAAAACCCCCCAACCCGCTTGGAAGGCATCCGAAGAGCTCAAGGACGTGCTGCCCGGACAACCTGGCCGCCGCTGACCGTTCGGAGTCCTTGTTTGGGCGTGAGGCCCTGTGTTAACCTGACCGGGCGATTCCGAAGAGATAAGAGAAGCTAATATGCGTTGTGAAATTTGCTTAAAGTCCGGGATGAGCGGCAACAACGTCAGCCACTCTAACCGCCACACCAAGACCCGTTTCAAGGCCAACGTCCACAAGCAGACCCTGGAACGAAACGGAGAGCAGGTCCGGGTCAAAATCTGCAGCCGCTGCCTCCGCTCCCTCCACAAGTCACCCAAAGTCCGCAAAGCTTTCGCGGCGTTGAAGTAATATTTCCCTCTGCTCCTAGGCGAGCCCCGCGAGGCATCCCCTCATTCCCCGCATCGCTTCCGGCACGGTCTCGCGGCCGTTGAAGATGGCGCTTCCGGCGACCAGTATCGTCGCGCCGGCTTGCACCGATTCCTGCGCTGTCCAATCGGCTTTGACCCCTCCGTCAACCTCCACCCGTGCGCCGTAGCTGCCGGCATCGATCATATGCCGCAAGCGGCGGATTTTCCCGACCGTCTCCGGTATGAAGGACTGCCCGGCGAAGCCGGGGTTGACTGACATCACCATCACTATGTCCAGCAACGGCAGGACCTCTTCCACCGCCGCCACAGGGGTGCCGGGGTTGATGGCAACGCCGATTTGGCTACCCTCGTCCTTGACCCTCGTAACCGTTCGGTGCAGGTGACGACAGGCCTCGGCGTGCACCAGAATCTGGTCGGACTCCGCCTTCATGAATGTTGGCAGCAGCTCGTCGGGCCGCTCGATCATCAGGTGGATGTTCAGGGGCAGGTGGGTGTGCTGCCGGATGGCGTCCACCACCACTTCGCCGAAGGATATGTTGGGCACGAACCGGCCGTCCATCACGTCCACGTGAATCAAATCGGCCCCGGCATCCGTCGCCTCACGCACCTGCTCTCCCAGCCTGCCGAAGTCGGCCGACAGCACCGACGGGGCCAGCAATACCCGGCGTTCAGGGTCCATTGGCGTCCTCCTCCAGCAACTGTTCGGCTTGGGTCAATGCCTCGGCGACCCGGTTGGGCGCGGTCCCTCCCGGGTTGTCCCGGGCCGCGGCGGACGCCTCGGCGGTGATCCGGTAGACGTCGGCCCCGAAATGAGGGGAAAAACGCAGGTAGTCCTCGTACGGCAGTTGCTCCAATCCCAGCCCCTCGGCCTCGCAGTGACGGCATAGCTCCCTGACGATACCGTGAGCTTCCCGGAAGGGTACGCCCTTGGCCGCCAGGTGGTCGGCTAAATCGGTTGCCAACATCTGGCTGTCTCCCGCAAGGCCCTTCACCCGTTCCACGTCCAGTTCCAAGCCAGGCAGCATCTGCTGGTAAACATTGAGGGTTGCCAACAGGGTGTCGGCGGCATCGAAGAACCCTTCCTTGTCTTCCTGCAGGTCGCGGTTATAGGTGAGAGGCAGCCCCTTGAGGGTTGTCAGCAGTCCCATGAGCCCGCCGTAGACCCGGCCGGTCTTGCCCCTTGCCATCTCGGCGTAGTCGGGGTTGCGCTTCTGAGGCATGATGCTGCTGCCGGTGGTGAACTCCTCCGCCAGCCTGATGAAGCCGAACTCACGGCTGGACCACAGCACCATCTCTTCGGAAAGCCGGGAGAAGTGCATCATACAGATGGACGCCGCCGCTAGGAACTCGACCAGAAAGTCCCGGTCGGACACCGCGTCCATGCTGTTGGAGCTAATCCGGCTGAACCCCAGCTCCCGGGCCAGAAATTCCCGGTCGGTGGGGTAGGGCACCCCGGCCAGTGCGCCGCTGCCCAAGGGAAGTACGTCGGTCCGCCGGTAGGAGTCGCGGAACCGGCCGGTGTCTCGCTGGAACATCTCGAAGTACGCCAGCATATGGTGGGCGAAGAGTAGCGGTTGGGCTCTCTGCAGGTGAGTGTACCCTGGTATGAGGACCGCCTGATAGCGCCGGGCCAACTCGACCAACGCACGCTGTACGCCCCGGAGCCTTTGGAGTGTGGCCTCGATCACCTCCTTGACGTAAAGCCGCATGTCGAGGGCGATCTGGTCGTTGCGGGAGCGCCCGGTGTGGAGCCGCCCCGCAGCCGGGCCGATCAACTGGCGCAGCCGGGCCTCGATGTTCATGTGCAAGTCTTCCAGAATCGGGTCCCAGGGAAAAGAACCTTCCTCTATCTCTTCCTGGACGCGCCCCAACCCCCGGACGATTTCCTCGGCGTCCTTGGACGGGATAATTCCTTGTTTCGCCAGCATCCGGGCGTGGACAATGGACCCGGCAATGTCGTGGCGGAACAGCCGCCGGTCATAATGGATGGAGACGGTGTAGTCGGTGTAGTCAGCCATATCGGCTACCAACTATAACCCCCAAGACACCGCGGCCTCAAGGAAAGCCCAAACTCACCTATGCTCGCCGCGATCGGACCACCAAAACGCGAGTTGCATCCCCAACGCGTGTGCTGGGATACTGGTGACCCCGATGCCGAGACGGTGACCGCTCTCTGTCGTTGGGTGAACAGGGTTACGAGGACGCCGGGGTGTACTGGAACGGTCGAACACTCAATTCGCCCACTCTGGAAGGTCTTGCCCTGAACGTGGATGAAGTATTCTGGTCCCGGCTCGTCAGTTAAGGATAAGGTAGCCTCAATGGTCGGCCTAAACAAAGAAAAATGTACCGCGTGCCGCCGCGACTCCCCCAGCGTTACCGCGGCGGATATCGCACAGCTTCAACCGCAGGTCCCGGAATGGGACCTGCTCACCGAGGACGGCGTGCCCCGGCTTGACCGAACATTCAAGTTCCGGAACTTCCGGCAGGCATTGGAATTCACCAACCGTGTCGGCGCATTGGCCGAGGACGAGGGCCACCACCCGCTGCTGGTCACCGAGTGGGGGCGGGTGCGGGTCGCTTGGTGGACTCACAAGATTCGCAACCTGCACCGCAACGACTTCGTCATGGCCGCCAAGTCGGACAAGCTTTACGACGAGATGACGGGAGGGCTCCCATCACCATGAAGGTCACCTACCGGCTGGCGTCAAAAGACCTGGCGTCGATTCCCGCCGAGGCGGCTTGGGCCGAGGCCATGGGCTACGACGGCATCTCCAAGAACGAGACCAGCCATGACTCGTTCCTGGCCTTGACTCTGGCCGCCACTTCTACGAACAGGGCGACGTTACAGACGTCGGTGGCCATCGCCTTTCCCCGCTCGCCGATGATCACGGCCTATACCGCCCGCGATCTGCAGGACCTGTCTGGGGGACGGTTCCGGCTGGGGCTCGGCACCCAGGTGAAAGGGCACATCGAACGGCGGTTCTCCACCAGCTGGGAATCCCCGGGGCCGCGGCTCCGGGAGTACGTGCAGGCCGTGCGCCACATCTGGCGGGCCTGGGAGACCGGCGAACGGCTGGACTATCAGGGCAAGCACTACCGTCATACCCTGATGACCCCCTTCTTCAGTCCTGGTCCCAGCGATTACCCGGCCCCCGAGGTGTTCACCGCCGCGGTTAACGCCTACAACTGCCAGGTGGCCGGCGAGGTGGCCGACGGCCTGATGCTGCATACTCTCATCTCTCCGCAATACGTGCGGGAGGTCGTCCGGCCCGGATTGGTTAGGGAGCGGAGCGGGCCGGCAGGGACGCCAACGATTTGAAAGTCACCGGCGGCGGATTCATCATCACCGGGCCAAACCGGTCCAGCATCCGGGCGGCCCAAGCCGACGTGAGGCAACGCATCGCCTTCTATTCATCCACCCGGACCTACTTTCCGGTGCTGGCGGCCCACGGGTTCGAGGAGATCGGTCAGCATCTGCATGAGATGTCGTTGCAGGGCCGGTGGGCCGAGATGGGAGAGCAGGTCAGCGACGAGATGCTCGACGCTTTTTCCGTGTCCGGCGAGTATGACGAGATAGCCGACGAGTTCGCCGCCCGCTACGGCGGGCTGCTGGACGAGGTGAGCTTCATCTTGTACACCGATTCCACGCCGGAAGAAGCCCAACTGCGCAAAATCGTCCGGCGCTTCCAGGAACTCGGGTAAACGGTAGCAGCCATGCCCTCGCTCACCGGGAGCACTTCGGTGCAGCGTTCCCATGCCAGGTGATGAGAACGTGTTCCGCGTGGGCGGCGGAGCGTCCCGGTCCTCACCTGTAGCGCACCGCCGACGGCGAAACCCGCGGAGCGCCAGCGTTGGATCTGGTCCCAGCGGGAGATGCTGCCGAATCACGCCGACGTGGAGTTGGCCGAAGACCATTCAGGTGTGAAGGAACTGCCAGTCCTTGCTGCCCATGTTGAACTTGAGTCGCCGGAAGGCTTCGGCGTAATCCAGTCCGGTCTCTTCCTTGTGGCGGCCGTGCATCTGAGCGATTCTCGACAGCCGTTCGGCGGTGGTTACCGGCGACATCTGGCTGGCGTGGGCCTCCAATGACCTCGTCTTCACGTCCAGGTAGCCTCCAACTTCCACGAACACGTCGGGGGACTCGCTGCCCCACATATAGGCCTGCTCCACCATATGCGGCTCAAGCCCCTCCTCCGTGATTTGCTCGGGGAAGTGCAGGTAGCTCCAGGCGTAGGTGAACGCGGCGTCCAGCGCCACCTGCCCGCTCATCCGGTGGTCCCGGTGAGTGTGGCTGCGGCTGCGGTAAGGGTCGATGCAAAGAATGAGGTCGGGTTTGTGGCGGCGTATCTCTCGCACCACTTGGCTGCGGAATAGCCGGCTGTCCTCAAGCCCGCCGTCGGGGTGCCGCAGGAACACCACCTCCTTGGCGCCGACGACGTGCGACGCCGCCATCTGCTCTTCCTCGCGGGTGGCCGCCAAACGCTCCGGCGTCATTTCCCTGTCGCCGGTGCCTTTGTTGCCGTTGGTACACATCACCACAATGACTTCCGTGCCCGCCTCCTCGACCCACTTGGCCAGGGTTGCGCCGCAACCGCCCTCGCAGTCGTCGGGATGGGGGGTGACTGCCATGGCCACCCGAGGAGTGGTGGTGATGATCTCGTACGAAGAGTTGGTCACGTTTCCGGTTTGGAGGTCTCGGAGCATTGTTAATTCCTAGGGCCGAAGTCGGTCAGATGCTTCCTGTATTGCGCGCTGCCTACCCGTTCACGGCCACCGATCGGCCCAGGTCGGTTACAGCGTAGCGGCCGGACCGGCCGGGAATGCGCTCCAGCCAGCCGAATTTGGCCCGGGCGGCATTGCGCAGCGTCTGGGTGAAATTGTTGGGTTTGCGCCATCCCGCCAAGTCGAATAACCGGCCGAGGTCTTCGGCGCTCACCCCATCAGTCCCGAAGTAGCGTATCGCCCCTTCTGCCGCAACTACCACCCGGCGCATGTCGCCCATGGGATTTGCGTCCCGGCAGAATTCGTAGAATTCCAGCCGGAACGCGTCCGAAATGCTTTCGAGTTGCAGCGCAGGCGCCGCGCTGCCCCTGTTGCCGTTTTCAGGAGCAACTCGTGAGGCCGCCGGTCCAGCCGCTTGAGGCGCGGCCGCCTGGTGGGCCGCCGTAGCCGGTGGAGCTTCATCCACCGCCACGACCGCGCCGCCGGCGGGAATGGCGGCCGGCGGACTGGTGGTTACACTCGTATCCTCTTCCGCCGTTCCGTTGGGCCGGGGAGCACTGTCGTATGATGACTGCATCAGGTCTCGGCGCAGGTCCCGCAAGGCGATTTCCACTACTTCATGCAGGACCGCTGCATCCTCCGACTCCACGGTAATCTTCGTGTTGTTGGGGAGCGTTATGGAGACCCTTACCATGCCAAACGTCCTAGGGAACATTTGAACAAGTCCCTTCCCCCCGATGGGGGAAGGTTAGGATGGGGGTGCCGGCGCTCATTTGATAGCTAATACAGTTTAAGCTCTCCTCCGAGATTTCGGCTTTCGCCTCAATGACCATAACTTGTTCAGAGGTTCCCTGGACCGGGAGTTTTGGAAACCGGTATTCCCGGCAGCGATGTGCGCCACTGCGCATATTCAACGTATATATGCCAAGACCCGGCTTTAGTCAAGCGTGGGCGACGCTTGGGAGGTATATGTGCAACGCCCCGGCGGCGGTAAGAACGAAACCGCCAGAACGGTCAGACGGTCTGTTTGACGCGTATGGCGAGGGAGCGGGTCATTCCCGGGACCGCGGCGATCTCATCCACCGGGGCTTCCTTGATACCCTTGAGCGAACCGAAACGGCGCATGAGCATCCGTTTTCGCTTCGGTCCTATGCCGGTGACCATGTCGATTGGCGAGGTCAGGCTACTCTTGCTCCGGAGATTCCGGTGGTAGGTGATGGCGAAACGGTGTGCCTCGTCCCTGATCCGTTGCACCAGGTAGAGGGCCTGGGAGTCGCGGGGCAAGACGATGGGCTCCGGGGTGTGGGGAACAAATAGCCATTCGTTCTCTTTGGCCAGCGACGACAACGGGATATCGTCCAACCCCAACTCCAGGAAGACCTCCAGGGCCGCCGAGAGCTGTCCCTTTCCCCCGTCGATAAGGACGAGGTCGGGAATGACCCCCCAGCTATCGTGCTTGACGTCCTCTTGGCCGCTGGCTTCGTGGCCGGCCGCCGCCCGGGCCGCAGCCAACCGCTTGAAGCGCCGGCGCAGCACCTCCCGTATGCTCTCGTAATCGTCCACACCATCGACGGTCTTCACTTTGAAGCGGCGGTAGTGGGCCGGTTTCGGCTTTCCGTCCTCGAAGACCACCATGCTGCCCACCGAGTTGCTGCCTTGGATGTGGGAGATGTCATAGCATTCCATACGGCGCAGCGGTAGTGGAAGACTCAGTTCCTCCTCCAGTTCGGTCATCGCTTTCTGGATGATGTCTGGGTTGTCCAGCCACTTGATCCGGTGCTGGGCCAAGCCTTGCCGGGCGTTGTCGGCCACGGTCTCGATCAGTTGCTTGTGGACGCCCCGCTGGGGACACACCACCCGGACGGCTCCACCCCGCAAATCGCGCAGCCATCGGGTCACCAACTCCTCGTCTTCCAAGGGGTGTTGGGTTACGATTCGGGGCGGTATGACCGATGCCGATTGGTAAAACTGCTTGACGAATTGACTGGCGATCAACCCCGGCGCGTCGTCTTGGGTGCCTTCCATGAAGAAGTGGTCTCGGCCTATCAGCTTGCCCCGGCGGATGAAGAACACCTCTACCCAGGTCTCGTTAGTCCCTTGGGCTAGAGCGATCATATCCATGTCGCTGACCGGGTTGGAATCGACCTTGATCCGCTGCTCTTCCGCCACCTTTTCAACCGCTTTGATGCGGTCCCGCAGCACCGCCGCCCGCTCGAACTCCAAACGCTCGGCGGCAGCCTCCATGTTGTCGTTCAGGTCCTTAGTGACGGCGTCGGTGTCCCCTTCCATGAACATGACCACTTGGTCGATGACCCGGCCGTATTCCTCCTTGGAGGTGTACCCGGTGCATGGGGCGACACACCGGTTGATGTAATATTCCAGGCATGGGCGGGGATCGGTCCCGGTGATGGTCTTGGTGCAAGACCTGTAGGGAAACAGCCGTTTGACCAGGTCCATGGACTTTCGGACGGTGTTAGCGGTGGCAAAGGGTCCAAAGTAGCGTGCCCCGTCCTTGGCTACCCGGCGGGTGATGTAGACCCTGGGGAACTCTTCGGTGAGGTCGACTTTGAGGTAGGGGTAGGTCTTGTCGTCTTTGAGCCGGGCGTTGTAACGGGGACGGTAGCGCTTGATCAGGGTGTTTTCCAGGATCAACGCCTCTGCCTCCGAGTCGGTCACGATGTACTCGAAGTCATGCAGGTGCCCCATCATGCGTCGTATTTTGGAGGGTTGATGAGATGGCGACCCGAAGTAGGTGCGCAAACGGTTTCTGAGGCTGCTGGCCTTGCCCACGTAGAGGACCGTCCCCCGGACATCCTTCATCAGGTAAACACCGGGGCGTTCCGGGGTGGCCTGCAATCGTTGCTCTACCAGTGGTAGTGGCATTGCGCTGTTAGAGGAGTATGCCCAGTACTACTAAGACCGCTATCACGGAAACGGACAGTACGCCGATGCGCCTCAGTTCGGCCCCGACGTAGTTGTAGGCCGCCGGGCGCTCACCGCGGATGCGGCCCGCGCCCAGGGGCGACGCGTTGGGCCGTACCGCCCGAGGGGCGGCCGCTGTTCTGGGGGCGGCCACGGCTTCACGGACCGGTCCTGATCGCGGCGTGACGGCACCGTCGCCGTTGGCGGCAACAGTGGCCGCTCCGGCATCGGATTGGGCCTCGGCGTCGGCCAGGGCAGTGGGTATGCCGCTGGGGCCGCGCTGGGTCTTCTTTCTTCTGCGGTTTAGCTGGGCTTGCCGGGCCGCCGCCCGGTGGGCTTTACCCGCCATGGGGGTGTACCTCCTGAGAGGGCTGCCGGTTTCGCTGCCGGTCCCAAGGACGGACCAATTGGTACACGGCCGGGCAATGCGCGTTCACCAACTGTGGATTACGTAACGTGTTTTTACTATATCAGTTATGGAACGAAAAGGGCAGTCCGCCACGGCACGGCCGCTGGGCGATCACCGGAGCCGCGCCATTGCGGCGGCGCCCTTCTCGACGAATATTGACGGGTAGCAAGCGCCATTGGATTACGAGAATGATCAGGCCCTTGGATGACTTTTCTCGTATTCCTGCTGCATGTAACCGTCGGTCAGATGGGTATAGACCTGTGTAGTGGAGATGCTGGAGTGCCCCAGCAATTCCTGAACGTGCCGGAGGGAAGCCCCGTTCTGCAGCAGGTGGGTGGCGAAGCTGTGGCGCAGGGTGTGGGGCGTGATGCTCTGCTTGATGTTGGCCTTTTGGGCGTAGGTCTTGAGGATGGTCCAAACCCATTGCCGGGTCAGCCGCTCGCCCCTGTGGTTCACGAACAGGGCCGGCTCCGACTTCCGCTGCCCCAGCATTGTCATCCGGGGGCCTTTGGAGTACCGCTTCAGCTCTGCCAGCGCCTTGGGGTACAGGTGGACGATTCGTTCCTTGGAGCCTTTGCCCAAACAGCGGATATATGACTCTTCGGTGTTTACGTCTTGCATGTTGAGGGATACCAACTCCCCGACCCGCAACCCGGTGGCGTACAGTAGTTCCATAATCACCGCGTCCCGTTGTCCTTCGGTGCTTCCCGATTTGTACGCGACGTCCAGCAGGCCGGTTACCTCGGTCTCGCTCAGGAACTTGGGGAGGGTCCGCCCCACTCGGGGAGAGCCCAGGGACTCGGTGGGGTCTTCTGTGATTGCGCCGGTCTCCGACAGAAATCCGAAGAAGGACTTTATGGAAGCGACCTTCCGGGCAGTCGTGGCGTCGCGGTAACCCTTGCGCACCCGAAGGTCCTCGATGTATCGGTTCAGGGTCTCGATGTCCACTTGGGACCAAGTGAACTTGAAGTTGGAGTGACCGTTCCGGTTGTCCTGTAAAAAGTCCCAGAATTGCTGGAGGTCGTTGCGGTAGGCATCGGAGGTGTTTCGGGAGAAGCCTTTTTCCACGATGAGGTGTTGGAGAAAAGACGATATAGTTGGATCCATATTCCCGTATCCTTTCGCCGAAGCGTGAAAAAGATGAGTAAGCATTCAGGGCGCCTACCCAGTAATCGACCTGATTCTAGCACGCTGCGGCGGAAGGCCAACGCGGGAACGTTGACGGGAATACACAAGTTATTTGCGGTGTGGACTAAACGCCCGCTCCATGGCGGGAGAGACCGCTGAAGAGGCAATGTACGGGGAAGGGGAGTGTGGCGGGGCTTAGCCGGAAGCCAGCAACACGGTGCCGGTGGAGGAAAGAGAACCGCCGGTGCCGTTGACTATGGCCGTCGCGGCGTGCCGGCTCCGGTCGGCCTTGCTGGGCGCCTGGCGGTCTCCGCACTCCCCACGCAATTGCCGGACCGCTTCCACAAGAAGGAAGATTCCATACATCCCGGGGTGGGTGTATGAAAGGCCGCCTCCGCTGGTGTTCAGCGGGAAATCGCCGCCTGGGGCCGTGCGCTGACCGGCTACGAAGTCGGCCGCTTCACCCGGGCCGCAGAACCCCAGGGACTCCAGGGTCACCATCACCGTGTAGGTGAAGGAATCGTAGATCATGGCCAGGTCGAGGTCGCCGTGCCCGATCCCGGCGCGGGCCATCGCCTTGGGACCGGACTCCCTGGCGACTGTGGAGGTGAGGTCCGGCATCTGACTGACGATGTTGTGGTCGTGGGCCTCGCCGCCTCCCAGCACCCATACCGGTTGCTTGCGGCAGGCCCGGGCGCGCTCGGCGGTTGTCACCACGACGGCGGCCCCTGAATCGGTCACGAGGCAGCAGTCCAGCAGATGGAAGGGCCATGAGACCCACCGTGAATCATGGTAGTCGTCGAAACTCATCGGGGTGTCGTACATCATGGCCTTGGGGTTGAGATTGGCCCACTTGCGGGTGGCCACGGCGACTTCGGCCATGCCCTGACGGGTGCGGTCCTCCCCGTATTGGTGCATATAGCGGGTGCAGGCCAGGGAATAGTTGACTGGCGCGCCGATGATGCCGTAGGGGGCCTCGTATTGAGCCGCGGGCAGGTTGCCGTCGGTGGGCACCCTCACCCTGGTCGATCGTCCTGCCTGCCCGTGGGTGATCAGCGCCACTTCGCAGTAGCCGGCGCGAATAGCGGCCACCGCGTGGGCCACGTGAATGACGAACGAGGACCCGCCGACGGAGGTGCCGTCGGTAAACCCGGGCTGTATCCCCAGGTATTCGGCGGTGGCAAGCGTGGAAAATCCCGCCGTGAAAATGCCGTCGACGTCGCCCTTGGACAGGCCGGCGTCCTCCAGGGCATTATGGGCCGCTTCGGCGTGGTGCTGCAGGGAAGACTTTCCGGGTACGTTCCCCATTACGTCGGACTCGGCCACGCCAACGATGGCAATGTCCCGTGAGGCGGAGCCGTTCGAAGTCATTGATACCCTCCTGGTTCCAACGTCGTCAGACCGTTCCTCGGCGTCGAAGGACCCCGGCTGATGTTACAACACCCACCGCACAGGCACAACCGGCTTGAGCGCGGGTCAAAGTCTCCAACCGTGTCGTCTCCAACCGTGCCATTCAAGCAGTCCACCACCGCGTAATTCTGGACCGGGTCGAGAATCTCTCCAGAAGGGCGGTCACTCCGACGGAAGCGAAACCCTTCACCGCGTTCAGCCGGTCATACAGGTCTTCCCGCTTCCACGTGCGAGGTCCCATGTTGCGGCTGTAAGCATGGAACGTGGACTTCAATTTTTGAATTTGTTCCTCCCGGCTGGCAACGTCGCCTTTGGCTACGGAGGTCAGATACCCTCTGACCATAGCAGTTAGAGTTGTGTTTTTGTCGATGGCGATTTTGCGGACCTTTTTCACGATCTCGTCGTCTACACTAAGTGTAATGTTCATCTCTTCACCCCGCTGCATGTATTCAGGTTAAACGACAATAAGGTTCAATGCCGAGTCGGTCAGCCATGCCAATACTTCCGGTGCCGGCGTTGCGCCATGATAGAATGAAGCAACGCCCAGTGCTTGGGCCTGCCGCCGGGTGCCCGGGTATCGAGGACATATGCCTAGCAACTTCTGGATGATCATCAATAACGAGGAGAATTTCAGGATCACTCAAGACCTGGGGTTCACCGTAATGGGCCTGAAGTCTCAACAACGCCGCAAGGTGCAACGGATCGGCGATGGCGACCGTGTGCTGATGTACCTTTCCCACCTGCGCCGCTTCGTGGCTACGGCAACGGCCACATCCTCCTACATCGAGTCCGAAGACGGCCCATGGGTCAAGGAAGGCAACACCGGTTTCTCTTTCCGTGTCAACATCAGACCGGAAATCGTGTTGGATGACGCGCAATTCATGGATGCCAACCTCCTGGCGCCGCGGTTGGAGTACGTGAAACGCTGGCCGCCCGAAAACTGGTACATGGCCTTCCAGGGCAATCTGCACCTGTTGCCGAAAAACGATTTCCTCCTTATCGAGGAGGAAATGAAGAAACTGAGGTTCGGGAAAGACTACAAACCCACAGCCCTCACTCCTTCCCGCACCCCGGCGCGCCGCCGCCGCCCGGCCAATCGCAGGGGCCGCGCTGGGCCTCCGGACGAGAATAGGCCCGCTCCCAGTGGTTAGTCCCGCTCCCAGTGGTTAGACCGGCGTGACCGGCGGGCGAAGGGCCTCCTAAGGCTGCCGGAATAGGCCGCCGGATTCATCCAAGGCCCCTTCGATTTCCTCCAATACCTGCTGGTCGTCCTCGCAATCCCGGGCGCGGGTGAGCGCCTCCACAGCCTCGGCTGTCGCGATTCGCCCCAACGCCCAAGCGGCGTGCCCGCGAACCAGGGGATGCCCGTAGAGCAGCGCACGACCCAGGGGCGGGACCCCTTCCACCGCCCTCAGGTTCCCCAGGGCGACGCAGGCGTTCCGTTGCATCCCGACATGCTTGGCCCGCATGATCGAGGTCCCTCGGAAGGAGTCCCGGAACTCCTCTTCATTCATTTCCAGCAAGCCCACCAAGTCCAGAACACCCGCGGACGCAGGGAGACTCGGCGTCACTGCGGGGGCTTCCGGTATGGGGTCGGCCGCCGGGCGGGCTTTACGGTTGACGGGGCAAACGTCTTGGCAGATGTCGCAACCGAACACCCAGTCCTGCATCAACGGGCGTAGGTCGCGGGGAATCGGGCCCCGGTTCTCGATGGTCAAGTATGAGATGCAACGGGTGTTGTCGACCACGTAAGGAGCGACGATTGCCCCCGTGGGGCAGGCGTCGATACATAGGACGCAGGCGCCGCACGTTTTTTTTAACGGCGGGTCAGCGGTCAATTCCAAGTCTGTGATCACCTGGCCCAGGAACACCCACGACCCGTGGCTGGAGGTCAGCACGTTGGTGTTCTTGCCGAACCAGCCCAGTCCCGAACGGACGGCGGCCGCCCGGTCCAACATAGGCCCGTCATCCACGTACCAGCGCGCCGCCACGTCGCTGCCCAGTTGGCTGGCCGCCTCCCGGACGAAGTCCCGCATCCGCCGCTTCATGGACCGGTGATAGTCTTTGACCCGGGCGTAGCGGGCGACTCTGCCGCCGGCCGCCAAGGGGGCGTCGGCCGCTGGGCCCAAGTCGTTTCCGGGCGGCAGATAGCTCTGCCCCAAACAGATGATCGAACGGGCTCCAGGCAGCAACTCTTCGGGTTTGGAGCCGCGCTTGACCCGATCGGCTGTGTACCAAGGGAGGCCGTCCATGTGGCCGTCTTGGATACGCCGCAACGCGGCCTCCCGATCGGCGGCGAACTCCTCCGCCGACGTGACACGCACCAAGTCGAACCCGCAGGCGCCGGCTAGTTCCACTACGATTGCTTTACGGTCGGTCATTTTTTACCGGTCCATTGCTGGACGGCGCGGCA
This sequence comes from Dehalococcoidia bacterium, assembly GCA_034428795.1. GTDB lineage: Bacteria > Chloroflexota > Dehalococcoidia > Lucifugimonadales > UBA3495 > VXOI01. The sequence goes on from DAOUHF010000146.1 coordinate 61,770, forward strand.
ACACGCATAATGATCATCGGGACCATACAAACTCAATATTATCCAGGGAACGTTATTATCCAAGGAACGTTCGTCAATGACAACGAATCGGGATACAGCAGTGGAAGACCACGTCAGTACGGCTCTTCGATTCTTGGAGCATTCCGACCGGGAGTTTGCCGCTGGAGACTCCTTGCAGGGCTCCGAGAAGATATGGGGCGCGGTCTCCCACGCGGTGATGGCGGTCGCCATGCAACGGGGCTGGGACTTCGGTAAGTATTCCGCTCGTAAAGTGGCCGTAGACCGGTTGGCGGCTGAATATGGTGAACCCAACCTGCGTGAAGAGTTCTTCGCCGCTCAGCAATTCCACGCCAACTTCTATCACGATTTCATGGAGGATGATGATTTTGACTGGGGCCGGCCGGTGGTTCACCGTTTCGTTCACCGCTTGGTGCGTTTGGTGGAGCCGACGAATCAAGCATAGGACATGCCGTGGGTAATCTACAAGAATAACGGCCCGGAGCGGCGCTAGCGCCGCTCCGGGCCGTTTGGGCGTTCGGGGTGCTGCTTGCCTAGTCGTGCATGAAGTCTTGCATGTCGGCGGGCAACGGCTTTTCCTCGGGGATTTCGGTGATCAGCGCTTCGGTGGTCAGCATCATCCCGGCAATGCTGCCCGCGTTTTCCAACGCGGAGCGAGTCACCTTCACTGGGTCGATGATTCCGGCCTGGATGAGGTGGGTGAATTCGCCGCGATCGGCGTCGAACCCCCAGTCCCCCTCGCTGGAACGGATCGTCTCGGCGATAACCGGGCCATCGAAGCCGGAGTTCTCCACTATCAGGTACAGAGGTGAGGACAAGGCGTGTTGCACCAACTGCGCTCCGACGGCTTCTTCGCCTTCCAATGAATCGATCAGGGCGTCCAAGGAGCGGCCGGCCCGTATCAGGGCCACTCCGCCGCCGGGTACGATGCCCTCTTCTATGGCGGCCCTGGTGGCTGACAGGGCGTCCTCCGTGCGGGACTTGCGCTCGTTGACCTCGGGCTCGGTGGCCCCGCCCACCTTCACTACCGCGACACCGCCCACCAGCGCGGCCATGCGTTCCTGGAGCTTCTCCCGGTCGTAATCGGACTTCGTTTCCTCTATCTGCACCCGCAATTGCTCCAAACGGTCCTTGACCCCAGCCTCGGGGCCGTGGCCCTCGATGATGGTAGACTCGTCCTTGGTGGCCACCAAGCGGCGGGCGGTGCCCAGGTGGGAAATCTCTGCCGCGTCTAACTTGAGGCCGCGATCGGCGCTGACGACGGTGCCGCCGGTAACGATGGCCATGTCTTCCAGCAGGGCCTTACGGCGTTCGCCGAACCCAGGGGCCTTGATGGCCACGCAATCGATGGTGCCCCTCAGCTTGTTGACCACCAGGGTTGAGAGGGCCTCCCCGTCGACGTCTTCGGCAATGATCACCAACGACCGTTTGCTGGCCTGGAGCATTTTCTCCATGATGCCCACGATGTCGTTCGGTGAAGTTACCTTCTGGTCGGTGATTAGGAAGGAAGGGCTGTCGATGGCCACTTCCATTCGTTGGGTGTCGGTCACGAAGTGGGGTGAGAGATACCCTCTGTCGATGCGTACACCTTCGACGAACTCCAGTTCGTCGGTCAGGACTTTGGACTCCTCGATGGTGACCACGCCGTCGCGGCCCACCTTGTCCAAGGCATCGGCCAACTGCTGGGCGATGGCCTCCTCGTGGGCGGAAAGGGCGGCTACCCGGGCGATCTGCTCCCGGTTTTCCACCGGAACCGCCATGGCCTTCAACTCTTTCACCACGTTTGCCACTGCGGCATCGATGCCGGTGCGCAGGCTCATTCCGTTGGCTCCGGCGGCCACGTTCCTGAAACCTTCCCGGACGATTGCAGCGGTCAGGACCACTGAGGTGGTAGTGCCGTCGCCAACGGCGTCGTTGGTCTTCGAGGCGGCTTCCTTCACCAACTGGGCGCCCAGGTTCTCGTAGGGGTCCGCCAGCTCCACCTCTTTGGCGATCGTTACGCCGTCGCTGCAGACCACCGGGTTCCCAAACATGCGGCTCAACATAACGTTGCGGCCGCTGGGTCCGAGGGTGAGTCCAACCACACGGCGAAGTTGGCCTACGCCGCGCAACAGGCTTACCCGAGCGGATTCGTCGAAACTTAGCTGCTTGTCGGCCATTGTTGGCTCCTTACGATGTGTTCGTCTATGCCATCGTGAAACCCGGTCCTGTCCCGTGGGTTTTCACACTTTACGGCAGGTTAAAATATGCGGCAGTCTCGCCGGATTGTCAACCGGAGGGTGGTGACTGCTAATCCGGGGGCCGTTTAACTTCGGGACAAGTATGCGCCGGGTATCTCCAGGCGTCTGACGCCCTCCTTTCCCTCGGTCCTCTCCGCAAGCCCGCCTACGGTGTCCGCCAGCAACGGGTGTTTGAACGCCGGGGCTAACTCCGCCAACGGGACCAGGACGAATGCCCTGAGGTGGAGCCTGGGGTGGGGTATCTGCAGGTCCGGCTCCTCCACGGTCAAGTCGCCGTAAAGAAGAATGTCCACGTCCGCCACCCTCGGACCGTAGCGCGGTCCCGGTTTCCGGCCAATGGCTGCTTCGACCTCCTTGGCCTTTTGCAGCAAGCCCAGGGGGGGCAACGACGTGGTTACCTCTACGGCGCAGTTGAGGAACTTGGGCTGGCGGGCCAGTCCCCAGGGTTCGGTCTCGTAGATGCGGGATGCCCTGCTGACGCTGACGCCTTCTTGGGGCCGGTCCAGCAGTTCCAAGGTGTCCGCCAGGTTTCTGAGGCGGTCTCCCAGGTTCGACCCCAGACCCAGGTAGGCTGTTACGCTGTTCACCCCGTGCCTTTCCAGTTTGCGGGGCGCCAGCCGCGGACAACGGCGTCGCTCACCCGGCAGACCCGCGCCATTTCTTTCACGTCGTGGACCCGTACGATGTCCGCCCCGCCAGCGATGGCCAAGGCCACGGTGGCGGCGGTGGCTTCCATCCGCTGCTCCGGCGGCAGGTCCAGCAGCAGCCCGAGCGTCGACTTTCGGGAGGTGCCCACCAGCAGGGGATATCCCAGTGCTTTCAACCGGTCCAGCTTTTTCAGGACCTGGAGGTTCTGATCGGCAGTCTTCCCGAAACCGATGCCGGGGTCAACGACCAGATTCGACTCCGCGACGCCGGACTCGAGGGCATGGTTGACGCTGTCCCGCAAGGCTTGCACCACTTCCGGCACCAGATCGGCATAGCGGGTCCCATTCTGGTTGTGCATCAACACCAGTCCCGCTCCGGCCTCGGCAGCGACTCTTGCCAAGTCCGGATCGGCTCGCAACCCCCAAACGTCGTTGACGATTCGAGCCCCGGATTCAAGGGCGGCGCGGGCCACCGGGGCCTTGTAAGTATCCACGCTGATGGGAATGTGGACGGCGGCGGCCACCGCCGCCAACGCGGGCAGCAGCCGGTCCAATTCCTCGTCGGCCGAGACTGGCTGGTGTCCGGGACGGGTCGACTCCGCCCCCAGGTCCAGAATATCGGCGCCGTCCTCCTCGAACCGGAGGGCCAGATCGACTACAGCCGGAACGTCGTCCGCCAGGCCATCACCGGAGAAGGAGTCCGGCGTTACGTTTATGATTCCCATCACGTAGGTCCGCCGGCCCCAGGTCAGCCGCTCGCGGTTGGCCACGTATAGGGCGTCAAAGACGTTCATAGCGCTTATATTCTAGCAGGCACGGTATTCATTGAACGGCAAAAAGAGGTCTGCTAGGATGGGCTCACGAAAAGCACGAGTTGAAACGCATCTCCGATTTCCAGGCCGGAGATGCGTCCTCGACGAGTCCTTAGGACCAGGGCGAGGAATACGGACCCGTTCCGGTTTCCTTGGGGGTGTTGGTGACTGCGGAAAAGAAAAAGATCGACGAACAAATCGAAGTCCTTGAGTCCCTGCGCCAATCGGCCCATCAGGGCGGCGGGCAGGACCGGATAGACCAACAACACAGCCGGGGCAAGCTCACCGCCCGGGAGCGGCTGGCCCTTTTGATGGACGAAGGCACCTTCCAGGAGTTGGACCCTTTCGTCACCCACCGGATTACCGATTTCGGGCTGGCCGACCGGAAGGTCCTGGGCGACGCGGTAGTCACCGGTTACGGCAAGGTGGAGGGACGGCAGGTATTTGCCTTCGCTCAAGACTTCACTGTGATGGGCGGCTCCCTGTCTGAGGCGGTCAGCCAGAAGATTTGCAAGGTGATGGACCTGTCGGCCAAGGTAGGCTGCCCGGTGATTGGACTAAACGACTCCGGCGGCGCACGCATTCAGGAAGGCGCCCTCAGCTTGGCCGCCTACGGCGACATATTCCTGCGGAACACCCTGTATTCGGGAGTCGTCCCCCAGATATCCGTTATCGTGGGACCCTCGGCCGGCGGTGCGGTATACTCACCAGCGATCACCGACTTCATTTTCATGGTCAAGGGGACTGGCCAGATGTACATCACCGGTCCCGACGTAATTAAAGCGGTGACCGGCGAGGAGGTGACCCACGAGGAGTTGGGCGGCGCGGAGCCTCACGCCACCCGCAGCGGCGTCGCCCACTTTGTCTGCGAGACTGAAGAGGAGTGCATCACCGACGTTCGCCACCTCCTCAGCTTTCTACCCAGCAACAACGTGGACGACCCGCCTCTGGAATCAAGCGGTGACATTCCCGACCGGCGGATCCCCGACCTGCGGTATATCGTGCCGGGAGACTCCAACCTGCCCTATGACATTCGGGACGTTATCTACCAAGTGGTGGACCAAGAGGAATTCATGGAGGTTCATCAGACTTTCGCCCCCAACGTGGTCGTGGGCTTCGCCAGGCTTGATGGCAAGCCGGTGGGAGTGATCGGCAACCAGCCGGCATACTTGGCCGGCGTGCTGGATATCGACGCCTCGGCCAAGGCCGCCCGGTTCGTCCGCTTCTGCGACTGTTTCAACATTCCGTTGGTTACCTTCGTAGACGTACCAGGTTTCATGCCGGGTGTGGACCAAGAGTACGGCGGCATAATCCGCCACGGTTCCAAGCTAATCTTTGCGTTCGCCGAAGCCACCGTGCCCAAGATTGCAGTGATCACGCGGAAGGCCTACGGCGGGGCCTATATCGTGATGAGCTCCAAGCACCTGCGCTCCGATATCAACCTGGCCTGGCCCTCGGCCGAGATCGCGGTGATGGGCGCCGATGGCGCGGTCAACATCATCTACCGCGATGAGATCCGGAGGTCGGAAAATCCGGAACAGACCAGGCGGGAACTCATTGCCGACTACAAAGAGAAGTTCACCACGCCCTACATCGCAGCCAGCCGCGGCTACCTGGATGACGTCATAGACCCCGCCGATACCAGGGTGGAACTTATCAAGGCCCTGGATATGCTGCAGAACAAACGCGACACCCTGCCGTTCAAGAAACACGGCAACATCCCGCTGTAATGGCGGGGCCTGTGGGAGCGTTTCATGAACCGCTCCCATGAACCGCTCCTACAATGATCAGAGGAGTAATTGAATGAACTTCGGCGTGTTCTACCAGATGCCTTGCGCCCCTCATCAGAAAACGGCCGACCGCTATCGGGAGACCATAGACCAGGTACGGCTGGCCGACCAATTGGGCTTCGACTCCGCCTGGTTGGCCGAGCTGCACTTCAACCCGCGGTTCTCGGTAATGTCCGCGCCGTTGATGGTCGCATCCGCCATCGCCGAGACCACCTCCAACATCAAAATCGGCACCGCCGTACACCTCATGCCCCTTCATAACCCGGTCCGCTTGGCCGAAGAGGCTGCGACGTTGGATGTCCTCTCCGGCGGCAGGTCAATATTCGGAATCGGCCGCGGCGCCATCCCCACCCATTTCCAGGGATACGGCGTCGACCAAGAGGAGGCCCGGGGCCGTTTCTTGGAAGGATTGGAGATGGTGTTGGGAATGTGGGCCAGCGATGAGTATTCCTACCGGGGAAAGTACTATCAAGCGGACGGAATCACCATCGCCCCCCGGCCGCTGCAGGAACCCCACCCGCCGGTGTACATTGCTTCCAACAGCCCGGATACCTTCGAAATCGTCGGCCAGTTGGGACACAACATTCTGGTGGCGCCCACTATTGTTACGGCCCAGGGGGCCATCGACGGGCTGGCTTCGTACCGGAGTGAGCTTGCCAAGAGCGGCCACGACGCCTCCAAACTCAACGTCAACGTGACCGCTCACGTGAATGTCGCCAGGTCCGAACAGGAGGCCCGGCAGGGTTTCGAGCGGACCATCAACAACTATCTGGGCTCCCTGCGCAGCGGTTCGGGACGCGGCTCGTCCCGGGCCCAGACCCTGGACTACGAAACAGTGGTGGACGAATTCGCCGCTGTCGGCACGCCGGAGCAGGTCGCGGAAAAGCTGCACAAGTTCCGGTCTATGTACGACCCCGACGGGTTCATCTGCTGGTTCAACACCGGCGGCATGCTGACCCAAGAAGAAGTAGTCGAGTCTATGGAATTGTTTGCCAGCGAGGTAATGCCCGAATTTTAGGGGGAGGGGTGGCCGTGGCCTCATTAGATGGCGCTCAGGCCGCGAGGCCGGGGGAGTCGCTCTTCGAACACCAACGGCGGGTGCAGGCCGAGCGGGACGCCCCTTTGGCGGAACGAATGCGGCCCCGGAAGTTCGAAGAGTTCGTGGGCCAAGAGCAGACGGTCGGGCGCGACCGGGTGCTGCTCCGGTCGATCGCCGCCGGAAGGCTACCGTCGTTCATCCTCTGGGGGCCGCCCGGCACCGGAAAGACAACCTTGGCCCGGCTCGTCTCGACGGTCACCGAGGCCGCTTTCGAGCCGGTGAGCGCCGTCACCTCCGGCGTGGCCGACCTGAGGCGCATCGTGGCCGAAGCCCGGGAACGCCAGGGAATGCACCAGCAGTCGACCATCCTGTTCGTCGACGAGATCCACCGGTTCAACAAGGCCCAGCAGGACGTCATCCTGCCCCATGTCGAGAACGGGACCATCACCTTCATCGGCGCCACTACCGAGAACCCCTCCTTCGAAGTCATCGCGCCCCTGCTCTCCCGCAGCCGGGTATTCGCGCTGCAGAGCCTCACGCCCGTGGAGGTGGAGACGATCGTCCACCGTGCCGTCAGTGACCGCGGGCGCGGGCTGGGCGAGATGAATGTCATCATCGACCAGGATGCGCTGGAGCACTTGGTCAACATCTCCAACGGCGACGCCAGGGTTGCCTTGAACGCCCTGGAGACCGCCGCCTATGCCACTGCGCCGGAAGCGGACGGCGGCGGCCGCAGCATCGATCTCGACACCATTGCCGACGCTCTCCAGCGCCGCTCTCCCATTTACGACAAAGCTGGCGAAGGGCATTACGACACCATCTCCGCCTTCATCAAATCAGTTCGCGGCTCGTCGCCCGACGGAGCCCTGTACTGGTTGGCCCGGATGATCGAGTCTGGGGAGGACCCTCTGTTCATTGTCCGTCGGCTGGTAGTGCTGGCCGCCGAGGACATCGGGCTGGCCGAACCCCAGGCCCTGCCGGTCGCGATGGCCGCCCAACAGGCTGTGCATTTCCTGGGAATGCCGGAAGGCCGCATTCCGTTGGCCGAGGCCACGGTCTATCTGGCTGCCTGCCCCAAGAGCAACTCGGCCTACATGGCCTTGGAGAAGGCCCTGGACGACGTTAGGAAGATGCCCAACGACCCGGTGCCGCTCCACCTGCGTAACGCCGTCACCGGGCTGATGCGGCAGATGGGGTACGGCAAAGACTACAGGTACTCTCACGACTACGAAGGCCACTTCGTTGACCAAGACTTCCTGCCCCCCACTCTCAAAAACCGCCGCTACTACCACCCCGGCCAAGAAGGCGCTGAAAAGCAGATCGCCGACCGGTTGGAGGGCTGGTGGGGGTCCGGCGGCGCCGGCGCCGTCGAATAGTATCGCGTTTCGGCTCAGGTATAATGGGTTGCATGGCTAAGACAACTACGACAAAAACTCCGATTGTGTGGGAAACCAGGCAGTCCGAGGCCAACCGGCTCCTCGGGGACGAAGGACGGCCGTTGCTCGACGACCTGCTAGGCCATACGCAGGCGATTGCCGCCAAACGCCGGTGGCCGCTCCTAAGGATCAAAGTCGACCACTACGAAGACCCGGAAGTTGACTGGGAGTACATGCTGATAACCCTGGACTTCGACTGCCCCAGGACGAAAGCGCATAAACTTTGGGTCAATTACCTGAAGACCGTCACCGAAATAGAAAACGCCCTGGGAGACACAGCGAAGGAGATTCTGATTAAGAAAGTCCACTATGACTTCGAGAGCGACGAGTAGCTTCGGCGCTATAGAACCGTCCTCCTACTTGACGTTGGCCATAGAGTTGGCGACGTTCCAAGGCGGCGCCGCCGATCGGACAGCGGTGGACAGAGCCTATTATGCAGCGTTCCTGACGGCCAGGGACCAATTGACCGATAAAGGTTACGGTCAATTTACCAGGGAACCAGGCGCTCACACTCAAGTCGCCAGCGTGTTGAATGGGGTCTCAAAGGACGCTGCGGAAAGATTGATACGACTCAGGCGGGCGCGAAACCGTCTAACTTATCAGTCCGGGCCCCAAACCTTCCCCCGTGGGCAGTCTTTGACGGCGTTGCTTGCCTCAGCCCGTTCCGTGATCGAGGCGGTCGAAGAATTGCCAGCAAGGGGCTAGTAATCACCGTTAGCGTCCCGCTCCGCTGAGGTCCGCCACCGCCGCCCCCGTAGCCGCGACCAAGTGCCCGGGCGTGATGATTATTTCTTCGCCCCAGACTCCGGTAGGGGACGCCCTGGTCGTCAAGGAATTTGTGCGCGGGCAGGTCCAACAAGCTACCGAACATCCCAACTACCGAACATCCAAATCGTCGAGGCGACGCCGCCGAATACCCAGTTGCTGTCCGCCTGGATGGCGACGTTGACTTCGATATTGGCCGGGGTTACGCACGGCCGGGCCTAGAAAATGCTGCCATCAAACGCGTGGTCTCGAATAATAGCGTAGACCACATGGCCGATGGCGATGGCCAAGGCCAGAGCGGCAATATACAGCGTCCGTTTCTGGAGGCGTTCGGATTCGGCCAAACGGCGATTAACCGATTCAACGGTGTCCCTGTCCAGATAATCGGCGGCACCGCGCAGATCCTTAGCTACTATTCCCCGCCCAGTCTTGGAGCTCGCTACTTTGCTTGCCACAAAGAGCCCAACCTGCCTCAAGAACACTGCTGGCAACCGCATGAAACCTCCGATCAGCCTCCGATCAGCCTCCGGTCAGCCTCCCAGGGCCTGGATGACGTCTGCCGACTGGACCACCTCGGCTTGGCGGGGGAATATTCTGCCGGTGAGGAAGTCGTGGACCTCCGGGTCCGAGTCAGAGCAGCAGTCCTCCACTACGAACAGGTTGAAGTCGAGGTCTGACGCATAGCGAACGGTCGAAAGCACCACCCCGCTGGTGGCGTAGCCCAGGATGACCAGGTTGCGAATGTCGTTGGCCCGGAGCACCACGTCCAACCCGGTGCCGTAGAGGGCGTTCACCCGGTGCTTGCCGACCACCACTTCGCCATCGATGGGCTGCACCGCCGGATGGATCACCGCCAAGGGGTCGGACACCGCCGGCTGTCCGGAGGCTTTCCGCTGGCTGAAGGTCTTGTTACGTCCGCCGATTTCCACGTACCCCGGCCGGAACACGGTGGCGCAGTAGCAGACCAGGATACCGGCGTCGCGGGCCGCCTGCTGTAGCGCAACGGTCTTTTCCACCACTCCGCGCTCTACGGCGTGGGGCACCGTGTTCATCATCCCGGCGTAGAAATCGGCGATCAGCAGGGCGGTGGACGTGGGTTCGAGTGCAGGAACTACCATAATTCGACTCCGGGAACATTATACAGCGAATGACATATAACGAATGACAGGGGGCAATTGTATGGCTTGGCGGTGAACCGCTTTTGATGGCGGAGAGGGGGCTTCAACTGCATGGTTTTGGCTTGGCCCAAGGCAGGAGGGCGCGAACGATGTCGATGGATTCGGGCGGACGGCTTACGGAGCGGCGACTGTTGAGGTAGCGGGCGGCGGCTGCAAAAGTGGACAGGCGAAAGCCGGCCTTGGCGACGCGGCGGACGAAGGCATTGGTATCCGGCAGCGGCTTGTGCTCGGCTTCAGCGCAGGCCCATTCCAGGCAGACTTCGTCGGCCAGGCGTTGGATGAGGAGCTGAGCCCGGGGGCGTGCGAGTTTGCGCCTGAGGGCGCGAACGCGGGACTGCAATTGGCTAATGTTCATTATGTCCTCGCTATAAGTTGAGAGAGTCTTCCAAGTTCCGGAGTTCCTCGCGCAGGCTTTCGATGTCGTTGAATTTGACGGAGTAATTCAGGGCGGTGCGAATGGCGCGCAAGCGGATTTCCGGGTTGGGGTCGTGGAGGGAATCGGCCAAGGCAAGCACCGCCTGGAGCATGACGCCCTGGAGTTGGCTACGGGCCAAATCTGCGGCTTCTTTATGGAGTCCAGCCAGTTCGTCTCGGAAATTGGGGTCGTCCAGCCAGCGGTGGAGGGTTCTGCGGCCTACGTCGGAGAGGCGGGCGGCATCGGCGATGGAGGATGCGGATGCGAGTATAGGCAGCGCCTTTTTCTGCCGGGCGGTAAGGCTGGATTTTCCGGTTTCACGGCCATTCTGTGCCATTGTGCGCCATAGGGCCTCAGTGGCCGGCGGAGGGTTGGGGTCTGTGTTGACTAGGCTAGGCTACTGTATTCGGAGATGGCAAGGCGCAGGTGTCAGCGGTAACTGTTCGGACTTGGTGAGAACCGCCGCGGCGCATCCTCTCGATTTGAGTCATACCGGAGTTTCTGGCCGGGATGATGAACGGCGTGGTGGGTGGCCGGGGTGGGGGCGCTTGGTCTTGAACTGTGATTCGTTTGATTTGGGTGATTTTTGGGATTGGGTTGGTTGCCGCCCGCTCCTGGGAGGGGGATAGTGGCTGGGGGTGCGTGGATTCCGGCTTTCGCCGGAAAGACGGGTGGGGGGCCGCCGGTTTTGAGGTAGTTCCTTGGTACTTTGATAACTGGGTTCTTCCCACCCGGCCCTACCTGAAACTGGACTGGATCGAACGCGTTATCGCAAGACCGGTCCAGACGGAAGTCCAGAGGAATGGACGTGTTCGTTTTTGGGGTTTCGCCCCTGAATTTGGAATGTACTTTCGAGTCGTGACGGGGTCGTGATGCTGTGGTGACGCTTTCTGACCGGGAAACCGTGCATAACGCCTTTCCCGATCGAGATTTCAGGCCGCGCCTCTCGGGTAGGTAAATATGAAGATACGATACTTCGAAGACAGCGACATGCTCTATATTCGTCTTTTCGACCGCCCAGCTGCGAATTCTCACGAGGTGGCGCCCGGTATAGTGTTTGACTACGACTCCGACAATATGGTCGTCGGGATCGAAGTCGAAGACGGCGCGCAGCTAGCAGACCTGTCCCAACTCGACGTATCGGGCTTCCCTTTGTCCGACTTGGTGATTACGGGTCAGGCAAGGTCAGAAAGCCCCGGCTAGCAGCCCTCGGGCCAACTTCTGGTAGGAGCCGTCGCGGCGATCTCGCTACTATGGGGAAGGGTTGTGTCTAAGGAACCTCTGAACAAGTTATGGTCATTGAGGCGAAAGCCGAAATCTCGGAGGAGAGCATAACGGCCCCCATCCTGACCTTCCCCCATCGGGGGAAAGGGACTTGTTCAGATGTTCCTTAAACCTGCTGTCCATGAGGGCTGGGGGTGCGTGGATTCCGGCTTTCGCCGGAATGACGGAGGGGAGGGGGGCAGGGACTTGTTCAGATGTTCCTTAAACTTGCTGTTCATGAGGGTTGGGGGTGCGTGGTTTCCGGCTTTCGCCGGAATGACGGGGGGTGCCG
>DAOUHF010000147.1:0-3437 GCA_034428795.1 Dehalococcoidia bacterium
ACAACCGCACGCGGCCGTTGTCGTAGACGCAGGGCTCCAGTCGGCCTGCGCCACACGTCCTGCAGGCCACGCCGGCCCGCGCCAACTGAGCGCGCGGGGTGTGAGGCAACACCGCGCGTTTCGAGTACAGGGTGGTGCAGCTCTCGCCCGGTTTGGCCAGGCAGCGAGGACACTGGACGTCGAGGGGGTTCATGTTCACCATCCTCTCCGGCCACAGTGGGGACAGGGTTCCTTGACGGCCCGCTGCCACTGCCTCCTGGTCGGGGCGGTGATCCACTTCTTGCAGCTGGTACATTGGCTCTCGTAGCGCACGACGGCGCCACCGCCCACGTTCCGCCTGATGTTGGGTATGGCTTTGGTTGCCATCGAGTCCACCACCTACCCGGCGCCGATCGCGGCAGGTCTCTTGTCTCTGTGGGCCTGCTGGTAGGCTCTCAGGATATCCACCGGCGTTTGGTATTCCATACCCGGCCGGATGAACACCCCCGCCTGGCGGGAATAGACCCAGGTGCAGTGGCCCGAGTCGCCGACGCAGTAGTAAATTTCGTCGCCGGTCCGTTCCGCGGCACGCAGCAGGGCAGGAAACTTCGTTCGCCGGCGCAGCAACGCTTCGGGATGGTTCGCGCACTGGTCGGGATCCTGGGGCTTCGGTTCGGTTGCTGGATCTACCGGTTGTTCGTCCGGCGGCACGCCGGCGACGTCGGGCATGGCCCGGTATACAATGCGGGAGTTCCTGTCCAGGGTCTTGGCCAGCGCTTCCTCAGCCATCGCCAAATGCAGCGGGAGCTCCAGCCAGGTAATGACGAAGGAACTGGCGGCGGCCACCACCAGGTCGCCGTCTTTCCATTCGTAGCCCACACAGGGGCGCAGAAAGGTGTTGAAGTGCTCCCGCGGCATCTCCAGCTGCAGGCGGCCCAGGACGGCCCGCCACACGGACGAGGGGTGGTTGAAGTCGGGCATGGTCATACTCCTTTGGCCGCAGCTCAGGCGGCACGCTGTTGGTGTCCGTAGTAACGGCGAGCCCACTTCCGCGGGCGGTACTGCTTTTCGTAGTAGGCGGCGGCCAACTCGTGATGCCGGATCGGCTTCTTGCCAGGGGGAATGATGTCGCCCAGGTCCTGGGAGGCAATCCAGGAACAGCAGGCCGTCTTGCACCAGAAGACTCGGTCGCCCTTGTGAAACCAGAAGGGGTGTTGGCCAGGGTGAACAGGGCAACGTGGCTCGCCCGGGCCCGGGCCCGGGTCGTTAACCCCGTATTGAACATCAAGGTCGCCATCCTGAATCCCCCCGGGCCCGGGCCCGGGGGCGGTTTCAAGCGTGGCCAACGCCGTTATTACGACAGTCCGGGGTGATTTTTTGGTGTCTGTTGCGACATTTCGGGATGGGTTGTCATCCGTTGTTACGACAGTCCGGGGTGATTTTTTGGTGTCTGTTGCGACATTTCCAGATACGTTGTCATGCGCTGTTACGACAGTCAGGGGTGGGCTCTTTAATTCGTAAGAGCTCCACTGTCCGTGGTTGGTCACTTCGATCGCGCCGCAAACCTTCAATGACCTTACTGCCCGTTGTACGGTCCTTAGGTCAACTTGGAGATGTTCAGCGATGCCGGACTGGTCAATAACCTTCGGCATGGATCCATTGTTGGTCACCGCATCGCTGATGTACCGGAAAACCGACCGGGAGCTCCCACGACAGGGCAGGTCCGATACGTCGAATAACGGCCGAGGCGGCATAGGTAATGAGGGCGTGCCGTTGGTGGGATCCAGACCGGCGAGTCGTTCCCTGGCGATCGCGCAGTACCGGGCGCTCTGTTCGATGCCGATGTAGGACCGGCCCTCGAGCACCGCAGCAACCGCCGTGGTGCCGCTGCCCGTGAACGGGTCCAAGACGACCTTCGCCGAGGTAGCGCGTATCGCCCGCCGGGGCAGGTCCACCGGGAAAGTCGGGATCTCGGGTATCCAGGAATGCTGCTCCTGGTGGATCCTCCACACGCTTCCGTCGGTGTGGCCGTCCAGCAGCCGGAACCCAGGCTTGGTGATGAGGTAGACCACCTCATAGTCAGGCAGGAAGTAGTGCCGGTTAAAATTGGTTCCCCCAGAGCGGTGCCAGATGATCACCTGCCGCAGCGGAAAGTCCTGCAGGATGTCGTCGTTGCGGACGATCAGGCCATTCTGGACCCGATGCATGTGGTTGTAGAAGATGGCGCCGTCCGGCTTCAACACCCGGAGCATCTGGGAAAGGCACAAGCGCTGCCACTCGACGTACGCGTGGTGGGGCATGTCGTCGCTGTGCCCGTCGTAGCCGTCCCAGCAACGGGAGCCGTTGCCCGTGCTGTTCAGCAGGTTATAGGGCGGGGACGCAACGACCAGGTCGACCGATGCGTCGGGCAACTCCGGCAGCAACTCCAGGATGTCGCCTTGGTGAATGGCGTTGAGCCAGGGTGTTATGTCCGCGTTGGTCAAAATCTAAAATCCCCGCTAAATCGGTATTAGCGAGGAGTCTAGACCAGTGCGATCAGTATGTCAACAGCGCAATCAGTTTATTTTCGCCTTTTTAGGCCTCCCTCCCTTGACCTTCCTGTTTGCAATATGGCTCTGCAGAGCCCTTTCATCCACTGCTATGTAACCGCCGCCCTGAGCTGGAGCTTTCCGCAAACCCTTCTTGTGAAGGTGCCCCCTATTGACCCAATTCCTAATGGTGCTGACCGCGATACCGTACTTCCGGCTCGCACTGGGCAAATCAATTAGGCCGAGCGGCAATTCGTCGTAGATAACGACCCCTTCGTCCTCGGAGGGCTGTTCAGCGCCAAGGGCCTCGGCCAGCAACGTGGCCGCGTCGTCCAAATCAACGACGTCCGAAATGCGTTCCGCAACCATATCTGCAATCGCTTCGGCGTCCGCGCCGGCTTCCATCGCCGGCTTGATGACGCCGATCAGGTCCTGTTTAGTCAGTGAGCTTTTGCCCAATTCTACCATAGCGGTTTGTCGGACGGACCGGGGTTGTTGCTGGAGGCGGTTGCGGTTGTTGGCGGGCGATTCAGTGGGATTTGGACCGGTTTAGTAGGATTTGGCCGGACTGCAGCCGTCTCAGGGCGCACGGCGGGAATGACGGCGGGCGGCAAGCTTAGGCTTGCATCACACGCTCACCGCCCCGACGCAAAGGTAACCCGCTGCGAGAAGCATTCGGCCCGAGACCCTAGCCGATCAGGCACAATCGCTGCTAGAATCTCCTCGATTTCCTCCTTGACCCGGGACGGAATCGCCGGCCGTGGCGAGTTGTGAACTCGCTACGGCCGATCGTTTTTCAACTGGTGCCGAGGGAGGGGTACGCACATACGCGCCTGTTGGTTGGTGCAGTATGCAGTTTTCCTACCCAAAACTCAAGCCTAGTGATGCCTTGAAGTGCCTAGTGAGGTCGAGTTGGTCGGCAAATGGTCG
>DAOUHF010000148.1:0-2766 GCA_034428795.1 Dehalococcoidia bacterium
TCTCTGGCCCCCAAGCCAATGTGGACGCCCGAACCGCTGTTGGAGATGGAGGCGCCGTTCTGGTTGACGCCAATATGGTTCTCCGCAACCACGTTGTCATAGGTACTGGAACCGGTCAGGGCAACGCCGTGGGAGTCGTTGCCGGCAATGACGTTGTCGCCGATCGTGGCCCCGTCGCCGTTGGATATGTGTATGCCGGAACCGGTGTTGCCCAGATCGGACGTGCCGCTGGCGTTGGCGCCGATGATATTGCCCTCAATGATCGCGTAGTCGCCGCCGCCGGAAATTTCCACCCCGTGGGAGTCGTTACCCGAAATCAGGTTGTTGCCCAATTTCACCCCGTCGGCGCCTGAAACCAACATCCCGGACTTGCCGTTACCCGAATCACCACTTCCGGACACGTTGGTTCCGATGCGGTTTTCCTCAATAACCTGCTTGCCGCCGGAACCCTGCAGCACGATGCCGTTGCCCTCGAACCGGTTGATCACCAGCCTGCGCACCCAGCTTTCCGTTCCCGAGATTGTCAGGCCATTGGCATTGGTCCCGGCGTTAGTCCCGTCCAGCTCTATGCGGTAGTTGGTGGAACTGGCACCGAACTGGCTGAAGCCATCTATGAACACCGTCCTGCTAATGGTGGGCAAGGCCGAAGCCGGCTGAATGGTGCGGGTACCGCTGCCGGAAATGTTGAACTCTATGGTGCTGCCATCGACCCGGTTGGCCTCCTGGATGGCCGCCCGCAGGGTGCAGTTGCCGTTGCCGTCGTCGCACACGCCGTCGCCGGTGTTGCTGTCCGCCCCGTCGCCGGTGGACTCCACCGTGAAGGTCGTCCCCGACAACTGGTCCAGGGATTCCACCGCGGCCAGGGCGTCCGCCCGCCCGTAGCCAAACCTGTTGTCGTGGCCCGCTGGACCCAGGTCGATGGCGGTGTCCCGTATCTTCTGGGTGACGGCGTCGGCCACCTCCTTCTTGGTCATGGCCGGGTCGGCCAGCCTTTGCGCCTCGATCAGCAGGGCGGCTATGCCGCCCACGTGGGGCGCGGCGGCGGACGTTCCATTAAAGTGGCTGGGAAACCCTCCCGAACCGGTTACGGACACGCCGTCCGAGGTGACCACGTCCGGCTTTTGCCGAGTCTCGAACGATGGGAAGTAGATCCTCGACGGGCCCTGGTCGCTATAGGATCTCAGATCGTCATTCCCCGGGTCGTCTGCATCAACCGCCCCTACCGCCAGCACCCCCGGCACCGCGACGTGGTGGACGATGCCGCCTTCCTCTACCCCGTATTCCCGGGGGTAACTGTCGAAGAAGAACATTTCCAGCCGCCGATTCTGGCCACCGTCCTTCCTGATAAAGACGTCAACCTCGGCTTCACCGTAAAGACTTGCGACCTCCAGAGGATCGTCGTTGCCATTCTGGAGGTCGGCGCTGGCATCGCAGATACCGTTGAAGAGGTTGAAGATGGTTGGAGTCAATCCAGCCGGACAAATGTACAGGTCGTAGTCGTTGCCCGAAGCGCCGAACTGGTCATTCCACTGCAAGGTTACTCTAGTGCTAAACGGCGAGCGTAACCGCATGGTAATATCGCTGCTTCCATCGAAGGCGTGGAAGCCATTCCCGCCGTCCACGAAATCGCCTTCGTAGTGCTCCTGCGCGTGATTGCCGGCCGCCGAAACGAACACCGCGCCACCGGCCATGGCATCAGCCGCGGCCTGGGCGATGATGCCGTCCTCGAAGTAGGGCTCGTAGTAGTAAGTCAGGTCATCAACTATGACGTCGGCGCCCTCCTCCTCGAAGGCGTCGTTGGCCAGCCAAAGGATTGCCTGCGCCATCCCCAGTGAAGTCTCGGTGCCCGAAAAGGCCAACTCGGCGTCGGGGGCCAGGTCGTGGACTATCTCCAGGAGCGCCGTGCCCTCGTGGCCCTCGCTGTCCCGGTTCGGGTTGATCTCAATGCGGGAAGGAAGGTCGCCCCTGGATCGGGCGGAAGACCAGGCGTCCACCCCGTCCGAAATGACGCCAACCTTCACCCCTTCTCCCGTCAGTCCGCTGAAGGCCCGCACCAGGTTGGCCCGGTGGACGGCGTCGCCCTCGGTCAGGGTGGAGCCCTTCTTCGTGTAGCCGTAATCGGGCGGAGTAATTCGCTTCACCGCCTCCAGGCTGGCCACCGCCCCCAGGTCATCCGGGTCAACCCACGCCTGGACCAGACCGTACTCGGCGCCTTCAATCTCCACCTTTTCCACCGCATCCCGCACCTGCTGCAGAGACGCCTCGTCAGTGGACTTGAGGTGGATGTAAACCTCCACGTTGCCGCTGCGGTCAAACCGCACCAGGTCATCCACGGTCTGCGACGGTTCGAAACCGTCCTTGGTGACCCCGCTGAGCAGCTCCTCGCCTCCCGTTGCCCCGCTGGAACCGACGACGCCGGCATCGGCCTGACCGCCCTTACCCGAGTCCCTGGTTACGGCATCCCGGGTAATAGCCCCCTGCTGTGTCCCACCTCTGCCACCTTCGTTGATTGAATCCAGCAACAACTGGCTGATGTCGGAATCGCTCTTTCCGGCGGAAGACACGCCGCCGCGTTCCTGCTCCGGCGGCACCTGGGCAAACACGGGATAGCCCACCGTTACCAGGCAGGCCAAAACCAGAACAATCAAAATTGCGGCAAGTCTTATCATGAAATTCGAGGGGCTTGACAACCGTCAGATTGGAATGCTCAGTACAGAGAATCTGCCGCCTCGGTCACAGCCGCACCACCCGCCCCAGGAACAGTAT
>DAOUHF010000149.1:0-2173 GCA_034428795.1 Dehalococcoidia bacterium
ATGGCCGTCTGCGGGAGCTGCGATGCGCGGGATGGCGAGAGAATACGCAGCAGGGAACTCTCTCGGACCGGGCTGGCGCGAGTCTGCGGGGATCTTCGGTTGTCCGGTGGGTGGGTCGGTCGCCGACGGTGCCGTCAGGCCGGGAGTGGAATGGCTCGCAATCGTGCCAGGGCGCGGCTGAACTGGGTTTCCCAAGGCCAGGGGCAGATGCAGGGTGAAGCGGCGCGCCGAGCGGGTGAGCCGTCCGGCCAGGGCGAAGAACCGTCGCCGGAGGGTCTTTGGTGGTCACGATCTGCTCACCCAGGCCGATGCGGGCGGTCCAGCGGGCCAGGTTGTGCGCCATCACCTGTACCGCCAGCCAGGCGCCGTTGGCGGCGAAGCGGCCCGAGGGCATGTGGTTCAGCCCGACGCCGTACTTGAGGTCGCGTATCGCATTCTCGATCTCGGCGTGCTTCTTGACCGCCAGCACGTAGTCGGCCCCATGGCCCAGAATCCCTTGGGCAATCTCCTTCTGGCATCCCATGGCGTCAATGGTTACGATGCAGCCGTTCAGTTCCAGCATTTCCAGCAACTGGGGTATGGCGGTGATCTCGTTGGACTTCTCCTGGGTTTTCACCTGCCCCAGGGTGCCAACCCAGCTTTAAGCTCGAGCCTTGGAGTTGTTACAGCTACCCATCAACCCTTTGTAGCCAGAGGAATTGTTCAATCTAGCCCCTTTCGTATCTAATTTGGCCTAACCCCTCTGGAAGTTCGGCCTAAATGTACAAAGTCCAGCTCCAAGGGCAGCTTGCGAACTTGCCCAAGGTACTCAAAGGCCCCTCAGGGGTTCGTCGAACGGGGGACTTGTCTCTGGGGGTGGGGGGCGGCGGCGCGCGGTCCACTCAGGTCAGGGGTAGTCCCACTCCACTTCGTATTGGCACTGCTGATTGATCACGGCAGAGCCCAATCCGCCCTCTATTTCGAAGCTGGCGCTCGATCCGGACGATAAATCGCCCAGGTCATCTTCGCCAATTTTCACCCGGAGCCCGAAGAACCCCGACCTGACGTAGCCAATCACCTTCACATCATCCAGCGCGGTGAATGCACTGAACGTGCCGAAAAACTTGGCGCGGATATTGAAGAATCCGGTACTGGTACAGCCCAGATTGGAAAGGGAATAGGGGAGTCCAACGGTCACGCTCCTGCCGGCCGAGCAGTTGTTACCTGTATTGGATTCGCCGGAGACCGAGTCGACGCAGACGCCGTAGTAGTAGGTGCGGGTATCGGACGGCGCGGTGAGGTCCGAGGCCGAAACGATCCTGGTACCGGAGGAGCTCAGAAGCCGGGTGACTCTCGTGGTGAGCTGGGTGTCGCCGGCGGAGATGTACGAGTTGGTGGACCGGTAGAAGCGCAGGGTTGAGCTAGAGGCCGAGGCGTTGCCGATGTTGCGGACCCTGGCGGTGAAGGTGAAGGTTTCGTCGACGTACTGGTCGTTGTCGTCGCCGATGGATACGACCTCGGCGGTCAGATCGGGCTTGGGCGGTTGATTGACGACGAGGGGGTACCTTGCGGAGCAATTGTTGTTGGGGTTGGATTCCCCGGGGACTGAATTGACGCATGCGCCGTAGTAGTAGGTACCGGGAGTCGAGGGGGCATTGGAATCATGGGACTCCCATTCGTATTCCGAAGCACCCAGAGAGCTAACGGTGTCCCGACCGATGATGTCGCTGCCCGAAATGCTGCCGGTCCGGCTGCGGGTGATGAAGTAATTCAGGGGTGAGGAGGCCGCGCGGGCATCGCCGATATTCTCGACCTTGGCGTAGATGTCGAAGGACTGACCCGGACTCAGCGGGCTTGTTGGGTTGATGTAGACTTCGGAAACGATAAGGTCGGGGCCGGAGTCATCAATGACAACGATAGTCCTCGCCCTTGAGCAGTTGTTTCTCGTATTGGACTCCCCGGGGACCGGGTCGACACAGGCCCCGTAGTAGTAGGTGCCGGCCAGAGACGGAGCATTGACACCAATCGACGGAGGCGGCCAGGTTTCCGACGGGCCGAGAGCAACAATATCGTTCGACCCGACCTCCGTATCGCTGGTCGATATGGTGTCGTTGTCGGAGCGGTAGTAGCGCAGGGTGGTGGAGGCCGATGCGCCGTCGCCCTGGTTATGGACCTGGGCGTAGAACGTAAAGAC
>DAOUHF010000150.1:0-1742 GCA_034428795.1 Dehalococcoidia bacterium
GCTCAAATACAAAACCGCTCCCAAATGCTCACTATCGGGCCCATTCCGTCATTCCGGCGTAGGCCGGAATCCAGGGGCGGTGGGGCCGGTTCGTAGCTATAATCTCAATTTTACATACCCTTGTCAGCGTGCCGCGGGCGGGGTAGGGCGGGGGCTATCACTTTACAAGCCTTGTGTAGCCGATACCTAGAGAGGGCTTGCTCGTGAACGACGCCAAACTCGAAACCACGCTTCGCTCAGTAGTACGCCGATATGGCTTCGAGCAAGTTGAGCGGTCTCTACGAGAGATTGGGCTCTCTGAGGCGCAACTTGCAAGTTCTACACAAAATGGAGAGTCGGTTAATGACGGTGTAGCGGTCCGGCCCTTGAAACGGAACGCAAAAGTCACAGCGACGGGATATGTTTCGAGCTGGAATTACTACTGGAAAAAAACAGGCAATGATTGAACTCGCCGAGAGGTTTCAAAACAAGACTTTTCTGCCCACCTTCGGTGACATTCCCAACTTTTGCCGGCTTTATGGGATTGACGAGCCTGCGTCCAAGTCTCGTGCCAGCGCTATTCCCCGAGTGTTCAAGTTCATAGCGACTATGGACACTGACGAGATTCAAAGGATGTTGGACGAAGGAATGTTTTCCGGGCCGTCAAGGCTTGGTCCTATCGCGGACGCTATTCGCAGCAATGGGAGAAGTAGCGCGAACTACCGCAGCGTTACTCCGGCCTTCTTTCGGTAGCGTCATTAGGTACTTCTTGGTTCATAAAACGATGTCCTTCTCTTGAACCCAATAAAACTTTCCTTGTGAACAACCACCGCCGGTGCTAAACTGAAGGCTGGTTTTATTAAGCTATGAATTACTTGACCGTTTACAAAAAGCCGGACGTTCCCCTGAAGTATCTCATCATGGCGTTCGCCGGGTGGGCCGACGCCGGCGAGTCCGCTACCAACACGATTAAGTACATTCGCCGCAGGCTGGACGCGAAAAAATTCGCCGACATCGACCCGGAAGAGTTTTTCGACTTCACCCAGACCCGGCCATATACCGTCCGCAAGAAGGACGGCTCCCGCCAAGTCAACTGGCCGGCCAACGAGTTCTCCTGGGCGGTGCTGCCGGGCACCGACGAAGGCGTAATGTTTTACTTGGGCGTCGAGCCCAACCTTCGATGGCGCACCTTCTCCAAGTGCATCGCCGGTCTGGCCCGGGACAGCGGAGTCCAGACCGTCGTCCACTTGGGGGCCCTTCTCGATGCCGTGCCCCATTCCAGGGAGGTCAGGCTGACGGGCGCCGCCTCGGGCCAGCGAATGCAAGGCTTGCTGGAAGACTTCAATATTCGCGGCTCCAACTATCAAGGCCCCACGGGCATCAGTTCGACCGTCCTGGAGGCCTGCGCCAAACAAGGGATGGCCTACGGGTCTCTTTGGGGCCATACCTCCCACTACCTGCAAGCGGCTCCCAACTATCGAGTCAGCTATACGCTGGCCCAGACCCTTTCCAAGATATTGGACTTGCCCTTGGACTTCGATGAACTGCGCTCCGCCGCGGAAATGTTCGACCGTGAAGTGGCCAAGGCCATTGCCAAGGACGAGCAGATCAGCGCTTACGTGACCAAACTGGAAAGCCAGTACGACGAGACTGCGCCGGTAGCTGAAATGCCGGACCCGGCGGACATGGTGCGCGACTTGGAGCAGTTCTTGCGGTCCGAGCAGCGGCGGAGACCCGAAGACCCCCTCGGGTAGACAGCTACC
>DAOUHF010000151.1:0-2835 GCA_034428795.1 Dehalococcoidia bacterium
CGCCAGGGTCGGCCCGGCGGGACACGAGGCCGAGGATCTGCTGGGACCCGCCGCCGCCCTGGGAGAGCATGGATTCCCCGTCCTCAGGGGCCATGACTGCGCCAACCAGAGAACGCTGCAGATACCCCACGTGGATGAATTCGGCCTCCGGCCCGGAAAGGAGAGCCGGGAGGGAAGGCTGACCGGGACGATGAGCCGGCTGCACATAAACGACAACTTCAGGTACAACTCCCAGTCCACCCAGGCACTCATGACCCCGGAACCCAGCGTGGGCGGCCGGGGCTGGCCAAACCTCAGGGCAGGAGAGGGGAGACAGGAGAAGGCGCTGGCCGTGTGGCTGAACACCAGCCTAGGGCTGATCTCCCACTGGGCCATGAGCAACCACACGCAGAACGGGCTGGGCTACCTCAGCCAGAAGCAGATCAAGAACCTCCCGGTGCTGGACGTCGGCAGGCTGTCGCACCGGCAACTGGCGCTGATGGCGGAGACCTTCAACGAGGTCAGGGAGCTTCCCCTCTTGCCGGCCAACGAGGCCTGGCGGGACGTGATCCGGGCCGAGCTGGACCGGCGGATGCTGGAGGACGTGTTGGGACTGAGGGAAGAGGCCACGGAGATGGCCCGAGAGCTGTGCAACCGCTGGTGCCGGGAGCCAACGGTGCAGGGACGGAAGGGACGGGTGATGAAGCGGCAGCCGGACATGGTGCAACTGGACGAGCTGGTCGGGCTGGCCGGAGCAAAGCCCCCGGCGGAACCGGTAACCCACAGGACGCCCCGGGAAGGCCGCGGGGATGAGGCCCGGGGAAGCCACCAAGATGAAACCCGCGCAGCAGGAACCGGACCGGAGAACCTCGTGGAGAAAACCCAAACAGCCAATTTTGGGCGCAAACGGCCCAGTGGTGCGAGATCGGCCGTTGCTACCCTTGCGGATGTCGCGTTCGCGCAGATGAAGAGGTACGGCAAGCAATTTCCCGAGGAGAAGGAGGAGAAATGAACGAACAACTAGATGGAAACCTCCGAGGGGCCAACCTGGAAGGGGCCAACCTGAAGGTGCCCGGCGGCTCACCCTGTGCGTTGACCACCATAATTCCAAGGGCCATTTTCACTAGGGTCTGGCCTCTGAGTCCCGTGGGGACGACATAGTACAGGGGGTACACGATGCATGCGAACAGAATGATCACCTTCGTGGAGAGTGGTCCACAGAAAAATTCCATGAGGATGATGGGCCAACCTGAAAGGGGCCGACCTGACGGACGCCAACCTGACCGGCGCCAACCTCAGTTGGGCCAGCCTGATGGACACCGACCTGCCGGGCGCGGACCTGAGAGGAGCCATCGTCGACGGGGCAATCCTGGTCGAAGCCGATCTGACTGGGGCCAACGTGACCGGGGTCAACCTACACTCCACCTATTTGGACGACGACACCAAGCTGGACGGAGCCATCGGGCTGGAACTCTAGCCCAAGAATGACCCCCGCCCACCGAAGATCCAAAACGCAGAAGGAGCAGAAAAATGCCTGAAGCCATGAAAATCCAGGAACCAATCGAGAAGGCCGGAGAGACAGCATCCATCCCCGACATGGGCCCCTTCCGGGAATACGGGAAGAAAGACAACTGGTACTCCCTGATGGCCCAGCTCTTCCATACGCCATCAGTGCTCGACAGCCTGCCCGACTCCTGGTGCCTGATGATGAAAGCCAACCGTGCTCACCTGGTGATCATGCTCCGAGAAGCCGGGGCCGGACACGACCCCTTCGGCGACGCGGAGTGGCCATCCACCTCAACCCAGGTCTGGGAGAACCTAGCCAAGGTGGAACAACTCCCCACCCTGGACGGTGCGGACCTCTCCGGGCTCGACTTCAAATGGGCCGACCTGGACGGGGCCGACCTGAAGGGCGCGGACCTGACTGGGACCAACCTCAGATGGGCCGGCCTGGACGGGGCCGACCTGAAGGGCGCCAACCTGACTGGGACCGACCTCAGATGGGCCACCCTCATGGACGCCGACCTATCCCACACGGACCTGAGAGGAGCCATCGTCGACGGGACGATCCTGGTCGAAGCCGATCTGACTGGGGCCAACGTGACCGGGGTCAACCTGCGCTCCACCTATTTGGACGACGACACCAAGCTGGACGGAGCCATCGGGCTGGAACTCTAGCGGTTCGGACCGAGGTAGCCCTTCCACCCCAGCTATGAAGCCCAAGCCACCAGGCTTCAAGCCCACACCCAGCCTCTCACTTCGCCCCTCTCACCCCGCTGCTCCCGCCCCCGCGCCGGAACGGCAGCCCCATCGCCGGACGGACCCGCGCTCCCAGAAGCTAAACCAGCAAACACCCGGACAGCGTCCCCCCGGACGAATGACCGCAGGGACAAGAAGAACACCCGCCTCATGCCGAACTCAACTCCTCCAGCATCCCGCCAGTCTCGCCCCACCTCACGGCTTGCCATCATCGTCACCGCCGGCGCCGCCTTCCACGAACTCCCTCACCTCCTCGTACCGAAGTACCGAACCAAATCCGGCACCTCTTCAACCTCCGGCTCACGCCTGCCCTCCAGCAACGCCCGGGACGGCCCCGCCTCCGGCAATACAGCCATGATCAGGTCCGCCTCCTGCAGCATCCGGTCCACCAGCTCCTTCCCACCCAGACGCCTCCGCCCCACCAACCAGTTGAACACCCCGCGAATCCCCCCGAACTCCTTCTCCTGTTCCTGCTCAACCCATAACAAACGCGCCAGCCGCCGGTTGACCTCCCGCAGACGCCGGTCCCCATCCCACTCCATCCCCGAGTCAGGCAACGTGTCGTCGAAGAACGAAATCAGCGCCAGCTCGATCTTC
>DAOUHF010000152.1:0-37938 GCA_034428795.1 Dehalococcoidia bacterium
ACAACTTGCTCAAGAAGGAGACCAGCCTCAAAGTCGGCATCCAAGGCAAACGCCTGCAAGCCGGCTGGCGCGAGGACTACCTTCTCAAAGTCCTCCTCGGTTAAGACGCGATTGCCCTGGGTGGGGGGGCAGATGAGCAGCCGGCAGGCACGGTTCAGCTTGACAATACATAGGCCCTTTGTTAACATCAGCGGAATTCCGCGACACCAGCGCCAGGCATTTTCCCATGCTTTCCTCATCTGCCGGGCAGGCAATTAGCTTGGCCCGTTTTCCAGTTTTCTGACCAGCGTCGGTAGCGAGGCTACCAAGTTGGGGAGGACCACAGTCTGTGGCATTTGTAAATGGACTTAAGTGCCGGGAATGCGGCCGGGAGTCCCCCGCAGACCCGCTAAACGTCTGCGATTACTGTTTCGGCCCTCTCGAAATAGTCTACGACTACGCGACGATTTCCGAAATCATAAGCCGTGACAGGATCACCCAAGGCCCCCTCAGCATCTGGCGGTACCGGGACTTGTTACCGACCGATAGCGACGACCCGGTGGACATCATGGCCGGCTACACCCCACTGATCAAGGCCCGCAACCTCGGCAAGAAACTTGGGCTGAACAACCTCTATATTAAGAACGACAGTGTAAACCCTTCCTTCTCATTCAAGGACCGGGTGGTTTCGGTGGCCGCCACCAAAGCGGTGGAGTTCGGGTTCGAGACCCTGGCCTGCGCTTCCACCGGCAACCTGGCCTGCAGTGTCGCCGCCCATGCGGCTCGGGCCGGCATCCGAGCGGTGGTGTTCATACCGTCCGACCTGGAACGGGGCAAGATCATCGGAGCAGCCGTCTATGCGCCGGTCCTGGTTTCCGTCGACGGCACCTACGACGAAGTGAACCGCCTCTGCAGCGAAATCGCCGACAACTACGATTGGGCCTTCGTCAACATCAACATGCGCCCCTACTACGCCGAGGGGAGCAAGACCCTCGGTTACGAAGTGGCCGAGCAGTTAGACTGGCGGCTTCCCGACCATGTGGTGGTGCCGTCCGCCTCTGGGGCGATGTTCACCAAAATCTGGAAGGGGTTCAACGAGTTGGCCTGCCTGGGGCTCTTGGAAGGCGTTGACCCCTACCCCTTCGGCAGCGACCAGAACACTGTGCATCATCCGGCGGTCTCCACCAAGATGCACATGGCCCAAGCAGAGGGTTGCGCTCCCATAGTGACCGCTTGGGAAAACAACCAGGCCCACGTGCTACCAGTCCGGCCCAACAGCATCGCCAAGTCCTTGGCCATCGGCAACCCGGCCGACGGCATCTACTCGCTGCGGGTGATCAAAGGATCGGGCGGGTCGGCCTACGCGGTCCCCGAGAACCAGATCGTCTCCGGTATCAAGCTACTGGCCGAGACCGAAGGCATATTCACCGAGACGGCCGGAGGGGTTACGGTTTCCAGCTTAAAACACCTGGCCGAGACCGGCGCTATCAAGCCCGACGAACTGACCGTTGTGTATATTACCGGCAACGGCCTGAAAACCCAGGAAGCAGTGGAAGAAGTGGTCAACCTCCTATCGGTCAGACCCACAATGGGTTCTTTTGAGAGCGCCTTCGAGGCAATAGCGTAAGACCGGTTCCCGGACTGCCCCGAACATAGAGGTGAGGTGTTGGGAAATGGGGAAGAAGCGCGTAAAATTCACCTTCAACGGGGAAATGATCAAGGAACCGGTAATCTACAAGCTGGGCCGGAACTTTGAAATAATGACCAATATTCGCCGGGCCGACGTGGGCGACGAGTTGGGCTGGGTGCTGCTCGAGCTGGACGGCGAGGAATCTGAGATACAACGGGGCCTCGACTGGGTGAGTTCCACCGGCGTAAGGGTGGACCCGGCGGCGGGCGACGTGGTCGAGGGTTAGACCCCGCGGCGATTGACCTCCGCCGTTACCGGGCTGAAAACAGGCGAGGTCGGAAATTAAGGAGGGTTGCCTCAGATGACTGTTATGGTACGCATACCCACCCCACTGCGCCGGATGACCAACGGCAAAGACAAGGTGGAGTTGCAGTCCGGAAACCTGAGCGAGCTTGTGGAGAAGCTGGACGGCGAATACCCCGGGTTCAAGGACCGTCTGGTCGACGAAAACGGCGACCTCCGCTATTTCGTAAACATCTACCTGAACGGCGAAGACGTGCGGTTTTTGGACGGGCTGGACACGTCGACCAACTCGGGCGACGAGATAAGCATCGTCCCAGCGGTGGCCGGCGGCTAGCGCGCCCGCCCCAGCAGGACGACCCGGTTATCGTAGACTGAGAGAGCGCCGCTATGGCGCTCTTTGCTATCAGCCGAACCGCGTGTCTCTTTATGACTAAGGCGTCGGTTATCACGTGAAGCGGGTTAAACGGCTGTGACTCTAAAGGCCGAAATGACGGTTGGCCAGCACGCCCAGACCGCTTTGGCGTTCTTGGACCACTCGGACCGGGAGTTCGTCGACGGGGATGCTCTGCAAGGCTCAGAGAAGCTATGGGGAGCCGCTTCGCACGCTATAACCGCCATAGCCAAGCAACGAGGCTGGCCTTTCGGTGAGTATCGGGCACGGGCCGAAGCCGTAAAGAAGTTGGCCGACGAATACGGAGATCCGCTATTGGACGCCTACTTTTCCGTTGCAAGACAGTTCCACAACAACTTCTACCGCGATTTCATGGAAGACGAGGACATTCAAGATGACCGGCCGAAGGTACATGCCTTCGTCAATCGGATCGTGGAAATCGTGAGAGAGGGTCGCAACGAAAAGGGATAGAGTACGGAGGTTACCGTCATCCGGCCCTCACCCTATCCAGTTGCAGAGGCTGGGCAGCAACCGCGCCTACTTGTTGAGCCGAACGTGAAACTGCTCCGGATCTTGGTCAAAGCGGGCGAGCAGTTGTTCGGAACGCCTGGCAGCGTCTTTCGGACCCCAATTGAGTTCTATGTATAAGCCATTCGACAGTTTCTTAAAACTTTTAGATAGTTGTCCATTCCGATGATACGGTATCGAATGAACCAAATACCGGTTGGCCATGTTTCCGACTACGACTGGACATATGGCGTCAATCAGCAATCTCTCCCTTACCAACCACTCGGCCGTTTCAGCCAAAAGGTTGGTCCAGCCAGTAATGGTTATTTCACATCCCAAAGGGTCTCGGAAGCACTCAGGCCAAACCGAATGCCCTGCGACAGGGTTTTCGCGACTCCACGCGACGAGACGGGCGATCGTCATCCAGTCCCTTGAGCCAGATGACACAGGAGTAAAAGTCGGTCCGAAAGTCGGTCCGGTCGAAGGCCGTGCTGGCCACGCTGGAGATTCTTCCCTCGCAACCAGCCCCATGTGTCGCGCTTCGGCCTCGAACATCCGCAACAGCCGCTCTCTGGCGTTGTTGACGACCAGTTGGTCGTTGACGGGATGAGCTTCCAGGTTGGTCAGTTCGACTTTCCAGTCGGCAAGCTCCTGCCTGGCCCCGGCTTCCCATTCACCAAATAGCCGGTACTTTTGCGGCCCGGCAGTACGCGGCCGGTCCCACAGCCGCATCGCGGCAATACGCTCCTCGAACACTCTATTGAGTTGGTCGTCGTCGGACAACTCCAATTCCCTGGTGGAAATCAAGGCCAGCAACTCCATCTTGCGTTCCTGGACGCCACCATCAACGCGCAGCCGCTCTTCTTCCAGCAAATCACGGAGGAATGAGCCGCCGGATGCAGGTCGCTCATAGTCGATTTCGGCGATGTCTATCTCCGAGCTAAAATCATTCAGCTCGGCCAACTCGTCGGTCACAGGCAACTGCCCTTGGATATGAGCGTCCAAGTGGCAATAGTCGCAGACCAGTTCGTGCAGGTCGCCGCAGTTGTTCTCGTAGCCCCAGCGCATCCAGGCCCACCACGCGCCGCAACGCGAACAATCCTTGCCGAGAGACACGCCGCAATGGACGCAATTATGATTACCAGCAGGGAATACCCCGTCGCATTGTTCACACCGGACGACTGGCGCCTCACCGACGGGATCATTTCCGCGAGGCAGGAGGGACCACTGCCGGCTTTCCTCCGGCAGGCCGTGGATTTCGGCGTTGCCAGCCAGATCGAGAATCAGGCAGTCTTGGTGGCCGCCGCCGGGCTTGGGCCGCAGGCCGCGCCCCACCATCTGCAAATACAGCGCCAGGCTCATAGTCGGCCGGGTGATGACCACGCAGGAAGCATCAGGCAAGTCGAACCCCTCAGTGGCGATGGCTACGTTGACCAGCACCCGCAGCGTTCCGTTGCGGAACGATTCGATGGCGCTGGCCCGTTCTTCAGAAGGAGTGTCGCTGAGCATGACTGCGGCTGGGATTCCCTTATCGTTGAATAGGGCCGTCAAGTTTCGGGCGTGGTCTTTGGAGATGGCGTAGATAACGGTCTGGCGTTCGGCGGCGTGGAATTCCCAGAATCGAAGTGCGCCGGCGGTCATAATATCGGGGTGTTCCTGGTTGGCTTGTTGGATTCCTGATTCGTTGTAGTCGCCGGTGCCTGCAATCGCGCCGCCGCGTATGGTTTTATCCGGTTGCGGCATAAGCACACGGGCCCGGCACAGCCAGTTGTCGGCCTGCAATTGGCTGACTTGGGGTCCGGAGAGCAAATCGCCAAACATCTGATCGAACCCTTCCGCCTTCGACAGACGCCAGGGAGTGGCGGTCAGGCCCAGTATGCGCCCCGGCCACTGGTCGATGGCTCGCCTCCAGCCCTCGGCGGCGGCGTGATGCGCCTCGTCGATTACCAGCAAGTCGGCGTTGCTATACCCGCGCCAGATATCCCCGGCTATGGCACGTCTTCCGGCGGTCTGGGCCATCAAGACGACTACGCCGTTAAGAATGGCTGGCGCCTCGGAGCGGGCTGCCCAAGTCTGCTGGTTGACTACAGATAACCCGGTGGCGGCCAGCATCCGGCGGGTCTGTTCGGCGAGTTCCGCACGGTGGGTCAGCCAGGCGGCCTTGCAGCCATTTCGTAGCCAGCGGGACAGCAACGCCCCGGCGATATGGGTCTTGCCGCCGCCAGTGGGAAGTTGCAGCATCACCCGCGCCCCGGCGGGTTGCAGGGCATCCTCAGTCCTCTTTAGTAGTTCCTTTTGATAATCGCGCAGGCCATCCAACGCCAGTATTCTCCTGATGTCGTTCGGTTTCCATAATCCTGCATAAGGCTAAACGGTGGCGTTTCCCCTTGTCCACACTCCTAATCCCGCATTTTAACTACACCCCTCGGTTCTTGATCCAGCGAAGTTTCTGCTCGTCGCGGGCCTTGGCGTCGGTGGGGCGGTACCGGTCGAAAAACTCTTTGCGGAAGGACTCGAACCGGCCCTCCACAACCGAGCGGCGAATCTCCTGCATCAGACGCAGCACGAACCTGAGGTTATGGACCGAGGCCAAGCGCAGCCCCAACAGTTCTTTGGCGTGGAACAGGTGGCGAAGGTAGGCCGCCGAGTAGTTCCGGCAGGTATAGCAGTCGCAAGCTTCGTCCAAGGGGCCGTCGATACCAGCGTAACGGCTCTTGGTGACGTCGACTCGCCCCTCCGGCGTGAACAGGGCCCCGTTGCGGGCCACCCTCGTGGGCAGGGCGCAGTCGAACATGTCGATACCACGGGCAACTCCCTCCACCAAGTCTTCCGGCGACCCCACTCCCATCAGGTACCGGGGCTTACCGGCCGGCAGAAGAGCGGCCACCTGACCGGCAAATTCGTAGAGCTGCTCCTTGGTCTCTCCCACCGCGAGTCCGCCGACTGCATAACCGTGGAACGGGATCTCGGCGATGGTCCGGGCCGATTCGTCCCGCAGCTTCTCGAAGGTACCGCCCTGTACGATGCCGAACAGGGCCTGCCGCATCGACGCGCCTGAGGCCTCGTGCAGGGCGAAGCACTCCCTGGCCCAGCGATGGGTCCGCTCCATGGCTTGGCGGACTTGCTGTTCCGACGCGCCGTAGACGATGCATTGGTCCAAGCACATCACTATGTCGGCGCCCAGCCGCACCTGGTTGGTGGTGGCCAATTGCGGGGTGAAGTGGTGGGCGCTGCCGTCCAGGTGGGAACGGAAGCGGATTCCGGTGTCTTCGATTTTTCGCAACGGGCCCATGCTGAAGGCCTGAAAACCGCCGCTGTCGGTTAATATCGGGCCCTGCCACCCCATGAAGCGGTGCAGTCCGCCGAGAGACTCGACCGTCTCCACTCCGGGACGAAGATAAAGATGGTAGGCGTTACTGAGCACCACCTGGGCGCCCGCCCCGGCGACTTCTTCCGGGGTCAACCCCTTCACCGTCGCCTGAGTGGCCACCGGCATGAACAGCGGGGTGAGGGCGGAACCGTGGGGCGTGTGCAACTCGCCGGCTCGCGCTGCGCCGTCAGTTTGCAGTAGCTGAAACGCGAATCCGTTCATCGTTGATAATCTAACATGGATGTACAGGGCATACGGGATAACTTACACTGACCGGAGCCTGATACGTCGCCCGGCGCCTCCCATGCCCATTTTTGTCCCACGCGAATCCTCATGTATGAATTTCTCGCCGGACTAAGCTCCGGCCCACCCCTGCTCTGGGCCCTGTTCGTTTTGGGGGTTATTGGCGGCCTGGCGCTTCTCCTGAGTCTGTTTTGGAACGGAGTGGGGTCCGTGATCGCGATCGTCACCAGAAAGACCTCACCCCGCTAGCCCATGTACTTCCCCAACGCCGACGTCGTCATCAACCCGGCGCTACTGGTCCTGCTGGGGGTGATAGTGGGAACTCTGGGCGGGTTCTTCGGTGTGGGCGGCGGCTTCCTCATCACCGGCGGCCTCCTGGTTTTCGGTACGCCCCCGTTATTCGCTGTCGGCACCGGCTTGAGCCTCGTCATGGGCGTGTCGTTGATCAACACCCTCCGGCACCGCAGCCTGGGCAACGTTGACTTCAGGCTGGGGCTGCTGATGGCGATTGGGACCGTTCCGGCCCTGTACGCGGCGCAGCAGGTCAACCAGGCCCTGGAAGCCGCCGGGGTGGCCGGGCCGGTGATCCGTTACCTCTACGTAGTGTTTCTGGCTGCCTTGGGACTTTTCATTCTCTGGGACTATTGGCGGGTCCGTCAACGCGGCGACGTCACTGGTGAGAACACGACCACCGAAGGACTCGCGAGGCGGTTGCAATCGTGGCGGATTCCCCCGCGATACGTTTACCTGCCAGGGCTCGGCCGGACCAGCACCGTAATCCCGCTGCCGGTATCCGGAGTGGAGGGGATATCGGTCTTCGTTCCGGTGTTGATCGGCTTGGCGGCGGGATTCTTCGCCGGAATTCTCGGGGCCGGCGGCGCTTTTATCCTCACCCCAGTGCTAATTTATCTGGTGGGAATCCCCACCGTCGTGGCCATCGGGACCGGGCTGTTCCAAGTGATAATCACCGGTTCGGAGGGGGCCTTCATCTACGCCCTGGCCGGCCGGGTCGACCCTCTCATGGTGATAATAATGCTGGCCGCGGCTTCCATCGGCTCTCATTTGGGGACCAGCGCCACCCGGTACGTGGAACCTTCGAGGATCCGGTTCCTCTACGGAGTGTTGTTCCTTTCGGGAAGCATAGCCGTGGGGATGGACCAGGCGTCCCACGCAATACCGGGAGCGGGACCTCTTTCCATAGTCGCGGCCGTGGTGCTCCTGGGGGTGGGCGGCGGGATGTGCGTGTTCCTGGGGGTGCTAATGCTGCGGGCGAGGCGGAAGTAGGGTGTGGCGTTACGGGACGATGCCGTCTTCGGTAATGACCATGGTGGCTAGCACGTTGCGGTAACCGTTTTCCAGCGTCCACCCATCCGTCCCGATGATAATTATAGAAATTACCGCATTGTAGGTGCGGGCTACTCTGAGACATCGGCCGATGTCAGGCCGCCGGCGGTAAATACCGTTTTCCCAATTGTTCACCTGTGTTGCCATTGACTGAACACGCTTGTGGGAAAGGGTGGCGATGCCCCGGTAGTGCAGAGAGGTTTCAGGGTGCGCATTCAGCAGGTTGGGATGAGCGAACACGAGCTTGGGGCCGATTTGGGCCTCGTCTATGTATTGCCAAGCCTCCTGCGGAATGGCGAGTTCCTCCAACTGGCCTTCGAAGTCAAGAGGTTTGTCATAGGCTTCAATCAGCCGGCGGGCTTCCAAGTCGGAACGCTGCCGGATCGATTCGGTAATAATCAAGGCGCGTTGGCGGGCTGCGTCCAGATGCGCCGCATGGTCAAGCATCGAGCCTTCTCCAGTGATACACGCACTTACGGATTTCCTGCCTACCGAAGCGTCCCATTTGCTGGCTGGAATTGCCTTTGCCCTGTTTGAGCGTCCAGATTGCTTCGCAACGAAAGCCGGATTGTTCGGCAAAGTCCGATAGAATCAAGTCTACCGGAATCTCCTCTCCGTGATAGCGGACGTTGTCGTTTACCATGAATACACTTCCGCCCGGTATTACCACCCGCCCTAATTCGTTAATAACCAAGGCCATCTCGGTGAAGTAGTTTTCGACCAGGCTAATGACATTGCGATTGCTCAGTTGGTTGGCGTTCTCCCTGAGGTTGGTCAATGCTTCTTGCAAACCGGGCTGGCCGTCGGCCATGCTGATCGAATCGGAGAACAGTTTCGAAACCCCGTATTCGTTGGCCAAGAGTTCCCGCTTCGACCGATTCTCGACGGTTGCGGATAATAGCGCTTGCCGCAGCTCTTTGAATTGGACAGCATCGTATCCAAGATACGCTAGTTCCAAGGCGTAGGTGCGGGTGTAGTCGTACCGGTTGGCGTAGGGTGGTGAGGTTACCACGGCGTCAAAGCTTGCGGTGGGCAGCTTTCTAAGTTCTGTAAGGCTTGAACCGTCAATGAATTCGGGCATGGGACCGTCGAAATTGCGTCGCAGCACTGGGATATCGCTGGCTATCGCGGTCAAACGGCGGCGCAGGGCCTCTTCAAGCGTGGGGATCGATTCTTTATGCAGCTTCGGGCTTACGTCGCGGCCGGATTGAGGATCCCATCTCAGAAATTGCCCATCTTTGCGTGTATAGCTGACCTCTTCAAGGACGCTTAGGCAGGCTACGGTCAAAATAGTTGATAGAGACGGGTTGGTCACGCCTGCGATGAACTCTCGGGCATTGGCCAAGTCCCTTTCGGTGGCTTGAGGAAAGGCGTGTTCTGTGATGGCCACATGAGGGAACAGGAAATTATCGCTGTGGGATTCCTAGGATACAGCACGCAGAAGGCCGTTGGACACCTCTCTAAAGCAAGGGAGGTCCAGACCGTTGCAGGACGCGGCAACAGCACGCGCTCCCAGATTCCCAACTGGCATGATCTCGATTCCGGTCCCCTTCAGGCCCATGCTGCAAGCAGTAAGAACAGCCGTACCGGCACCGGAAAAGGGGTCGAGGACGGACTTCGGGCTGGCCCGGCTGAGCAAGCCTCTGACCAGGTTGGAGGAAAACCCTTCCTTATATTTCAACCAGCGGAGGCCCGGGGCGTTCCTGTTCCCCTGATAGGAAACGAGCTTGCGACTTAAGCTGTCGTCAACCTGAACGCGCGTGGCGAAACGCTCAAATAATGCTTGACGCGCTCCTGTACGACTCGCCAACTGGCCAACGCCCGGACTTTCATGTGAGGCTTCCCAAGCCAAGATTGGATCCCCCAATTCCTACCCCGCCAATCTCCAACCTTGAGCTGATCAGTCCCCGTAAGCCATTCTGCATCCCTGCCACGAGCAGGCTACGAAGAGATGGCAAGGAGCCAGTCGCATTCTGAATGGAATGATCCCGTTAATCAACGGACAAGAGTCATCTGAACAAGTTATGGCCATTGAGGCGAAAGCCGAAATCTCGGAGGCGAGCTTAACGGTATTAGCTATCAGATGAGCGCCGGCCCCCATCCTAACCTTCCCCCATCGGGGGGAAGGGACTTGTTCAGATGTTCCTTAATACATTCCCTCGGATGGCAATTGGGTCCAAGAGTACGCCCCGTCCCTTTACGCCACTAACTCCCGGACAGTCCGTTCGACCAACTCCCTGGGTATGTCGCTCCGGACTACCGCGGAGCCCACGCCCTCCAGCATCACCCAGCGGTTGCTGCCCCCCTGGTTCTTCTTGTCCAGGGACATCGCTCCCAGCACACGGTCGACGTCCACTCCATGGGCGGTGATGGGCAGATTGAACCGCTCCAAGAGACTCTGCTGCCGGTCGACGACCTCGGGGGCGAGGATTCCCATCTCCCGGGCCATTCGTGCGGCGCCCATCATTCCCACCGACACCCCCTCGCCATGAAGGAAGCGGCCGTATTCGGTGGACGCTTCGAGGGCGTGGCCGATGGTGTGTCCGTAGTTCAGCAACACCCGTATCCCAAGGGTTTCCCGTTCGTCCTGGCTGACCACGCCGGCCTTGATGGCCATGCTGCGCCGGATGACCTCGGTAGAGATTTCCGGCTCCACCTCCATCAGGGCCTCGGCGTGCTCTTCGAAAACATCCACCAGACTGCGGTCCAGGATAAAACCGTGTTTTATGGCCTCCGCCCATCCCTCGGCCAGCTCGCGCTTCCCCAGGGTGGAGAGGGTTTCGACGTCGGCGAACACCCCTCTGGGTTGATAGAACGCCCCCACCAGGTTCTTGGCTTGGGGCAAATTGACCGCCACCTTGCCGCCGATGGAGGCGTCCACCATCGCCGCCATGCTGGTCGGCACTTGTACGAAAGGAACGCCTCGCAGGAATGTCGCGGCCACGAACCCACCGAGATCCCCAACGACCCCTCCCCCGACGCTGATGATCGCCTGTCCCCGCTCCGCGCGCAACTCCACGAGCCAGTTGTAAATGGCTTGGGCCAACTCGAAGCTCTTGCTGGTCTCACCAGCTGGAATGACGAAACAGTGAGCGGCGATACCGCTCTTCTGCAAGGCCCGCTGCACGTTCCGGCCGTAGGGGTTCATCACGTTTTCGTCGGTGATGATATAGGCGGTGCCTTTGACCCCCACCTCCAACAAACGGTCGCCGAGGCCGTTGATGATCCCCCATCCCGCTATCACGGGATAGGAGCCGCCGGAGTGGTGGACTTCCGCAGCCACGTCTGGGTGGGCCATTGTTATGCCATCTCCATGAATCCAGGGAACCTCTGAACAAGTCCCTTCCCCCCGATGGGGGAAGGTTAGGATGGGGGTGCCGGTGCTCATTTGATAGCTAATACCGTTAAGCTCTCCTCCGAGATTTCGGCTTTCGCCTCAATGACCATAACTTGTTCAGATGTTCCCCAGACCTTCCAAATGTGCTTCGACCAGACAATCTTACCCCATGAACTCGCTCCAATACCGCAATGCGACACTCAAGCATTCTTCCGTCCAACGGTTGAAGCGTGCAGTTATTGCTTCGACGTCATCATTCCAGGTGAGTGTGAACGGATCAATCGCACAATTCCTGAAACGTGGTCCAGTAAACTCTTCGTAACGAAGCTGCTCCCCTTCGACATAGTATTCGATTTCCGCAAAAGCGGTTCCTGCCATTATCCCGGTTAACTGCTGCCCGACGTGGTGAAGAGAAATCACGAAAACGAGGCGAGGGCTTCGAGATTGCGCCTCGGGATTTAGGGCCAGCTTAACGAAAAACCTCGATTCTTTTAAGTTGACCCAATGCTTTGCCAATCGAGCCGTTTCGACTACTTGTGCCTGATACCAGTGTTCGCGATCTTCTGGCCCACCGCTATCGATGGAACGCACTATCGACATGCCGGCTTCGTTCAGTCTTTGTACGATTTGATTGGCCTCGCCTATTAATTGATCCGCAGCTCTTTCTTGCAAGACTCGAGCGACATCGCCTACGGAGCGCATCTGGGTTTCGCGCCTTGGATTTTGGCGCATAATTTGGTCGACTATATGATCAACAACTTGGGCGACCAATCTGGAGTCCTGAACCGGTTCAGGCTCTCCGAGAGCTTCCAGGATTGTCCTCTTTTCAATTTGCACCAGAAGGTCTACGAACGACGATATGTCGCCCGCGTCAGCCGCCTCAAGAGCATCGAGATATCGGGTTCGATCGTCACGGGAGACTACTACGGGCAAGTATTCGCGTTTGACCAGATGCCAAGTAAGGATCGCCCTGGCAACACGTCCATTGCCATCTTGAAATGGGTGAATCTGAGCGAAGCGATGGTGTAGCCAGGCGCCAACCAGGAAGGGGTGGTATTCGTTGGTATGCTGGTCGTACTCCCTGTACCAATTCACCAGGTTTTCTATTTCGTCATCAACGAATACCGGAGGGCAATATTCGTGAATGCTCCCCTTGCTCGTCGTAGGGTTGTTGGGGAGCTTCTTGAAGCTGCCTCTGTCTAGTAGTGTCTCAAACACTGTTCCGAATTGATCCACCGCTTTGAAATTGGGCTGGTTCTGGGTCAAAATCAGGTGTAGCTCACGAACGAATTGCCGGGAAAAAGTAGCAGAACGCCTTATTGATTCATACACGAATTCTGCGGTCTGTTGGTGGTCTCCAAGTATCCTGACGAGTTGTTGAGGATCCTTGTCGGTGGAACTTCGCTCGATTAGATTGGCTAATATTCCGTGTTCAACCAAGGTTTGGGTCACGCCACGATCCAGCTCGTACAATCCCTCAATTATTCCAGTTTCGATTGCCCAACTCCTTTGCAATCTTTCAAGAAACCCCCGATATACGTCTGAAGTTGAACCCTCTCGTTGCTTCTTAACATTTTCCCATTGCTGATGCAGAGAATCGAGTTCCGAGAAATCGTAGCTGCAATTTCGCTTCAACGGGGTCATTGGTTCCCATCTGTGCCCAATCATTGCCTTAGCAACTCCAAGATACAGTCCGCGATCTCCTCCGGCGCCAGCGTATCTGTCTCTATTGTGTGATTGGCGTAAGCGTAGGCCGCGGAACGCTGGGCCAGCAATTCCTCAATCCGGCCCATGGGGTCGTCCCCGGCCAGCAGTGGCCTCACCGCCGCGCCAGCGTCCTGCTCAAGGATGCGCCGGTAGATGGTATCCAGCCGGGCGCTCAGACAAAATACCGCCCCGCTGCTCAGCATAAGCTCACGGTTCCGCGGGTCAACGAACGCTCCTCCGCCGGCGGCTATGACCTGGTTGTCCCGGCGGCTGAGCTCCTGGAACACCAAGCGTTCCAAGGCCCGGAAGGCGGGCTCTCCGGAGTCCCGAAAAATCTGGTCGATAGTCTTCCCGGCCCGTTGTACGACCCGGTCGTCGGCGTCGATGAACGGCCAGCCGGTCGCGTTGGAAAGGGCCCGGCCCACGCTGGTCTTGCCCGAGGCCATGAAGCCGACCAGGAAAATGTTGCGGACGGAGTCCATCAATACGAGCTCAGGGAGCCGCGGCGCCTAATCGGGCAGGCGCGTCAGGTGCATGCGGGACCCCTGGCTGGTGGCGGTGTCGAAGTACAGCACCTGCTGGCCGATGGAGTTGGTGTTGGGGGAATCGGCGACGAAACGCAGGCCGTTGGCTTGGCACTGGCCCATGCACGACGGGATGTCACCCACAACGTAGCCCACGTGGTCCATAGTGTGCGCGCCCGCCGGGACAACCGATGGTTCGCCGGGCTCGATGAGCTCCACCTGCACCTGGCCAAAGTTGACGAAGGCGTTGCGCCCCCCGGCCCGCGACGCCCCGCCGCCGACGTGGGTACCGTCAAGATTGTCGACGTACCAAGCGATGGCCTCTTCCAGGTTTCGGACCCGGTACCCGGCATGGACTATCAAGTCGACGTCGAGGCCCGCGCCCAAGCCGGTGGTGTCGGGTTGGGGGGGCAATTGGGTCAGGTGCACCATCACGCCGTTGGTCGTGGAGGAGTCGAAGTACAGCACCCGCTGGCCCATCACGTTGGTGAAGGGTCCGTCGGCGGCGAAAGCGAAACCCCGTGCCTTCAACTCCTCCATAGACCTTTCGACGTCGGTAACCACGTAACCAACGTGGTGCATGGTTAGAGCATCGCTGGATAGTCCCGACTTGTCCTCGGGTTCGATCAACTCGGCCTCGGCGCGCCCGAACCGGACGTAAGCGTTGCGGCCGCCGCTGGGCACGGCGTAGCCGGGGGTCAGGGCGCCGCCGCCCGCGTTAACCGCGCCAAAGGAGCGTTCGAACCAGGAGACGGCCCCGTCCAGGTCCGGGACCAGGTAGCCGATGTGCTGAATCTTGTCGAACATGCTCCTCCTGTGGCTACGAGCGCCCTTCCTGGATACGGACAGTCCTCCCGGCGCCCCCTTCCTAACCTTCCCCCATCGGGGGGAAGGGACTTGTTTAGATGTTCCCTAGCAGTGCGACGGGCGGGCCGGGGCGGGGGCATAGCCCGACGCGGTGCAGAACTCCACCCGGTTGCCATCGGGGTCGTGGATGAACAGGAATGCCTGCCCATCGTAGCGGACACCTTCCCGCAGAATTTCGAAGCTGTTGTCCAGCAGCGTCTGCCGGGTGCCCTCGAAGTCCTCCACCTCAAAAGCGTGGTGGGTGCGCTCCGGCTTCACCGGGGCCTCTTCGGTCTCGATGAGATGCACCATGATACCGGTTTCCAGTTGCAGCCAGGTAATCTCCGGGTTGTCCACTTGGCTCTCAATCTGCTTGATGCCCAAGAGCCGGTTGTAGAATTCCATCGCGCGGGCGGTGTCTTTCACCATAGCGGTAACGTGGTTGATCTTCTTGGTCTCAATTAGTCCGGGCATCGGTCACCTCTCTACAGACTGGCTATGGGCCGGATTATCCCACAAACCCGGACTGCCGGGCCAGTTCAGGGAGCGCCGGAGAACCCGGCGTCTACAGCAGACCGCTGGTCGCCGCCATTCTGAGCGTAGCGAAGAATCTCGGCCCCAAGGGGGCCTTCAGGGCATCTTCCTGGAACGCCACGCCATCAAAGCTGGCTGCCCAAGACCACCAGCACCACCCCCGTTACCACTATACCCGTTCCAAGGAAGAGCCAGCGGTTGACGTTTTCCAACTGGGACAAAAACAGCCAGGCCAGCATCAAGGTGACCAGCGGATTGGCCGAAACGATGGGGCTGATCACCACCACTTCCGACTTTTGCAGCGCAAAGTACAGGCAATTGACCGCCATCGCGGCGACGATTCCCGACAGGACCGCGAACCCGGCGAAGCTCAGGGAAGCCCCAGGTTGCCGCAGCCGCGCCATTGCCGGCCGGCCGGCCACGGGCAGAAGC
The DNA here is from genome assembly GCA_034428795.1 of Dehalococcoidia bacterium. Lineage (GTDB taxonomy): Bacteria > Chloroflexota > Dehalococcoidia > Lucifugimonadales > UBA3495 > VXOI01. The sequence continues at coordinate 15,148 of DAOUHF010000152.1, forward strand.
AACAACATCCCAAAGAACAGGCTGATCGAAGATATCACCAACGGGGAAGTGAGCTGGTGGGTCAGCTCCTTGGCCACCACGTTGGTGCCGCCGTAGCAGGCCGCCGCCGCGAATGCCAACAGGTACCCGGTGAGCGCGGTCCTGCCGGCGGTGTGGCCTTCCAGAATGCCGCGGCCCATGGCGACAGCCAACCCGCCGACCACCACCACGGTACCCGCCACGACCAGGACATGAGGCCGTTCGCCGGTGAGGGTTATGGCCAGAATGGCCGCAAACACGGTTGACGTGCTCACTATGGCGGCTGCTCGAGAGGCCCCGATCCGGTTGATGGACATGTAGCTGAGGTTCCGGCCGCCCACGAAGTTCATCACTCCCAGCAACAGGCACCAAGCCAATACCACCGGCGGAAGAGTTATTAAATCGGAAAAGGCGAATGCCAACGCCAGCGCGGCCGACACGGCGAAGCTGGATACCAGGGACACGAAGATGACGGCAAGGGGTGATGCCCGCTGCATCGCCACCCGGGCGAAGATGGCGGCGCTCCCGAATCCGAGGGCGGCCGCCAAGGCCAGACCGACGGCCGCCATTCAGTGATTCGTCAGATCCGGGCGGATGGCGCCGGTAGCCATGCTGATGGCCATTACCCCGGTGGAGACTGCCGGAAGCTATCCCGGAAGCTTTCCCGGAAGCCGTCAATCACGGACTGGAATATCAGGTTGCCGTCGGCGCTTCCCAGAAGGGACTCGCAACTACGCTCGGGATGAGGCATCATACCCAGCACGTTCCCGGCTTCGTTGACTATACCGGCGATGTTGTTGGCTGAACCGTTCGGATTGGCTTCCGGGATCGCCTCCCCGGCGGCATCGCAGTAGCGGAAGAGCACCTGTCCACGGTCTTCCAATTGCTCCAGCGTGGCGGCGTCGGCGAAGTAGTTCCCCTCGCCATGAGAGACCGGTACCCGCAGTAACTGCCCCTGCCCACAGGCGCTGCTGAACGCCGTGTCGTTTCGCTCGGTCCTCAGGTGCGTCCATTGACACCGGTATTCCAGGTGTTGGTTGGGCAGCAGCGCGCCGGGCAGAAGACCCGACTCGCAAAGAATTTGAAAGCCGTTGCAAATTCCGATGGCCATGCCCCCCGCCGCCGTGTGATCGTGCAGAGCGTCCATCACCGGAGCGATCCGGGCCATCGCACCGGGACGCAGATAATCGCCGTAAGAGAAGCCGCCGGGCAAAATTACGCAGTCAAAGCCGGAAAGGTCGGTCTCTTGGTGCCAGACGTATTCGGCCTGCTGCCCCAACACGTCCTTAACGGCATAATAGCAGTCGGTGTCGCTCCAGGTGCCGGGGAAGACTAGGATGCCGAAGCGCATGACGCCCGCACAGCCCGGTTCGTGAGGACCCCGGAGCGGATTGGAGTCTGGGAAACCGCTGAAGGGTTAACCAAGGGACTCAAGCAGTTCCGTGACCAGACGGTTCACCTCGGCGCCGTCGGCCTTCCCCCGCACCTGGGGCATGAGCTTCCCCATGACCTTCCCTTTATCCCGAGGGCCGGCCGCGCCGACTTCGTTGATGACGCCGGAGACCAACTCGGCGATTTCTTCTCCGGTGAGTTGGGGCGGCAGGTATTCCACCAATACGCTGAGGTCGGCCGCCTCCTTGGCGACAAGGTCGTTTCGTGAGCCCTGCTCGAAGGCCCGAATGCTCTCCCGGCGGTCGTTCACCTGCCTCGCCACCACCTCGACCATGGCCAGATCGTCCAAGGCCTGGCCGCGTTCCTTCTCGACAGCCTGCACCGCGAACTTGAGGAAGCGCAGGGCATCGAGGCGCGCCTGGCTCCGCTGGCGCATTGAATCGCGAATGTCTTCTTCCAACCTGTCTCTAAGGGTCATGGTTACCGCCGTTTCGGGTTGCGTCTTCGCTCTATATCTTAGGTCATGGCCGGGTCATGGCCGGGTCATGGTCTCGAATAAATAACGCCTGGTCAGGATATTCTACGCTTTTACCGTTGGCTTGTCTCGACGCGGTCCGCACCAGTGGGCCGTGGCCACGCCCGGCCCGGCAAGGGCCATTCGCGGTCGGGCCGTACCGTTTTGGCGTCCGCTCACTTTCGTTGGGAAACTCAATTTGCTATACTCCGATTCGCTTGCGCCCCTTCTGGGGGACGAGAGCATCTTGCGCGAGGCACAGTTCTACGTTAAGGAAGGCTATCAGCAATGCCGGCATACGCCGTGATCGGCGGACAGTGGGGAGACGAGGGCAAGGGCAAGGTGATCGATTACCTTGCCGGCCAGGTGGATAGCGTAGTTCGCTACGCCGGGGGCAACAACGCCGGCCACACCGTCGTCAACGACAAGGGCACCTTCCAGCTTCACTTGGTCCCTTCGGGCATCTGCTGGCCCGATGTGGACGGCATCATTGGCAATGGCGTGGTGGTCGATCCGGACGTCCTCATCGGCGAGTTGGAGGACCTGGCCTCCCGGGGGATCGATACCACCAGGTTCTACGTTAGCGAACGCGCCCACGTGGTCATGCCCTACCACGTGATGTTGGACCACCTGGAAGAGGAGGCTCGCGGTTCCAGCGCCATTGGCACCACGGGCCGTGGCATAGGGCCGGCCTACGTGGACAAGACCGGACGCGCCGGCATTCGCGTCGGCGACCTGTTGGACTGGGACTCTCTGGCGCCGCGCCTGGAGAGCACGTTGGCCCAAAAGAACGCGCTCATCACCAAAATATACGGCGGCGAAGCCTTGGCCTTGCATGACGTTGCAGCCAAGTGCCTCATTTGGGCCGAGCAGCTCCGGCCCTACGCCCGTCCCACCGAACAGATTGTTCAAGACCGCCTGGCCCAGGGTAAACGGGTGCTTTTGGAGGGGGCCCAGGGAACGCTGCTGGACTTGGACCACGGGTCATACCCCTACGTCACCTCGTCCTCACCGTCCATCGGAGGCGCATGTACGGGCTTGGGCCTCAATCCCCAGGCCATATCCGGCGTGTTGGGTGTATTCAAGGCCTACTCCACACGGGTTGGCAGCGGCCCCATGCCATCGGAGATTGCCGACGATACGGCCGGCGAGATCAGGCGGATCGCCCAGGAATACGGCACGACTACAGGCCGGCCCCGGCGCATCGGCTGGTTCGACGGGGTGGCCGGCAAGTACAGCCAACTGGTAAACGGGTTCACCGGCCTGGTGCTGACCCGGCTGGACATCCTGGACGGGTTCGAGAAAGTGAAGGTCTGCGTCGGCTACACCGTCAATGGAAAAGAAATAGAGCGGTTCCCGGCCAATACGGCCTTATTGGCCCGGTGCGAGCCAGTGTACCAAGAGCTTCCCGGCTGGGACCAGCCCACGGCAAGCGCCACCGAGCTGGGCCAACTGCCGCAGAATGCTCTGAATTACGTGCGCCGCGTCGAGGAACTGGTGGGCTGTCCCGTGCAGATCATCTCCACCGGCCCCAGCCGGACCGAGACCATCCTGGTGAGCCCCGTCTTTTAGCGCGGCCCGTGCGGCCCGTGCGAGTCGATCGCTATTTGGCAGTCGCCAGGTCTCTCCGCATCGGAGCAAGAACTGAGGTGCGGCGGCGAGGCCCAGGATGTGCCCGGCCAGAGGCGGGCCTGAAATCAGCAAGGGCGCGGCGGCAAGCGGGATCAGGATCAGGTTATTACGGCCTTTAAAACGAAGAGTCCAAGTCCCGCCAGGCAAACAAGGAAATGGATGACCGCGAAACCTCGCAGCATCCACGATTATCCGTCTAGGTGCCTGTGAGGTAATAGTGCCACCGGCAGGTTCGAGATATAGCGTTGACATCACCCCGTCAAGGCTATCCCAACGGCGTAGTATCTCCACTGGGAAATCGCCCCGGTTATAGTAGCAGGAATCTAATCCCCATGTTTGCCGGCACCATGAACGACAATCAGCGGAAAGCCCAGTTGTCTTTCTCCTACCTTTCCGCGATGTGCGCTGTCGCTGGTTATACCTGCCTGAGAGGCCCCGTCCCGGACGATGACAGCATTGATGCAACAGTGCGCACCCGTGGTTCGAAGCGGCCAATATTCGACGTTCAACTGAAAGCGACTTCGTCACCGATTAGGCATGCAGACGGCTTGCACTTCAATTTGAACCGGAAGAACTATGACGATTTGAGGGAGGATAGAACGGTCAATATCATCCTAGTAGTTCTCGAACTTCCTGGTTCTCCCGACGAGTGGCTGGAATGCGACTCTGAACAACTTGTAATGCGCCGATGTGCGTGGTGGGAATGGCTTTCGGGCTTACCTAAGATTGACACGAAATCAAAGGTTATCGTAATCCCGGAATCCCGGAATCCCGGAATCCCAGAGGTTTGACCTAAAAGCAATGTCGGGCATTATGGAAAACATTAGGCGGGGCGAGTCGCTAAAGAGGTGAATATCATGATCGGCTATGGAGGGGATCCTAGTGCTCTGTCAGCCGTGAATCTGCGATCCGTAAATGCTTATCTTAAGTCACGGGGCTGGCACAGAATAGGCTCCTACGGGAATGCTGGGCATATCTTTGGTCTGGATAGACACATCGTGGAGCTTTTGGTGCCGTTGTCGCCACTGGCCGACTACGAGCACAGGATGGGCGAAATCCTTGAAACGCTCTCCGAGGTTGAGGAGCGCGACATCCGTGCTATTCTGCGCGACCTCATGCTGTCTGAGTTTGACCTGGTTCGCGTCCGGTTGCCGGAAGCTACCGCGGATGGTTCCGTGCCAATTGCTGCAGCCGCAACGTTGTTTCAGGAGGCGCGAAATCTGTTGCTCGCGGCCGCCTGCTCGGCTTCTCGTCCTCAACGAGCTTTCCGCGCTGGGCGCAATCAGGAAGCAAACAATTACATGAACACCGTCCGGCTCGGTCAGACCGAGATGGGCAGTTTCGTAGCCAATGTGCTTTCACCGATACCTCCCAATCTCGTGGGGCAGGCCGATATGAGCACAGGGCTGCCCCCTGAACCATTCGCGCGAAAGGTGACCCGCAGACTCGTTTCCGGTTTGAGATCGGCCAAGGAAGCAGTGGCATTGGTGAATCTCGGGGAAGACATCAGCGCGTTTGAGCAGAGAGTGTCACAGGGTGTGAGTGCCAACTTGTGCGACGCCATTGCAAACATACTGGATTACGAAAGCCGGGAAAGCTTTGATATATCGGTCAGTTGGTCCCTAATCCGCGAAACCCCGGAAAGCAGTGTCCATGTAGTGTTCAAAGAATCGGATCTGTTAGTCTTGAAAGAAGCTTCGCGAATCCTTAAAGACCGACAAGAACGGCCTAATGAACGCATTGATGGATACGTGTACGGCTTGGCAAGGGGTCAGACGGAGCACGAAGGGCGCGTAACTCTTAAAGCGGTGGTTGACGGAGCGATGAGTTCAGTTCGAGTCGATTTTGATCCACCTGATTACAGCCGCATTACGGAAGCTCACGACCAGCGGAGGGTAGTGTCGTTGGAGGGTGATTTGCGGCGCGAAGGGCAGCGTTGGGTTCTGGGCAATCCACGGGACCTTGAAGTAGAAGCCGATGACGATGATGAGTGACTAATTCTCCGGCGTGGGCACAACGACTATTGCTGCTGTCAAACTTGGGCGGCGTTACACCCAGGCGGAGGTCGATCCCCAATATTACGCATTGGCCTGCATGAGTACTCCGCAGTCCGGAGGTAGGGACTATTGGAGCAGAACCGCAACTTTTGGAGCAACATGGACTTTTAGAGCAAAGCCCCTTCCCTCTCAAGAAGGGAGGGCTGAAGGGTTAGACCGGGATGTCTATATTGTACTGGGACATCACCGCGTCTATCTGGGCGGCTGCCATGTCGGAAGCCGGCACCAAGGGAAGGCGCGGCATGCCTACGTTGAACCCGGCCTGGTTCAAGCCGTACTTCACCGGAATCGGGTTCGACTCGACGAAGAGCACCTTGAACATCGGCAGCATCCGGCGATGCTCAGCCCCGGCCCGCTCCACGTCGCCTTCCAGCAGCAGGCCCATCATCTGCTTGATCTGGTTGCCGATGAGGTGGGAAGCAACGCTGACCACCCCGAAGCCGCCCATGCTCATGATGTAGAACGTCTCGTTGTCGTTGCCGCTCCACACCAGGAACCCTTGGCGAGAACCTTCGATGATGCGGGCAATCTGGTCCATGTCGCTGCCGGCTTCTTTGACGCCCACAATGTTCTCGATCTCACTGAGACGGACCGTCGTCCCGTGGGACATGTTTAGGCTGGTGCGGCTGGTGACGTTGTAGAGGATGCACGGCAGGTCGGTCTTTTCGGCGATGGCTTTGAAGTGCCGGTACAGTCCTTCCTGCGGCGGTTTGTTGTAGTAGGGGACCACCAGGAGCAGGCCGTCGACCCCCTGCTTCTGGGCTTCCATGCTGAGCTCGATGCTCTCTTCGGTGTTGTAGTTGCCGGTTCCGGCCACCACCGCGCCCCGCTCGCCCACCGCTTCCTTCACTTCGGCGAACAACCGGAGCTTCTCTTCGGTACTCAGCGTGGGCGATTCGCCAGTGGTGCCGGAGACGATAACGCCGTCGCTGCCCGAATCAAGCAGGGCATTGGCGAGGCGCTTGGCTTGTTCGTAGTCCACCTTGCCTTCGACGTCAAACGGTGTGACCATCGCCGTGATTAGCCTGCCTATCTCTGCCATGATAGCCCTCCTTAGCGGCTGCCAACCGGGGCCTCTACAAGGATTCGGCCCCGCTTCGGCAACGCGCGCCCATGTTGGTGCCGCCCATTATACGCGGCCATACTTGATATCGCACCCCTGCGCAGCCATGCTATACTGGCCCCGGAGCACCCCACGCCGCCTTGAGGCTCACCATGAGTACCGACGCCACCACCGTCACCATTCTGCCCTACCTGCGGCAGGGTGATATCGACTACGCCAGTCTCGATTTCAACCCAGACGACAAGGATTTGCCACCCGATCACATGGAACAACGCCGAGAAATCGATGAAGTCATCTATCTACTCACCGCCAGGTTTACCGACTTCGATCGTCGTCCCGATGTTTTCCTCGACCGGGAAACATTCGTCTGCTACGACCCCGGCAACCTGAATGTCCGGGTCGCCCCGGATGTATACATCACCTTCGGCGTCGATGCCGAAGCCGTTCGCCCGCGAAGAATCTACCTACCTTGGGAAGTACAGAAACCACCGGACTGGGTGTTGGAGGTCGCTTCGGAAAGCACATCCAGCGTGGACGTCAATCGGAAACCCGCGATCTATGCCCAAATCGGCGTTCCCGAGTACTGGCGGTTCGACCCCTCCGGCGGCAACTACCACGGCGCTCCGCTGTACGGCGGGCGCCTGGTCAACGGCATATACCAGCCCGTCGAGTTGACCACCGCGCCGGACGGCATCCTCAAAGGGTTCAGCGAAGTGCTGCAACTCAGCCTGTGCTGGGACAAGGGTTGGCCCCGGTTCTACGACCCGGCGACAGGCGCCTACCTGCGCAACTTCAGGGAAGTGGAGGAGGCTCGGCTGGCCGCCGAGGAGGCTCGGCTGGCCGCCGAGGCGGAGTTGAGCGCCGTCCATCAGGAGAATAGGCGGCTCCGGGAGGAATTGCGCCGCCGGGGCGAGGAAAGTTAGCCGCAGCTTACTCGAGGGTCGTCCGCACTGGGCGGCGGAGTTTCAGGCAGTTCCGGGCCACCAACTCCTCGGCTATCTGGATGGAGTTGAGGGCCGCCCCCTTGCGCAGGTTGTCCGAGACCACCCACATCGCCAGCCCGTTGGGGTGGGACAGGTCCTGCCGGATACGGCCGACGAACACGTCGTCCTGCCCGGCAACGTCCCAGGGCATTGGGTATCCGTCTGAGCCGGGATCGTCCAGGACGGTGACGCCAGGCATGGCGGAAAGCAATTCCCTCGCCTGTTCCGGGCTTACGGGCCGTTCGAACTCCAGGTGCACCGCCGCGCAGTGGGAGATGTACACCGGGACCCGGACGCAGGTTGCCGAGATCCGGATATCCGGCTCGTGCAGTATCTTCCGGGTCTCTTGGCGCATCTTCTGCTCTTCCAACGTGTAGCCCGATTCCAGGAACCGGTCTATGCGGGGAACGACGTTATAGGCGATCTGGCCCGGCTCGCTGGCGGACTCGCGGGAATCGCGGTCCTTCAGCCGCTCAGACTGTTCCTTCAGGCCCGCCATCAGGCTGGCCCCCGCTCCGGATACCGACTGGTAGGTGTCGGCGATAACCCGGACCAGCGGGCTGACCTGCCGCAGGGGGTGGGCCACCATGACCAGGGGAGTGGTGGAGCAGTTGGGGATGGATATGGTCCCTTGGTGCCATTCCACGTCGGCCCCGTTTACCTCGGGCACCACCAGGGGCACCTCTGGCTCCATGCGGAAGGCCGAGCTGTCGTCGATCACCACGGCTCCCGCCGCCACCGCCGCCGGCCCCAAGGCGCGGCTAACGTCGCCACTGGCGGAAATGAAGGCGATATCGACGTCCTGAAAGGAGTCCGGGGTGGCTTCCTCTACCACGTACTCAGTCCCACTGACGGGCAACCGCTTGCCCGCCGAACGGCTGGAAGCAAGCAGTTTGAGCCGGGGAGGCGTGGAGTAACGTTTTTCTACTATGCGCAGGAACTCGGCGCCCACGGCGCCGGTTGCCCCCACCACGGCCACGGTCAGGTCTTGCACTGGTGTTTCCTTACTGAGATTCTCGGATTCTCTCGTCCGATGAGCAGTGCCTGTCGCGGGACGACGCTCCGGTCACCCACCTAAAGGCCCAGAATATTTTCCAGCCCGACCACGAGTCCGGGGCGTTTCACGACCTCGCGGATGCAGCGCACCACCCCCGGCATATAACACTCGCGGTTCAGGGTGTCGTGGCGCAGCGTGACGGTCTGGCCGGCAGCCCCGAAGATCACCTCGTGGTGGGCGCTCCGGCCGGGCATCCTGATGCTATGCACCGTGACCCCGCCCCGCTCTCCACCCCTGGTGTTGGGCAGGTTCTCTTTCTCCGTTTGGTTGCGGGTAAACTGCTTCTGCTGGGCCAGGCTTCCGGCCAGGGCGAGGGCGAACCCCGAAGGCGCGTCGATCTTGGCCTCGTGATGAGATTCCACGATGTCCACATATTCGAAATAGGGCGCCGCCTGCTCCGCCAGGCGCTTCAACACGACGGCGCCGAGGGCGAAGTTTGGGGCCACGATAATGCCGATGTTGTTGTCGTCGGCCAAGGCGTCCAACCGCGCCAGATGGTCTGCGGAGAGCCCGCTGGAGCCCAAAACCAGATGGGTCGAACGGCCGCCCGCAGTCATGGCGGCCTCCATGCAGACGGTGGCGTTGGTGAAGTCCACCACCACGTCGGGCCGTGTCTCCTCCAACATCGAACCCAGGTCGGTGGAGAGAGGCGTCTCTCCCGCCGGCGTGTTCAACACCGCCCCTCGTTCTGTCGCACAGACCGCCCCCACCAGTTCCAGGTCGTCCTCACGGCAGACGGCCGCAACAGTTTCCACGCCCATTTTACCGGTGGCCCCGTTGACCACGACTCTTATGGCGGCCATGTCGACCTCTCTTACGTTCGTCGTCGGATGATCCCGGACCAGTTGGTGCTATTCGTCGATGATAGCACGGACAGTTAGGGGGCGAAACCGGCGGCAACAGTAGTCCTCACCCCCTCGATAGGGGGGTGAGGACTGGGGGTGAAGTTCCAAGATGAAGGGGAACTTCGTCCGAAGGAGAAACTGGGGATTTAGCGGCCGCCGCCCCGGCGGTTGCCGCCGTCGAAGCGCCGGTCGGGGCCGGGGCCGGGGGGCCGCTGACCTCCGGGGCCGGGGCCGGGCCCGCCGCCGCCGGAGGGCCGCTGACCTCCAGGGCCGGGCCGGCGGTCCGGGCCGCCGCGATTGCCGCCGAACCCGTTAGGCCGGCCTCCCGGCCGCGGGCCTCGGGGAGGACCGCTGCGGTCGAATCCCTGGGGCCTGGGTTCCGGCCTGGGAGCGCCGCCCGCCGGGGCGGGAGCATCCCCGAAGAGGGCCCGCCGCGACAGATTGACCCGCCCTTGGGCGTCGATCTCGTGAATCATCACCGTGATCTCCTGGCCTTCCGTCAGGCCTTCTTCCAAGTCTCCCAGATCGCCGGTGCGGATAAGGCCGTCCCTTCCCGGCACGAGCTCGACGAACGCACCGAAGTTGGTGAGACGGACGACTTTTCCGGTAAAAATGTCGCCCACGGCCAGTTCCCGGGTGAGGCTGTCCACCCTGGCCTGGGCCATTTCGATCATCGTTTGGTCGACGCCGCCGATGGTGACCGTGCCGTCGTCCTGCACGTCGATTGTGGTCCCGGTCTCTTCGATAATGCCGCGGATAACACGTCCGCCTGGGCCAATCAAGGCTCCGATTTTTTCGACCGATATCTTCATGCGCACCATCTTCGGCGCGTAGGGGCTCATCTGGCCTTTAGGCTCGGAAATAGCCTGGTTCATCTTGTCCATGATATAGAGCCGGCCCACCCGGGCCTGCTCCAGGGCCTGGCCTAAAATTTCCTGGGTCAGCCCGGTCCACTTGATATCCATCTGCAGGGCGTTAACCCCGGCGGCCGTGCCGGCCACCTTGAAGTCCATGTCTCCCAGGAAGTCTTCCACGCCTTGAATGTCGCTCAAGATGGCGTACTGGCCGTCATCGCCGGTAACCAGCCCCATGGCGATGCCGGCAACCGTCGATTTAACGGGGATTCCGGCGTCCATCAGGGCGAGGGAAGTGCCGCAAACGCTGCCCATCGAGGTGCTGCCGTTGGAGCTCACCACCTCCGAAACCGCCCGGATGGCATAGGGGAATTCATCCTCCGAGGGAAGGGAGGGAAGCAGGGCCCGCTCCGCCAACGCGCCGTGGCCGATCTCCCGGCGGCCGGGAGAGCCGACCCGGCGGGCCTCTCCGGTGGAGAAGGACGGGAAATTGTAATGGTGCATGAACCGCTTGGTTACGTTGGGCCCGACGCTGTCCAGGGTCTGTCTCATGCTGAGGGAACCCACGGTGACCGTGGAGATCACCTGTGTGAGTCCCCGGGTGAACAGCCCGGAACCATGGGTGCGGGGCAGGAGCCCGGTCTCGCAGAAGATAGGCCTTATCTCTTCAGGGGAGCGGCCATCCGGGCGGACGTGCTGCTCCAGTATACGGCGTCTCACCTCGCCCCTCAGGACGCTCTTGAAGCCCTCGGCAACCGTTTTGCCTGTGAACTCTTCGGCCAACTCGGCATTGACTTCCGCTTCCAGCCGGTTCTCACCCTCTTCCAGGGTGGTCTTGTCCGGGTTGCCGGAGAGCAGTTCCGCCAGGCGGGAACCAACGATCTGTTTGATCCGGCCGTCAAGCCGCTCGGTCTCGCCCTTGTCGGTCTTGACTGCGGTTTTGGGCTTGCCGACCTGGCTGACCAGCCCTTCAATCGTTTCGATAACCGCGACATTGGTCTCTTGGGCGCGGCGGATGGCCTCCAGGATTATCTCTTCCGATACTTCGTTCGACCCGGCTTCCACCATGAGTATGGCTTCCCGCGTGCCGGTCACCACCATGCTCAACTGGCTGTCGTCGGACTGTTGATAGGTGGGGTTGATGACGTATTCGCCATTCAGGTAGGCGATGCGGCAGGCGCCAATGGGGCCGTCGAAGGGTATCTGGGAGATGGACAGGGCTGCCGACGCGCCCACCATGGCCAGGATTTCAGGGGGGTTTTCATGGTCGGCGGAGAGCACGGTCAGGGTCACCTGAATGTCGTTATGGAGCCCCTTGGGAAACATGGGGCGAATGGACCGGTCGGTCATCCGGGAGGCCAGAATGCCGTCCTGCCCAGGGCGACCCTCCCGGCGAAAGAAGCTGCCGGGGATTTTGCCCGCGGAATAGAGCCTCTCTTCGTAGTCTACTGTGAGCGGCAGAAAGTCCACGTCCTCGGCGCGGGGCCGGTCGGACATGACCGCGGTCGCCAGCACGATGGAGTCGCCGTAGCGCACGGTGACCGCGCCGTGGGCCTGGAACGCCAGCTTGCCGGTTTCGATAATCATGGGTTGGCCGCCAAGCTCTATCCGGACGGCGGTGGGGATTGCAGTTGAAGTTGTCATACTGGGACTGGGTGACCTCGCTTAACAAAAATAGGGCAACAAACTGTAAGGAAGGAAGAGCAGGGGAGCGAAGGCGGCTAAACGCGAAAACAACACCCCGGGTCGGGGTGTTGTTCAGGAGGGGGACTTACCGCCGCAGACCCAGCCGACCTATCAGTGTTTGGTAGCGGGAAACGTCTTCATTACTGAGGTACTTCAGCAGCCTGCGCCGCTGCGACACCATCCCCAATAGCCCACGTCTCGAATGCACGTCCTTGCGGTGGATCCTGAGGTGGTCCGTCAACCGTTTGATGTTCTCGGTAAGTACCGCAACCTGTACTTCAGCGGAGCCGGTGTCCCTTTCGTGAAGGCGGTATTCCTGGATGATGTTGGTCTTCGTATCGCCGTCTAGCATTATTGCAGGTCGTTTCTTCTTTTGCTTCTTCTCTCTCTTACGTCACTATCGACTATAACACGACTTCGGCAAACGGGCAATGCGGTGAGGTGGTTCGGGGCGGCGGCCTCGTGCGCCCGGCTATCAGCCACAGGCCGGCTGCTATCAGCCAAATCAGGAAGCCGATGCCGGCTATGCGGTGGAATACAGTCGCGGAATCCACCCAGATGAGCAGCATCGCCACCCCCAGAACGGCGAACACGACGGCGGAAACGCGCAGGACGCGGCCTCCAATCCGCCACTGCACCGGAACCAGCGCAACCAGCCCCAGCCCGCCCAGCGTGAAGCCCAGCGCCCCGGAAGCCCAGCGCATCGTGAGCAGCGTATCCTCAACCCGACCTATCAAATCTTGTCCGGGAACCAGTGCAACGCTTGACTGCGCTTCCGGGGCCAGCGCCGCCAATGCTATAGCGCAGCCGCCCGACACCGCCGAGATGATGCCCGATGCCGCCAGCAGCGCCGCGGCCAACCCCATCGCCCGCGCATGATACGGTCCCGCAACGCGCCACAGCGGGATGCTTGCCGCCAGCAGCGCTAACCCGGCCGCCAGACGGGCGGCCCCGCCGGCAGCGTAGGCGGACTTGGCCGCGCCGATGGCGGACAGGGTTTCCGCCGCGGCAAGCTGGGCAATCAGTTCGGCGTCAAGGCCCATGGATTGCCCCAACGACTCCGCCATCGGGGTCTGGTCCACGCCTCCGCTCACGCGGAACAAAACGGATATGGCAGTCGCCACGGCGGTCAGCAGCAGCAGCGCCCCGGCGGCACGGTAAGCAGACATCACGGCAGACACACGGGGGACCGGAGCAGGACGGCCCGGTCAGACAAGCAGGTCGAAGTTGGCCGGCAAGGGCTCCGGCCGGAGCCGGCTACGGCTGGCCTGCCAAGTCTTCGACTCCCAGTGATTTCATCAAACCGCTGATTTGCGACCACGTTTCGTCTTCCACGTAGATGCCTTCTTCGCGTCGCTTCAGCTCGGTCCGGTGCTCAATTTCACCCGGGTAGAGCACTTCATTGAAACCGGATGCGGGCGGCGAGTCTTTAACGAACTTTACGAACTCGCCCATCTCCTGCTTGAACTCCTCCAGTGGGCGGAAATGCTCCAGGTTGAAGGCCGCGATGAATACCCCGTCGTTGTGACGGCCTTCGGGGTCGATACCGAAGCCCAATCCGGTCAGCAGCCCGGAAAACACCTCTACCATAAAGGAGAGGGCGTAGCCCTTATGTCCCTGGTCCACACCGACCGGCAGGATGGCCCCGCCGCTGAAGTAGTCGTTGGGGTCGGTCGTCGCGTTGCCGTCCTTGTCCACGATCCAACCCACCGGGATCGGTTCCTTCCGGTTGCGGGCCAAGGCGATCTTGCCCAAGGCCACGGTGCTGGAGGCCATGTCCATCAGCACGGGACCCTCCAGGTTGCTGGGCATACCGATACAGATGGGATTGGTGCCCAGCTTGCGGGCGCGCCCGCCGAAGGGGGCCACGTGCTTCGGGGCGGCCCCGGAGTCGGCGGTGATCATGCCGATCATCCCTTGCTTCAGGGCCATGGTCGGATAATCGCCCAAACGCCCTATGTGGCTCTGGTGGTGTACGGTAATTGCCGCCACGCCGTTGGTCCTGGCCTTCTCGATGGCCATGTTCATCGCCCGCTCGGTGACCACGAAACCGAACCCCCAATTGCCGTTGATCACGGCAGTGCAGGGGGCCTCCCGTTCGATCTCGAAAGGCGCTCCCGGAACGATGTGGCCGACGTCGATCCGTTCGGCGTAGGTAGGAATCTGTATTACCCCGTGGGAGTCGTGGCCCGTCAGATTGGCCTTCACTAAATGAGTGGCGACCACCCGGGCCTCATCCTCAGGGGCGCCCTTGGCCCGGTAGATGTGAAAGGCGGCTTTCTCCAGGTATTCAGGCGTGAAAACAGGCATATTGGCACCTCGTCCGTACCGGTCGCGGGAAAGTGAACCTAGTCTATTACCGGGCTTATGGTTTGTCCAGAAAGGCCCATCGTGCTATTCTCTAGGGTAGATTGCCCCTGTAGCTCAGTGGATAGAGTGCCGGCCTCCGGAGCCGGAGACGAGAGTTCGACCCTCTCCGGGGGTACCATAGAAAAAGCTCCCACTATTTTCCGGGGCGTGGCCCAGCGGCAGGGCGCCTGGTTTGGGACCAGGAGGTCGGCAGTTCAAATCTGCCCGCCCCGACCACGTACCTTGTCACCGAAGCTCTGTCACAGAAGCTCCCCATACTTCAGCCGTTCCGGCACGACCGGTAATACGGGCCCGTTGCCAGCCTGGGTACGGCCCCACGGACCAATCGGCCCCGCGCCAGACCCACGGGTCAACCAGGCCCACGGGTCAACCAGGCCCATGGGTCAAATTGAAAGTCACAATCAAGACAACGGAGGCTTCATGAGACTGGAAAACAAAGTCGCTTTCATTAGCGGCGGGGCCCGGGGTATGGGCGCCGCCGAGGCCAAGCTCTTCGCTCAAGAGGGCGCAAGGGTAGTCATCGGCGACGTGTTGGACGCGGAAGGGCGGCAGACCGAGTCTGAAATCATCGAGCTCGGCGGCGAATGCCTCTTCGTGCATTTGGACGTGACGAGCGAAGAGTCTTGGGCCGACGCCATCTCCGCCACGGTCTCCCGTTTCGGCAAGCTGGACATAATGGTCAACAATGCCGGCGTGGTGGCCAGAGGAGTACTGGAAGACACCACGGTGGCGGAGTGGGACCGGGTGATGGGCATCAACGCCAAAGGGGTGTTCTTCGGGACCAAAGTCGCCATCCCCGAAATGCGGAAGGCCGGAGGCGGCTCCATCATCAACATTTCTTCGTTGTCGGGCATCGTCGGACAGAGCGATATTCAGCCCGTATACAACGCGTCGAAAGGGGCAGTGCGCATCTTCACCAAGTCGGCAGCGGTCCAATACGCCAAGGAGGGGATTCGGGTCAACTCGGTGCATCCGGGAGCCATCGATACCCCCATGGCCGGCGACCGGCTGGCCAATCCCGAACTGCAACGGGAGGCCGAAGCCATCGCGCCCGTTGGCCGCACCGGCCAGCCCATCGAGGTGGCATACGGGGTGCTGTACCTGGCGTCCGACGAGTCGTCCTTCGTCACCGGCAGCGAGCTGGTGATCGACGGCGGCGCGACGGCGCAGTAGGACGAAGGGAAAGCCGGCGGCAGCCCAGTTCCAAGACCGAACGGCGTGGATTTTGGCCGAAAGCCTCGATCTCGTCGTAGTTGTCGCGGAGCAGGGAGTAGACCAGGCCGGTCGGGCAATTGCCGGTCCGAATCCAGATCACCTTTGGCGGGTGCCCGAAGGCTGCGCTAAGCCGGAGATAGTCGGAGTCCTTGGAGACGATCACAAACCCATTGGTTCCTGGCATGGGTCCAAATTCCGGCATCGGCGGCGTGGTGCAGTCCAGCCTCCGAGAGGTGGACAGAGTCAGGGAAAAGGTCTTGCAGCCTACGGCTCAATTAGCGAGAGAGATTCTGGTCGAAAATCAACTTCACTCAGGCGCACAAGGGCATACCGGCGTTTGGGATCGGCAGCGAAAGCGTAACAGGCCAGGAAGTCTTCCTTCGTGAGTTCCGGGAAATCTCCTATGATTTCCTCTTCAGACATACCGGAAGCGAGGTATTCAAGGACGTCATACACCGTTATTCGCATCCCCCGGATGCAGGGCTGTCCGCTCCGCTTACCAGGTTCAATGGTGATGATCTTCGAGTAGTCCACTTGCTGGCCTCGTTGAACTGATGGCTCTCCGGCTAGATAGTAGCGATGATCTTCGAGTAGTCCACTTGCTGGCCTCGTTGAACTGATGGCTCTCCGGCTAGATAGTAGCATAGAAGCGAACAGGCGGGTTTCGATGGTGGAAATTATGGGATATTCCAAAAGGCCGGGGGCTTACAGCGGAATTATCCGGCCCTCGGCCCCGCCGGGTCCCAGCTCCAGCAACCCCACCGAGGGCACGACCTTGAACCGGCGTTTGCCTGCCGCTCCGGGGTTGAAGAACAAGACCGGGCCCCGGCGCTCCTGAAATGCGATGTGGCTGTGTCCGTACACCACGACGTCGGCGCCAAGATAGGCGGCCAGCCCGGCGCTGCCTGCCGCAGGAACCTTGACGACGTGGGTGAGGCGCACCCGGCGCCCCGCCAGTTCCAGCCATTCCGCATCCGGGTACAAAGCACACTCCCCGTCCCGGTCGTTGTTGCCGCGCACCACCGTCACCGGGGCAATCTCAGACAGGCGCCGGACGACATCCGGGCTGCCGACGTCCCCAGCGTGGAGGATGTGTTCCACGCCGTCCAAAAGAGGCGTGACCCGAGGGTCGTAAAACCCGTGGGTATCGGATATCACTCCCACCAGCATTGATCTCCACTCCAGGCGGACATTGGTTGACATTCCGGGCATCCGGCGACGCATCCTCTAGGCCGGTGACACACCCTCTTGTAGAAGTATAATAGCGCCATGCCCGAAGCGCCCGACCTTGAGGTAGTTAAAGAGTTTCTTACCAAACGCGCCGTGGGCCTGCGGGTGAAGGCCTGCACGGCGCCGCGAGCCACCGTGGTGCGAGACCTCGCCGGCGTCCTCACGGCGGACTTGCCGGGGCGCACCCTGGATGGAGTGCACCGCCAAGGGAAGTTCCTGTCCCTGCGATTCTCGGGGCAGCACTCCCTGGTGATCAACCCGATGCTCACCGGCGTCCTCCAGTTCTGTCCGGAGAACGAACGCCAGCTAAAGTCGACCTGCGTGTCTCTCTCCTTGGAAAACGGCATGGACCTCCGGTACTTGGACGACCGGCAAATGGGCAAGGTTTATCACGTCGGCCCGGACCAGGACGATGCCATACCCCAGTACAATGACTTGGGGCCCGACGTTCTGTCAGGTATCTCCCTGGAGGAATTCCGGGAGCGCCTCAAACGTTTCCACGGCGAGATAAAAGGGGTATTGACCCGGGGCTCCCTTGTCTCCGGGATCGGTAACGCCTATTCCGACGAGATCCTGTTCGCCGCCGGGCTCTCTCCCTTCCGCAAGGCCCGAAATTTGAAGGCGGATGAGGTTGCCGAACTCCACTATCAGTGCCGCCAAGTGTTGGAGGAGGCTATCGAGGTGCTCCGGGAGCGTATGGCCGAGGAAATCCACCACAAGATCAGGGACTTCCTCAAGGTACACCGAAAAGGCGGTCAACCCTGCCCGGCCTGCGGAAGCAACATCACCGAAATCACCGCCAACCAGCGTATCACCAGCTACTGCCGACACTGCCAACCGGGCATGCTCATCCGCAACTAAACCGGACCCGCGGGGGAACTAAACCGGACCCGCCGGGGCTGATCTCCGAGTCTCGCGAAGCCTACGCGCGGCGGGTTGACATCCCCCGCTTCAACATATTAAATATTCATGTATCTGTGGGTGAACCGCCGCCGGAAAAAGGGGCGGCCAATTGCTATTTCCATCGCGGACCCGGCGGACCCAGATGCGTTCGCCCCACCGCTCAGTCACGGAGGAGCCGATAGCGAATTTAAAGAAGAAAACGACGGTCTTGAATGACGACGGTCTTGAATGACGAATCGAAGGATAAGGAGGGATAAATGGCTGACCAACACGACATCGGACTAATGGCCCACCTGTTGCGCCGCGCCGGTTTCGGAGCAAGTCGCGATGAAATCGAAGCCAAAGCCGCTCAGGGCTACGACAGCGTGGTCGAGGAGCTTCTCAATCCCGGTGACGGCCCCGGCCTGGACGAGGACTTGCTGTACCGGTCGTATCCGTCTTATTTCGATAAGGCGGCCATCGAGACCGGCCAGACCGAGATCGTCTACCGCATGATCAACAACAGGTACCAGTTGAAGGAAAAGATGGCCCTGTTCTGGCACACTATCCTGTGCGCCGGAGACAACAAGGTGGACAACGCCCGAACCACCTGCATGCAGTATGACGCCTTCCGAGACAGGGGCATGGGCAACTTCAAGGAACTGCTGCTCTGGCTCTCCACCGACCCGGCCATGCTTTACTACCTGGACAACATCGAAAGCCACAAGACCGCGGTCAACGAGAACTACGGACGGGAGCTTCTGGAACTCTTCTCCCTCGGTGTCGGCAAAGACGGCGATTTCAACTACAGCGAAGACGACGTCAAGGCCTGCGCCCGGGCGTTTACCGGCTGGAACCTGGCCCCCACGGTGCCGGTATTCCCCTACGGCCGCACTCCCTTCGAGTTCCGGTTCGACCCCGCCGACCACGACTACAGCGAAAAGACCTTCCTGGGCGAGACAGGTCCCTGGAACGGTGATGATGTTGTAGAAATCATCTGCAAACAGTCCGCCGCCGCCCGCTTCGTGGCCCGGAAACTGTACGACTTCTTCGTGGCCGACGAACCCCCGGTCCCGTCCTGGCGGTTGGCGGCCCCTAAGGACGTCGAGGCCATCAAGGCCCTGGAGCAAGCGTACTTCGACTCCGGGTACGACATCGGGGCCATGCTCCGCGTGTTGTTCACCTCCGACTTCTTCAAGGACGAGGCGGTACGCTACGCTAAGGTGAAGAGCCCCGCTGACGTGGTCATCGGAGCCGTCCGCATGGCCCAAGACCACACTGAGCCCAAGCCCGGTCTGCTCTTCGTGGCCATGGAGCCCAAGTACATGGGCATGGACCTGCTGAACCCTCCCACCGTGGAGGGCTGGCACATGGGCCGGGAATGGATTAACAGCGGGAGTTTGATCGACCGGATCAACTTCGCCTCCAACATTCTGGGAAATACCGAGCTTCCCGGCATCCGGTCCTTGGTGGACCGGCTGATGGGACAGGGCGACGAACTGAGCGCCGAGCAGTTGGTTGACGGCTGCCTGGACTTGGTCGGCCCTTTGACCATCGCCGAAGAGACCCGCGAGCAATTGGTGGGCCACGTCTCTCGCGGCGGCGGACTGCGCCACGCCACCGATTCGGAGCGGGACGATTTCGCCCGTCGCGCCGGCGAGACTTTCCAGATGATCGCCACCACTTCCGAGTTCCAATTCGGCTAAAACCGAAAAAAGAGTGGGAGAGGAGTGGGCCGCTGGAAGGCTCTCACCACTCCCCTCACTTCTCACTCCTGATTCCTCACTACTAATACGGAGGTAATGAAATGGTTTCCACCAAGAAGGACCCGGTGCTGGCGGTAGTTTCACTGTCCGGCGGCAATGACGGGTTGAACACGGTGATCCCCTTCACCAATTCCCGCTATCGGGACTATCGCCCCACCCTGGGCATTCCCGAAGAGATGATCATCCCGATAACCGACGACCTGGGCTTACACCCGTCCCTGGCCCCGATGAAGAAATATTGGGACGAAGGCAAGCTGGCCATTATCCAGGGAATCGGCTACCCCAACGGCAGCCTGTCCCATTTCCGCTCCATGGACATCTGGGCCACGTGTGAGCCCGAGACCCTGGGCGTCGACGGATGGCTGGGTAAGGTCCTCAAAGAGTTGGACCCCACCGGCGAAAACGTCTTGACCGGCGTCAACTTCGGCCGCGGCCTCCCGCGGTCCCTGGCCTTGGAAGGCGTGCCCGTCGCGTCGGTCGGCGACCTGCACAGCTACGGCCTGCTAACCGAGATGGAGAAGGAAGCTGAGCGGGATGAGGCCCTCGACCTGTTTGGCCGCATGTACGCCCCGGCCATCGGCCTGGGCGCTGTCAGCGACTTCATCCGCCGCACTGGCATTGAGGCGATGAAGGGCGCGGACATCCTGGGAACCGCCCCCTCCATGTACCACGGCGAGGTCGAGTACCTGCTGGGCAACATAGGCGGGTATCTGCGTGACATGGTGCAGGTGCACAACGCCAACTTCGGCACCAGGGTGTTCTTCACCACCGCCCCCTACAACATCTTCGACACCCACGCCAACCAGGCCGTGGGCCAGTCCAACCTGTTGAACGACGTGGCCAATAACGTCGATGCGTTCATCACCGACCTGCGTCACCACGACATCAGCGACAACGTTACCACGCTGCTCTACTCCGAGTTCGGCCGTCGCGCCATGGACAATGGCTCCGGCACCGACCACGGTACCGGCGGCGTGGCCTTCGTCATCGGTGAGAACGTGAAGGGCGGGCTTTACGGCACGTACCCGTCCCTCGAGCCCGCAGGACTGGAGGACGGCGGCAACCTGCTTCACAACAACGACTTCCGGTCCACCTACGCCACCCTGCTGGAAAACTGGATGGGCCTGGACGCCAAACCCATCGTGGGCGGCAACTGGGAAAAGCTCGATTTCATTTAGATAAGAGAGTTGTGAGGAGAGAGAGAGCTTACTTTTCCCTCTCGCTCCTCACTCCTGATCTCTCAATACTCGCAACAGGAGGACAACCGTGGCAAGTGTGTTTCTTGGCATAAACGACCGGACCTACACCTACAGCTTCGTTGCCGGGCGGTCCGAGTTCCAGGGCACTGGGTTCCGCACTCCGATGGACTTCGTCCTGGCTCCCGACAACCTGATTTACGTGGTCAACCGGTCCTTCGAGTCCCGCTCCGACGGGACCCGGATCAACCTCTTCCGCCTGGACGAAAACGGAGAAGAATACATCACGGAATTCGGCAGTTACGGGGAAAACCCCGGCCAATTCATGTGGCCGATGGCCTGCGCTTTGGACAGCCAGACCAACGTCTACGTGACCGACGAATACCTGAGCCGGATCACAGTCTTCAACAAAGACGGCGACTACCTGAGCCATTGGGGTACGCAGGGTTCCGGCGACGGCGAGATCGACCACCCGGCCGGCATCGCCATCCGAGACGACGTAGTCTACCTGGTCGACAGCCGAAACCACCGGGTGCAGAAGCTCACCCTGGACGGGCGATACATCAGCCAGTTCGGCGGTCACGGCAGCGACGACGGGCAGCTTGATACACCCTGGGGCATCTGCCTTGACAAGGATGGCAACATCTTCGTAGCCGATTGGCGCAACGACCGCATCCAGTCCTTCACCAATGACGGACAGTGGCTGGCCAGCTTCGGGCGGCCCGGCACCGGCGGCGACGCCTCCATCATGAAAGCGCATGGCGGCATCCGCGTCGTGCCGCAGCCAGTGGGGGTCTTCAACCGGCCCTCGGGCGTGGCGGTCGACAAGGACGGCGACATCTACGTTGCCGACTGGCTCAACAACCGTGTTCAGGTACTGACTCCAGAGGGGCGGTTCATCACCGAGTTCACCGGCGACGCCGGTCTCTCCAAGTGGGGAGTGTCCAAGATTGAGTCCAACCCGGACATGATCCGCCAGCGCAACGGCGTGCGCGATTTCACCCCCGAAAAAGTTCTGTGGGGGCCCGTGGCGGTCAAGGTGGACGACGCTGGCCGGGTAATCATCGCCGACACCATTAGACACCGGTTCCAGGTCTATCAAAAGAACACCGAGCCGGTCCTGGTCTAACCCCGGCCCCGACACCCCGGCAACCATCTGGCGCTTGGATTTGGTTCCAAGCGCCAGTTTTTTGACAACCAGTTTTTTGACAATCAGTTTGTTGACAATGGGGATGAGGATGACCGGCCAAAATGCGGCGCAGCGCATGTTCGGGGCGCAAGCTCCCCTCTACGCTGTTAGGGAACCTCTGAACAAGTTATGGTCATTGAGGCGAAAGCCGAAATATCGGAGGAGAGCTTAACGGTATTAGCTATCATATGAGCGCCGGCGCCCCCATCCTAACCTTCCCCCATCGGTGGGAAGGGACTTGTTCAGAGGTCCCTTAGCTCGCTCCCTGTGAGCTCAATAGGGAAAAATAACCTTCAGACCGGCCACTTTTCGAGCGAGTAAGCCATGTCCCAGAATTGGTATTCCAAGCGCAGGCTGGTGACGTAGGCCGCCTCCATCGCCGCCCGTTCGGCCCGACCGGCGTCGTCGCCGAGTCGTCCGGCAAGTGCCCGCAGATATAACGCCAGGTCGCGGAACTCGTCCGAAGCGTACATGCCAATCCACTGGGCGTACAGGGACGCGTGGGGCGGGGCTTCCCGGCGGGCCAAGTGATCGCCAATCTCCCAGTAACCCCATCCGCAGGGCACCAGAGAAGCCACCAATTCGCCGAAGCTGCCTTGGGAGGCGGTCTTCAGCAGAAAGCTGGTGTAGGCGACCGTCGTGGGCGCGGCCGGCGTATTTTCAAGCTCCTCCACCGAGATGTCGAACTCGGCGCAATAGTTGAGGTGCAGGGCCATTTCGGTGTTCAGCGTCGAGTCCAAGAGCCCGGCGAACCACGACATCACGTCCAGGTCCGGGGCCCGCGCCGCCGCCAAAGCCAGCGCCCGGCTGTAGTCAATCAGGTAAACGTAGTCCTGGGCCAC
>DAOUHF010000153.1:0-1679 GCA_034428795.1 Dehalococcoidia bacterium
TCCCCCCGCGGGGCGCAATGAGCGGCGGCTATAGGACCCACGACCGCTGCCCGATGGCCCCTCGAGGGTGCGGTCGCCGCAGTCGCCGACCACAAGGTGTGGGGTCGGCGGGAGTCAAGTGCATACCCCAGTCGTGCGAATTTATACGCTAAGAATCCGTCACAAAATAACCTTGTCAATCTAGGGTCTTGCGGGGAAGGAGCGTGTAGTTCCACTCCCCGTGAAACTTGTCTCGGCGCAGCTTGAGGGCCGCCATCTGCTGGTGGGTGATCTTGATGCCGGTCGGATAACTGCCCGTGTCGAGTTCGGCATGGACTTGCAATCCCGTTCGCGTCGTCGTCGCGGCGATCAGATTCACGATCACCTCATGGCTGATCAGCGGCTTGCCGCGCCAGTTCTGACTGATGTAGGAAAACAGCCGGTGCTCAATCTTGTTCCACTTGCTGGTGCCGGGCGGGAAGTGACACACCGCGATCCGCAGCCCGGTTTCGTCCGCCAGCTTCTGCAATTCCAGCTTCCACAGCCGCGGACGCGAGCCATTGCTGCCGCCCGCGTCGGCGGTGATCAGCAAGCGCTTCGCCTGCGGATAAGCGGCCTGCCCCATCGAGCGCCACCAGCGGCGGATCGTCTCGACCGCAAACGCCGCCGTGTCATGATCCACCCCGACGCTGACCCAACCCCGGTTGCGCGCCATGTCATAGACCCCGTAGGGCGTGGCCCGGCCCAGTTCGGGAATCGGAAAATCATGCACCCGCACCTTCTCCGGATCACCCTTCGGCCGTAGCTCCCGCCCGTTGTTTTTGAAGTCTCCCACCAGTTCCCGCTTCTTCGTGTCGACCGAGATGGCGGGCTGGCGGTGAGCCAAAAAACGCTTCACCTTGCGGTTAATCTGTTCAAACTGAGCGTTGCGGTCGGGATGCTTCGTTCCTTCTTTCGTCTTGCGGTTGGCTTGCAGGCGGTAACCCAGCTGGTGCAGCAGCTCGGCCACCATGCGATGACTCGTTGGGTGGCCCCTCCGTTCGAGTTCGGCGGCTAGCTTGCGGACACTTTTCAACGTCCAGCGCAGGGGGGATTCCGGATCGCCGCGCGTGAGTGGCTCGACCAGCCGCTCCAGCTCGCTCTTGAGAGTGGGGTCTTTCGTGACGCTTCGCTTGCGCCCGCCGCCCCGACGCCGGATGCGGCCGGGCGGAGGCCCAGCGGGCTCGGTTAACTCCTGGCGGCCACGGGCAATGACTTGCCGTGAGACCCCGGTCGCTCGGGCTACTGCCGAGATGCCGCCGCGCCCCAGGGCCAAGCTTTCCGCGGCCACCAGCAGCCGCCGCGAACGTTCATCGAGCACCCCTCGCAGCGCCTCATAACGACGCTTGATGGCTGCCGGCTCGCTCACCCTTCCAGAGTAAGTGAAAACAATTCTAGATGCAAATGTTATTTTGTGACAGTTTCTAAGCCTTTCGCTTCGCACGAGACTGCGGTTTGATGAATAATTGGATGACCGTTAAGCGGTGTTTGGAGGAGGGCCCGCCGCCATCATCGGTGCGCCAAGCGCGGCTGAGATCGCGACCATTCATAGTTCGTCGCGCCGAGTCTTTTGCCGCAGGAGCGGCTCCAGGTCTACCACCTTCCCGCCCCGGCGAACCTCCGGCAACGACTCGCGTCCTTCTGCTTGTTCAAGGTTCTTA
>DAOUHF010000154.1:0-19665 GCA_034428795.1 Dehalococcoidia bacterium
GCACCAGAACCTTCACTAGAACCTTGAATGGATTATATTCCCACGGTATGCGGGACGCGGCCTGCTAGCGAGTCGAATAGGGGTTTGCGGCATAGAAAAAGGCCCCTGGGGGAAGCTTTTCAGGCTCGATTCGAGCCCAATACGTGGCTGTTGTGGCGTCCCAGGCAGGATTCGAACCCGCGACCCGCTGCTTAGAAGGCAGCCGCTCTATCCCCTGAGCTACTGGGACGCATCGAGACGGCCGTTTGCCTCGATCATCGAGGGAGGGCCTGAAACCATGTTACGAACGGCCCGCCAATAGTGTCAAGGCGTCTCGCACCGTCGTCAAAGACTCAATCTCCGGCTGAACCGCCAGGCCGCCGCCTCGCCGCCCCCTGTATGGCGCGCGACACCCGCTTGGGTTCGAGTGGAATGTCCAGATGGGTAATGCCGAGGCGGGACACGGCGGCAACCGTTGGTCGCTGTCCTCGATTATAATGACTTTTCGACGAGACCCCCCAGCCCGACGCCCCAGAGGATCCCAGAGGATGATAGTGACAGACCAGAACGGCGACGACAGTATTCGTTGGCTGGACTGGGGTGAGGACGCCTTCGCCTCTAGCCGCCAGGAAGGCAAGCCCCTTTTGCTCACCCTGACCGCAACTTGGTGCCACTGGTGCCACGTGATGGACCAGACCTCGTATTCCGACCCCAGGGTGATCGAGCGCATCAATTCCGGCTTCATCCCGGTCAGGGTCGACGTTGACCGGAGGCCCGACATCTCCCGCCGCTATAACCAGGGCGGCTATCCCTCGGTGGCGTTACTGGACGGCGACGGGGAGTTGTTGGCCGGCCGGATTTACACTCCGCCCGACGAGATGCTGGCGCTGCTGGCACAGGTCTCCGAGCATTTTCCGGCCCCGGTTCCAGCCGCTCCCCGGCAAAGCGCCGCCGCCAGCCGCCCGGCCGCCGGCGCCAGCCAGTCGCCCGATGAACGAGTCCGGCGGTGGTTGATGGACCATTACGACCCTCGGTACGGCGGCTTCGGCTCTGAGCCCAAGCAGCCTCCGTGGGAAGGACTGCGCTTTCTCCTCGAGCTGTACGGACGCTCCGGCGAGGGGCCGTTCCTCACGATGGTGACCGATTCCCTGGACGGTATCATCGCCGGACTGTACGACCAGAAAGACCGGGGATTCTTCAGGTATTCCGTGTCCAGGGACTGGAAGGCGCCCCACTACGAAAAGATGCTGGTCACCAACGCCAGCCTGGCCTCCCTGCTGCTGGAGGCATGCCAAGTCACCGGCAACGCGGCTTACGAAGAAGCAGCCGTCGGAGCGCTCCGGTACCTGATGGATACCCTGTACGATAACGAAGCGGGCCTGTTCCATTCAAGCCAGGACGCTTGGGAGGACTTCTACCGCCTGCCTTGGAAGGACCGCGACGCGGCGGAACGGCCAACGGTCGACAAGACAGCTTACACTGGGTGGAACGCCTGCGCCGCCAGCGCGTTCATCAAGGCCGGCGCCGTGCTCGGCGCTCCCAGGCACTTGAAGACCGCCGCAAGGACACTGGAAGTCCTTTGGTCGGGCTTGTGGGAAGGCGAGTTGGGATTCCAGCACGCTGCCGGCGGCTCGCTCAACCAGCCCAGGATGCTGGACGACCACGTTGCGTTCCTGCGGGCATCCCTGGAACTCTTCCAAGCCAACGGCGACCCAATCCATCTGGAACGCGCCGTCGAGGTCGCCGCAGTGATCGACCGGCTCTTCGGCCCTGCCGAGGGCGGTTATCTCGACGTTGCCGCTGCCGGCGCTCCGTCGGCCGAGACGCCCCTCGCTGGAGACCGGCCCGTGCTGGAAAACTCGCTCCTCGCCGAGGCTTTAGCGGTCTTGGCGTGTCTGACCGGCGACGCCGCCTACCAGGAGCGGGCAGCGCTTGCATTAAGCACGTTCGAAACGATAGTTCCGGATAGCAGCTTCGTGGGCGACAGGCCGTCGCGCCGGGTCGAGGAAGACGAAGAGGCGCTGTTTCTCCCGGCCGGTTCGGCTTGGGCCCGCGCCCGGCGAATGTTGGCGGAGGGGCCGGTACACCTCGTGGTTGTTGGCGCTTCCGGGAACCCGGCCGCTCAAAGCCTGATGGCCGCCGGGCTGAGGTCATACCTGCCGCACCGGGTGCTCCAGAGGCTGGACCCGGAGGTCGACCGGGAGCGGATCGAGTCTCTCGGCTTTCCGCTGGAGGCGGAACCCGCGCTCTACGCCTGCATGAACGGCATGTGCCTGGCGCCCATTCGTTCGGTGCGAGAGGTGGAGCGATTATTGGGCGAGCGCCCTTGGAAGCAGTTTGCCGCACTGCAACAGGAATCCGATCCCTAATCCCAACGTATATAAGCATAGAGATTTGATCATCAGAGCGGCCTCAACCGGCGATCCGTAATCTTGAAAAGGGCTAGCAATGTCGACTTTTGGTGATATCGAACGTACATTCGCCAGCGCTTACGAGTACCGCTGGGCCATTGGCGCTGCAACCCTGGTGTTCATCGCCGCCGTCCTTGCTTTCGCTTACTGGCGGGGCTGGCACCGTATTATCGGACGGCACAAGGTCGGCTTTGGAGTCGCGGCGGTCCCGCTGCTGGCCATCACAATCTGGCTGGGCTGGTCTCTGGGCTCCCCACTGTTCACCAATGTTACGGTGGAGGAACAGTTCCCCTTCGCCCTGGACGCCGTAGTCCCCGAGGGAATGGAGCGGGAGGACGTCGAGATGGCGATGGCCGGCATGGCGATGGTCGAAGATCCAACGATGGAAGAAGCCATACCGCGTTCGTCCGCAATCGAAACCGCCTCCGCCATGAGCTCCGGAAATGCAGTGGTG
The DNA here is from genome assembly GCA_034428795.1 of Dehalococcoidia bacterium. Lineage (GTDB taxonomy): Bacteria > Chloroflexota > Dehalococcoidia > Lucifugimonadales > UBA3495 > VXOI01. The sequence goes on from DAOUHF010000154.1 coordinate 2,845, forward strand.
GTGATGACCGGCGAGGAAATCGAGGTCCTGGCCGAAGTGTACGAGATGGTCGCCGACGGCGCCGACGCCGGGATGGACGCGGAAATGGTTGAGAAAGGGGCTCAAATGTTGGAGCCGGTGGTCATGGCGGTTGTGGAGCCGGAGAGCGAGGTCCGGGCCGTGAAACAGGGCGACTTCAAGGACGCCGACAGCTTCCACCGGGGCAGCGGCCAAGCCATCATTTATACCACCCCCGAAGGCGGCCAACTGCTGCGGCTGGAAAACCTCGACGTGACCAACGGTCCCGCCCTGCACGTGGTCCTGTCGCCCCACGAGGACCCAACCCGCTCCAACGAAGTGCTGCTGGAAGGCTACTCCGACTTGGGCGACCTCAAGGGCAACCGCGGCAACCAGAACTACACGATTCCGGCGGACGTAGACCTGTCCGCAATCAAGAGTGTCGTCATCTACTGCAAACCCTTCGCCGTAGTCTTCAGCGTGGCCACGCTTAATTGACCACAGAGAACAGGCGACCCCGAGACGTAGCCCATTGCAGGAGGAAACCGATGTCGAGAATCAGCATGATTCACCACATCAATATCCAGATTACCGACCGCCAGCGCACTCGAGGGTGGTACGAGCGGGTGTTGGGGGCGCAGTTCCTGGACCGGGGGCCGGCGCTGAACAAGCGGCAGCTTCAGTTCCGCATCGGCAGCGGGGAGATTCACACCAGCGACGTTGACGAGGTGATCCCGGTCCCCCGTGTTCACTTCGCCATCGAGGTCGAGGACTGGGCCGAGATGCTCGCCCACCTCGATGCCCAAGGTGTGCCTTGCAGCCGCTCCGCAGGCGGCGCTTTCACCGGCACGGGCGGCGAAGACCCGTACCAAGGCCGCCGCGAGGACACCAACGAGCATTACACCTACATCAGCGACCCCGACGGCAATCTCATCGAACTGGTGCACCACCCGCTGGGGCTGGAAAACTCCGACGGCAAGAGTCTGGAGCTAACCACCGATTCGGACAACGTGCGCTGGACCCAAATTCCCGGCTTCGTCGAAAACGCCTGTCAGGTCGAACCCGCGAGGACTTGACCCCGGAGACCCCGGAGACCCCGGAGACCACAGAGCATTTCTCAGTTATCTCTGTGCTCTCCGTGTGCTCTAGGGAACCTCTGAACAAGTCCCTTCCCCCCGATGGGGGAAGGTTAGGATGGGGGCGCCCTGCAGCGCCTCCCAGACCTTCTGTGGAGTTAGCGGGGTGTTGATGTGCCGGACGCCCGCGCCGGACAGCGCGTTCATCACCGCGTTGGCAATCGCCACCGGCGCGGCCAGCGTGGGGAGCTCGCCGATGCCTTTGACTCCCAAGGCGGTGATTGGCGACGGCGTTTCCATCGTATCCAGCTCAAAGTCGGGCAAGTCGATGGTCTTGGGCAGCGCGTAGTCCATCAGGCTGCCGCTTAAGGGCTGACCGTCCTGGTTGTAGACCATCCCCTCCAACAACGCTTCGCCGATTCCCTGGGCGATGGCCCCATGGACCTGCCCATCGGCCAGCATCGGGTTGATAATCTTCCCCGAGTCGTGGACCGCCACGTATTGCAGAATTTTGATCGCTCCGTTTTCCCTCGAGACCTCCACCACTGCCACGTGGGAACCGAAGGAGTAGGGGCTGCGGTCCAACGTGTTGGTCCCTTTGAAGTCAAGGCCGGGCTCCGCGCCTTGGGGCAGCAACTCTTCGTTGTAGGCCGCGCCCGCCACTTGGGCGAAGGACACGCCGCTGTCGGGCCGGTAACGGTTGACGGCTTGCCCGCCCATCAACACGACGTCTTCCGGGGGGCAGTCCAGCAGGTGGGAGGCGATGTAGGCCAGCTTCTCTTTGGCCTCTTGCAAGACCGCGTGGAGCGCGGTGCCGCCGGCAATGAGGCCGCGGCTGGCCGACGTGCCGCCCCCGGCAGGCAGCACGTCGGTGTCGCTGTGCAACACCCGCACGTCGCCGGGGGCGATGCCCAACTCGTCGGCGGCGATCTGCGCGAAGGTAGTCTCCGTCCCTTGCCCGTGAGGGGAGACCCCGGTATGAACGGTCACCTGGCCGGATTCGCCGACGATCACCCTGGCATGGTCGGTGAGCACGGTGGTTTTGGCCCCGGACCCCTTCACCACGGTGGCCAGCCCCACTCCGATGAGCGGGCCCTCTCCCGAGTCGCGGGAGTCCTGGGATCGCTCCTGCCATCCGGCGTAGTCCGCCATTTCCAGCGAACGGTCGAAGGCGGCGGCGTAATTCCCGGAGTCGTAGGTGATCCCGGTCGGCGTCTCGTGAGGGAAGGCGTTGGACGGGATGAAGTTGCGCCGCCGCACCTCCGCCGGGTCGATGCCAAGTTCGCCGGCCACCAGGTCAATGGTGCGTTCCATGCAGAAGGCGGCCTCCGGACCCCCCGCTCCCCGGTATGCTCCGGTGGGCGGCTTGTTTGTCACCACCCCTTCGACGTCGACGCGCATCGCCGGTGTCCGGTAGGGGCCGGTAAGCCGGTGGCTGGTCAGGATGGGGATGGTCGGCGTGGAGAGGAAGAAAAACGCCCCCAGGTCGGCTACAACGCGCACCCGGATGCCCAACACGGTCCCGTCGTTCTTCACCGCAGCCGACATTTCGAGGTCGAAACCGCGGCCGTGGAAGCAGAGCATGTTCTCTTGCCGGCTTTCCACCCACTTGATGGGGCGGCCCAGTTGCATACACAGGTAGGGGACCGCCACTTCCTCAGGGAAAAGACAGCCCTTTTCCCCGAACCCGCCGCCGACGTCGGGTGCGGCCACTCGCACGCCCTCTTCGGTGCGGCCCAGGATGTCGACCAAGTGCTCCCGCACTTCGTGGGGATGCTGGGTCGAGTCCCAAACGCTGAGCAGGTCGTTATCGCGGTCGTAGCTGGCCAGCAAGCCCCGGGGCTCCATCGGAGCCGGGGCGAGACGCTGCACCCGGTATTGCTGGCTGACCACCCGGTCGGCGGAGGCGAAGGCCGCGTTGATGTCTCCTCCGGAGTTCACCGTCCGCAGGCAGATGTTGCTGCCCAGATCCTCGTGCACCACCGGCGCGCCTGCTTTCAAGGCTTGCGAAGGGTCAATGACCGAGGGCAGCAACTCGTAGTCGACGACGATCTGCTCCAACGCGTCGGCGGCTGTGTAAATGTCTTCGGCGACGACGATGGCCACGGCCTGGCCCACGTAGCAGACCTTGCCGTCGGCCAATACGGGGTGCCGGGGCGGGGCGATGTGATCGGCTTCGCTGGACAAACGTGTAGGCAGTTGGGCGGCCAAACCTGAAAGGTCGCCGGCGGTTATGACCGCCGCCACGCCCGGCATGGCGGCCGCCGCGGTCGTATCGATGGAGCGCAGCACGGCATGGGCATGGGGACTGCGCAACACCAGGGCGTGCAGCATCCCCGGCAGTTGCATGTCGTCGACATACGAACTCTGCCCCGTCAACAGGCGGTGGTCCTCAAATCGCCTGATTGATTGGCCAGCGTAAGTCGTCATGAATGGCCTCCCTTTGCCGTGGAATCCCGCGGGGACTCAAAAGTTACGTAAATATACTATATAATGTGCCCAAGTACTCCCCGAACCCTTTTCAGGAGGGAGAAATATGGCAGACCAGGAACAAATCGCTCAAATGGGCCACTTGATGCGCCGGGCCGGCTTCGGTGCGTCATACGAGGAACTGGACACCAAGGCCGCTGACGGCTACGAGGCCACCGTGGAAGACCTGCTCAACCCGGAGCGGTTCGAACCGATCGACACCGACCTGCTCTACCGTTTCATGCCCGGTTACGAGGGCGCTCTCGGCCCTCCCCTGAACCAGGGCGAGTGGGTTTACCGCATGATCAACACCCGGCGCCCGCTGGAAGAGAAGATGGCCCTCTTCTGGCACCAGCTTTTCGCCACCGGCAACTCCAAGGTGGACAACCCGCCCGAACTGACCCAGCAGATCGAGATGTTCCGGCGCAACGGCTTGGGCAGCTTCCGGGAGCTGCTGGTCGAACTGGCCAAGAACCCGGCCATGATTTTCTGGCTGGACAACAACGGCAACCACATGGGCGCAATCAACGAGAACTGGGGCCGGGAGTTGCTGGAGCTATTCTCGATGGGCGTCGGCAATTACTCCGAGGACGATATCAAGGAGGCTTCGCGGGCTTTCACCGGCTGGACCATCGGCCCGAAGATTCCGCGCAACCCCTTGGGACGCTTCTACTGGAACTTCGAGTACCGTCCCGAAGACCATGACGACGGCGAAAAGACTTTTCTGGGGAACACCGGGAACTTGAACGGGCAGGACATCATCGACATCGTGGTAAACCAACCCGCCACCGCCCGTTTCCTCTCACGCCACCTCTACAACTTTTTCGTGGCCGACGAGCCCCAGGTGCCCAGTTGGAACATCACGCCGCCAAACGACCCCGACGCCGTCGACCAGTTGGTCGCGGCCTACGACGAGTCCGGCGGCGACATCCGGGCGATGCTGCGGGTGTTGTTCAACTCCGACTTTTTCAAGCAGGCCCGCTACTCCCGGGTGAAGAGCCCGGCGGAATTGGTCATCGGCGCCGCCCGCTTGGCCGGCAACTACGAGGGCCCGCGTCCCGGCTTCAACCAGTTGGCCTTCGAGTGCGCCTATCAAGGACAGGAGCTGCTGAACCCCCCAAGCGTGGAAAGCTGGCACACCGGCGCCGAGTGGATCGACGGGGGCGCGTTGGTGCGGCGGGTCAACTTCGCCGCCAGCCTGCTGGGCGATACCTCCCTGCCGGGAGTCCAGGCCATAGTGAGCAATATCCGTGGACGCGGCAGGCTGACGCCGGAAGAACTGATAGAAAGTTGCCTGGAAATGATCGGCCCGTTGGAAATCGGCGAGGCGACCCGGACCGAGTTGCTGGAACACGCCCGCGCCGCCGGGGACGTCCGGTGGGATACCGGGGCGGATGCCGCCGAGTCGGAAAAGCGAGTCGGAGTAATGCTGGCCCTGATCGCCGCGTCACGGGACTTCCAGTTCGCCTAAAAATCCCCCTCGCCGCCCGAAGCGGACCAGTACGTTCTCCTCTCCCGGAAGGAGAGGAGCCGGGCTCTGCCGGGACCCCGATGCGTCGGGGTTGGGATGAGGCCAGAAAATACCACGGAGGAGCGCAATGGCTACAACCAAGAAAGACCCGGTGCTGGTAGTCCTTCAACTCACCGGGGCCAACGACTACCTCAACACCATCATCCCCTATAACAATCCGCATTACCGGGACGCCCGGCCAAGGGTCGGCATCCCCGAAGACCAGGTGCTGCCAATCGACGGCGAACTTGGCTTCAACTCCACCATGGGCCCGGTGAAGAAGCTCTACGATGAAGGGAAGATGGCCGTCATCCACGGGATCGGTTACGAGAATTCCCCCCGGTCCCATTTCCGGTCCATGGACATCTGGCACACCTGTGAGCCCGACATCATTGGCACCGAAGGCTGGGCAGGGCGGGTCATACGCGACCTCGATCCCGGCGCCGAGAACGTACTCAAAGGCGTCAACTTCGGTCAGGGCCTGCCCCGGGCGTTGGCCCTGCGCGGGGTCCCGGTCACGTCGGTTTCCAGCCTGGAGTCCTACGGGGTGCTGTCCAGCGTCCCTGGCGTGGGCGCGGAAGCGGAGCGGGAGCAAATCCTGGAGCGGTTCGCCCGTATGTACGCTCCAGCCGTCGGCACCGGCCCGGTGATGGACTACCTGGGACAGACCGGCCGCGACGCGCTGCAGGGCGCGGACATAATCCGCTCGGCCCCCGAGGGGTATTCCTCGACCGTCGAGTACGCCGAGACCCCGATCGCCAAGTACCTGAGGGACATCGCCCAAGTCTACCTGGCCGATCTCGGAACCCAGGTTTTCTACACCCAGAACGGCAGCTTCGACACCCATTTCAACCAGCCGCCGGCGCACACCAAGCTGTGGGTCGACATGTCCCGCGCCATCGGGGACTTCTTCGACGACCTGAAGGAGCACGACGCCGGCGACAATCTGATCATGATGTTGTTTACTGAGTTCGGCCGCCGCGTGAAGGACAACGGCACGGGCACCGACCACGGCGCGGCCGGCGTGGCATTCGTAATCGGCAACCAGGTCAAGGGCGGCATGTACAGTGCCTATCCTTCCCTCAATCCCGAGGACCTGACCCAAGGCGACCTGGCCCCCAACTACGATTTCCGCGGCTTCTACTCCACGGTGATCGACCGCTGGTTGGGCTTGGACCCTGTGCCCATCGTGGGAGGTAAATACGAGCAGCTCGACTTTATCTAATCCCGGTGGCCTCTGTGTTCTCTGGGGTCAAACGATAAGGAGGTCGGCCAAATGCTAACGACAGTTGCCGCGGGCCGGGTGTTCGACTACAGCTTTTGCCTGGGCATGTACGGCATGTCAGGGCAGGGCTTCTGGACGCCCCAGGACTTCGACATTGCGGCGGACGGGACGGTCTTCATCCTCAACCGGGGGGTTGAGGAATTGGGCCAGCGCGTCAGCAAGGTGACGCTGAACCACGAGTTCCTCGGCCAGTTCGGGGGCTACGGCCAGGGCGAAGGGCAGTTCATCTGGCCCCGGAGCATCGCCTTGGACCGCGCTGGGAAGGTCTACACGTCCGACGACTTCCTCAACCGCATATCGGTGTTCGAAGCCGACGGAACGTTCGTCTCCAGTTGGGGCAGCCCCGGCAGTGTCGAGGGACAACTGGCCGGCCCCGCCGGGCTGGCGTTTGACGCCGACGAACATCTCCTGGTAGTCGACAGCATGAACCACCGCGTCCAAAAGTTCACCAAAAACGGCGCGTTCCTGGACAGCTTCGGCCAGCACGGAGACGGCGACGGCCAGTTCAATCTGCCTTGGGGTATCTGTGTGGACGGAGCGGGCTCTGTCTACGTCGCCGACTGGAAGAACAACCGGGTGCAGAAGTTCGACTCGCAGGGCAAGTTCCTGCTCAGTTTCGAGTCCTCCGCCACGGGCCTCGGCGACCTGTACGGGCCGACCGGCGTAGCCGTGGACTCGGAAGGCGACGTTTACGTCACCGACTGGGGTAACCACCGGCTGCAGGTCTACGCCAGCGACGGCCGGTTCGTTACCACCCTGGTCGGCGACGCCCAGCAACCGTCCCCTTGGACCCAGACCTACATCGACGCCAACCCCGACATCATCAAAGCCCGCCGACGGGTGGACCTGGAGCCGGAATGGCGTTTCCGCCGTCCGGTCGCTGTCCGGGTGGACCAGCAAGACCGCATCTTCGTCCTGGAATCCGCCCGCCACCGCGTCCAGGTCTACGAAAAGGTCAAGGACTACGAAGAACACCCTCTGAACCTGTGACCAAGCCTTCGCAGTAGGAATCGCTAACAGGGGAAGCATTGGCCGATGCCCGCTCGGGCATCGGCTTTCCCTTTGCAGATAGCCCCGGTTTCCGGTAGGGCGCCTTCGAGGCCCCACAAACTCCCGGCGTGGTCGGGACCCGCGAATCGCCCTCTACGTCAGGACGGCCAGCTTGTACCCCACCCACACCGCCCCCAGGCCGAGAACGATTTGCAGGGCCACGTTGCCCAAGGCCAGCAGGGCATATCCGTCGCGGGCCAGTATCAGCGTGTCGTAGCCGAAGGCGGAGAAGGTGGTGAAGCCGCCCAGCACGCCGACGAACAGGAACACGCGGGAGCCGGTCCCGGCGCTGAACATTCCGTGGGAGGTCGCCAAGCCGCCCAGCAGGCCGATCGTCAGGCATCCGGCGACGTTGATTGCCACCACACCGTAGGGAAACACCGTGGTTGACGGCAGGAGTTGCTCGACTCCCACGTTCAGCAAATACCGGGCAATCGCGCCCAGGAACCCCCCCGCTCCAACTAGAAAAATGGATTCCAGGTTCATCCAACCCCCGATTGCATCCAAATCATTGTAACCATTCCTGTTATGGGCCGCCGGGCGCCGCCGGGTGGACTAATCCGGAATTCCATACCACAATATGATTCGATGGCCGGCACGGGTCGTGAGCTTGATGAATGGTGAGGCGATGAACGAACGAATGGACGCCCCGCACGTGTATGCGGCCAACCCCTTGGACCGGGGTGAACGAGAGCGCCGCGACGAGGAGTGGATTTCCCGGATGGGGAAGAACCCCGGCAGCAGATTGCTCCCCATGAACGACCTGAACGTCCCGATCGCGCCGGCTCCGGACCACGGGCTCGTCTGGCTTGACCCGCAGACCCTGGAACACCTCGGTGTCGACAATGAACCCGTTTTTCTCGGATTGATGGACGGCGCAGCCCATTTCGTTGTGGACGTCTCCGGCAACGGGCCGGCCGCCGCCGCGCTACAGGACAGCGGGCGATTGACCTTCGAAGACGCCAGGGCCGCCACAGAGTACGTCAGCGGGCCGGACTCCGGGATCATCGCCCAAGCCAGGGCCCAGCTTAGCTGGCACAACCGGCATGGCTTCTGCTCGGTGTGCGGGCATCCGACGACCGTCGCCCGGGGTGGGCAGGTGCGCCGGTGTCCCCAGTGCGATACGGAGCATTACCCCCGGACTGATCCTGTGGTCATCACGGTGGTGCACGACGGAGAACGTTGCTTGCTGGGGCAGTCACGAGGCCGTTTGGTCCAGATGCAGCGGTACTCCGCATTGGCCGGTTTCATGGATCAGGGAGAGTCCATAGAAGAAGCCGTGGCCAGGGAGGTTATGGAGGAGGCGGGTATCCAGGTGGGACGGGTCCAGTACCATTCTTCTCAACCATGGCCCTTTCCTTCCTCGCTGATGATCGGCTGCCACGCCGAAGCCGCCACCACCGACATCGCCTTCGACGACGAAGAGATGGCCGACGTCAGGTGGTTCGACCGGGAGGAGGTGCGCCTGGCGCTCGAAGAAAAGAGCGACGTCCTGGCTATCCCCGGCTCCATAGCGATTGCCTATCGCCTGATCCGGTCTTGGGTGAACGGGCAAGCGGGCTAGGTTGTAAACCCATGTGTTCTCTGTGGTGAATCGGACCTGCAATCAGAAGACAGGCCGGAGAAGACAGGCCGGAGAAGATAGACTGCATCTAAGGAGGGACTGGCATGACACAGCCGACTACCGGGATCGACCCCGATAAGACTGCGGTACTGATAGAGGACTTCCAACAGCGGATCGTCGCCAACTTTGCTTCGGAACCGGCGGCAGTGGTGGAGAACGCCGCGAGAGCGCTGGCCGGCGCCCGGCGGGCCGGTGTTCCGGTGATCTATGTCGTGCACCGGGGAGTTCCCTTGGCCGAGTATGCTCCAGACGTGGAACTCCATGAGGCAATAGCGCCCGTCGAGGGCGAAATGGTCATCACCAAGTACCGGGCGGGCCCGTTCTCTACGACGGCCCTGGACGTGACCCTGCGGGAAATGGGTGTGGATACCCTGGTCGTTATGGGCGTGGCCACCAGCGGTTGCGTTCTCTCCACTGTTCGCTGGGCGGTCGACGTCAATTACAAGTTCATCGTGGTCGCTGACGCCTGTTCGGACGCCGACCCGGAGGTACACCGGGTTCTCACCGAGAAGGTCTATCCCCGGCAGGGGACGGTGATGACCACGGACCAATTCCTGGCCGCCCTGTAGAGACAAAACTTGGCGCGCGGCGACACCGGAGACCAACGAACTACTGGAATCCCTGGGCCGCCGCGCGCCGTCAGGAAAGGGTAGCCGAATGGGCCGCCTGACCTGATTTGACGCTAGCCGTCGTCCTCGCCTTCCTCGCTGCCTGCGGGTTCGCCAGCGGAAGCATACTCATGCGGATCGGGACGCAGCACGTCTCGCCGCCCACCGCGACCTTCTTTACGGTGGTCGTGGGGGCGGTATTGGTGTGCGGTACCGCATTTGCGGTGAATTTCGACGAGATCAAGGCCCTGCCTCCGGTCGCCTACGGCTGGATTACCATAATGGGCATCCTGGCCTACCCCGTGGCCCGTGTGTTGCAGAATTCGGCCATCTCCATGGTGGGCGCGGCCCGTGCGGTGCCCATGATTTCTCTGCAGCCCCTGTTGGCGTTCGCTCTGGGCGTCCTCTGGCTGGGCGAACGCCCCAACCTGCTGGTCACGCTGGGGACCCCAATCATCGTGGTCGGGCTGTTGATTGTGGTGATGCCCCGCCCGACCGCCCGGAACATCGGTTCGGCGGCCAGTGTCCGAAGATTGGGCTACTTATTGGCCGTGGGCGGTTCCCTGGCCTTCGCCAGCCGCGACTCCATAAGCCGTCACGTGGTGGGAATCCAGGGACTATTGCCGCCCTTCGTCGCTTCGGGGTTTGCCTTGGCCATCGGAGGCGCCGTCCTTTTCGCCTTTACCCACCGGGATGTCGTAGCCAGCATTCGCAACCTGCCGCCCCGCTACGTTGGCATCTGCTGCCTCGCCGGCTTGCTACAGGGACTGGCTGTGGCGTGTCTGTTCCAAGCGGTCAGCCGCGCTCCCGTGACGGTGGTCACCCCTATCTACGCCAGTCAACCAATAATTGCCCTCATGCTGGCTTGGCTGTTCCTGCGCCGCTTGGAGACCATCGGAATTATCCTGGCGCTGGGAACCCTTCTGAGCGTCGGCGGTGTCATACTGGTCGTTCTCGGGGCAACGATTTGAGACCCCGGGCCCCGCCCCGGGCCCCCCGGACCTCGGCCTAAAAACCCCTCAAGACCCCGCTGAAAAGCCATTCCCCGAACCCCTCGTCCCCGGGCAGCGGGACCATGTCGGCGTCGAATCCGGCCTCTTCCAAGAGGCGCGTCCAGGCGCTGATAGGGAACAACCCGGTGACGTGATGGTCCCGTTCCACCCGGCGCGAACCGTTTTCCGTGATTTCATAGGTAAACCAGGACTCGATCTGGGTGTCGGAAGGGTCCGGATCGTGGAGACGCTCTTCGGTGACAACCGAAACCGGGCCGTTGGATGTGCTCCAGCGGATCACGGCTCCCTCCCGGAACGACTCCGCCACGATGTCCGGCGCAATCAGTAATAGGCCGCCCGGACGCAGGTGCGCCCTGGCCGTCTTGAAGGCGGCCAGCAGATCGTCCTCGGTCAACATGTGAGAAATCGCGTCGTGGACCAGGACCGCGTCAAACCGTTGCGCCAACCGCACGGTCCGCATGTCGCCCAGATGGTGGTCGACGGCCGGGTTCAGGCGGCGCGAAAGGTCCAGCATGTTTGGGGAGACGTCCACCGCCGTCGCCCGGTGGTGACCGGTCAAGTGGGAAAGGTGGTGCCCACCCCCAACCCCCAGTTCCAAAAGGTGATGCGGGCCGGCTCCGAGTTTTGTTTCCATGGCCCGCAGCCAGTGGGCCGCCTCGTCGCCGTAGTCCTCCACCGGACTAATCACCGGCCACAGGTAGGCCAGGTCGTTGTACAGCCGGAGCCGCTCCATTGGGGTTTCCATCAGAGCTTGGGCCCGTTATCGGGGAATTACGGGCTGGGCGGGGGAGCGTCAGCCGACACTTCGACGACGCAATCTACGATTACAGCGATGTTACCGGGCGCGGCCGCGATGCCGGGAGCAGAACGACTGTGCCAACCGCGGTCCCCATAGAGGGCGATGAACAGGTCGGAGGCGCCGTCGACCACTTGGGCCTGCCCGGTGAATTCGGGAGTGCTGTTGACCATACCGACGACCTTCAGTATCCGGCTCACGTGGTCCAGGTCGCCCAGTTCGGTTTTCATACGGGACAGGAGGTTCAGGGCGCATAAGCGGGCGGCGGCATAGCCCTGCTCCAGGGTAAGGTCCTCTCCCAGCCGGCCCGCGATCCGGTCTCCGCCAAGGGTGCGAGAACCCACTCCGGCCATCCACATGAGGTTGCCGCTGCGTGTCAAGGGCAGGTAGTTGCCCGCCGGTCCCGGCGGCGGCGGCAACTGGTGGCCCAGTTCCAGCAGCTTGGCTTCAACTTGAGACATTGATTCCTCTCCCGGACCTATTTCCCGCCCGATGCTTTACGACCCGATGCTTTACGATGGGATCGTGTTAACCGGGGGATGGTGTTAACCGGCAGTAGTTTACCTCGACTCCTTGATGCACTCCTCCAGCAGGGCCAACGCCCGGGTGGCGAACACCCACATATTGGCCTCCCTGTTGTCGTCCCCCGTCTCGATGGTAATCACCTTCTCGACGGGCCCCGTGACGGCTACGCAGGCGTGACCGGCCGAGTCGCCGTAACGGTTGCCGGTGGGCCCGCTGGCCCCGGTCTCGGCCAGTCCCCAAACGGTCCCCAAGGCCTCCCGAACCGTGCGCGCGTTCAGCAGAGCGTAGGGTTCGGAACTGGCCCGCATGTCGGCCATGGCTTCGTCGGGTACCTGCAGCAGCCCTTTCTGAGAGACCCGGGTGTATATGACCGAGCCGCCGACGTAGTAGGCCGAGGCTCCGGGCACGGCTACCAGCGAGGCTGATATCAGCCCTCCGCAGGCTGACTCAGCCACGGCAATGCTTTGTTGGGTCTCTTTAAGCAATGCGCCAACTGTGGCGGCCATCGGGTCTAAGTCCGGCATACGTCACTCCTTCGAGACCGTTTAACGTAGGATAACAGGAAATTCATTGTGCGGGGGAGACAGGATACCGGCGGCGGCAGGGTCGATTGTCCTCGATTGTGGTCGGGCGTTTCTGGCGAGTTCAGGCACGAAAACTTGACGCCTTTTGAATAGCCGTGATCCACTATTGCTTGTCTTAATTGAGCGAACAAAAGCTTGAGGCTCCGGTACTGCCGGGGCTTTTTTGTTGCCATTTTTTGGCGCAGGCTTCCGGCTTCCAATTGGGGGCTGGTCTACCGGTGGCCGGTGGTCGGTGGTCACCGTCTGCCCGTTTCGCCCGTTTCGTCCGTTGACCGAGTCGCTCGGACGTGAGAAGATATTAAGCCTGTTGGGGACGCGCGGGTTCGACAGGGGCGTTCCGTAGCGGATTGCAAGCCGAGGTGCCATCGCCCTCGTAAATCAGATGGCAAAAACAACTGGCGAACGTGAATTCGCACTAGCCGTCTAACCACGGCTACGTCCGCTCCCCGCTATTCCCGGAGGTGGGGAACCGGGCGCCATAAGTCCGGGATGCGGCCAGCTCTACGCCGGTAAAGGCGGCCAAAGAACAACCGGCTGGTCATCCGGAGGCTCCGTCGGTGGCGCCCCTGGAAGACAAGAAATAAGCCACCGGACAAGCTTGTAGTAGATTCGTCTTCGGGCTCTTCTGGACGGGGAGTTCAACTCTCCCCCGTCTCCACCAACTCCTTCCGCAACACCTGCGGAGATTCCTCTCCCCCTCCGCGCCAACGCCCCGGACCACGATGTAGCGGCTCCCCCAGCGGAGCTTGAGCGAAAAACTCTCTGGACCAAGAGGCATGAAACCCAAGGTTGTCACGAGCCGAGACTGCGTCCGCGTTGAGGACACGGTCATTGAGTACGAAGTCCGCCGAAGTTCCCGCCGCAAAAAGACTGTTCAGATTACTCTGGACGGCAACGGGGTACGGGTGGCCGCGCCTTTCGCCATGCCCGACGAGAAACTGCGGGACGTTGTCCGAAAGAAGGCTCCCTGGATCATCGCTCACAAGCTCGAGGCGCCGGTTTTTTCGCCGCCCAAGCGGTTCGCAAGCGGGGATGTTCTCCCGTATCTGGGGCGCGATGTTGGCTTGGTAGTGGAACCGGCCGACGTCGTCTCTCCGGTTGTTCGCTTCGACCACGGGCGATTCCGGATCGATTCTCCAAGGGCGATCGATGAAAGCAGCAACTACGAGCTAATCCGCAAAGGGATCGTTGACTGGTACCGGGCTCGCGCGGCGGAACGATTGCCGGCGGAAACGGACCGGTGGCGGTCCAGGTTCGGTTGCCACGAACAGCCGCGGGTGCTGATTGGCGACCAACGCAGTCTCTGGGGAAGCTGCTCCTCCGATGGCACGCTCCGTTTCAATTGGCGCTTGATGATGCTTGAGCCCTCGCTGATCGAATGCGTCGTGGTGCATGAACTGGCCCATTTGAGGGTCAGAAATCACTCGGCCAAGTTCTGGAATTTGGTGGCCGAGGTGTTGCCGGACATCGAAAGACAGCGGAAACTCCTGAGGGAAACGGGACGCGCGCTTCCCATTTGAACCTGCCATTCCGGCGGGCCCGGCAAGTCATCCAAAAAGGCGCCGGCGCCCGCAAACCAGCGGGCATCACCAGCAGGTCGAATTGTTCGAACGCCTCGTCGTAGCCCGTAGCCCGCTCGGGGCCTGATACCGGCGAATCGTTGTCAACGAGTCGTCACGAGGGGTGCGCGGGCGCTGGGCCTTTTTGTTGACCGTCTTTTGGCCGCATGGGAGAATACCGGTGCGCTGAGGCCGAAAGCCCATACCAGAACTTTCCAGACTGACGGTGTACCGATATGAGTGATTTATCGCAGCCAACCCCGGCAGGGCAGCCAACCCCGGCAGGCGCCACGGCAAGCGCCGGGGAAGCACAATATTTCGACGCCATCGTCATCGGCGCCGGAGTAACCGGCCTCTACCAGCTCTACCGGCTGCGCCAGCTCGGTCTTGCGGTGCGCATCTTCGAAGATGGTTCCGGGGTCGGCGGCACCTGGTACTGGAACCGCTACCCCGGCGCCCGCTTCGACTCCGAAAGCTACACCTACGGGTACTCCTTCTCCGACGAACTGCTGCAGGAATGGGACTGGAAGGAGCATTATTCCAGCCAGCCGGAGAACGAGCGCTATCTTAATTACGTGGCCGACAAGTTCGACCTGCGCCGGGACATTGAGTTCAACGCCCGGATCGCCTCGGCCGTCTACGACGAGGGCGAGAACCTCTGGTTGGTCGCAACGGAAGACGGCCGCCGGGCGCGGGGACGTTTTCTGATAACCGCGGTCGGCATTCTCTCCGCGCATTACATCCCCGACTTCCCGGGCCTCGAAAGCTACCAGGGCTCTTGGTGCCATACCGGCCGTTGGCCGAAAGAAGGCATGGACCTGGCCGGCAAGCGCGTGGGAGTAATCGGCACCGGCGCGACCGCGGTACAACTGATCCCGGAGATCGTGGATGAAGTAGCGCACTTGACCGTCTTCCAACGCACCCCGAACTACTGTGCGCCATTGCGCAACTCCGAGATCGATCCGGAAGCACAGCGCCGGATCAAGGCGAACTACCAGGATATTTTCGAGCGGTGCCGCGAGACTCCCGGGGCGTTTCTTCACGTTGGCGACTCCCGGTCTGGACTGGAGGTCTCGGCGGAAGAGCGCCGGGAGTTGTACGAGGAATTGTGGGCGGAGCCCGGCTTCAAGAAGTGGTTGAGCAATTTCCGGGACATCATGACCAACGAAGAACTCAACGAGGAATACGCTGAGTTCGTCCGCAACAAAATCCGCGAGCGCATCCACGACCCGGCGGTGGCCGAAATGCTGACGCCGCAAGACCATCCTTTCGGCTCCAAGCGCATCCCCTGCGAGACCGGCTATTACGAGGTCTACAACCGGGAGAATGTCCTGCTGGTTGACGTGCGCAGTTCTCCCATAGAGCGGATTACCCCGACCGGCCTCAGACTCGAAAACGGAGCCGACTACGAGCTGGACGTCATCATCTTCGCCACCGGCTATGACGCGATCACCGGGGCGTTGACCAGAATGGATGTCCGCGGCCGCAACGGGCAGTCGATCAAGGACAAATGGGCCGACGGGCCGCGGGCCCATCTGGGAATTCACAGCGCGGGTTTCCCCAACTTGTTCGCGTTGAACGCGGCGGCGACCTGCAACTTCCCCCGGTGCGCCGAAGCTATCGTTGAATGGACCAGCGATTGCATCGCCCACCTGCGGGACAACGGCTACGTGTCCATCGAGGCCACCCCCGAGGCCGAAGAGGCCTGGGTACGGCACGTGAACGAATTGGCTGAGGGCTCCATCCGCACCAAAACCGACTCCTGGTTCGTCGGGGCCAACATTCCCGGCAAGGCGCGGGTGCTGCTGCTCTATCCCGACAGCGCCCCGGCCTACAGGGCCCGGTGCGCCGAAGTGGCCGCCAAAGGCTACGAAGGTTTCGTACTCCGATAGACCTGATCTCCGCGCCGCTGCGGTGGCTGTGGTAAAAAACTAAGGAGGAGCAATATGTCCGTCGGTATCGTCGTTCCCTTGCCAGCCTACACCCTTGACCCGGCGTTTATCGCCAAGAAGGTCGAGGACTTGGGCTTCGATTCCCTCTGGTACCACGAGCACCCCATACTGCCGGTACACAGCACGAGCGCCTTCCCGTCGACTGGCGGTGAGATTCCCTGGACTTACGGGCACTTCACGGAGCCGTATATCTCTTTGGCCATGGCCTGCGCGGTGACCAGCAGAATCAAGTTGGGCACCGGTATCACCCTGGTCCCGGAGCGCAACCCGCTGATTCTGGCCAAGGAAGTCGCCGTTCTGGACCGCCACAGCAACGGCCGGTTTGTTTTCGGTGTGGGCGCCGGATGGAACCGGGAAGAGACGACCATGATGGGCGGGGATTTCGATCACCGGTGGACTCAGACCAGGGAGGCGGTTGCGGCCCTCAAGGAACTGTGGACCAAGGACGAGGCGGAATTCCACGGCCGCTATTACGATTTCCCTCCGGTCTATAGCTATCCCAAGCCCGTGCAGAAACCCCATCCTCCGGTGCTGTTGGGTGGCCACGCCCCCAACGTGCTGCAGCGGGTGGCGCGATGGGGCGATGGCTGGCTGCCCACCAGCACCACTCCGGGGGCGGTCGAAGAAGCCCGAAAGGTACTCGATACCCTGGGCGCCGAGCGCGGCCGAGAACCGGCATCTCTGACCATTTCGGTTTTCGGCCAGCCCACGGAGACCACCAGGGAAGAGGTCGATTCATTCTTGAGCGCGGGAGCAGTGGAGGTGTCTGTCTG
>DAOUHF010000155.1:0-4587 GCA_034428795.1 Dehalococcoidia bacterium
GACAGACGTCGTATACAATCCACGGTATGCCGCCTGGGTAATGTCGGAGCGGTAAACTACACGGAGGTAATCACACCTTGAACGTGAACAATCCCGAAAACACATCCCCTGGCATTGCCACGCCCGAAACCAACCACGAACCCGCCCCAGACCACGAACCCGAACTGAACGGCGCAGGCGCATCTTCCCAGAACGGACACGCCCCCGCCTCCGTTCAGACACTGAGCGAATACACGGCCACCGCGCCCGTGGAAGAGACTGCCAGCCCCGCCCCGGAGCCGCCCCCTCCGCTCGAAGGCGCCGATGCGCCCAAGCCACCACCACCCCCAGCGGCAGACGTCCTCACCGCGGAGGACGCGTTCGTTGCGCCCTGCGCCAAGAACGCCACCCGGACCATGAACGCCTGCCGGTTCATCCTGGACCACGGGCACCGTCTGGTACTTTCTTGGGGGAATGACGAAGCGGCCCCGGGCGTTCACGTCATCAACGACAACGGGCGGCTCGATGTTGGCCCGCTCCTGGGCATGCTCACTGAGACCGCCCGTAAGTACCTCGCTGGCTGCCTGGGCCTGGAAAAAGAAGACTTCCGCATAACGACCACCGACGCCCGGGGACTGGACTCCGTCGAGGGCTGGAACTCAGTCAAGCAAGTTTTGAGGGCGGCGCATTCGAGACTTGAAAAAGACGGTCTGGTTCCGGACGGTCTGGTGGTGGTCCCCCGGGACGTCTTCGACGCCAACCTGCGGTACATGGGAGCGCCGAACGGCGTCATCGACCTTCACCAGGCAAGGCTCCTTTCGGCCCGCGAGGTACGAGAGAACCAGGCGTTCGTCACCTGCGATATCCCCGACGATTACAACTCCCAGGCCACCCACCCCGCCGTCGACATCAT
Source organism: Dehalococcoidia bacterium (assembly GCA_034428795.1). Lineage (GTDB taxonomy): Bacteria > Chloroflexota > Dehalococcoidia > Lucifugimonadales > UBA3495 > VXOI01. Next base: position 893 of record DAOUHF010000155.1, read on the forward strand.
CATGCCGGAAAAGCCAGCATCCCCCGAGATAGACTGGTGGTATCGGATGCGCGGCGTGATGGTGACCCGTTCGCCCAACCGAGAAATAATCGTTCAGATGAACCGGGGCGGGTCCGGGAAAACCACCATCGCCAACGGCGACAAGGCGGCCCTGGGCCGGTCTTACGTCCGCACCATCCCGGTTTCCACGTTCGTGAAGTCCCGGTTTAACTCTGGCCCCAGCTCGCACAACGGCGGGATGTTGGGTTTCAGGTCCCCAGTCCGCATCGGTTACATGGGGGAGAGCGACGGAGAGATGTCCGTGCCGGACCTGAACCTGGTGGGGGGGGGCGAAGGCGAAATGCCCGCACGAGACGTCAGCGAGAAGACCGTATATTTCCGTCCCACGGCTCACCTGGTCATCCAGTCCAACACCCCCGAAGAGGGAGAAACGGGCGGAGTCAAGCTGAAGCTCAGCCGCAAGGGAGGCGCCTCCGCCCAGTCCGCGCTTCGGGACAGGCTCAAGTTCATCGCCATGCCCCGGCTTACCGAGGAGGAGAAGGACCCGGGCTATGTTGATGGCGGGCTCAGAGACGGTTTTGGCGACGCCAACCCCGACCCGGACGATGCAAGGCGCCGGCGGCAAGCCTGGGTTGCCAGGACCGTGCGCCAAGCCAAAGCGATGGTCGGGAAAGATATGCCGGCCCCGCTGCAGAGTATGGAAGATCTTGCCGAAGAGCGCCGTCTGGCAGAGGCCGACGCCTGGGAAAAGGAGTGGCTGCCCTACGCGCTGGTTCCCCAGGAAGACCCGGACGCCCTGGGTGTCTTGTCTTCAGCCGTCTATGGCAGCTACTGCAAGTGGCATGCGGAGCAGCCGGACATGGACGGAAAACCTGTGAGCAAGAAGGCCATCGGGGCGGCCATCGGGGCCACCTACGCCCGCAGCAAGGACGTCACGGTCAGGGGGAAGACCGTCAAGTTTCACCCCGGGTTTGCCCTCAACACCGGCCAATACGAAAAATCAGCAATTTCTGCAGAGGGGGGGGCTGCAGGGGCCACTCACGGATCCACTCACGGATCCACCCCCCAAACCGGCCAGGAATTGCCAATTGCCGATTTTTCCTGATTCGTAAGCAGGGTCCATTACGCGTATGCGCGAAGCTTGGCTACTTGCAAAACGGGGAAAATCGGCAATTGGCAATTTTGAAAGAGGGCAGAAATGGCAGAAATGACAGACGAAAAAACCCAGGTTATGGCGGCGCTCGCGGCATCGTCGGCACCGACGGACTACGACGCGTGGTTCAGCTGGTTGCCCCCGATGAAGGCCGCCGGGGTAACTGCGGAGGAGGCCCAGGCCTGGTCCCGGGCTGGCGGAGTGAATGAACGGTGGGTTGCCAGGGTCCCCGAAAAGTGGGGCGCCGGGGGAATGAGGGACCTGGACCACGGGATGGCCGTGAACATCATCTTCAAGAAAGCCCGCGAGGAAGCTGGCTGGCAAGGCGGCCCAGCTCGGAGCGGAAGGTCGGCGCCGACGCCCCCGGACCTGGTGCGGCTGGCCAGGAAACCGACCTCTTACCACGGCACCGTCCGGGAGGGCGCCTACACCGTCTCCGACCTGATGAACGAGCCGATATGGTTCGTCCAGGGCGACAAGCATCCGTACCAGGACAGGATCCCCGGCGGATTCGCTGGGTATCGTCAGTCCCTTGCGGAGGAACGAGGCGGGATCGTCAAGTCCCGGTACGGCGGGGAAATAGTCTGGCATGACCCGAACGGGGTGGCTCACCGGTTCCTTGTCTATCCTCACCGGAATCACCCGGACATCATGGCGATGATCCCCAAGCTGCCCAACCGGCACCGGGCGCGGCTGGCCCCCAGCATCTCCCTTGCGGGGAACGCGGAGTATAAGCACCCGACCGACCTGGTTGTTGTTGACTTCGACTACAAGCCAGAGGAAGACGAGACCGGCGAAGGCGCCGCGTTCAGGGACCGGACGAAAGCGGCCGCACTCGAGCGCGGCGCCCCCGTGTATGAGAGTTCCAGCGGAAACGGTTTCCACGCTATATTCCGGATGCCCCCGGACTGGGTTCGCACCAGCATGAAAAGGGGAACGGAGCGCCGGATGCCGAAGAACAGGAAAGAGACTGTGTCCGGGGCGGTTGCGGAGATATTCCCGGCCGGCTACCGGAAGCACGTTGTCTTGAAACTGGGGAACGGGGCCGGCAACAACCGCCCGGACTGTGAGATCCCCCATATCAGTGAGGCCGAGCTGTGGCGGATGCTCGTAACAATGTCCAAGCCCGTCGAAACCTCGGCGAAGCAGGGGCCGCAGAACCCGCAGGAGGCCGACTACTGGACCGCCCCGGAACCTGACCAGGAGCGTCAGGACGCCCCCTGGGACCCGTTTGGCGACGCCGCCCAGGACCTGTTCGGGGAAGAAACAGCCCAGAACGGGCCGCAGACGCCATCCCCGGAAGCTGCGACCAGGGAAGAGACCGCCCCGGAAGCTGCGGCCAGGGAAGAGACCGCCCCGGAAGCTGCGGCCAGGGAAGAGACCGCCCCGGAAGCTGCGGCCAGGGAAGAGACCGCCCCGGAAGCTGCGGCTCTTCCCGCGGGGCGCGACGAATGGGGGAGAACCCAGGCCCAGATAGAACGGGAGGATAGGCTGGCAACCACGCCGGCGGGAATGCGGAAGCTCCGGCAAGGCCCGGTCCAGCCCTGGCAGACGTGGAGAAACCAGCATTAGTCAGGCAAGCAAAGACCCCCAGGTTGCCGCCTGGGGGTCTGATTCTCACAGGGGCCCTGCCGGCCCTGCAGAGGGGATGAGATGGACAGCATAGCACAGGGACCGCTGGACCTGAGCAGGTTCGAGACCCCGGACATTGAGGACAAGATCCCCGCGCTGACCCAGGAGGTGGTTGCCGGTCGGCGACGGCGCAAGGTCCCTTCTACCCTGACCCCCTTACCACGCCAAGGACTACGACCGCTGTTACGCCTGCCACAGGGGGTCTGACCCCGGGGCCGGGAAGCAATGGTGAGAAAGACTGATGGATTGTTGGCCTTCAGGGTCTGGGGGTCAGCCAGGGATTTTCAGCCCCCGCTATGGCCAGCCCTGGAGCGACGAATATCGGCAAAACAGGGCAATCAGCCCAGGATACCGGGGGGGAAGGGGGATGGACGGCCGATGACACCCACCCCAATTTCGCCACACGTTAGCGCCCCCCGTCGGCGGGCTTTTCTGGCCCGGCTGGAGGAGTGCGGGAACGTCAGCGAGGCGACTCGGCATGCCGACGCCCGGCGGAGCAACCTGTACCTGGACCGGAAGAATGACCCGGACTTCGCGGGCGCCTGGGCCGATGCCATGACCGTCTGTATGACCGTCCGGGCTGACGTGGCCGATGACTTCCTGTACCAGATAGGGTCAAGGGGATGGGCAGAGCCCGGCTCTACCAGGACCGGGTTGTCTTCTATGAGCAGGAATACAACGTCCCGGCGCTGCTCCACTGGCTGAAACACAATCACCCCAGGTATTCCGGGAAGAACCCGGGGTGAAGACCCGGAGCGAAAGAGACCGGGGGATTGCCCCTGGAGGGGCGCCGAGACCGCCGAGACCGCCGGGAAACCCAGCCATAAACGGCCAGACCATAAACCAGAAACGGGGAGGGACGATGAACAAGACCGACGACCAGGTGGCGCTCGAGGCGCGGCTACTCTTG
>DAOUHF010000156.1:0-26702 GCA_034428795.1 Dehalococcoidia bacterium
GATTTCCCACAACTTGCTCAAGAAGGAGACCAGCCTCAAAGTCGGCATCCAAGGCAAACGCCTGCAAGCCGGCTGGCGCGAGGACTACCTTCTCAAAGTCCTCCTCGGTTAAGACGCGATTGCCCTGCCATTGATCCTTTTTCGCTGAACATCTCATCCGGAAATACTGTAAACTTACTATGAGGTGCGTATTTTGCGCTTGAAAGCTCTCATCCTATTGACCTGCGCCGTGGCTATCGTTTTGGTTTCATGGGTGGTATCGGCCGATGAAGGCGATATCCGCGTCGTCGAAGCCAAGGCGGAAAGCCAATTTCCCGAGGGGGTCAAGTTCTCCATTACCGCCGAGAGCGCCGGCATGATCGACGAGATCAGAGTCTTTTTCAGGAAGGCCGACGATGCCGGCCGCAGCGCCTATCAATCCATCGACGTCGAACCGGCCGTCGCCGTGAGCGGGGAGTCCCTGCTGCCGGCCAGCGGCGGCGGCGATTACTTTCCACCGGGCACCAGGATCAACTACTCCTTTGAAGTCCGGGACAAAGCCGGCGCTATGGTGCGCACCGACGATCAGGAGTTCGTTTATCTGGACAACCGTTTCGAATGGAACACCGTTTCCGAGGGCCTGATTACCGTCTACTACTACGGCGACTACGTGGAAGAACGCGCCAGAGTTATTCTGGAAGCGGCCCATGAAGCGATGGAGCTAATGACGCCGGTCTTGGGAATCGAACCCACAGAGCCTCTGAGAATCGTTTCCTATAACAATTACCGCCATATGTCGTCGGCCCTTCCCTTCCGGTCTCAAGCTATCCGGGAGGGGCTGCAGACCCAGGGAATGGCATTCAGCGACGAGCGAGTCCTCCTGGTCCACGGCTTCGATCCCACCATTACCGGGACGACGTCCCACGAGTTCGTGCACCTCCTGGTTGCAGAGGCCGCAGGAGCCAGCAGCACCCGGGTGCCGGCCTGGCTGAATGAGGGCCTGGCCGAGTTGGGGAATATCGACCCGACGGACGACTACGACGCTGCGCTCAGGTATGGAATCTTTACCCGCCGCATCAAACCGTTGTGGTACCAGAACTCATTCGGAGGCGAGCCGGAGGATATCCTCATCGCATACGGACAGGGGCGTTCGGTGGTCCAGTACATGGTGGGCAAATACGGGCCGGAGCGCATGGCGGAGCTGTTCCGGGTATTGCGCCGGGTGCAGAACATCGACATGGCCTTGACGGAAGTATACGGGTTGGACCAATACGGTCTGGATACCGCTTGGCGCACCGCGTTGGGTCTGGACCCTCTTCCTTCCCCCGAAGAACTGGAGCGCCTCAGCCAGGAAGGCCGGGAGGAAGCGTCTCAAGACAACGCCGGTCCAGGAACCGCTCCCGAAGAGGGGGCGGGCGAAGAGGGAACGGGCGCCGACTCGGGCGCCGGTGGGGAAGAAGTTTCGGAAGAACCCAACGTTCCGGCAAGCGGGGAAGAGTCGTCAGGAGAAGAGTCGTCAGAAAAGACCCCCGAGGCCGTCCCCGCGGCTGGGGCCGAGGACCCGGAACCCGGCGCCGTGTCCCCGGGCGGTTGTGCCGTTCCGGCTTCCGGCGGTCCGGCAACGGCCGGAATCGGAATGGTGGGGCTGCTCATCGCACCGGCCGGGCTCCTCTTGCTGCCCTGGCTGCGCCGCCGCTGGCCCTTCGGCTAGCGGCGTTCCCGCCCTGCCGCCTGCCTGACGCTAGGAGTGGTCTAACGGGCCCGCGGGTTGAAGGCGTCGTTTACCGCGTCTCCCAGCAGGTTGAAGGTGAAGAGAAGCACCGCCAGGGTGCCCACGGGAAAGAGGAGGAGGTGGGGATTCGAGCGCAGGACGGATATGCTGCCGTTTGCGAAGATCATCAATCCCAGGCTTGGGACCGGCGGTTGTATCCCAATCCCTAAGAAGCTGAGCAGTATCTCCGACCCGGCCACACCCGCCAGGCCGGCCGACACCATCACGATCACCGGTCCCATGATGTTGGGCAGCAGATGCCTGAGCAGGATACGCGGCGTGGAACTTCCTATCGAACGGGCCGCCTCGATGTACTGGTCCTCACGGGCCTGAAGCACCTGTCCCCGCACCAACCGGGCCATGCCGAACCACGAAAAGATGGCCAGGGACAGGGACAGCACGACGTAGTCCGCCACCCCCAGGCGCACGATCTCCACTCCCAGCGTGTCCTCCACCCCCCGCAGCCATTCGGTCATCGGCGGCCGCACCGTGGACACAATGATCAACACCAGAAAAAGGTCGGGAAAGGCCGAGGTAACCTCTCCCACCCGCATGATGACGGTGTCGACGAACCGGCCAAAATAGCCGGCGACCAGTCCCAGGGACACGCCAAGGACCAGGCTTCCCGTTGCCAGAGTCACCACCGTTATTACCACGGTGGTGCGCAGGCCGTAGATGATGCGGGTAAGCACGTCGCGGCCCAGCCGGTCGGTGCCGAATGGATGGGCGACGGAGGGCCCCTGCTTCGCGATCGAAAGGTTTTGATCATTGTATTCGTAGGGCGTCACCAAGGGCGCCAGTATCGCCGAGCCGTACATGATCAGGATGAGGGTCAGGCAGATTACAGCGACCCGCTTGCGCAACAACCGGCGAATGGATATGGCCCAGTAGCTGCGGCCCGTTCCGGCCGGTCCCGCCAGTGGCGAGTGGGACTCACTGCGCAGCATAGCTGCCGCCCAATCTGATGCGTGGGTCCAACACCGGGTACATGAGGTCCACCAGGAGATTGGCCACCACAAACAACGTGGTGCCGATGATCAACACGGCGTTGATGATGGGGAAGTCCCGGGCGAAGATCGACTCAATAAACAGGTTCCCGACCCCCGGGATGCCAAAGAACCGCTCGACAATGAATGAGGTGAACGCGATTCCCGCCAGGGAGAACCCCAGGGAGGTGACCACCGGTATCAAGGCATTTCGTAAAATGTGACGCCGTCGCACGACCAACTCCGAAAGTCCTTTGGCCCGGGCGGTGCGAACGTAGTCTTGGCTGATGACCTCCAGGGTGCTGGCGCGGGTCAACCTGGTGATGATGGCGATGCCCGGCACACCCATGGCCACCGCCGGCAGGACAATGCGGGTGTCGAAGAAGCCGCCCCAACCACTGGTCGGCAGGATGTCGAAGTGCAGGGCGAATACCAACAGTAAGACCGGGGCGCTCAGGAACACCGGAATAGACTGACCCACCAGGGTGGCCAGCACCGAGCTTGTGTCCCACAGCGTGCCCTGCCTCATGGCGGCGAACACCCCGATAGGGATGCCCAGACCAACCGAGAGGATTAGCGCCGCGACATTGAGCTGGGCCGAGACCCACATCTTCTTTCTGAGCAGCTCGGCAACCGTACGGCCGCGGTACTTTATGCTCTCCCCGAAGTCGCCGCGGGTAACGTTCTTCAGGTAGCGGCCGTACTGGACCAGGACAGGGTCGTTAAACCCCCGCTGCTCTCTTATCCGCTCAACGACCCGGGGGTCGGAGTGCTGCCCCATCAGCACCTGTATCGGGTCGCCGGGGCCGTAGCGGCCCAACACGAAGGTGATGAACGAGACAATGAGCAGGATTACAGGCAACCATACCAACCGGCGAACGATGTAGGTGCCCACTTTGGCGGCCGGCTCCTATTCGTCGTTCAGGTAGACGTATCTGAGCCGGGGAATTGTCAGGGGCGCTTGCAGGTATTCCTGGACGTTGGGCTTGACCAGTGTGTAGCTCTCTCCGCTGTACCAGAGGGGGATCCACGGAGCGTCGTCCAGGATGATTTGCTCTATTTGATTGTACAGTGCGAAGCGGGCGTTCTCGTCCGTTTCAACCCGGGCCTCCACCAGCAGCCGGTCGACGTCGGGATTGTTATAACTAGTGTGATTGTTGCTGCTTTCGCTGTGGAAGAGTATGTCCAAAAAGTTCTCCGGGTCCGGGTAGTCCGCGATCCAGCCGATGTCGAACATCTGAAAGCGGCGTTTGTGCAGGTCCTTCAAGAATGTGGCGTACTCTGTCTGTTGGAACTCGGCCGTAATCCCCAGGTGGCGCTCCCACATCTGGAGCACGACCTCCATGTCCAGGCTGACGTTGGCGCCGAAGCTGCCCGGAGTGGTGATGGTGATGGTGGGCAGGTTCTCCAAGTCATCGCCGTAAGCTGAATCTTCCAGCAACTGTTTGGCCCTGATTGGATCGAAGCTATAACCCCGGACGTCGTTATTGTATCCAGGGAATCCCGGAGGCAGTATTCCCTTGGCGGGCACCACCAGGTCACCGAGCACTATGGATGCGATCTCCTGTTTGTCGATGGCCATGTTAAGCGCCTGACGCACGTTGGGGTCGTCCAGGGGAGGTTCGTTGATGTTGAGACCAATGTACTGGACGCTGAAGGAAGGAGGCGCCCTTCGGAGCTCGGCGTTCAGACTGTTGCTCGGGTCCAGCAACCGGTCCAGGTCCGCCAAGCCCACCCCGGTGATGTGGATTTCGTCGTTTTCATACATGAGCATGGAGGTGCCGCCGCTGAGGATCAACTCCACCTCCCCGAGGTTCGGAGGGCCCAGGTGGTAGTCGTCGTTCCGGCTCAACAGCAGGGTCTCCCCCACCTTGTACTCGGCCAACCGGAAAGGCCCGGTGCCGTTGGGCTTGCGGAACCAGTTCCTGGGGTCAGCGTCTATGTTTTCCCGGTCCAGAACGAACCCGGTCGGATAGGTCAGCTTGGCAAGGAAATAGGACTTGGCTTGGTCGATGGTTATTTCGATAGTCTCCTCGTCGATGACCCTTACGCCGGAGATGGAAAGGGCGTCGCCGTTCAACTTCTCCTCTACGCCTATGATGTCCCCCAGGTACTGGTCGACGACGGGCGACTCGGTCAGGGGATTGGTCACGCGTTCCAAGGACCACCTGACGTCTTCGGCTGTCACTTTCTTCCCGTCATGGAACCTGGCGTCCGGGTCAATGTGGAAAGTGTAGATTGTGCCCTCTCCGCTGATTTCCCAGCTTTCCGCCAAGTCGGGCGCGATGTCCAGGTTCCGGTCAATTGTGACCAGACCGCCGAAAACCTCCACGATGATTTGAGCGGAGGTGGCGTCGGTGGTCAGGTGAGGGTCCAGGGTCGGGGGATCGACGAACAGCCGCACCAGCCGCCCGCCCTCTATTGACGCTCCGTCTGACGCTTCCTTTGAAGGCTCGTCAGCCTCGTCTTCGGCAGGAGGGTCGGTGGGCGCCGGGGATTCCTGCGACTCCGGCGTGGCCGTCGGGGCGGTCCCGACCGTTGGTTCCGGCGAGCCGGAGCACGCCGCTGTCAGCAACAGAATGGCGAATAGGGCGAATATTGTAAGAAACGTCCGCAAAATCATCGGTGCGTCCTATGTTTCCCCCGGTCAATTTGCCGGAGGGGTTTGAACTTATTACGTCGTGGCTGGTTTTTCAGATTCTCCCCGAGTGCTTCCCCATAGGGCTTCCCAGTGTGTTTCCAGTGTCTCATTGTATTGTAGTCTAACAAAGTTACGGCCTTTCAATTAAACGCGGTCAATGCGGTCAATGCGGTCAATGCGGCCCGTGAATGCGGCCCGTGAATGCGGCCCGATGCTGCGGCGCACAGGGGGGCGGCGAAGCGTCTTTAATTATTGTATCTTTTACAGTCATTTGCTACGATATCCGTACTGCCGGAACAATGGCTGGCCAGGTTGGTTCCCAGACATCCAACCCGCCGGGCCGGTGGGCGCGGCGAGCGTAGCCAAGAGGTCCAAGGCGCCTGTCTGTGGCACAGGAGATCACGGGTTCGAATCCCGTCGCTCGCCCCAAAATACCGGCCGCCGCCATTCCGTCAAGATTCATGCTGCGCCTGTAGCTCAATGGATAGAGTACTGGGCTTCGGACCCAGGGGTTGCGGGTTCGACTCCCGCCGGGCGCACCATCTCAACTCTTCAGACAAATGACTATCGCCCCGGCAAACCGGTTGGCTCCAACAGGAGGATAAGTCCATGGCCACCCACGATCCTGGGGAGATCGAATTTGTGTTGCAGGCGGCGCAGGACTCGGACGTGAAATTCGTCCGGCTCTGGTTCCCCGATATCTTGGGCAATCTCAAGGGATTTGCCATTGGCGCAGACGATTTGAACGATGCCATCCAACAGGGAGTAGGCTTCGACGGTTCGGCAATCGAAGGGTTCGCCCGCAAGGAGGAGAGCGACATGCGGGCCTTTCCCGACCCCAACACCTTCAGTCTATTGCCTTGGCGTCCCCAACGAAATGCCGTGGCACGGATGTTTTGCGATATTCGGCGGCCCAAGGGCGAGTCCTTTTCCGGGGACCCCCGGGCGGCCCTCAAACGAAATCTGGAACGGGTGGCAAGGCTGGGCTATACCTATTACGTGGGCACTGAACTGGAATTTTTTTACCTGAAGGACGCGGAGCATCCCCAGCCCCTGGACCAGGGCGGCTATTTCGACCAGCTTTCCAGCCAGCCGGCCAGCGACCTGAGGCGGGACACGGTGCTCAACCTGGCCGAAATGGGAGTGCCGGTGAAGTATTCCCACCACGAAGCGGCTCCCAGCCAGCACGAAATCGACCTCCAATATACCGACGCGCTGGCAATGGCCGATAGTGTAATGACCGCCAAATTGGTCGTGAAAGAACTGGCGCAAAGCCGTGGCGCCTATGCCTCCTTCATGCCCAAGCCGATCGCCGGCATCAACGGCTCCGGCATGCACATTCACCAGTCCCTCTTCCGGGGAGAGCGCAACGCATTCTACGAAGAGGACGATGAGTACTACCTCTCGGAGGCCGGCAAGAAATTCATAGCCGGACTGTTGCGCCATGCCCCGGAAATCACCTTGGTGACCAACCAGTGGGTCAACTCCTACAAGCGGTTGGTACCGGGGTATGAGGCCCCGGTGTACGTATCCTGGTCCCATACCAACCGCTCCGACCTGGTCCGGGTCCCGGCTTTCAAGCCGGGTTATGAAAGCTCGGTCAGGGTCGAGTACCGCGCCCCGGACCCGGCCTGCAACCCCTACCTGGCGTTCAGCGCCATGCTGGCGGCAGGCATCAAAGGCATCGAAGAGGATTACCCCGTGGAGCCCCCGGTTGTGGGCAACGTGTTCGGCATGACCGACGAACGCCGCCAATCGTTGGGTATCAAGAACTTGCCGACCAGCTTGGGCGAGGCCATCGCTTTGGCCGAGAACAGCGAATTTCTCAATGAGGCGCTGGGCAACCACATCCACAGCAGCTTCATCCAGAACAAGAAGATCGAGTGGGAGGACTACCGGTCAACCGTTACCGATTACGAGGTCTCCCGGTACCTGCCGATTCTCTAGAGGCCTACGGCATTCCTCTCCCGGTGGTCCGGGGGCGACTGACCCCAATCGCGGTGGCCCAAAGGCTTCCGGTAAGCCGGATATTTTGTACGGCTGTTACCCAACGCCATTTGCCGCCTGCGTCTGCGCATCAGGACGTACAATTGCCCCTGGCGGTTGCATCGTTGAAGAGTGGCTAATGATACGTAGGGAGAAACGATGCTCTTGAAATCAATCAAAATCGAACAATTGCTGTCATTTCAAGAGATCGATCTGGAATTGCGTCCCTTGAATGTGTTGATCGGGGCCAACGCCTCCGGAAAATCCAACCTGATCGAGATTATGGCCCTGTCGCAAGCCGTACCCCGAGATTTGGGCGGGTTCGTTCGCAGGAGCGGCGGTATGGCGGATTGGCTCTGGAAGGGAGAGAACATCGGCCGCGAAACCGGAACGACGGGTACCGTTGAAGCAATCGTAGCCTATGATTCCGGCCGAATGCCCTTGCGGTATGCGTTGAGCTTGAGCGAAAGGGGTCAGCAGTTTGACATTGCTGCGGAACGGCTGGAAAACGAACGGCCCAGCGGATTGCAAAATAGCGAACCCTTCCAATATTTCGATGTAGCCGCCGGTTACGGCAGATTAGCAATCAATTGGCGCGACGAGGATTCCGCTGGCGAGGTTGATGAGCCTCGGCGTCAGACACAGCAGATCAGCCGGGATGATCTGACACCGGGGCAGTCTGTACTTCGCGAGAGGAAAGACCCAACCCTTTACCAAGAGATGAACTTCGTGGGACGCCAGTTCGATGCCATTCGGTTGTACCGGGAATGGAACCTCGGACGGAACAGCGAAATCAGACGGCCTCAACCCACGGATTCGCCGAACGATTTCTTGGAGGAAAATTTCTCGAACCTGGCTCTCGTCTTGAATCGACTGGAAAGCGGCCCAACGATGTCGCTTATAGAAGGCCACTTAAGGGACTTCTATGAGATGTATGATCGACTTGGCGTCAACATAGACGCCAACACGGCTCAGCTTTGGATTCGGGAAAAGGGCCTAACCAGCGCGGTTCCGGCTACCCGCCTGTCCGACGGTACCCTGCGATTCCTGGCTCTACTCTCCATTCTGTGCCACCCCAACCCCCCGCCACTCGTCTGTATCGAAGAACCCGAATTGGGACTACATCCAAATATTATCCCGATGGTGGCCAAGCTGCTGAAATCGGCGTCGGAGCGAACGCAGCTTATTATCACTACCCACTCCGAGCGTTTGATAGACGAACTCCACGACGACCCGGAGAGCGTTGTGGTATGCGAGCGATACCCCAGCTCCGGCACCGAGCTTAAACGCCTCGACAAAAAGGAACTTAAGATTTGGTTGGAGAATTACGAGCTTGGGGAACTGTGGGCAAAGGGTCAGATAGGCGGTACACGGTGGTAGAGGTCTACGTATATTACGAGGGCGACAAAAAGCTCCAACCGGGCCTCCGTAAATTTTTGGACGAATTTTATCGGCAGGGCGCCAAGATCAGGCTTGTGGCCGGCGGCGGTGATTGCGTAGGAGACTTCATTACGGGCATGAAGTCCAACAATAATGCCGTCAATATCCTCCTCAAGGAGACTTGCTGGAACGAATGGACGGCACCAAAGTGAGAGCGGCCGCGGCATGTAATCGTCTATTTGTCGCATTGGAAAATGCAACTGCGGTGGCCGGTCCAGACTCTAACCGAGTGCGATAGAATTGACCTAGCAGCATTACGTATCGGAATCGGATCCCGTAATCAGTAGAGGTGCTACATGGCTGAACGCATACGTTTGGGAATAATCGGCGCCAGCCCGACCGTGGGTTGGGCGCACCGTTCCCACCTGCCGGCGATCGTCGCCAGCCCCGAGTTTGAGTTGACCGCTGTTTGCACGACCCGGATTGAGACCGCCAACGAATCAGCCCGACAGTATGGTGCCCGGCTGGCGTTCGACGATTACCAGGAGATGCTGGCCCACCCGGAGATCGACGCCGTGGCCGTGGTGTTGCGGGTCCCGGCCCACTACCAGATCACCAAGGACGCTCTCAACGCCGGCAAGCACGTCTTCACCGAGTGGCCCTTGGGACGGACGTTGGAAGAAGCGGAGGAACTGGCCGGTCTGGCCAAGGCCAAGGGCGTGAAAGTCGTGGTTGGCCTCCAGGCGCGGGCGGCCCCGGCCGTGTTGCAAATGAAGCAGTTGGTCGAGGAAGGCTACGTTGGCGAGATAATGTCCTGCTCAATGCGGCTGATTCGAGGCGGGGTGCTGGAGCGTCCCTCGGGCCGGACCTGGCAGCGGGACGACGAACTCGGGGCAACTACCCTGACCATCGCCGCTGGGCATTCCATCGACGCCCTCCGCTTCGTGGTGGGCGACTTCAGCGAGGTCTCCACAGTGGTCTCGACACAGTGCGTCCAGTGGTTCGAGACGGACACCCAGCAGTACCTGGACGTCACCGCTCCCGACAACATTCTCGTTAGCGGCAAGCTGGCCAACGGCGCGGTGGTGTCGGCCCACGTGGCCAGCATACCGTGGGCGGGCAGCGGCTACAGGTTGGAGATATATGGGAGGGAGGGCACCCTCGTCGCTACTTCGGAGGACTCACCCCAGTTGGGCCCGGTCCGGCTGGAGGGCGCGCGGGGCGGCGACGAACTGGAGGAGTTGGCCCTGTCCTCCGATCACACCTTCGTTCTGGAAGGGATGCCCCAAGGCGCCCCGTACAACGTAGGACAACTGTATTACATGTTCGGCGAGGCGATTCGAGGCGAGGGTGAGCGGCAGCCCGACTTCGACACCGCCGTAGACCTGCACCGCCTGGTGGAGGCCATGCGCAACGCCTCCGACACCGGGCGGGCGGTGGCGGTCCCGGCGTAGCGCCCCCGGCGTAGCGCCCCCGGCGTAGCGTCCTGGGTTAACAGGAAACAACGGCTACTGGCGTTCGGCGATTACCAGGACCTGGACGAACACCTCCTCTGCCACCCGGACCACGGATCTAGCCGTCGGGACGGGAATGTCAAGTTGCTCCCAAGTGAAGGATGTCCGGCCGAGAATGTTCAGGACGCTTCCATCCTTTCTGACCTCAAGCTCGAAGGTCATCGGAACGTCCCTGCCGTTCAGGTTCAGCGCTCCGGCTGCCTGCCGTTCGAATTGCTCCCCCTCGGAGAACTCCGGGGGCAGTTCACCGAGATTCTCTACCGTGAATGTCGCTACCGGATGGTCTGGGAACATGCGGCTGCGGATATAGCTATCCCGGAACTGCTGGTCGCTGACCAATGTGTGCAGGTCGACGGTAATACTTGACGGCTGGCCGTCGACGTTTATTTCTCCGGAAAGTTCGGTGGTGCGTATCACCACGTCGAAGGGCAAAGGCACGTTCCTGAGCTCTTCCTCCACGGTGAAGGTGATTTCGGAGCCCTCGCCCACCACGTATCGGGCACCTGACTCCGGCTCGTCCGGGACCGGTTGGCTGGTCGGGGTAGCAGCGGGAGGGGATGTCGCGGGCTGAGCCGGCGTCTCCCCTTTGGCTGGGGCGGAGTCCGCAGATCGGCTGGCTGCCGGAGTGTTGGCCGGAACGTCAGTGGGTGGCGTAGTGGCAGCAGCGGCCTGGACCGCCGCGGTAGACGCTGGGGTAAGCGCTGGGGAAGGCGCCGCGGTAGCCGCTGGGGTAAGAGCTGGGGTAGGCGCTGGGGCAGGCGCCGACACCCGCTCCGGCAGGGCCAGGTCCCCGCTTTCGGCATCGCCCTGGGTAACCAGTCCTCCACCGACGGCCACGGCCGCAATCAGGCAGGCCGCTGCCGTAAGATTAGCCGCCGCGCCGGAAAGGCGGGTCAGCGCCAGAGTCAACAGTCCGGACAGGACGAAGACTATCACCGCCAACGGAACGGTGAAAACTATCATCCGCTCCAACCAGATATTCACCACCACTGCCGCGACGATGACTGCGACGAGCACCAGCGCCAACGCCGCGCCGTAATTGCGGGTGCGGTTGGGGCCGGGCTCGAGGCGGCTCCAGAGCAGTCCGGACAAGATACCCACAATCAGGGCCGCGGCAGCTACGGTGGCGCTGTTGAAGACGTTGTCCAAGGGCGAGCGCAAGGGCAACGACACCAGCGCCGCTACAATCGCCGCAATCGCTCCGGCCGTTAGACCAGCTATCATGCAACTCCTACGTTCGAGACCGGTCCGGGTTGTATACTGCAGCCGAGTATAAACTACCGGTGCTCTCGGACGTTACGGGACAATCAATCGCCCTAGATCGCATATCTGAGAATTCTTGAGGAGGGCCTCACATGGCTGACAAGCAGATATTTTGCGCATTCGGCGTGGACTTGGACGCGGTGGGCGGCTGGCTGGGCTCCTACGGCGGTGAGGACTCGCCCGACGACATCTCCCGGGGGTTGTTCGCCGGCGAAGTGGGCACGCCGCGGTTGTTGAAGTTATTCCGGCGGCTCGGCATCACCACCACCTGGTTCATTCCCGGACACTCGATGGAGACCTTTCCCGACGAGTGCCGGATGATCGTCGACGACGGCCACGAGATCGGGCTACACGGTTATTCCCACGAAAACCCCATATCGATGTCACCGGAACAGGAGGAGGCGGTACTGGACCGTTGCATCGAACTGATAACCCGTATGGCGGGCAAGCGGCCCACCGGCTACGTGGCCCCATGGTGGGAGTTCAGTCACGTGACCAACGAGCTACTGCTCAAGCACGGGATCAAGTACGACCACAGTCTCATGCACCGGGACTTCGAGTGCTACTACGTGAGAGTGGGCGACCGGTGGACCAAAATCGACTACTCTCAACCGGCGGACGTATGGATGCACGCCTTGGAACGGGGCCGAGAAACCGACTTGGTGGAGATTCCGGCCAACTGGTACCTGGACGACCTGCCTCCGATGATGTTCATCAAGAAGTCGCCCAACAGCCACGGGTTCACCAATCCGAGGGATATCGAGTCCCTCTGGCGGGACCAGTTCGACTACGTTTACCGGGAATACGACGAGGCCGTGTTCCCCATCACCATACATCCCGACGTCAGCGGCCGCCCCCAGGTGCTGCTGATGCTGGAGCGGCTGGCTGAGTACATCACCTCCCACGACGGCGTGCGCTTCCTGACCTTCGACGAAATTGCCGACGACTTCCTGGCGAAGCACCCAAGGGAGCAAGGCGGCGGCTGACACCGCACGGCGCCTACAGGGCCAAGGCGTAACAGGCGCGGCGGGGGTCGGCGCCGGTGCTGAGGTAACCGGTATCGGGGTCCCTTACCGATACGGTCGCTCCCAGGCCGCAGTTGGCCGCCGTGGCTATCTTGTGCCCCAGACCCCTCAAAGCGTCGGCGGTAGACTCCGGGATGCCCGGTTCAAGGTCCAATTTGGCCGGATGATAGGTGTGGGGATAGAAGGAGTTCACGTTGCTTTCGGTGGCGAACCTGGGGGTCTCCACCGCCTGCTGCGGATTCATTCCGAAGACCATTACGTTCAACATTAGCTGGACGTTGGCCTGGACCTGGTTGTCGCCGCCGGGGCAGCCGACGGTCATCACCGGCTTCCCGTCCTTGGTCACGATGTAGTTGATCAGGGTGGTCCGGGGGCGCTTCCCCGGCTCCACCACGTTGGGGTGGCCGTCCTCACAGTTGAACATTTCGATACGGGTGCTCAGGCAGCAACCAAGCTCCGGGAAGAACACCGACTTGCTGAACGCCCCGCCGCTGATGGTGCCGCAGACCAGGTTGCCTTCGCGGTCCAACACCGACACGTGAGTCGTGCCGTCGTCGCTTCCCGAGTCGCCCCCGACCGGGGCCGGCGCGGCGGAGGCCGATTCCGGCGTGGCGCCCGCGACGGCCGAGAATTTCCAGGGGTCGCCGGCGGGCGGTTGGGCAGGATAAGCGCCTTCGGGATCAATGGACTGGGCCCGTTCCGCAGCGTACTCCTTCGACAGCAGACCATCCATTGGGACGGCGGCGTAGTCCGGGTCGGCGTAGAATGCCTCGCGGTCGCCGAACCCCAGCTTCAGCGCTTCGGTGACGGTGTGGATGTAGGCGGGGCTGTTGTGGCCCATCGATTTAAGGTCGAAATGCTCCAGCATATTCAACGTTTGCATCAGCATCGGGCCCTGGGTCCATGAGTCGTGCCCCCAGACCTCGTAGCCGTTGAAGGTCGTAGAGACCGGAGTACCAAACTGGCTGCGGTACGAGTCCAGGTCGTCCATGGAGAGAATGCCGCCGACGCTCTGGGCCGAGTCCACAATGAGCCGAGCGATGGGACCCCGGTAGAAGACGTCCTTGGCCGCCTGCAGGCTTTCACTCCGAGAGGAGGCGCCGTTTGCGGAGGCGGCGCTCATGGCCTTCAGCGTGTTGGCAAGTCCCGGTTGGACCAGCGGCGTTCCCGGCTCAGGTACTTGGCGGTTGTCGTAAAAAACGTCCCAGCCACCGGGAGGAAAGTTGTCGAACTGCTCCTTCCCCGACTGGAGGTCCAGCCGCTGCAACATGTACTCGTAGTTGGGAATGCCTTCTTCGGCGTAGCCGATAGCGGGCGCGAGCACGTCCTTCAACTCCATAGTCCCGTACTGGTCGAGCATGGAGATGAACGCATCGACGATGCCGGGCACGGTGAAGGAGAAAGGCGCCTGCTTTCCGGGTCCTGTTGGGATACTCTCCATGCCCTGTGACCGATAGAAGCCGGCGGTGGCCTCACCCGGCGCGCCGCCCTGCCCGCTCAAGGACAGCAGGTCGCCGCTGTCCGAGTCGTAGAGCATGAAAACGCCCTCGGCGGCCAAGGAGTAGGAGGCGATGGGTTCCACTACGGCGGCGGCGAATCCGGCGGCGACCAAGGCGTCGAAGGCGTTGCCTCCGGCGAGCAATATTCTCATTCCGGCCATGGAGGTCAGGTAGTGTCCCGATGAGATAACGCCCTGGGTGGAGCGGACCACCGGGCGCCCGGTGGGTGGCAGGACCATGTCGCCTTGTTCGGGGTTGTAATCGGCCATCTGGCGGACCATTTCATCTCCCGTCGCGCACTTGATTTTGTTGCGGCCTATTATAGGCCCAATCGAGCGGCCGTATCCAACCCGCCGCATTGCCTTGCCGCAAGCCCCGGCTTGTATTCCGGCGCCGGGGTCCCGTCCGGCGGCTGGCGGTCAAGGGCTGGCGGGGAATGGGACCACGCCCGTGCCGTCGACCAAATGCGGCGGCATGAAGTACTCCCTGGTGTCTGGGCCGCCGAAGCCTTCGATGAAGCACCGGACTACGCCCTCGGATTCAAGGGCCGCCCGGACGATCTGCTTGTTGAAATTGCTGATCTCCTCGCCCTCCAGGAACTCACCCACGGGCAGCCAAAGACACTCTTGAATTTCGTCGGCCTGCATGGTGATCTCGCGGCTCAGCGGCCGCAAACGGCCCACGAAGTAGATGTCCGACTTCCCGTAGCGGTAGCCGTGCCAGTGACGGAAGCAGGCCATCGCTTCAAATTCAGCCGTCACCCCGGTTTCCTCCAACACCTCCCGTTCCACCGCTTCCACCAGGTGTTCGCCGGGTTGGAGCGCCCCGCCGGGCAGCTTGAGGGTCGGGGGACGCCCGCCGAACCCGTACTTCTCTCTGACCACCAGCAACTCCCGCTCCGGGGTCAGCACCACACCGCCAATTCCAACGTAGTGAGTGGCGAACGGCGGCAGGTAGGTCCCTTCCACCAACTCGCAGGTCAGCATCAGGTATTCTTCGCCCGTGTGTTCGCCCGTGTGGTGGAAGGTGAAGCCGTTGGAGACCGCCGCCGGTATCAAGGCCGCCCGGTGAATGGGCACCTCCAACCATACGGCCTTGTAACCTTCCTCGCGCCACTGCGCCAGGGACAAGTCGAGCCTCCGGGCGAACTCGCCGGCATCCGCCGGCAGTACGCCGGGCGCGGTGACCATGCCGCCGAAGGGATTGGCTCTAGCCTCCAGTACCTGCGTCATAGGGCCTCGTAATCCGGGAGATTGGGCAGGCTCGCGGCCCGCCGCGCCAATGCTACGGGGCATTTGCGCTATCGTCAAATAGCAAAGTGGGACCGGGCGTTGGGGCTTTCCGAATGATCGGCAGGCAAGGGCTCTTTCCAGAGGTTTTGCCCCCGCTTCGCGGGCTTTACCGCGGTGTGGGCCAGGGTTTGGTAGAGGCGGATGAAGCGGGTGTGGCCGGCGGGGCCGTTGGGCCGCCCGGTCAGGGGCGGATGAGGCAGGCGTCGCCGAAGGCGCATGGGAGCCGCAGGCCTCAGGCTGGGCTTGAAGAATCAGCGCAAGGGCAGAAGGGAGCGGGATGGGTTTCTCGGGCGCTTTCGCTCCTCGCTGCCGATATCAACGCGGGACGAATTGCCGTATTCCTTAGAGCCGCCCACGGGAGCCGCCCACCGCGTTACCGGTCCCGCAACCGGCGCATCCGTTCGCGCAACTCCCTGGCTTCTGCTTCGGCGGCGTCAGCCCGCCCTTCGGCGGCGTCAGCCCGCCCTTCGGCAGTTTGTCCGGATTCGAGGACTTCCGGGTAGGTAGGCAGCCGCACTCCCGTCGCGGGGTCATAGAAGCACAGCCATCCTTCACTCCCTCGCAGTTCCCAAGAGAGGAGCAGGTCCAGCGTCGGGCTGTAGCCCCGAATCGCCCCGTTGTCTTCCTGGCGGATTTCAAGCCGCTGGTAGCGGCCGTTCACCAGTTGCTCGCCGATCAATGGCTCACCGTAATAATCGCCGCCGGACCCGTCAAACCGCCAGTACTCGCCGACCCCCAACCGTTGATACAGTTCGCGCTTCCGTCCTCCGTCGTTTTCCGCAGTGGTTTCCGAGGCTACTTCCAAGGCGAAATCGGGCATCTTGCCCGCCTCCCAAGGCAGATACAGCCGCCGCGACCGGATGGCGCCGGCGTCCACGCCAAAGGCCAGGTAGCAATCAGGGCCCACCCGTATGTTCAAGTTGCCGCGGTCGTAGCAGATGAAGGTATTGCTGCTGAGAAAAACATTCCCCTGAGGATTCGCGTCGAACCGGGCGGACAGCAGGTACATTGTTTCCAGAAGGACGTTCTCTTGGTACATAGCGTCAGGCAGCGGCTCCTTCTCGTCCGGGTTGAAACAGAGGCCGCTATAAATATCGCCCTCCTCCCGGTTGTAGGGAATCATGCCGTACCGGAGCCTGATGGTCATGGCGGTTTCTCCCCAACGCGGCCACGGGTCGACTTTCCGGCAATCTGCGTTGTCCATCTGCCTTATCGTAGCGCGTTAGAATATTAACACACGCTGAGAACACGCTTCCAATCGTGATCGGCGGCCATGGAAATAGTCAGTCCAATCCGGGCGTTCATCATGGTTCCACCTCTTCAGGGACAACCGCGCCTTGCGTCAACCGTCCCCGACAGGGAAAATACAGCCAATCATTCCGGCCAATCATTCCGGCCAATCATTCCGGCCACCGCGGCAGGTTTAACGTGCCAACTTCCCAATTCCATCCCGTGATCCGCCAGTGGTTTGAGGAGCGATTCGGGCAGCCGACCGAGGCCCAAGCCCAAGGCTGGCCGGCCGTCGCCCAAGGCCGTCACACGCTGATCGCGGCCCCCACCGGCTCCGGCAAGACGTTGGCGGCGTTTCTCACCTGTATTGACGGGCTGGTAAGGCAGGGCCTGGACGGGGAACTTCCCGACACCACCCAAGTCGTCTATGTTTCCCCCCTCAAAGCCCTCTCTAACGACATCAAAAAGAACCTGGAGACGCCCCTCCGGGAGATATCCGAACTGGCCGCCGGGAAAGGGACTCCCCTGCCGGAAATACGGGCCGCCGTCCGCACCGGCGACACCCCGGCGTCGGAACGCCAGAAAATGGCGAAGAAGCCGCCTCACATCCTCATCACCACCCCTGAGTCCCTGTACATTCTGCTTACCTCCCGCAGCGGCCGTTCAGGTTTGTCCGGGGTCCGCACCCTCATCCTGGACGAGATTCACGCCGTGGCCGACGACAAACGAGGCGCTCATCTGGCGCTGTCGGTGGAACGTCTCTGCGCGTTGGCGGAACAACCGGTCGTCCGCATCGGGCTGTCGGCGACCCAACGCCCCATCGACGAAGTGGGGCGGTTCCTGGTGGGAAGCGACCACATTGGGGCCGATGGGACTCCTGACTGTCTGATTGTCGACACCGGCCACGCCCGGGAGATCGACCTGGCCATCCAACTTCCCGAACGGGAACTGGGCCCCATCGCCAGCCACGAGACCTGGGGCGAGGCCCTTGACTGGGTGGCCAGCCTGGTCCAGTCCCACGAGACAACCCTGGTCTTCGTCAACACCCGAAGGTTGGTGGAGCGGGTGGCCCACCAGTTGTCCGAGCGTTTGGGGGAGAACGCGGTCGTAGCCCATCACGGAAGCCTGTCCCGGGCCATTCGGCTGACGGCCGAGGAAAAGTTGAAGACGGGCCAGGTACGGGTATGCGTGGCCACGGCGTCATTGGAATTGGGTATCGACATCGGTGTGGTCGACCTGGTCTGCCAGATCGGCTCTCCCAGGTCCATCGGGGTCCTGTTGCAACGGGTGGGGCGCTCCGGCCACACGGTGGGCGGCACGCCCAAGGGACGGCTGTTCCCGCTGACCCGCGACGAATTGGCCGAGTGCGTGGCCCTCTGCCGGGCCGTTCGCCGGGGCAATCTGGATACCCTGGCCGTCCCGCCCTGGCCGCTGGACGTGCTTTCCCAACAGATGGTGGCAGCCTGCGCCCAAGAGGAATGGACTGAAGACGCCCTGTATATGCTTAGCACGCGGGCCTACCCCTATCGGGACCTGCCCCGGGAGAAGTTCGACCAAGTGGTACGCATTCAGTCCGATGGGATGGCTTCGCGGCAGGGCCGTCGCACCGGATTCCTCCACCGCGACGGGGTCAATCATCGGGTGAAAGGTAGGCGGGGCGCCCCGCTGGCCGCCATGACCAGCGGAGGGGCCATACCGGACAACGCGGATTACGACGTCATCGCCGAGCCCGACGATACTTTTGTGGGGACCGTCAACGAGGACTTCGCCATCGAAAGCCTCAAGGGCGACGTGTTCCTGCTGGGGAATACTGCCTGGAAGATTCGAAGAGTGGAATATGGGCGGGTACGCGTGGAAGACGCCCAAGGCCAACCCCCGACAATACCGTTCTGGCTGGGGGAGGCCCCAGGCCGCACCTGGGAATTGTCGGACGAGGTCTCGGAGCTGCGCGAGGCAATCGACCAGCGGCTGGCCGAGCCGGCGACGGCGCGGAATTGGGTGGTATCAGAGGCCGGGGTGGACGAGGAAGCCAGCCGCCAGTTGGTCGCCTACCTGGCGGAGGGCAAGCGTGTGCTCGGTCTGGTCCCCACCAAACGCAGGGTCGTAGCCGAGCGCTTCTTCGACGAAAGCGGCGGTACGCAACTGGTCATCCACGCACCGATGGGATCACGCATCAACCGTGCCTGGGGCCTGGCGCTGCGGAAGAGGATTTGCCGTTCGTTCGATTTCGAGCTTCAGGCGTCGGCCACCGACGACGGCCTCAACTTCTCCCTCTCGCCGGGGGTGTCCATACCCGTGGAAGAGGTGTTCGGCTACCTCACCCCCGGCACTATCGAAGATGTCCTGACTCAAGCCATCCTCCAATCGCCGGTGTTCGGCACCCGGTGGCGGTGGAATGCCACCCGGGCCCTCGCAATCCTCCGCTTCAGCGGCGGCCGGAAGGTGCCGCCTCCGTTGCAGCGCATGTGGTCCGATGACCTGCTGGCGGCGGTTTTCCCGGCCCAAGTGGCCTGCCAGGACAACACCAACGCCGGTGACGTCGAAATTCCCGACCACCCGCTGGTCTTCGAGACCGTACGGGACTGCCTGACCGAAGCCATGGACCTGGAAGGCTGCCGGGAGGTATTGGCAGGCATTCAGAGAGGAGAGATCGAGGTCTTTGGCCGCGACACCGTTCAGCCGTCCGCTTTCTCCCACCAGATTTTGAACGCCATGCCCTATGCGTTTTTGGACGACGCCCCGTTGGAGGAGCGCCGGGCCCGCGCGGTCTCACTGCGCCGCGCCTTGCCCGACGACGCCCGGGACCTGGCCCGGCTGGACCCGGCCGCCATCCTCCGCGAAACGGCAAACGCCTGGCCCCGAATCAGGGACGCCGACGAATTGCACGATGCCTTGTTAACCCTCGGCCTGCTCTCCCTCGGGGCGCCCCTCGTCAACCGGGGCGGACAGGACGCCGGGCAAGTTGAATCGTGGCTTCACGAGCTGTCTGCAACAGGACGCGCCTACCGCCTGCTTTTGACGGGACACACAGAGGCTTGGGCCGCCGCGGAACGTTTGCCGTTGGTCAGGGCCGCCTTTGCGGAGGTTGACTTCGGCCCGGCGGCCGGGAAGGCGGACGGACCCTCCCAAATTACCCGTGACGACGCTGTGCTCGCCCTGGTCCAGGGTTGGACCGAATGCACCGGCCCCTTTACCCCGGCGCGTCTGGCCGAGACCCTGTGCCTTCCGGCCTCAGACGTCGGTTACGCGCTGGCCCGCCTGGAAGCCGATGGCGCCGTGCTCAGGGGAGAGTTCGGCGGCAACGACGGCGGCCAGGAGTTTTGCGACCGGCGCATACTGGCCCGCATCCACCGGGCTACCGTCACATCCCTTCGGGCCCAGGTCGAGCCTGTCCCGGCGGCAACATTTATACGTTTCCTCACCCAGTGGCAGCACGCCGACCTCGCCTGCCGGCTATCGGGCGAGGGCGGTCTGTTGGCTGTTATTGAAGAGTTGCAGGGATTCGAGTCCGCCGCCGGAGCGATCGAAGAAGAGGTATTGAACGCGCGCCTCACCGAT
This sequence comes from Dehalococcoidia bacterium, assembly GCA_034428795.1. Lineage (GTDB taxonomy): Bacteria > Chloroflexota > Dehalococcoidia > Lucifugimonadales > UBA3495 > VXOI01. Next base: position 20,125 of record DAOUHF010000156.1, read on the forward strand.
TTCAGCCCCACGGCGTTGGACCGGTTGTGCCTGGAAGGAGAAGTCGTTTGGGGCCGGACCTCTCCCGCCCGCAGGCCGGGCGGGGCCGGTGGGCTTTTGGGACTCGGTAACGGCCATCCTGCTCGAGCGGCCTTCACCAAGTCAACGCCTGTTACCCTGGCGCTGCGGGAGTCGCTGGACTGGTTGTTGGATGCCGGGGCCTCGGACATGGCAGACCCCACCGGCGCCGCCCAAGAGACGCTGGAGTTTCTTTCCCAGCGGGGGGCATCGTTCCTGTCCGACATCGTGGCTGCGACGAAACGGCTGCCCAGCGACGTGGAAGAGGCAATTTGGAGCCTGGCGGCTTCCGGGAGGATAAGCTCGGACGGGTTCGAGGCGGTCCGGCAGCGGGTCCGTGGTACGACCCGGCCCCGCCGCCCCGCTCGTTCCCCCCGGCCCCTCCGGGGGAACCTGCACCGCCGCCGCGGATTCAGCCGTTGGTGGGTGCTGGAGCCGCCGGACCCCGTCGAGGACCGCACCGAGGCCGTTGCCCGCCAACTGCTCTCGCGTTACGGGATCCTATTTCCCGAGTTGCTGGCGAGGGACGCCCTAGCCTTACGCTGGCGGGACCTGGTTCGGGTGCTGCGACGTTTGGAAGCGCGGGGAGAGGTGCGAGGGGGACGCTTCGTGTCCGGTTTCGTCGGGGAACAGTTTGCGTTGCCCGAAGCCGTCGACTTGCTCCGGCGGGTCAAGGGCCAGGATGCCTCGGGGCGGTTCGTGTTGGTGTCAGCCTGCGACCCCTTGAACCTGGCCGGCATTCTGACACCGGGAAGCCGCGTGGCGGCTGTGCCGGGCAACCGGTTGGCTTACATGGACGGTGTGCCCATCGCGGCTATGGAGGGCGGTTCCCTAGTGCCATTGTCCAACGCCGGCCATCCTGGGCTGGAGCGGGCCCGTCAACTTCTTGGCGTCCCCTTGACCCACGCGGCCTACCAATTGGAGACGGAAAATCTGGCGACTGCGTGAGATCGGGGGGCAACGGGGGGCAAAGTAGCCAACCCTTCCGGCATCTATACACGATACGCTGGGCCGCTGGGCCGCTGGGCCGCTGGGCCGCTGGGCCGCCATTCTTTCTGGCCGAGTCAACTCTCCCCGTCAATTGAAAAAACGGCCCCTGCTATGCTAACTTGAAACCACAGTGCCCAACTTTCGATTTTCTCCCAATTCAAACCGGGCCCACCTCATCGACTGGCAGCCTTGGACGCCGGAGACTTTCGCCCGCGCCCAGGATGCAGACAAGCCGGTGCTTCTCTCTATTTCCGCCGTCTGGTGCTACTGGTGCCACGTCATGGACGACACCAGCTACTCCGACCCGGACGTACAAGCGATACTCGGCCGGGACTTCGTGGCAGTCCGCGTCGACAATGACCATCGGCCTGACATCAACTCCCGTTACAACGTGGGCGGCTGGCCCACCACAGCGTTCTTGACTCCCCACGGCGGACTCGTCGGCGGGGCGACTTACCTGCCGCCCGACCAGTTCCTGGCCATGCTGTCCGAGCTCAAAGAGGCTTACCGCGCTGACAAACCCCAGCTATACACCCAGGCGCGAGACCTGCACCACCGCCGCCGGGAGCAGTCACGGCGGTTCGCGGCAGGCCCTGAAGTGGACCAGGGCTTGAGCGACCGCATCGCGCGGACCGTCGCTGGCGCCTACGATCCGCTGAACGGCGGGTTCGGCGAGGAACCCAAGTTCTCCAATCCCGGAATTCTTCGATTCGTCATTCATATGCTCCGCACGACCGGGGAAGATTTTTACGCCGCCATGGTGCGTAAGACCCTGGACCAAATGGCCGGTTCGGCGGTCCGTGACGCCACAGACGGCGGCTTCTTCAGGCACGCCGCCCAAGCCGACTGGTCGGACCCGCAGCGCGAAAAGCTATTGGAAGACAACCTGAACCTGGCCCGGTGCTATCTGGACGCCTGGTTGTTGTTGGATGAGCCCCGCTACCGCGCCGTGGCGGAAGAGACCATCGATTACGTGTTGAACCAATTGTACGACCCGGCAGTTCCTGGGTTCCGGGGCAGCCAGGGAGCCCACTCCGCCTATTTTGGGCTGTCTGCGCCGGAACGGATGAAGACGGGGCCGCCACCTCCCGACCCTTCGTGCTACGTTAGCGGCAACGGGCTGGCCGCCGCGGTGCTGCTGGACGCTTCATGGAAGCTGGGACGGGAGGACCTGGCCGATGCCGCCCTGCCGGTCTTGGAACGGCTGCATGAAATGTCGGCGGACAGCGGATTCAGCCGCGTTTATACCGAGGACGGCCCCGGGGAAGGTCCGGCGTTTTTGGCCGACTGGGCCTGGCTCCTGACCGGTATGGTGCAGGCCCACGCCAGCACCGCGCGGCCGGTGTACCTTGATCGCGCGGTGGAAATCGCGAGGGTATTGGTCGAGAAATTCTTCGACAGCGAAAGGGGTGGGTTCTTCGACGTCGAGGCCGACGAGCAGGCGTTGGGACACATGCAGGTCCGGGAGAAGCCCCTGGCCGAAAACGTGGCGGCAGTAGAGGCGTTGGTCCGCCTGTATCAGGTCACTCGCAATGAGGACTACCGGCAGCTCTGCGAGGTTACCCTGAGCGCCTTCGTCGATACCTACCGGGAGCAAGGGGAGTTCGCCGCCGAGTACGGTCTGGCCATCCGGCTCTTCAAGAACCCGGTGGTGGAGGTAACCGTGGAGGGCCGCCCCGGCGACGCCTCCTGCCGTGACTTGCTCCAAGCGGCGGCGCGGTTGCCCAATCCCAACCTGGATATCAAGACCGTTCGGACGTTGACGGATGACAGCCGGGCCCGCGCTCACGTTTGCCTGGACACGGTCTGCTTGCCTCCCGTGGATAGCGCCGACGCCTTGGCCGAGGCGGTATCTGGGCTGTCCTCGCCCCAGGCCAGCCCATTCGACGATATCCTGAGAATATTCCCCGGCGCCTAGTCTTGGAGCGGGCGGCGGGGTTCCCGTCGGCCTTGCATCTCCCAAACTAACGGAAACTAACGCTTGCTGAGGAGGACTCTGCGTGCTGCGTAGCACGGAATGCGGGACCCTCGGATTGGACGACTCCGACGCCTCGGTCACACTGGCCGGTTGGGTCGACCGGCGCCGGGACCACGGCGGCATAATATTCCTGGACCTGCGGGACCGTTCCGGGACCGTGCAGGTGGTGGCCAACCCCGAACTATCGGCCGGCGCAGCCCGGGTGGGCGAAACCCTGCGCCAGGAATGGGTGGTGCAGGTAAAGGGAACCGTCCGGCAGCGGCCCGCCGGAAGCGAGAACCCGGCCATGTCGACCGGAGACATCGAGGTCATGGCCGACGAGATCACGGTATTGAACCGCTCCCTCACTCCGCCTTTCTACATCTCCGACGACGCGGGGGCCGACGAGGGGCTGAGACTGAGATACCGTTACCTGGACCTGCGGCGTCGACCGATGCTCGGCAACCTGGTGCTGCGGCACAGGGTGGTCAAGTACATACGGGACTTTCTGGACGCCCGCGGATTTCTGGAAATCGAGACGCCCATCCTGCTGAAGAGTACGCCCGAAGGCGCACGGGACTTTCTGGTCCCCAGCAGGCTCCAACCGGGCAACTTCTATGCCCTGCCCCAATCGCCCCAGCAACTGAAGCAGTTGCTGATGGTCGCCGGGGTCGACAAATATTTCCAGATCGCACGATGCTTTCGTGATGAAGACATGAGAGCGGACCGTCAACCGGAGTTCACCCAGCTGGACCTGGAGATGAGTTTCGTCGAGGAAAACGACGTGCTCGATCTCACCGAAGAGTTGTATACCGGGCTGGTGACGGCGGTGGCGCCGGGGAAGAAGCTCGCCACTCCGTTCCACAGGTTGAGCCACGCCGAAGCGATGGAGCGCTACGCTTCGGACAAGCCCGACCTTCGCTTCGGACTGGAGATCACCGACGTTACCGGCCTGGCGACCGAAACCGAGTTCCGGGTGTTTCTTACCACAGCCGAGACCGGCGGGCGGATCAGAGGGTTCTTGGCCCCGGGACTGGCCCACTATACCACCTCCCAAGTGCGGGAATTGGAGGCCTTGGCCAAGGAAGCGGGAGCCGGCGGGCTGAGCCACATTCGTTACCGCGGCGCCGGTCCCGTCGGTGAGCAGCGGGAGGACGAGGTGCTCCAGTCGGCGGGCCTGAGGATGCCGGTAGAGTGGCACCAACGCCTCGCTGGCACGATGGGAGCCGGCCCGGGGGACATGGTCCTGTTGATGGCCGGGAAGGAGCCGGGAATCAGTCACTGGTTGAACGCCGTCCGCACCCACGTGGGTGAATCGCTGGGCCTGGCCGACCCCGACGAACTGGCTTTCGCGTTCGTCACCGAATTCCCTCTCTTCGAATGGAACGCCGACGGCAACCGCTGGGATTCCTCACACCATCCGTTCACCGCGCCGGGCGACGGCGAGGAGGGCCGCCTGGAGGGTGAGGACCTTTCCGGCATCAGGTCCAAAGCATACGACCTCGTCTGCAACGGGTCGGAGTTGGCCAGCGGAAGCATCCGGATTCATCGCCGGGAGTTGCAGGAGAGGGTCTTCGCCATCCTGGGGTACACCAGGGAAGAGGTTAACGAACGGTTCGGCCAGATTCTGGAGGCCTTCGATTACGGCGCGCCCCCCCACGGTGGAATCGCTCCCGGCATAGACCGGCTGGTGGCCATCCTGGCCGGCGCCAGGTCCATCCGCGACGTCATTGCCTTTCCCAAAACCCAGAGCGGGTCGGACCTTTTGTTCAATTCGCCGGCGCCGGTGGAACCCGCCCAATTGACGGACCTGGGTTTGCGCTTGGCCGAGTAAATTCCCGTCCTATACCGGAGCGAAAACGGAAGGGGCCTGCGGTGTTCGACCGCAGGCCCCTTCCTTTCGGGTGGCAAATCGGCGGGTGTGAGGCCGGTTAATCGCCGGCGGCCCCCGCCTTCTCCGGGATCGCAGCTTCCTCGACCTTGCCGTTCCGGAAAGCGAACCGGTCCACCAGGTCGCCGATACTCGTGCGGAAGCCGGAGTATTCCAGCTCGTTGTAGGGGAGCATCGCCGCGCCGGACCAGCCTTGGGAGCGCATCTGGATGCCCTTTTCCTGGGCCAAATTACGGGTATAGTCCCAAGCCGGATTGTCGAAGAAGTCGGCGAAGGAATCGGAGAAACGGCCCTCCGCGCTGAGGGAGAAACCGATGCAGGAGACCAGCGGCAGGCAGTACATTCCGGTAACCGCTGTGTTGATGGCCACCGGCATGAGGGGCATCACGTGAGAGCCCCGGGCATCGCCTCCGATGAAGTGGGCCTTGGCGTAGGGGGACAGCAGTTCCTCGGGAGCAGGGAAAACTCCCTGATTGCGTACCAGGGCAACCGGGTCGTCCTTGCCCGTATAGGTGCCGGCGATGTTGTGCATGCGAGTGGCAGACACCGCCGCCGCCGTCTGACCGGTGTGGCGGGAGACGATGCTGTCGATGCCAAACCGCTCGTTGTCCCGCAGCAGTACCGTTATCTTGTAGTAGTCCTCTGGAGCGTTTAAGGAGATCAGGCTGTCGCCGCCCGTGTTGTCCATGTCGATGATGTTGAATGTGAAGCCTTCGTTCAGCCGAGGCAGCATGAGTCCGGCGCAGTACATGGGATCGGCGAATCCCAGGAACAAGGGCAGGTTGTACGCTCCGGGCCCGCATTTATCGGCCGCCAGCACCATGAAGGACTCCGCCGGCCGTATCCGGTTGGTCTTGACCGGGTCGTGGTCCCACTCGATCTCCGCGACCGCCGGACCGGCGCCGCGGATGTTTCCGGAGGGAGCGTCGGCCAACAGGTCCTGCCCGGCGCCGTAAAGTCCGTATTGGCTGGCGATATCGGTGGCGTTGAGGAAGGCGTTCCAAGCAAATTGGTGTACGTCGGTGTCGTTTTCACCTCTGGTGTGAGAGGTAATTATACAAATGTCGTCACCGGTATGGCCCACGAAGGCGTCGATGAGCAGGCCGCGGCCGATTGCGGCTGCGACGTCGGACTTTACTGAATCGAGCATCCGGTCCGAAGGCTTGGTGTGACCGCCAATCGAACCCACGTCTGCCTTAAGTATGGATAGCGTTGTTTTCATGTTCCTCCTCGTCTTCCTGTCTATTCGCAAATGTTAAGAGCCAGTTGACGCTAACATCTTAACACGCAGGCTAACTGCCGTGCCCCCAGAAGCCCGACGCGGCCCGGCAATCGCGTCATAAATTCAGCCTCTCTGAATACGGACCTACGCGGTCGGGCCACCCCCATCCTAACCTTCCCCCTGAGGGGGAAGGGACTTTTGAGATAATTGAAACCACGCTCCCTCCGCCACGAAAGTCAACCCGGGGCGTGGCCGACATGGGAATCGTTCCCAAATCCACCATCAAAAGAGAAAGAAAGACCTCGTTGGAGCCGGCTGCAAAGCTGGCTATGATGGTAAGCGACAAAACCAATCCATCACCAACGAGGTGCAACCATTATGGCGCAGGGAGCCTTGCCTTTCCAGTACTCGGAAGACCGGAGTTCCACCGGCGTGACCGCTCTGGCGGGTCTGGCGGCGTA